>NZ_JBVLTJ010000012.1:0-318212 GCF_055597585.1 Streptomyces sp. AMJ-169
GCTTCCCTTCGTTCTTGCGTTTCCGACTCTATCAGATCTTTTTCCGATCCGATTTCCTCGGTGCTTTCCAGTTCCCCGCTTTTGTTTCGCGGTTTCCTTTCCGGCGGCTCCGACTTTATCAGAACTTCCGGGCCGGTCTGACCGGCCGTTCGTTTTCCGATTTCATCGGGGGAGGCTTCAACGGGAGCGAATTGAATCGATCTTCCGGAGAGGCGCTGTAGATACTAGCTGACTGCCGACCGGATCAGATCCAGTTCCAGGCAACTGTTCGAATCTACCGCCCTGCAAGACCCGTGTCAACGGTTCTTGTGGGGCGAGGAGGAGACTAACAGCTCAACGGCGGTCGACGCACATCAGGCGGCTGTGGGAACAGTGGCGCTGCGTTCGGCGGCTGCCACGTCCCCCGTCGTACCCGTGCGGGCCGCGCGTCCGCCGACGACGTAGACGTAGGCCAGGAAGGCCAGCTCGGCGGTGACGCCGATGGTGATGCGGGCCCAGGTGGGCAGGCCGGAGGGGGTGACGAAGCCTTCTATGGCGCCGGAGACGAACAGGACCAGGGCCAGGCCGATCGCCATGCCCACGGCGGCGCGGCCCTCCTCCGCGAGGGCGGTACGGCGGGTGCGCGGGCCGGGGTCGATGACGGTCCAGCCCAGGCGCAGACCCGTACCGGCGGCCACGAAGACGGCGGTCAGTTCGAGCAGGCCGTGCGGGAGGACCAGGCCGAGGAAGGTGTCCAGGCGTCCGGCGGAGGACATGAGGCCGAAGCCGACGCCCAGGTTGAGCATGTTCTGGAAGAGGATCCATAGGACGGGCAGTCCGAGGAAGACCCCTAGGACGAGGCACATGGCGGCGGCCTGTGCGTTGTTCGTCCAGACCTGGGCGGCGAAGGAGGCCGCCGGGTGGCTGGAGTAGTAGGTCTCGTACTCCCCACCGGGGCGGGTGAGTTCGCGCAGGTGGCTGGGGGCGGCGATGGCCGACTGCACCTCTGGGTGGGTGCCGATCCACCACCCCAGGAGGACGGCCACGGCGGTCGACAGGAGCGCGGTCGGCACCCACCAGCGGCGGGAGCGGTAGACGGCGGCCGGGAAGTCGTGGCCGAGGAAGCGGGTGACGTCGCGCCAGGAGGCGCGGCGGGTTCCGGTGACGGTGTTCCGCGCGCGGGCGACGAGTTGGCTGAGGCGGCCGGTCAGCTGGGGGTCGGGGGCGCTGGACTGGATCAGGGAGAGATGGGTGGCCGTGCGCTGGTAGAGCGTGACGAGTTCGTCGGCCTCAGTGCCGGTGAGCCGGCGGCGCAGAAGGGCGTCGAGGCGGTCCCATTCCGCGCGGTGGGCGGAGACGAAGACGTCGAGGTCCATCGGTGTGCGTGCTCCTGGGCTGTTCGTCGGCGTCCGGTGCGCTCGGGTCAGCTTGTCGTACTGGGGCGCGAAGTGCGTTCAGCTTGGCAGACTTGCCGTTCAAGGGGCAGGCCAGGGAAGGGGACGGGCGTGAGCGAGCTGGTGACGGGTGAGGCGGTGGCGCTGGAGGTGCAGCCCGCGCGGTTGCCCAGCAGGGCGCTGGCCGTGGTCCTGGATCTGGTGGTGGTGTTCGTCGTCTACGTGGTGGTGTCGGTCGGGTTGCTGGCGGCGACGGCGTCGTTGGACGAGGCGGCGCAGTTCGCGGTGGCGGTCGCCGCGTTCCTGCTGGTGCTGGTGGGGGCGCCGATCGCGGTGGAGACGCTCAGCCAGGGGCGTTCCCTGGGGAAGCTGGTGTGCGGGCTGCGGGTGGTGCGCGACGACGGGGGGCCGATCCGGTTCCGGCACGCGTTGGTGCGGGGGGCGATCGGGGCGGTGGAGATCCTGTTCACGGGCGGGGTGGTCGCCGTCCTGGCTTCGCTGGTGTCCGCGCGCGGGCGGCGGCTCGGGGACGTCTTCGCGGGGACGCTGGTGGTGCGGGAGCGGGTGCCGGTGGCGCGTACGGGGTTCCTGGCGCCGCCTCCGCCGTGGCTCGCGGGCCGGTTCGCGGAGCTGGACCTGTCGGCCGTGCCGGACGGGCTGTGGCTGGCTGTACGGCAGTACCTGGGGCGGATGGGGCAGTTGGACCCGAAGGTCGGCTGGGACATGGCGGTGCGGCTGGCGGGCGATCTGGCGGCCTGCACGGGGGTGCCGGCGCCGGAGGGGGTGACGCCCGCGGCGTATCTGGCGGGCGTGCTCCAGGAGCGTCAGGCGCGCGAGTCCCGGCGGACGTTCCCGGGCACTCCCCCGGTCCCGGACGCTTCCCCGGTCCCGGGCGCTCCCCCGGCGGGTGGTTCTTCGGCGTACGAGGCTCAGGGCGCCGTTCCTCAAGTGCCGGTCCAGCCTTCTCGTCCCGAGCCGTCGGTGTCTCCGGTGTCTTCCGTGTCCGAGCCCGCCGCCGTGCCGAGGACGGGGTTCGTGCCGCCGGTGTGACGTCGGGTCAGGTGAAGGTCGACGGGGGTGAGGTCAGGTCTTCCAGTTCGATGCCGGGGGCGGACAGGACGACGTCGCCGGTGAGGTGAACGGTGTGCCGTTCGCCGGTGTCCAGGGCTGTGACCTGGTATTCGTCCACGGTCAGGGGGCCGTTGTCAGTGGCGTGTGCTTCGCTGTTCACCAAGGCCCAGGACTGGTCCACGGTGCGGGGGGCGAGGACGGGGTCGGTGAAGGAGACGAGGCGGACGCGGGTCGCGGGGGAGGCGGGCGTGAGGCGCAGGAGGCGGGCGGTGGCGATGAGGAAGGCCGGGGAGGTGCCGGTGAAGGCGTGGGCGGGGGCGTTGCCTTCGGTGGCGTGGGCGCCGGTGGGGTCGCCGCGGACCCAGGTGACGCCGTCGAGGGCGGCGGCGCGTACCTGCCAGCCGGCGGCGTGGAGTTCGAGGCGGATGGGGCGGCCGAGGGCGTCGAGGGCGAGGTCGACGGAGCCGGCGGGTTCGCCTTGGGGGGTGGTGCGCTGGGCGACGTAGCGCCAGCCGGTGGGGCCGGGGGCGCATTGGAAATGTTCTTCTGCGAGAGGGGTGTGGTCGTGCGGGTCGTGGAGCGAATAGCGGCCGCGGGGCATGGGGGTCCTGGGTCGTGACAGGGCGGGCCGGGATGTCTTAGCGCGGGCTGGGGCGCGTGGACGCTGGACGGCCCGGCTGGAGCGTCGTGGGCGCTGGTCGGCTCGGGCTGAGGCGCGTAGGCGTTGCCCGGTCCGGCTGGGGCGTCGTGGGCGTGGCTCGGGTGGGGCGGGAAAGGGGCAGGCCCCCGGCACGGGGGTGCGGGGGCCTGCCTCTGCGGTGCTGCCGGGTGCTGCCGGGTGGGCTCTGGGGGAGCCTCGGCCCGGCGGCGGGGGCGGTCAGTAGCGGTAGTGGTCCGCCTTGTACGGGCCCTCGACCTCGACGCCGATGTACGAGGCCTGCTCGGGGCGCAGGGTCGTCAGCTTGACGCCGAGCGCGTCGAGGTGGAGGCGGGCGACCTTCTCGTCGAGGTGCTTGGGCAGCGTGTAGACGCCGACCGGGTACTCCTCCTGCTTGGCGAACAGCTCGATCTGGGCCAGGGTCTGGTCCGCGAAGGAGTTGGACATCACGAAGGAGGGGTGGCCGGTGGCGTTGCCCAGGTTCAGCAGGCGGCCCTCGGACAGGACGATGAGGACCTTGCCGTCGGCGAAGGTCCAGGTGTGGACCTGCGGCTTGACCTCGTCCTTGACGATGCCGGGGATCTTGGCGAGGCCGGCCATGTCGATCTCGTTGTCGAAGTGGCCGATGTTCCCGACGATGGCCTGGTGCTTCATCTTGGCCATGTCGGCGGCCATGATGATGTCCTTGTTGCCGGTCGTGGTGATGAAGATGTCGGCCTTGTCGACGACCTCGTCGAGGGTCGTGACCTGGTAGCCGTCCATCGCGGCCTGGAGGGCGCAGATGGGGTCGATCTCGGTGACGATGACGCGGGCGCCCTGGCCGCGCAGGGACTCGGCGCAGCCCTTGCCGACGTCGCCGTAGCCGAAGACGACGGCCGTCTTGCCGCCGATGAGGACGTCGGTGGCGCGGTTGATGCCGTCGATGAGGGAGTGGCGGCAGCCGTACTTGTTGTCGAACTTCGACTTGGTGACGGCGTCGTTGACGTTGATCGCCGGGAAGAGCAGGACGCCGTCGCGCTGCATCTCGTACAGGCGGTGGACGCCGGTGGTGGTCTCCTCGGTCACGCCGCGGATCTCGGAGGCGAGCTGGGTCCACTTCTGGGAGCCGCCGGAGATGGTGCGGTTGAGGAGTTCGAGGATGACGCGGTGCTCGTCGTTCTCCGCGGTGTCGACGGCGGGAACCTTGCCGTCCTTCTCGTACTCGACGCCCTTGTGGACGAGGAGGGTGGCGTCACCGCCGTCGTCCAGGATCATGTTCGGGCCGCCGGTGGGGCTGTCCGACCAGGTCAGGGCCTGCTCGGTGCACCACCAGTACTCCTCCAGGGTCTCGCCCTTCCAGGCGAAGACCGGGACGCCCTGAGGGTTCTCGGGGGTGCCGTCCGGGCCGACCGCGATGGCGGCGGCGGCGTGGTCCTGGGTGGAGAAGATGTTGCAGGAGGCCCAGCGGACCCGCGCGCCGAGGGCGACGAGGGTCTCGATCAGCACGGCGGTCTGCACGGTCATGTGCAGCGAGCCGGTGACGCGGGCGCCGGCCAGGGGCTGGGTCGCGGCGTACTCCTTGCGGATCGCCATCAGGCCGGGCATCTCGTGCTCGGCGAGGGTGATCTCCTTGCGGCCGAAGGCGGCCAGGGAGAGGTCGGCGACCTTGAAGTCCTGTCGGTTCTCGACAGCCATGGTGAACTGCTCCTCGGGTTCGGGGCGAGGTCGATGGGTACGGCTGGTCTGCGCGGCGGCGGACACAGAAGTGCCCTCCGGGCATGGGAACGCACGGAGGAACACGGGCGGGCCCGCGTACGCGCAGCGCAGTCCGTCGGAGGCCCTCTCTCCCTCGGCCGGCCCGTGTACGGGCCGCCCGACCGCCATCAGCAGCGACGTCTGGCTTCCGCTCCAAGCTACACCGGCACGCCGGGCCCGCCCCAGCCCCTCTCGGAAGATCACGCCGATTCCGGGGTGAAGTCGGCCGGAAAGACGGGGTTGTAGGGGGAGGTACTGGGGTGAGGGGGCGGGAAGGGGGGCGAGGGTGGGGTGACGGGCGGCCGGAGCCGGGTTCCGGGGCCGGCCGGGGTGGCTGTCCGTGTTGCTGCGGTGCAGGTCGGAGGGGGGTCGAGGGGCTGCGGGGAGGGCGTTGCGGGAGGGGGCCGTGCGGCTCGGGGCGGCCCGCTCGCGGGTGCCGGTTCGCCGCCGGGGTGGCCTCGCCGGTGGCCGACGGGCCGTGGTTTTTCCGGGCCGTCGCTCCAGCGGGCGTCGAGTTCGCCCCCAGCAGCCGCGGGTCTCGCCTGATGGAACCCCCTCTCGATCAGTGAGCCCCCGCTCCCGTTCCCGGCCCCCCGGGCGCCGCCTCCTTGTCCGCGCCCTTGGCCGCCTCCCTCTCGCTGTAGATGTCCGGCTCCAGGTAGATGACCCGGGCGATCGGGACGGCCTCCCGGATGCGGGATTCCGCGGCGTTGATGGCGGTGGCGACCTCGGTGGCGGTGTCGTCGTGCTGGACGGCGATCTTGGCGGCGACCAGGAGTTCCTCGGGGCCCAGGTGGAGCGTGCGCATGTGGATGACCCGGGTGACGGTGTCGCCGTCGACGATCGCCTTCTCGATCTTGCGCACCTCGTCCAGGCCCGCCGATTCGCCCAGCAGGAGGGACTTGGTCTCGGCGGCGAGGACCAGGGCGATGAGGACGAGGAGGATGCCGATGCAGAGGGTGCCGACGCCGTCCCAGACGCCGTCGCCGGTGGCCAGGGAGAGGGCCACGCCGGCGAGGGCGAGGACGAGGCCGATGAGGGCGCCGAAGTCCTCCAGGAGGACGACGGGGAGTTCGGGGGCCTTGGCGCGGCGGATGAAGTCCTTCCAGGACTGCTTGCCGCGCAGGGCGTTGGACTCCTTGATGGCGGTGCGGAAGGAGAAGCCCTCGGCGACGATCGCGAAGACGAGGACGCCCACCGGCCAGTACCAGTTCTCCAGCTCGTGCGGGTGGCGGATCTTCTCGTAACCCTCGTAGACGGCGAACATGCCGCCCACCGAGAACAGGACGATCGACACGAGGAAGGCGTAGATGTAGCGCTCGCGGCCGTAGCCGAAGGGGTGCTGGGGCGTCGCCTCGCGCTGGGCCTTCTTGCCGCCGATGAGCAGCAGCGCCTGGTTGCCGGAGTCGGCGAGCGAGTGCACGCCCTCGGCGAGCATCGACGACGAGCCGCTGAAGGCGAACGCCACGAACTTCGATACCGCGATCGCGAGGTTGGCGCCGAGTGCCGCCACGATCGCTTTGGTGCCGCCTGACGCGCTCATGTGCTCGCGTGTTCCCTTCCTGTTCGGCGCTGTGCCGGGCTTCTGTACGGCGCCGGTGCCGGGCCTCGGCGCTTTGCCGGGCCTTTGCCGGTGCGCCATTCTTGCAGCCCCGGCGCCGGCCACGTCGCAGGTTGTCCACAGCCCCGGTGCGATGATCGGACCGCCCGCAATAGGGGCAGGTCAGACGACGACCGTCGCCCGGAACACCGTCCCCGCCCCGCTCACCCCGACCCGCTCCCCCGCCGGCACGAACACCGCCTGCCCCGGCGCCAGTCCGTTCTCCCCGGCCCGCACCGCGCCCGCCGTGCAGAGCAGGATCTGCGGGGTCTCCAGGGTGAGGTCCGGTCCTGCGGCGCCCTCGGCCAGGACGTACCGCGAGAGCCGGAACTCGTCGATCGGGGTGTCGTAGACCTCTTCGCCGTCCGGCGCGGCCTCGGGGCGCAGGACGCCCGGGTCGGTCGGCTCGAAGCGGACGACGCGCAGGAGTTCGGGGACGTCGACGTGCTTGGGGGTGAGGCCGCAGCGCAGGACGTTGTCGGAGTTGGCCATGATCTCGACGCCGAGTCCGCTGAGGTAGGCATGCGGGATGCCCGCGCCGAGGAAGAGGGCCTCGCCGGGCTGGAGGCGGACGTGGTTGAGGAGCATCGCGGCGATGACACCGGGGTCGCCGGGGTAGTCGCGGGCGATCTCCGCGTACGGGGCGTAGTCGCCGCCTATGCGCGCACACGCGTGGGTGGCCTCGGTGACCGTGCGGGCCATCTCCGTGCGGTCGGCGGTCAGGACGGCGGTGAGGACCTCGCGCAGGGCCGCGTCCTCGGGGTGGGCGCGCAGGAGGTCGACGTACGGCTTCAGGGAGTCGACGTCCAGGCCGGCGAGCAGGTCGGCCGCCCGGAGGGGGTCGCGGAAGCCGCACAGGCCCTCGAACTCGGTGAGCGCGCAGATGAGTTCGGGCTTGTGGTTGGCGTCCTTGTAGTTGCGGTGCGGGGCGTCCACGGGGATGCCCCGGCGCTCCTCGTCGGCGTAGCCCTCCTTGGCCTGCGCCAGGTTCGGGTGCACCTGGAGGGACAAGGGGGCGCCCGCGGCGAGGAGTTTGAGGAGGAAGGGGAGGCGGGGGCCGAACTTGGCGACCGCGCGGGGGCCGAGTTCGGTCTCCGGGTGGGCCGCGATGACCTCGTCGAGCGTCCCGCGCGCGGTGCGCGAGGGGGCGCCCGGGTGGGCCCCCAGCCACATCTCCGCCTGCGGCTCACCGGTCGGCTCGACGCCGAGGAGCTGCGGGATCGCGGTGGTCGAACCCCAGGCGTAGGGGCGGACGGTGTTGTCGAGGCGGTCCATGGGGTGCTTTCTGTACGACGGTCAGGGGGCCGTGGGCATGATCAGGCTCCCGAGGCGAGCGCCAGGTAAACGGCGGCGAAATCCGTGACGGCGATCAGCTCCGCGAGGGTCTCCAGTTCGGCGCCCGGTTCGGGGTCGAGCTCGCTGATCGGGGTGTCGTGGCCGAGGGCCAGGTCACGGGCGTTCGGGGCGGCGGTGAGGCCGCCGATCGGGCGGTCCCGCAGGAGCACCACGCGCGCGTGGAGGGTCGGTGCCTCCTCCACGCGGTCGCGGAAGAAGTCGTCCGGGTCGGCGCTCGCCGCCAGCGGGCCCGCGAGGAGGGCGCTGTGTTCGGCGAGGGCCTCGGGGAGTTCGGCGACCAGGGCGGGGCGGCCGGCGAGTTCGGCCAGGGCGGCGGCGAACCTGCGGCCCGCCGGGCCCGCCGAGACGCCTTCCGTCCAGATCACCGGGAGGGCGTCGGCGAGTTCGGCGGCCAGGGTCTTCGCCGGGTTGCCGTACGTCGCGATCGCCGGGCCGCAGCGCTCGGCGACGTGGTCGAGCCGGTCGGCGATCTTCTCGACGGCCTCAGGAGGGGCTGTGAGCAGCCCTACGCGGTCCAGGAGCGCCAGCAGCGGGGTCAGCAGCGCCCACAGCGCCCCGGGCGCCGACGCGGCCGTCTGCTGCCGTTCGTAGGACGTCGTCGCCATCGGGATGAACAGGCTGTGCGTCGCGCCCACCGTCTCCGTCAGCGGGGAGCGGCTGGGGGCCACGGCGACGACCGTGCAGCCGCGGCGGTACGCCTGTTCCGCCAGCAGCGCCAGGCCCGGCTCGCTGCCGTCCGGGGTCGCGATGAGCAGCAGGTCCACCGAGCCCGCCCAGCCCGGGAGTTCCCAGCGCAGGGCGCCCGCCGCCGGGGCGACGCCGGTCGGGGCGAGGCGGGTGACCGGGCAGGACGCGCCGGCCAAGGTGCGCAGGAGGTCCGCCACGCAGGTCGCCGCGGCGCCGGGGCCCGCGATCAGGATCGCCCGGGGGCGGCCGTCCGGTTTCAGCTCCTGTAGGCCGGCCTCGGCGGCCAGTCTCGCGGCCGTGCGGACGCGGGCGCCGGCCTCCGCCGCGCCGCGCAGGAGGCCGCGGCGGTCGGCCTCGGCCAGGGCGTCCGGCGAGTCCAGCAGCGATTCGTCGAGCATGTGCGGGGGTCTCCGATCACCGGGGTCTTCGGGAGCGGGGCGGCTTGGAGCGGGGGGGTCCTGGCAGGGCTTTGGGAGCGCGTGGGAGCTTCGGCCGGGACTTCGGCAGCCGCCTCGTCAGAGGCTTCGGCGGCTTCGGCCGGGGGGTCTGCCGTAGGGCTCGCCTGGGGCTCTGTGGGGTACGGCTGCCGCGCTCGGCGGGGTGTGCCTCGGGCGGGCTCGTACGGGCGGCTCCGCGCGGGTCACGCGGGGCGGCGGGCCTCGTCGACCAGGAGGACGGGGATGCCGTCGCGGACGGGGTAGGCGAGGGCGCAGTCCGTTGCGGTGCAGATCAGCTCGGTGTCCTGCTCCTTGAGGGGGGCGTGGCAGGCCGGGCAGGCCAGGATCTCCAGGAGGCCGGCTTCGAGCGGCATGGGGTGTCCCTTCGGTGGGATGCGTGACGTGCCTGGTCAGGGTACCGCCGTGGGGGCGGGCGGGCCGCGCCGTCCAGCTCCTTCGCCCCCGCCGCCCCTACCCGCCCCTCCCGCAGCACCCCCGCGATCACCCCCTGATGATCCCCAACACCTCATCCCGCACCCTCTCCATCGTCTCCCGGTCCCTCGCCTCCGCGTTCAGGCGGAGCAGGGGCTCTGTGTTGGAGGGGCGGACGTTGAACCAGTAGGTCGGGGTCGTCACCGTCAGGCCGTCCAAGTCGTCCAACTCCGTGTCCGGGCGGGACGCGTACTCCTTGCGGATCGCGGTCAGGCTTGCCTGTTGGTCGGTCACCGTGGAGTTGATCTCGCCGGAGCCCTGGTAGCGGTCGTACTCCGCCACCAGGGAGGACAGGCCCGCTTCCTGGGTGCCCAGGGCGGCCAGGACGTGGAGGGCGGCCAGCATGCCGGTGTCGGCGTTCCAGAAGTCCTTGAAGTAGTAGTGGGCGGAGTGTTCGCCGCCGAAGATGGCGCCGGTGGTGGCCATCTCGGCCTTGATGAAGGAGTGGCCGACCCGGGTGCGGACGGGGGTGCCGCCGTGCTCCTTCACCACCTCGGGGACCGTCCAGGAGGTGATCAGGTTGTGGATGACGGTGCCCTTGCCGCCGTTGCGCCTGAGTTCCCTGGCCGCCACCAGGGCCGTGATGGCGGAGGGGGACACCGGGTCGCCGTTCTCGTCGACGACGAAGCAGCGGTCGGCGTCGCCGTCGAAGGCGAGCCCCAGGTCGGCCTGTTCCTCGCGGACCCGCTTCTGGAGGTCCACCAGGTTGGCCGGGTCCAGGGGGTTGGCCTCGTGGTTGGGGAACGTGCCGTCGAGTTCGAAGTACATCGGGACCAGGGTCAGGGGCAGGCCCTCGAACACCGTGGGGACGGTGTGGCCGCCCATGCCGTTGCCTGCGTCGACGACGACCTTGAGCGGGCGGATCGAGGTCAGGTCGACCAGGGAGCGGAGGTGGGCCGCGTAATCCTCCAACGTCTCGCGGCGCGTCACGGTTCCCGGCCGCCCGGAGAACTCCGGCGCCCCCGACTCGCTCCAGAGTTCGGCCAGTTCACGGATCTCGGTGAGGCCGGTGTCCTGGCCGACCGGCGCCGCCCCGGCCCGGCACAGCTTGATGCCGTTGTACTGGGCGGGGTTGTGGGAGGCGGTGAACATCGCGCCGGGCAGGTCGAGGGCGCCGGAGGCGTAGTAGAGCTGGTCGGTGGAGCACAGGCCGATCTCGGTGACGTCGGCGCCCTGGGCGGTGGCCCCGCGCGCGAAGGCGGCGGTGAGGGCGGGTGAGGAGGGGCGCATGTCGTGGCCCACGACGATCGCGCGCGCGTCGGTCACCCGGACGAAGGCCGCGCCGAAGAGTTCCGCCAGGGGCTCGCCCCACTGGTCGGGGACCACTCCGCGCACGTCGTACGCCTTCACGATCCGCGACAGGTCAACAGCCACAGCCCAACCCTCCTGAAGTCCCACTGGTCGCCTCAAACTACCCGGCCCGGTGCCGGGTGCGGGGCGCGGTCGGCGGGCTGTGCCCCGGTGGGGGCGGGGCCCGCCATCGGGGCGTCATCGGCGCTTCACGCGGGCTTCCGGGGAGCTTCATGTCGTGGCGCGACAAAGGCTTCGGGGGGCCTCAGGTGAGAGGTCGGCAAGAGGTTGTGCGGGGCTCCTGAAAGCCCGTCCGCGCGTGGGAGGCTGCCGCAGGAACCGTTCCTCAGGGAGGGTCAGTTGTCGGGTGAGCGCAGGACGCGGAGGTGGCCGCGGCGGGCGACCTCCATGGGGTCCGCGGCGCGCCCGGTGGGGCCTTTGGAGGCGCGCTCCTGGGGGCGGGCGGCTTCGCGTACGGCGTTGGCGAGGGCCTCCAGGTCGTCGCCGCTGGGGCGGGCCGGGGCGGAGGCGTCGAGGAGGCGGACGACCTCCCAGCCGCGCGGGGCGGTGAGGCGCTCGGAGTGCTCGGCGCACAGGTCGTAGCAGTGGGGTTCGGCGTAGGTGGCGAGCGGTCCGAGGACGGCCGTCGAGTCGGCGTAGACGTACGTCAGCGTCGCGACGGCGGGTCGGCCGCAGGCGGTGCGCGAACAGCGACGTACAGGGCTCACGACGTTGGACGGTACCGCACTCTTGAGCGGGCCGCGACGACTCTCCACCAGGTCACTCCACCGTGTCGGGTTGTGAAACGCCCCACAGATCTCTTCAGTCATACCCCGCTGACCTGCGTCGACGCCAGTTTCCGGCCGGGCGGGACGGACTGTATCCGGTCACCGTCACGTACAAACCCCGCCCATTGTCATGAAATCGACGGCCTCTTGGGGATACGAAATCGAGCCCAACCTTGGCTTGATCACTGATGGTGCGACATGCCGGGGAGGTCGGCGGGGCGGCCTCGGCGGGGACTACGCTTCAGTAGTGATGGACGAGTCCGTACCGCCCCCTGCCGCAGGCCCCCGGCCCCGCCGTCGTGATCGCCATGGGCGCGGTATGCGCGGGCCGATCGCGCCGCCGCAGGTGCCGCTGGCCGCGAGCCGTGCCGAGCTGTTCGCCGACCTCGTGCAGGACTCGGTGGAGCGGCTGGAGCGGCGCTGGCCGCAGCTCGCGGACATCGACTTCATGGTCCTTGAGGTGCCCCGGCTGGATGCTCCCGGGGAGCCGTGGAACGACGAGGCGGTGCCCCTGGGTGGGACGGTGCCGTCGCGGGAGGGGCGGCCCGCGCGGGTCGTCGTCTACCGGCGTCCGGTGGAGATCCGCACCAAGGGGCGTGACGAGCGGGCCGCGCTCGTCCATGAGGTCGTCGTCGAGCAGGTCGCGGAGCTGCTGGGGCTGACTCCGGAGACCGTCGATCCCCGGTACGGGGAGGACTGAGCGTCCGCCTAAGGCTCACTGAGCGTCTGCTCAAGGCTTGGGGCGCCCCCTAGGAGGCGCCCCTGCTGCTACTTCTGGAGGACCGTCAGGTCCTCGCGCGCATCCGGTACCGCCACCGTCCCCCGGTCGTCCGGGAGGGTCTGGGTGGTGAACCCTGAGGCGTCCCCGTCGCTCTCGGAGAGCATGCGGGAGGCGTAGACGGGGCCTCCGGAGACGGTCTCGACGGTCAGCGCGTAGGTGCCCTTGAGCCCCGCGGGGACGGGCGGGGTGATGTCCTGGGTCGTGCCGGCCTTGACGGTGTACGTCTTGGAGACGGCCGTACCGCCCTCGGTGCCCGCCGAGGAGGTCACCTTGATCTGGGCGTCGGCCGTGGGGGCGGTGACGGACAGGACGGTGCCCTTGGCGGTGTTGCCGACGGCGGACGCGCGCGTGCCGACCGGGGCGGTGGCCGGGATGAACGACGTCTCCGCCTTGTCGCCCTTGCCGCGGGTGATGCGGACGGCGGCGACGACCGGGGTGGAGACGTCGCCCGGGGAGAGCACCAGGGAGCCCGCCTCGCCCCGGGTGACGTCGCCGAGGTCGACGGCGGTGGTCATGCCGGCCTTGACGTGCAGCGTCTCGTGGCCCGCCGGGGTGATGAGGCTGCTGGCGGAGGCGAGTTGGAGCTTCAGGTCGGCGTCGGAGTCGTCCGGGGTGAAGGCGACCAGGCGGACGGCGGTGGCGTCCTTGGGGATGCCGGGGATGACCAGGGTGTTCGAGGGGTCGGTGGCGGCGGCCAGCCAGTCGCCGCCGAGCTTGTCGTCCAGGGCCTGCACGGCGGCGCCGACGCGTCCGCTGCGGACGGTGACGCGGACGGTGACGTCGTCGAGCTTCTGGTCGGTGAGCGTGGAGAGCAGCACCGGGTCGCTGGAGTGCGCGGGGATGGTGATGCCCTCGCCGACGGCGCTGGTGAGGGCGCCCTCGGGGCCGTAGAGCTGGAGATCGACGACGGCCGCGGAGTCGTCGGGGTTGGTGAGGTGGAGGTAGTCGGTGCGGTCGGCGGCGGTGGAGGCGCCGGGGAACCAGAACTGGGTGTCGGGGGCGGTGCAGGCGACGCCCAGGAGGCCGCGGCCGGTGCCGGCGGCGACCTCGGTGGTGGCCTGGAGGGTCCAGCCGGGGGCGTACTTGCCGGTGGCGGTGGCGACCAGGGCGGGCGCGCCGCCGCCGCTGACGGTGCCGGCGGCGGGGGTGCCGGGCTCCTTGGCGGTGAGCGGGGACTTGGCGGTCTTCTGGGTGGCGCCGGCCTTGCTGGCGTCGGCGCTGTCCTCGGCGGCCGGTTGGAGGGTCGCCTTGCCGTCGCTTCCGGTGCCCTTGGTGACGGGCGTGAACGACTCGTAGGACGTGTCGGCGAGGTCGGAGGTGCTGGGGGCGGGGCAGACCAGGCTGGTGCGCTCCACGGGCAGCTGGGCGGCCGTCGTGGCCGTGCTCGCGGTGCCGGTGGCGGCGGGGGCCTCCAGGACGGCGAACCCGGCGACGGCGGCCAGCGCGGCCGTACCGGCGATCAGGGACAGGGTGGTGCGGTTCACTGCTGGCTCCCGTCAGGGCGCTGGTACGGCTGCTGCTGCGTCTGGTCGTAGCCCTGCGGGTAGCCGGCCGGGTCGTAGCCCTGCGGGTCGTACTGCTGCTGTTGCGGGGCGTTCGGGTCGTAGGCGTACGGGTCGTACTGGCCGGCCTGGTAGGGGTCGTACTGGGCGTTGTAGTCGTAGCCCTGGGCGCTTTGGTACTGCTGCTCGGCGCCCGCGTAGGCGTTCGTGTCCCAGTCGCCGTAGGGCTGCTGCTGGGGCGGGACCGCGGCCGGCTCTTCCTGGGCGGGCGGGGGCTGTTCGGCCTCTGTGGGTTCCTCGGCCTCCGCGCGGTCGCGCAGGCGGCGGGCGCGGCGGCCCTCGCCGCTCGCCTGGGCGGGGATGGGCTGCTCCTCCTCGGGGAGGTCGTCGTCGACGTCGCGGCGGCGGCCGGGGAGGGCGAGGACGACCAGGACGACGGCCAGGAGGCCCTGGGCCCACAGCCACAGGGTGTGGCCGATCGGATCGTCGTAGGTGACGTCCAGCTTGCCGCCGGTGGAGGGGAGTTCGAAGCCCTGGGCCCAGCCGTCGACGGTGGTCCTGGTGAGGGGCTTGCCGTCGAGGGTGGCGCTCCAGCCGTCGGCGGCGGCGTCGGCGAGGCGCAGGACGCGGCCGTCGGTGCCGTCGGGGACGGTCGTGTGGATCTCGACGGGACCCGCGGCGACGACGGCGGGGGTGCCGGAGCCGTCGGCGGCGACGATCGCCGCGCGGGACACCTCCCGGTTCACCCGCCACAGGGCGCCGCCGCTCTGCGCGCTGAGCCGGCTGAGGCCCGGGGTGGCGTCGAGGACGCGGGTGATGTCGCGGGGGGCGCCCTTGTGGACGAGGACGTAGCGGACGGCGAACTTGCCGAGCTCGTCGGTCTGGTCGGCGCCGGAGCCGGCGACCAGGTTGGCGACGACCTTGTCGAGCTGCTTGTTCTCGCCGTCGGCCGCCGCGCTCTCGGCGTCCCCGAGGCGGGCGCCGGAACCACGCACCAGCATGTAGGAGACGTGGGCTGCGGAGGCGGAGTCGAGGACCAGGGTGCGCGCCTGGTCGCTCGTACCGGCCTCCTCGGCGACGAACGCGGGCACCTGCACGGGGTCGCGGCGCTCCAGGGGGCCGTCGGCGCCGCGGATCATCCAGCCGGCGGCGATCAGCAGGGGGCCGGCCGCGCAGGCGAAGGCGATGAGGGCGGCGACGGGCTGGCGCCAGCCGAAGCTCTGCTCGGCGACCCGCGCGCGGGCGCCGTCGGCGCCGATGACGGCCGCGCACAGCAGGGCGATGCCGTAGACCAGGGTGGCGGGGCCGGCCCAGCTGGAGGTGTTGGACAGGACGGCGAAGACCAGGCCGACGAGGGCGACGGCCCAGGAGGCCCACACTCCGGTGTGCCGCTCGGAGCGCAGGAGGGCGGCCAGGGCGGCCAGGACGACGCCGGTGAGCATCAGTCCGCTGACGGTGCCGGGGCCGCCGGGGCTGGCGCCCAGGAGGTCGAGCGGGGAGGCGGCGGAGGCGCCGTACTCCAGGCCCGCCTGGTGGAAGAAGCCGGTCGGCAGGAGGGTCAGCGACCAGGGGGCGAGAATCAGCAGGGGGGTGCCGAGCTGGGCGAGGAACCGCAGGCCGTACGGGACGGGTTCGGTGCGGCGCACGGCCAGGACGGCGAGGCCGAGGACCAGCGCGATGGGCCACACGATCGGCGTGAACGCGGTGGTGACCGTCAGCAGCAGCGCGTACGCCCAGGTCGCGCGCCAGCTGCCGCGCGCGCCCGAGGAGCTGGCCAGGCCGCTGGCGGCGAGGCCCGCGCGGGCGATGAGCGGGAGCAGGATCGCGAGGACGGCGGTGCCGATGTGGCCGCCCGCCAGGGCGCCGGTGGCGGCGGGCAGGAAGGCGTAGCCGACGGCCGCCCACGCGCGCAGGAGGCGGGATTCGACGAGGGGCCGGGAGGCGAAGTAGGCGGCGAACCCGGCGAGCGGGACGGAGCAGACCAGCAGGACGGTGACGGCCAGGCCGGTCGAGCCGAGCAGGAGGGTCGCGAACGCGGCGACGATCGCCAGGTAGGGCGGCGCGGCAGGGGTGCCGCCGGCGCCGACGGGATGCCAGCTGTCGGTGTAGCGGGCCCACAGGTCGGAGGCGTCGGCCGGGGCGGGCAGGAGGGCGCCGCCGGAGAGGGCGCCGCTGCCCAGGAGGGCGCGGCAGGCGGCCAGGGAGACCAGCAGCAGGATCAGGAAGAGCACCGGGCCGGGTTTGCGGGCGATCCGCTTCAGCCGCGCGAACTGCTCGATCTCCAGGAAGTCCGCGTCGTCGCCGCCGGGCCCGGACTCCAGGCCGCCGCCGTGCCGGCCCGCGGTGGTGTCGGTGTCGGAAGAGCCGAAGAAGCTGCTCGCGGCCTGTTCGACGGTCGCGCGGACGGTCGCGCCGGGCGGCGGGAACAGGGGGCGCAGTTCGCCCTTGTCGACGACCGGCTTCTCGCGCGCGCGCCGCCCGGCGATGATCCGCTCGGGCCGCAGCAAGGTGCCGAGCAGCCCCCGGATCTCGTCGAGGGCCTGCCCCGGGACCTTGCCGACGAGGTTGGCGACGGTCCGCAGGACGGTGCCGACGATCAGCCGCAGCAGCACCCAGGGCAGCGCGGCCGCACGGCTGTTGACGAGGAGGGTGTAGGCGGCGCCCGCCTTGTCGACCTTGTGCGGCGAGGCGGTCGTACGGCCCGCGCAGTCGACCGCGCGGCGCTCGCGGGAGGCGGCCTCCGCGTGGCGTACGACGGCCTCGGGGGCGACCAGGACGCGGTGGCCGCGCGCGGTGGCGCGCCAGCACAGGTCGACGTCGTCGCGCATGAGGGGCAGGCGGCGGTCGAAGCCGCCGAGTTCCTCGAAGAGGTCGCGGCGGATCAGCATGCCGGCGGAGGAGACGGCGAGGACCGCGCGCACGTGGTCGTGCTGCCCCTGGTCCTGTTCGCGGCGGTCCAGGCCGGTCCAGCGGCGGCCGGAGGGCGCGATGGTGACGCCGACCTCCAGGAGCTGGCGCCGGTCGTACCAGCCGCGGAGTTTGGGGCCGACGATGCCTACGTCGTCGCGTCCGAGGTCGAGTTCGTTGTCGACGACGCGCAGCATCTCGGCGAGCGCGTCGGGTTCGGGGGCGCAGTCGTCGTGCAGCAGCCAGAGCCACTGGAGCGGTTCGCCGTGCGGCAGTTCGGGCAGGTCGTAGGCGTCGTCGCGCCAGGTGCGCGTGACGGGGTCCCAGCCGCTGGGGCGTTTGAGGTAGGGCAGGTCGTCGGGGCCGAGGACCGGGGTGGAGCGGGCGGCCTCCTCGACGGCCTGGCCGAAGCCGGTGCGCCGGGCGAGATGCAGGACCCGGCCGTCGCCGAGGGCGTCGGTCAGGAGCCGCGCGGAGTCGTCGGCGCTGCCGGTGTCGGCGGCGACGGCGGCCTGGACGGGGCGCTCCTGGCCGAGCAGCCCGGCGAGCGCGTCGGGCAGCCAGCGGGCGCCGTCGTGGGCGACGAGGACCGCGGTCACCACGTGACGCGGGAACTCTGGCGTGGCAGCGCCTTGCTGGGCTGCCGTATGGCTGTGCACGGACATCGAGGTACGGGCCCCGGTTCGATGGACTGCGGTGGACGCCTGCGCCGTCTGCTGACGACGGGGTGTCTCGGACGAGCGCCCACACTACCGACTGGGCACGACGACGGCCCGCCGCCTGTGGATAACCCACCTGCGACGGGCCGTTGAAGAGGTTTAACCCGAGGCCAGAGGCCCGTAAGAAAGTAGTACAGCGGTCAGACGGCCGCTTTCTTGAGCCTGCGCCGCTCGCGTTCGGACAGGCCGCCCCAGATGCCGAAGCGCTCGTCGTTGGCGAGGGCGTATTCGAGGCATTCGGAGCGGACCTCACAGGCGAGGCAGACTTTCTTGGCCTCGCGCGTGGAGCCGCCCTTCTCGGGGAAGAAGGACTCGGGATCGGTCTGGGCGCACAGCGCGCGCTCCTGCCAGCCGAGTTCCTCGTCCGCGTCGTCGACCAGCAGTTGCTGCACCAGCTCGGTCATGTGCGCCCCTCGTCTGTCTTTCGCGTCCCCGTGCCGTGGTCGTCAACCATCGGTACCGACCAAACGACACGAGTGAAATTACAAGTGTGCTGCTCCGGGCGAGTCAAGCCGAGATCTGCTATTGGGCCCCTTATTCACTCTGCGGAACCAAGGTGGCGCAGAAAGTGTTCAAATCGCCATAAACCTTGACACGCAGACGAGGCCTGCCGGCCTGTACGAGGAAGGACGCCCTCAACCGCGTTCTCGTTCCGACACGCAGGTCGCGCGCCCGGTTGTGCGCCATGTGTCCCGGTCAGACCACGAACAAACCTTTCACCGCACAGACGTACCGGATGAGGTGAATCGCGTCCCACTTTTCGGGGGTCGGGTTGACAGTGGAGGTGTGAACCGATTGCCTTGTGGGCATGCTCGCGAACTTGGCATCCACCTCGACCGGCTCCGCCGGGTCCCACGGTGCTGCCCGCGCTCGCTGTAGCTGTTGTTGTCCCAGCTGTTGAGCCGTATCCGAACGCTCCAGCTGTGAACCGGGTCCCCCAGGGGCTCGGTTTTCGCTTTTCGCCATCCGCTCAAGCCTCGTTCCCCCGCTGACCTCTCTTAGCCGAGGAATCACCGCACCCCCATGAACAGCGACAACGACCTCCAGATCGCCGGCGACCTCCTCGAGGTCCCGCACCTCCTCCAGCCCCCGCGCGAACACCCCGTCACCGTCGCCGAGTTCGTCGGCCTCGCCCGCGCGATCGCCGCGGACCGCGCACAGTGGGCCGACCTGGTGCGCTACGACGCCGTCAGCCGCTGGTACCACCGCCTGCGCACCGGCCCCGGCTACGAGGTCTGGCTGCTGACCTGGCTGCCCGGCCAGGGCACCGGCGCCCACGACCACGGCCGCTCCTGCGGCATCCTGACCGTCCTCGACGGCACCCTCACCGAGCGCACCGAGCAGGGGGCGCGGGCGCTCGCGGAGGGCGCGCAGCGGGTGTTCGCGCCCGGGTACGTCCACGACGTCGTCAACGACACCCTCGAACCCGCCGTCAGCCTGCACGTCTACCACCCGGGCCTCACCGAGATGCCGGCGCGGCCGGCGCTGCGGGCGGGCGAGGGGCGGGCGGTGACGGTCTGATCCGCCGGGCCCCGGACCCCGTTGTCAGTGGCGCCTGCGAGACTTCTTCCCATGCGCATTGTGGTTCTGGCAGGCGGTATCGGTGGCGCCCGCTTCCTGCGCGGTCTGAAAAAGGCCGTGCCGGACGCGGACATCACCGTGGTCGGCAACACGGGGGACGACATCCACCTCTTCGGGCTGAAGGTCTGCCCGGACCTCGACACGGTGATGTACACCCTGGGCGGCGGCATCAACGAGGAGCAGGGCTGGGGGCGGACCGACGAGTCCTTCCGGCTCAAGGAGGAGCTCGCGGCGTACGGCGTGGGGCCCGAGTGGTTCGGGCTCGGCGACCGGGACTTCGCGACGCACATCGTACGGACGCAGATGATCGGCGCCGGATATCCGCTCAGCGCGGTGACCGAGGCGCTGTGCGACCGGTGGCAGCCCGGGGTGCGGCTGCTGCCGATGACCGACGACCGCGTCGAGACCCATGTCGCCGTCCAGCTCGACGGCGAACGGCGCGCCGTCCACTTCCAGGAGTACTGGGTCCGGCTGCGGGCCTCCGTCCCGGCCGAGGCGATCGTGCCCGTCGGCGCCGAGCAGGCCAAACCGGCGCCGGGCGTCCTGGAGGCGATCGCCGCCGCCGACGTCATCCTCTTCCCGCCGTCCAACCCGGTCGTCTCCGTCGGGACGATCCTCGCCGTGCCCGGCATCCGGGAGGCGATCGCCGGGGCCGGGGTGCCCGTGGTCGGCCTCTCCCCCATCGTCGGGGACGCGCCCGTGCGCGGGATGGCCGACAAGGTCCTGGCCGCCGTCGGCGTCGAGTCCACCGCCGCCGCCGTCGCCGAGCACTACGGCTCCGGGCTGCTCGACGGCTGGCTCGTCGACAGCGTCGACGCGGGGGCCGTCGAGCGGGTCGAGGCGGCCGGGATCCGCTGCCGCGCGGTGCCGTTGATGATGACCGACGTGGAGGCGGCGGCGGAGATGGCGCGGGCCGCGCTGGAGCTGGCGGAGGAGGTGCGGGGGGCTTGAGCGGGATCGAGGGTGTCGAGGGTTCTGAGCGTTCTGAGAGTGCGGTGACTTCGGTGACTTCTGGCGGTTCGGTGGCTTCTTCGGCTTCTGTCGTGTCCTCGTCGGGCAGCGGTGCCCCCGAGTTCCGGGTCTGGGCGCTCGGGGGGCTGCCCGAGGTGCGCGGCGGTGACGATCTCGCTCAGCTCATCGCCGGGGCCGAGCCGGAACTGCGGGACGGGGACGTCGTCATCGTCACCTCCAAGATCGTCTCCAAGGCCGAGGGGCGGGTCGTCGCCGCCGCGGACCGGGAAGCCGCGATCGACGCCGAGACCGTACGCGTCGTCGCCCGGCGCGGGACGCTGCGGATCGTCGAGAACCGGCAGGGGCTCGTCATGGCCGCCGCCGGGGTCGACGCCTCCAACACGCCGGCCGGGACGATCCTGTTGCTGCCCGAGGATCCCGACGCGTCCGCGCGGGGCATTCGCAAGGGGCTGCGGGATCTGCTCGGCGTCAATGTCGGGGTGGTCGTCACCGACACGTTCGGGCGGCCCTGGCGTTCGGGGCTCACCGATGTCGCGATCGGGGCGGCCGGGGTGCGGGTGCTCGACGATCTGCGCGGGGGGACCGACGCGTACGGCAATCCGCTCGTCGCCACCATCGTCGCCACCGCCGATGAGCTGGCCGCCGCCGGGGATCTCGTCAAGGGCAAGGCCGAGGGGCGGCCCGTCGCCGTCGTGCGCGGGCTCGGGCATGTCGTCGGGGAGGACGACGGGGACGGGGCGCGGGCGCTCGTCCGCAGTGGGCCGGGGGACATGTTCCGGCTCGGGACGTCCGAGGCGGTGCGGCTCGCCGTCACTCAGCGGCGGACCGTGCGGGCGTTCACCGAGCAGCCGGTCGATCCCGGGGCCGTGCGGCGGGCCGTCGCCGCGGCCGTCACCGCGCCCGCGCCGCATCACACCACTCCCTGGCGGTTCGTGCTGCTGGAGTCCGCAGAGGCTCGGGAGCAGTTGCTCGACGCCATGCGGGAGGCCTGGGTCGCCGATCTGCGGCGGGACGGGAAGAGCGAGGAGGCGATCGCCAAGCGGGTGCGGCGGGGGGATGTGCTGCGGGGGGCGCCTTATCTCGTGGTGCCTTGTCTGGTGACCGAGGGGGCGCATTTCTACGGGGATGCCCGGCGGGACGGGGCCGAGCGGGAGATGTTCGTCGTCGCCGCCGGGGCCGGGGTGCAGAACTTTCTTGTCGCGCTGGCCGGGGAGCGGCTGGGGTCCGCGTGGGTTTCCTCGACGATGTTCTGCCGGGATGTGGTGCGGGAGGTGCTGGGGTTGCCTGTGGGGTGGGATCCGATGGGGGCTGTTGCTGTGGGGCATGCGGCTGAGGAGCCTCGGGAGCGGGGGGAGAGGGGGGTGGAGGGGTTTATCGAGGTGCGGTGAGGGGTGGGGTGGGCTGGGGTGGCCGGGGATGTTGCCTGCCGGGTCCGGGGGTGGGGGCTTGGCGGGCTTCGGGTTCGGCTTCGGCTTCGGCTTCGGCTTCGGCTTCGGCTTCGGCTTCGGCTTCGGCTTCGGCTTCTACGTGAGGATTTCTTGTGGCTGGGCGGTTCGTTCCTTCCCTCGGGGCTGTGAAGCGTGGGGTGCCTGGGGGGTCCGGCGTGGTCCGGGGTGGGCGGGTGCGGACTTATGTTCCTTCCGGGCCGCTTGATCTGGGGCTCGTGCTCGGGCCGTTGCGGCGGGGGCCCAGGGATCCCACCTATCGCGTCACTCCCGACGGGGCTGTGTGGCGGGGGAGTCTCACTCCGTGTGGGCCCGGGGCTTTGCGGGTCTCTCTCGATGGGGGTGTGGTGCGGGGGGAGGCCTGGGGGGACGGGGGTGAGTGGCTTCTTGAGCAGCTGCCGTTGCTGGTCGGGGGTGGGGATGATCCGTCCTCGTTCGTGCCTCGGCATCGGGTGGTCGCCGAGGTCGCCCGGGTGCGGGCGGGGTTGCGGATCGGGCGGAGTGGGCTGGTGATGGAGTCGTTGATTCCTTCTGTGCTGGAGCAGAAGGTGACGACCGATGAGGCTTATCGGGCCTGGCGGTTGCTCGTGCGGAAGTTCGGGGAGCCGGCGCCGGGGGCCGGCGGGGGTGTGGGGGTGTGGGTGATGCCCTCGCCTCGGGTGTGGGCGATGGTTCCGTCCTGGGAGTGGCATCTTGCCGGGGTGGACGGGAAGCGGGCGGGGACCGTGGTGCGGGCGGCTCGGGTTGCGGCTCGGTTGGAGGAGGTTGTGGGGATGGGGGTTGAGGGGGCTCGGGAGCGGTTGGAGACGGTGGGTGGGGTGGGGGTGTGGACTTCTGCGGAGGTGGTGCAGCGGAGTCATGGGGCGGTGGATGCGGTGACGGTGGGGGATCTGCATCTGCCGGGGATTGTGGGGTGGGTGCTGGGTGGGGAGCGGGGGGTTGATGATGGGCGGATGCTGGAGTTGCTGGAGCCTTATGCGGGGCAGCGGCAGAGGGCTGTGCGGTTGGTGTTGTTGAGTGGGAGGGGGCCTGAGCGGAGGGGGGCTCGGGGGGCTGTGGGGGATGTTCGGGGGTTGTGAGGTGGGGGTTCCGCGGAGGGTTTCTCGCCCCCGCCGCCCCTACCCGTCCCATCCTGAAGGGGCTCCGCCCCTTCGACCCCGGGGGTGGGTGGGGGAGCCGCTTGGGGGTGGGTGAGGGGTCGGAGCTCGAGGGGATGGGTCCGCCGCTCGGGGGGGGTGGGGTGTCGGGGTTCGGGGTGGGGGGGCAAGCTTTCCGGGGTGGGTGGGGGTGTTGGGTCCCGGGGGGATGGGTCCGCCGCTCGAGGGGGGGGGTGGGGTGTCGGGGTTCGGGGTGGGTGGGCAAGCTTTCCGGGGTGGGTGGGGGTGTTGGGTCCCGGGGGGGGTGAGCAAGCTCTTGTGGGTGGGCGAGGGTGCTGGGGGTCCGGGTGAGTGGGGCAGCCTCTCGCCGGTGGGTGGGAAAGCCCGGCCCTGAACGGGCCTTGTCCTCAAACGCCGGACGGGCTGGAGGGTGCCGGACCGGTTGGAGCAGTGCCGGCCCTGCCGGGAAGCCACGTCTCGTACCTAAGCGCCAGCCCGGCTGGAGAGTTGCGTCTCGTCCTGAAACGCCGGACAGGCTTGGTGGTGCCGGGCCCGGCTGGGGAGTTGGGCCACGTCCTCAAGCTCCACGTCCTCAAGCGCCACGGCCTCAAGCGCCTCGTCCACCAGCTCCTGGCCGTGCGTCCAGCCTCAAGCTCCGGGCAGGCTGAAGTTCGCCGAACCCCGCTGGAAAGCCGCGTCTCGTCAACGGGCCGGAGGGTGCGGGCTGCTCCCCCGAGTCAGCTGCGGCCTCGGCAATCTCGGCTCGCGCCCCGCCCGTAGACGTCCGTCGGGCCCCGCCCCCCCTGTAATGGCCTGCTGGAAGACAGGCGTGGGCGGGCCCCCGCCCCTCTCCGCCCGCCCCCGCCCCCCTACTGATCCGAAGAAAACCTCACCGCCCCCGCCGGAATCCTCGCGTCGCACCACACCCTTGCCCCCTGGGTCAGTTCGTTGTCGGGGCCGATTACCGCGTTGTCGCCGATGACCGTTCCCGTCAGGATCGAGCGGGTGCCTACCCTTGCTCTTGTGCCGATCAGGGAGTCTGTGATGACGACGCCTGGTTCGATCACCGCGCCCGGGAGGATCGTCGAGCCGTCCACCCTTGCGCCCTCGGAGATCAGGGCGCCCTCGCCCACCACCGTGCCGCCCGTCAGCTTCGCGTCCGGGGCCACCTTTGCCGTGGGCAGGATCAGGCGGTCGCCGCAGCGGCCGGGGACCGCGGGGGACGGGGCGCGGCCCAGGACCAGGTCCGCCGAGCCGCGGACGAAGGCCGCCGGGGTTCCCAGGTCCAGCCAGTACGTCGAGTCCACCATTCCCTGAAGGTGGGCGCCTGCCTTCAGCAGGTCCGGGAACGTTTCCCTTTCCACCGACACCGGGCGGCCCGTGGGGATCGTGTCGATGACCGAGCGGCGGAAGACGTACGCGCCCGCGTTGATCTGGTCGGTGACGATCTCCTCGGGGGTCGTCGGCTTCTCCAGGAACGCCAGGACCCGGCCCGTCTCGTCGGTCGGGACCAGGCCGTACGCCCTCGGGTCCGTCACCTTCGTCAGGTGGAGCGACACATCCGCTCCCGTCGTCTCGTGCGTATGCACCAGGCGCCTGATGTCGAGGCCCGTGAGGATGTCGCCGTTGAAGATGAGGACGGGGTCGTCGGGGGCGGAGTGCAGGCGGGACGCCACGTTGCGGATCGCGCCGCCGGTGCCGAGGGGTTCGTCCTCGGTGACGTACTCGATGTGGAGGCCGAGGGACGAGCCGTCGCCGAAGTACGGTTCGAAGACCTCTGCCAGGTAGGACGTCGCGAGGACGATGTGGTCGACGCCGGCCGCTCTCGCCCTCGCCAGCTGATGGGTGAGGAACGGCACCCCCGCCGCCCTGACCATCGGTTTCGGGGTGTGCACCGTGAGCGGGCGCAGCCGGGTTCCCTTGCCGCCGACCAGGAGGATCGCTTCTGTCACCTGTCGTCTCTGCTTCCTGCCGGGACCGGCCGAACTGTCTTTCGGCCGGTCAGTGTATGCAGACCGATACGCGGTGGCCCCCCACCCCTCGTGTCCCCGGCTCAGCGCCCCTGATAGCGCGCCGCTGTCGTACGGACCGAGCCGAGCTTGCCGTAGAGCTGCCTTCCGGGGCAGTCGGTGGCGAAGCCGTCGCGGTGTCCGGAGATCACGTTCAGTCGTACGTTCTTTCCTTTTCGGTAGAGATTGCCACCCGCGGACTTCAGATATGTCTTTCCGCGCGGATCGACCCCGTAGAGGCCGAGTTTCCACGCGATCAGACGGGCCACGGCCGTCACCGCGTTCCCGGACGGACGGGTGGAGCCGTACGTGCCGAGGACCGCGATCCCCACGCTGTGCGCGTTGAATCCCATGGTGTGGGCACCGAGGACCGGCTTGGTCACTCCCCCGGCGCGGCCCTCGTAGATGGTGCCGCACTTGTCTACGAGGAAGTTGTAGCCGATGTCCTTCCAGCCCATGCTTTTTACGTGGTAACGGTAAATACCGCGAATGACGGACGGTGCCTGCGCGCAGGTATACCGGTTTCCGGTGGCCGTGTGGTGAACAAAAGCCGCCTTCAGGTCCTTCGTGTAACCGAACTTCTTCTCCCGCAGCTTCTCGTCGGCGCCCCAGCCGTGCCGGCTGACGATCTTCGGGCGGGGGGCGGTGTGCGGCGCGGCGATCATCCGGCGGCCCGGCTGCCCGAGCTGTTCGAGCTGTTCGAGCTGCCCGAGCTGTTCGATGCCTTCCGGTACGACCATCCCGTTGTCCTTCGGTACGACCGTCCCGGCTTCCTCCGGTACGACCGTCCCCGGGTCCACCAGTTCCAGGCTCAAGCCCGCCGGGAGTGCCGGTGCGGTGAGGGTTCTTGTGCGGTCGTCGGGGTTCTGGGGCCGGTCCGGGGTGACCCGTACCTCCACGCCGTCCGCGTCGCCCACCCACAGCGGTGCCGTGCCGCCCCGCCGGTTCGACTCGTCGTACTCCTCGGTGCCGGGGTCGGCGCCGTGGTCCTCGTTGTGGACGTCCAGGTCCTGCCAGTCGGACCAGCTGCCGGTGTCCGTGGCGCGGGTGCGGGTCTGGACCCGGCCGTGGAGTTCGGCGGCGGGGTCGGACCAGACGACGCCCAGCAGGGCGAAGGGGCTGACGTCGCGCCGGGAGAGGCCCTGGTCCGCGCCGGCCGCTCTGGTCAGGGGGGTCAGGGGGAGGGACTGGGTGCTGCCGTCCGGGGCGGCGGGCGGGCGGCGGGTGCCGGCCGCTGTCGCGGGGGTGAGGAGGGTGACGGTGAGGGTGACGCCGATCGAGACCGCTAGCAATCCACGCATGCCGTCGATAGTGGACATAGTCATACATATATGTCCATCCGGGAATTGACGGTCCGTCGGATTCGTTCGGCCGAATCGGTGAGGGGTGGCGGGGGTGGCGCGATTAGGCTTGATCGTGTGAACGCCACCGATCGCACCCCTGCCGACCTGCTGCGTTCCGCGCTTGCCGCGGATGCCGCGCGCCCCTTGGTGACCTTCTACGACGATGCCACCGGGGAGCGTGTCGAACTCTCTGTCGCCACCTTCGCCAATTGGGTGGCCAAGACCGCGAATCTGCTGCGGGACGGGGTGGGGGTGGAGCCTGGGGAGCGGGTCGCGTTGTTGCTTCCCGCGCACTGGCAGACTGCCGTCTGGTTGCTCGCGTGTTCGTCCGTCGGGGTGGTCGCGGATCTCGGGGGTGATGCCGGGCGGGCGGATGTCGTGGTCGCCGGGCCCGACACTCTGGATGCCGGGCTCGCGTGCCGTGGTGAGCGGTACGCGCTCTCGCTCGCGCCGCTCGGTCGGCGGTTCCTTCCTTCGGCGCCTGAGGGGTATGTGGATTACGCCGTCGAGGTGCCGACCTATGGGGATCAGTTCGTGCCGTACGGGGCTGTCGATCCTGATGAGGTCGCTCTGGTGGTCGGTGGGGTGGAGATGAGCGGGGGTGAGGTGGTGGAGCGGGCCCGGGCGGATGCGGGGGCGCTCGGGCTTGCCGGGAGTGGGGGGCGGTTGTTGTCCGGGCTGCCTTACGACACGTGGGAGGGGGTCAGCGCCGGGTTGTTCGCGCCGTTGGCCAATGGGGGGTCTGTGGTGTTGTGCCGGAATCTTGGGGGGGCTTCGGAGGGGGTTGTGGCTGGGCGGGTGGAGAGTGAGCGGGTTACGGGGATTGCTCGGTGAGGTGGTGATTCGGGTGCGGGTGAGTTGTGGCTGGTCGCTCCCCCAAGCTCTTCGAGCAGGGGGCACCCCCAACGCGGCGGAGCCGCGAATCGGCACAGCCCCGCGCCCCTGCACACCCCCTCCCCCGTTCGGCCTACCCCCAGCCTGCACAGGCCAGCGGGGCACGCCATCGTCGTAGAGACACCGGTGCCGATGGCCAAGGGGGGCCCGTATGACTCGTCCTTCCCCCTCCCCCCACCGCAAATGGCTCTGGCTCTCCGCCCTCGGTCTCCTCTCCTTCGCCATCACCGGTGGGCTCGCCGCCGCCTTTCTGTACTCCTCGCTCGATGGGAACATCACCTCTGACACCGCCGCCGCCGATGAGCTGGCGCGGTTCGAGAAGGAGCGGCCCACCGCGTTGGTTCATGGGGCGCAGAACATTTTGGTCATGGGGTCCGACTCGCGGGGCGGTGCCCAGAACAGTCAGTACGGGCGGGACTCCGGGAGTGAGCGGGCCGACTCCACCATCCTTCTGCATCTTGCCGCCGGGCGGCGCAGTGCCACCGCTGTTTCGCTGCCCCGGGATCTCATGGTGCGCATGCCGGGGTGTCTGCGGAGTGACGGGTCACGGTCGGCGCCCTCCTTCTCCATGCTCAACCGGGCGTTCGCCGTCGGCGGGTCCGCATGTGCCGTGCGGACCGTCGAGGAGCTGACCGGGGTGCGGATCGACCACCATCTCGTGGTCGATTTCCAGGGGTTCAAGGAGATGGTCGACGCCATTGACGGGGTGCGGGTCTGTCTGAAGGAGCCCGTCGATGATCCGGCCGCCAAGCTGAAGCTGCCCGCCGGGCTGGTGAACCTCGACGGGGAGCAGGCGCTGGGGTTCGTGCGGGCGCGGAAAACGCTCGGGGACGGGAGTGATACCGAGCGGATGGACCGGCAGCAGCGTTTTCTGGGGGCGCTCGTCAGCAAGGTGAGCGGGAATGGGGTGCTGCTGAATCCGGTGAAGCTGTATCCCGTTCTGGACGCGGCGACTTCTTCGCTCACCGCCGATCCGGGGCTGGCCAGTCTGCGGGGGCTCTATGAACTCGTGCGGGGATTGCGTGAGATTCCCACCGATCGGGTGCAATTCCTGACGGTACCGAGAGAGTCGTACGCCTATAACACCAATCGCGATCAGCTGGTGGAACCGGCCGCCGAGAAGTTGTTCGAACGGTTGCGCGGGGATCTTCCGATCACCGTCGCCTCCAGCCCGCAACCGTACGGACACCGTGCGCACACGCCTCCCACGCCCACCTTCCGGGGCACGGTCGCCGCTGAGGAGACGTGTGGGTAAAGCGCTCGCCAAGCGCAACCGAATCAACGAACTTCTGTTCAAGGAATTGCGGGGGAATGCCCGTTGTAGGGGCGTGGAATTTGTCACCGCCGTCGCTTGACGCCCGGACAGGCGGATAGTGTGAGCGATCCGACGCATGAGCTCTCTCCCCGGGGTCGTGTGTCGATGACCGAGACCCGAGCGCCTTTGAGGGGAAAGGCGCCGCGTGGCCCCGACGGAGGATTCGGACAACCGTGGACGCGCAAGGCCGTGGGCGGGCGGAGAACATCGATCCCGCAGACCAGTGGGTGCTCAATCCGAACACCGGTGAATACGAACTGCGACTGGGAACTTCCGCAGCGCAGTCGTCGGTTCCCGGTCCGCGCAGAGCGGCGGCCCGGGTGGGCGGCGCGTCGAGCCCTGCCGCGAGCCCCGGCGAGAGCCTGGGCGCCGACGCCGCCACCGCGCTGCCCGGCGCCCCCGGGCGGGACGTACCCGGCCCCCGGCGCCGGCGGAGCAACGGCAAACCCGAGGAGCCGCTGCCCGGCCGGCGCGGACGCGGGCCCGCCAAGAACGCGAAGGGCGCCAAGAAGAAGTCCAAGGGGCGCAAGATCCTCATGTGGACCGGCGGGACCATGGCGTTCGTGCTGGTCGGTACGGCCGCCGCCGCGTACTTCTACATCGAGCACCTCAACGGCAACATCACCTCGTCCTCCACCGACGGCGCCGGCACTGGCGGCTTCAGCAAGGACAAGGCGATCAACCTGCTGCTGATCGGCACCGACAAGCGCACCGGCGCGGGCAACGAGGGCTACGGCGACGCCGGGAGCGTCGGGCACGCGGACACCAACATCCTGCTGCACGTCTCCAAGGACCGGACGAACGCGACCGCGCTGTCCATCCCCCGCGACCTGATCGTCAATGTCCCCGACTGCCCGACCGAGCAGGAGGACGGCACCACCAAGGTCATCCCGGGCCAGGAGAACGTCCGGTTCAACACCAGCCTCGGGCAGGACGGGCGCACGCCCAGCTGCACCATGCGGACCGTGACCGAGCTGACCGGGATCACCCCGGACAACTTCATGGTCGCCGACTTCAACGCCGTCAAGACGCTGACGTCGGCCGTGGGCGGCGTCGAGGTGTGTCTCGCCAAGGACATCGACGACAAGGACTCGCACCTCAAGCTGTCCAAGGGCACGCACACCATCGAGGGCGAGCAGGCGCTGGCGTTCGTGCGGACGCGGCACTCGGTCGGGTTCGGCGGGGACCTGAGCCGGATCCAGATCCAGCAGCAGTTCCTCAGCGCGCTGATGCGCAAGCTGAAGTCGAACGACACCCTGACCGATCCGGCGAAGATGATAAAGCTGGCCGAGGCGGGCACGAAGGCGCTCACCGTCGACTCCCAGCTCGACAGCATCGGCAAGCTCAAGGACCTCGGTCTCGAGCTGGGCAAGCTGAACGTCAAGAACCTGACGTTCACCACGATCCCGGTGCTCGACAACCCGGCCGAGAAGGTCAAGGCGACCGTCGTCCTCAACACCTCGACCGCGCCGACCGTCTTCCAGATGATCCGGGACGACGTGTCGTTCACGGAGGTCGCGCAGAAGGCCAAGGAGTCCAAGTCGGCCGCCGCCGCCGAGGCCGCGGCCCGGCTGGAGGGGACGCAGTCCGCCGCCGGCGACGTACGCGTGCAGGTCATGAACGGCGGGGCCGTGGCCGGCAGTGCGCAGGAGACGCTGAGCTGGTTGCAGAACCAGGAAGGCATCACCAAGTCGGAGAACGCGGGCAACGCGGGCACCGAGCTGGCGAACACGACTCTGGAGTACGCCCCCGAACAGGCCGACCAGGCGCGCAAGCTGGCCGCCGTCATGGGGCTGCCGGGGACCGCGCTGAAGCCGGGCAAGAGCGTGACGAACTCTCAAGGGCTGCCGACGATGACGCTGACGCTGGGCAAGGACTTCAAGGGGGCCGGGGTCTCGCTGACCACGCCCACGAAGGTGCCGGACTCGGTGGACAAGTCGACCGCCGACAAGGTGCAGTGCGCGAAGTAGCTGAACCGGCCGCCGGTAAGGGCACGTTAAGAGAGCGGCCGGACGGCAAAAGGTTCTTGCCTTCGCGGTGACCGGGACGGGCCGCCGCGCGTCTTCCTGTACGTGAGGTCCACGCGAGTACAACGCATGGGGCGGTCCGCGTGTCTCACCTTTCGGCGCGGGGTGGTCCCGCGATGTGGTGGCGGGAGGGCAGGGGATGGTGCAGAGCAGGACTCGGGGGGAGGCTTCGGTCGCCCAGGGCACGACAGACGGTTCCGGCGGGACAGGCGTACGCGCCCCCCGCCGGCGCCGGATACTCCGCTGGTCCGCCTCCGTCCTCGCCGTCGTCATACTCGGGACCGCCGGCGCGGGCTACCTCTACTACCGGCATCTCAACGGCAACATCCGCAGCGACGCCCTGAACCTCGGTGACGCGAAGGACCGCGCGGCCACCACGCAGGCCAACTCGGCCGGGCAGAAGGCGCTGAACATCCTCCTCATCGGCTCCGACGCCCGCGACACCGCCGAGAACCAGGCGCTGGGCGGCGCGAAGGACACCTTCGGCGGACCTCCCCTCGCCGATGTGCAGATGCTGCTGCACGTCTCCGCCGACCGCGGCAACATGTCGGTCGTGAGCATGCCGCGCGACACGCTGCTGGCCATCCCGAAGTGCACCGACCCGCACACCGGGCAGAAGTACGCGGCGAGCACCCGGGTCATGACCAACGAGTCGCTCGGGCGCGGGGGCCCCGGCTGCACGGTCGCGACCTGGGAGAAGCTGACCGGCATCCACATCGACCACTTCATGCTGGTCGACTTCTCCGGTGTCGTCTCGATGGCCGACGCGATCGGCGGCGTCCCGGTCTGCGTGGACGCCAACATCTACTCGCACACCAGCAGCGGCAAGGGCTCGGGGCTGAAGCTCGCCAAGGGCACGACGGACGTCAAGGGCAAGCAGGCCCTCCAGTGGCTGCGCACCCGCTACGGCTTCGAGGACGGCAGCGACCTCGCCCGCGCCAAGGCCCAGCACATGTACATGAACTCGATGGTCCGCGAACTGCGCCAGAGCGCCAAGCTGACCAGCCCCAACAAACTCCGCAAACTGGCCGAGGCCGCGACCAAGGCGATCACCGTGGACGACGGCCTGGACAGCATCACGAAGATGTACGACCTCGCCGGCGAACTCCAGAAGGTCCCCACGGACCGGATCACGATGACGACTATGCCCAACCGCTACGTCGGCGCCCGCGTCGAGCCCACCGACGAGGCCGACCAGCTCTTCCGCCTCGTCCGCCAGGACATCGCCCTCGACGGCAAGGACAAGGCCAAGGCGACCCCGTCGCCCTCCCCCACCCCGGACGTGACGGCCGCCCCGGACGCGCAGATCGCCGTCCAGGTCCACAACGGCACCCGCACCGACACCCTCGCCCCCGCCCGGGGCCGCGCCTCCACCATCGCGGACGTCCTCACCGGCAAGGGCTTCACGCAGGCCGTGGCCGACCCGGGCGCCGCGACCGCCGAGCCGGCGACCGTCGTCCGCTACCCGAGCGCCGACCTCCAGGGCGACGCGCTGCGGGTCGCGAAGGTCCTCGGCGTCACCAAGGTCGAGCAGTCCACCGACGTCTCCGGCGTCACGCTGGTCGTAGGGGCCGACTGGCGGTCGGGGACGGCGTACAAGGCGCCGGTGCGGGACGACACCACGCCCGACTCGGCGGAGGCCATGAACGCCTCCGACACGAGCCAGTGCATGAAGGTGAACCCCGGGTTCACCTGGAGCTGAGGACCGCCGGGCGGCGGGACGCGATGACCTTCCTGGCCAGCGACTTGGGGCTGGTCAGGAAGCCGAACCCCCAGCACATGTGCATCATCGCGAGGGCGACCGGGATCTGGGCGCGGGCCTTCAGGCCGAGACCCTTTCCGGCGGGGAGCGAGCCCGCGGCGATCGCGGCGAGGTAGCCGGCGGGGACGACGAACCCCAGCGGTGAGACCACAGCGCCGATCAGCACCCCGGCGGCGATCGCGCACACCGCCGTCGGCGGCGCCAGATAGCGCAGGTTGATCGACCCGGAGTGGTAGCGCGCGACCACGTGCCGCCAGCGCCCGTAGTCCTTGTACTGCTTGGCCAGCGCCTTCACCGAGGGCCTCGGCCGGTACGACACCTTCAGCTCGGGCGAGAACCAGATCAGGCCGCCCGCCTCGCGGATGCGGAAGTTCAGCTCCCAGTCCTGGGCGCGGACGAACTCCTCGTTGTAGCCGCCCTGTTGCTCCAGCGCCTCGCGCCGGAAGACGCCGAGGTAGACCGTCTCGGCGGGGCCCGCCTGCCCGCCGGTGTGGAAGGCCGCGTTGCCGACGCCGATCTTCGACGTCATCGCGGCGGCGACGGCGCGCTCCCAGTCGTTCTCGCCCTCGGCGTGCATGATCCCGCCGACGTTCTGCGCGCCGGTCTCCGCCAGGAGGCGGACGGCGGTGGCGATGTAGTCGGGGGAGAGCATGCCGTGGCCGTCGACGCGGACGACGACCGGGTGCCGGGACGCCTTGATCGCGGCGTTCAGGGCGGCGGGGGTGCGGCCGGTGGGGTTGGGGACCGTGTGCACCCGCTTGTTTTTAAGAGAAGCGGTTTCGGCGACGAGCCGGGCCGCGATCTCGTCCGTGCGGTCCTTCGAGGGACCGAGGGCGATCACGACCTCCATCTCGCCGTCGTACGCCTGCGCGAGGATCGCCTCGACGGCGCCGCGCAGGTGCCGCTCCTCGTTGAGGACCGGCATGATCACGGACACAGCGGGGGGCTTGGCGTTCATAGGGGGATCACGTTACCGCGAACGGGGGAACCGGATGCGCGCCGCCGTGGGTCGAAGATCGTATGGGCCTACGGTGCTCACGGCTCCCCCACCTGGCCGGAGGTCTTCCGATGCCCGCATCCGCACCGCCCCGCCGCCGCCCGCGCCGCCGCCGCACCCGTCCGCGCTGGGCCCTGCGGGTGGTGACGACGGTGTCGGTCGTCGTGCTCGCCTCGGCCGGGATCGGGCATTCGCTGGTGTCGACGCTGGACGCGGACATCGCGCGGGTGGACCCCTTCAAGGACATGAAGAACCGGCCGCGCGCCGGACACGGGATGAACGTCCTGCTGGTCGGCACCGACGGCCGGGACAAGATCACCGAGGAGGAGCGCCGGAAGTACCGCCTGGGCGGGGCGCCCTGCCACTGCACGGACACGATGATGCTGGTGCACATCTCGGAGGACCGGGAGCGGGCCAGCGTCATCAGCCTCCCGCGCGACTCGTACGCCGAGACGCCCCCGCACACCGACGACACCACCGGGCAGAAGCACCACGGGCATCCGATCCGGCTCAACGCGGCCTACGCGGAGGGCGGTCCGCAGCTGACCGTGCGGACGGTCGAGCACATGACGCACGTGAAGATCGACCACTATCTGGAGGTCGACTTCACGAGCTTCATGAAGACCGTGGACGTCCTGGACGGCGTGAAGATCTGCACCGCCGAGCCCCTGAAGGACTCCTACACCGGCCTCGACCTCTCCCCCGGCACCCACACCCTGATGGGCGGCGAGGCCCTCCAGTACGTGCGCGCCCGGCACATGGACGCCTCCTCCGACCTCGGCCGGATGAAACGCCAGCAGCGCTTCATGGCGGCCCTCATCGACCGTACGACGTCCTCGGGCATCCTCCTCAACCCGCTGAAGTTCCGGGACGTGACCCGCGCGGTGCTCGGGTCGGTGCGCGCGGACCGGGGGTTCGGCACCGATGAACTGCTGGACCTGGGGCGGGCGATGCGGGACTTCTCGCCGTCGTCCTCGGAGTTCACCACCGTCCCCGTCGCCGACATGGCCTTCCAGGTCAAGAAGATCGGCTCGACCCTGAAGTGGGACCCGGAGAAGTCGGAGCGGCTGTTCCAGGCGGTCCGCGACGACAAGCCGCTCACCGGCGCCCGCAAGGCGCCGGCCGTGCGGCAGGCGGCGGCCGTCGAGATCGCGCCGGAGCAGATCCACGTCCAGGTGGAGAACGGCACCCACACCGACGGCCTCGGCCGCAAGCTCGACGCGGCGCTCGCGGGGGCGGGGTTCCGGACGACGGGCAGGCCGGTCCCGGCGGAGCGGCGCGAGGAGGCGCACACCGTCGTCGTGTACGACCCCCGCTGGGACCGGTCCGCGAAGACGCTGACGGCGGCCGTGCCGGGGAGTGTGCCGCGGGCGCAGCCGGGGCTCGGGCCGACGCTGAAGGTGATCGCGGGGGCCGACTTCCACGAGGTGCGCAAGGTGAAGGTGAGCGGCGGGGAGGTCGAGGAGAAGGTCGTGCGCGGGGACGAAGTGGGGTGCGCGGGTCACTAGTTGGAAAACGGTGTCCTGAATCCGCCCCCCTGGACCCCCTTCCCGATCTACCTTGGTCCCCATGCTCGGGACTTCGCACTTCCGGACCGATGTGTCACATTCCGCCCGGATATGGAACTACTGGCTGGGCGGCATGGGCCACTACCCGGTCGACGCCGAGGTCGGCGACCGCATCCTGTCCCTGGTCCCGGCGCTGCCGCGGTCGGCGGTCGCGGACCGGCGCTTCCTCGCCCGCGCCGTCCGCCACCTCGCCGGGGCGGAGGGCATCCGGCAGTTTCTGGACATCGGCACCGGACTGCCCATCACCGACAACACCCATGAGCTGGCCCAGCGGGTGGACCCCGGCTGCCGGGTGGTGTGCGTCGACAACGACCCCCTGGTCTTCGCCCACGCCCACGCGCTGCTGACCAGCACCCCGGAAGGGGCGGCGGTGTTCGTCGAGGGGGACGTCCACGACCCGGCGAAGATCCTCGAGAAGGCCGCCGGAACGCTGGACTTCGGCCGGCCTGTCGCGATCACACTTTTGGGCATCCTCAACTTCGTCCTCGACACCGAGGAGGCCGCCGCGATCGTCCGCACCCTGCTGGACGCGGTGCCCTCCGGCAGCCACCTCGTCATCTCCCACCCGACGACCGAGGTCGACGGGGACGCCATGAACACGGCCGTCTCCTACTGGAACGGGCAGGGTTCCGCGCCGATGACGCTGCGCTCGCGGGCCGAGCTGATCCGGCTGTTCGAGGGGACGCGGCTGCTGGAGCCGGGGGTGGTGACGTGCACGCGGTGGCGGCCCGAGGGGACGGCCGCGGACATCGGCGCGGTGACGCACTTCGCCGGGGTCGGGCGCAAAGCGTAAGGGCGGGCGCCCCTTACGGACGCCCGCCCCTGCTGTGCCTGCTTTACGGGACGACCGTCAGCGTGGTCGCCGCGTTGATGTTCTTGCCGTCGCCGTAGCCGACGAGACCGACGTAGGACTGGCCCTTCTTGAGGCCCTTCCAGGAGACGGTCGACTTCGCGACCGTGCCCGAGATGGCCTTCTGCGTGGCCGGGGTGACCGCCGGCTTCACGGTGGGCTTGGCCGAGCCGCCGATCAGCCAGGTGTGGACGGTGTACTTCTGGCTGTCCGTGCCCTTGGGGGCCTGGAACTGGTTGACGTACACCGTGTAGGTGCCCGGCGCGAGGTCGATGTGCTCGTCGTCGCCGGCGCCCGGGTTGGTGAGCGCGGCGCCGTTCTTGTCGAGGACCCACAGGTCGACGTCGCCGCCCGCCTTGAAGTCCGCCGGCAGGATCGCGACCCGCGCGAGGGCGAGGCCCTCGGGGACGGTCAGGGCGAACTTGGCCGTGCGGGGGGCCGGCTTGGTGGGGTCGAACTCACCGGAGCCGGTCAGCGTGCCCGTCTTCGCCGTCCCCGCGTAGAGGCCGTTCACCGAGGTGGTGAAGGTGCCCGAGTAGCCGGCGCGGGGGGTGAGGACCGTCTTGCCGGTGGCGCCGGTGGCGCGCAGTTCGGCGGGGGCGGTGACGCGGGTGGCGCGCAGGGCGACCGTGGAGCGGACCTGGTGCTGCTGGTCGGACCAGGTGACCGCGCCGAAGGAGAACGCCCCGAAGGCGGCGGTCGTCCGCGTGAAGGTCACCTTGTACGACGCCTTCGCGCCCGCCTTGACCGTCAGCTTGGCCGGGGTGACCGTCGCCTTGTAGCCGGCCGGGGTCTGGACGCTCGCCGTGTAGACGGCGGTGGTGCGGCCGACGTTGGTGACCGTACGCGTCACCGTCTGGACGCCCGTGAGGTCACCGACGGCGATGTTCGGCGTGTTCAGGTCGCTCGGGTCGGTCTTCCTGACGCCCCGGCAGGAGTCGGAGCCGTCCTCGGTGACCGGGGCCTGGCCGAGCGCGCACAGGTACGACGCCCAGTCGGCGGCGGAGGAGTCGTAGACCAGGCCGGGGTCGGCGGCGGTGTTCGGGACGACGTGTCCGGAGCCGAAGTCGAGCGGGGTCGCGTTCGCGCCGGAGCGCTGGATCGGCTTGCCCGTGTCGTCCTTCGGGGTCGCGGTCGTCATCAGCGCCGACTTGACCTCCATCGGCGACCACTTCGGGTGCAGCTGGCGCAGGAGGAGGGCGAGGCCCGCCACGTGCGGGGCCGACATCGACGTGCCGGACATGATGCCCTGCGTGCCCGGGAAGCCCGGGGTGCCCGGGGAGGTGCCGGCGACGATGTCGACGCCGGGGGCGGTGATGTCGGGCTTGAGCAGGTCACCGGTGCTGTTGAGGTCCGGGCCGCTGGAGGAGAAGGCGGCCATCTGCGGGGAGCGCTGCTTCACCGCGACGGGAGTCGCCAGCTGGGCGGTCGCTCCGGCGGTCGCGGCGTACGCCTTGACGGCCTCGCCGGACGCCTTGTCGAGGTGGACGCTCGGGATGCTGTGCGCGTCCGCGACCTCCTCGTCGGCGGCGTTGGTGTTGTACAGCACCATGCCGACACCGCCGGACGCCTGGACCTGGGCGCTCTTGTCGGTGCGGGCGTTGCCGCCGCGCGCGCAGACCACGACCGCGCCCGTGACCTTCGCCGGGTCGAGGGTGTCCGGCATGCAGAGGGCTGCCTGGGCCGGGTCGGCGCCGGACTTCGCGGCCTGCGCGCCGTCGACCAGCGGGGCCGAGGGGGCGCCGCCGGCGCTGATGCTGACGCCGGTGTACGTCTTGCCGTCGCCGAGGGTCAGGGTCGCGCGGTAGCCGGTGGAGTGGCCGGAGGCGGCGACCGTCGTGACCCACGGGACGCCGTTGGAGGCGGTGCGCGGGCCGGAGTTGCCGGCCGAGGCGGAGATGAAGACGCCCGCCTTCGCCGCGTTCAGCATCGCCAGGTACTCGGGGCGGCCGGCCGGATCGGTGTTGGAGCCGCCGAGCGAGTAGTTGATGACGTCGACGCCGTCCGCGACCGCCTTCTCCATCGCCGCGACGATGTCGATCGTGCCGCAGCCGTTGCTGTAGCAGACGCGGTAGGCGGCGATCCTCGCGGCCGGGGCGAGGCCGGATATCTTGCCGCGGATGCCGGTGCCGGGGACGGCCGCGTCGACGTCCGCCGCGCCGGCGGCGGTCGTCGCGGTGTGCGTGCCGTGCGACTCGCCGTCCAGCGGGGACGCCCAGTCGGTGTCCTTCGGGTCGGTGACGCTCTTGTTGAAGTACTGGGCGCCGATGACCTTGTTGTTGCAGGCGATCTTGTGGGTGGCGTCCTGGCCGGGGTCGCAGGTGCCCTTCCACTTCTTGGCGATGAGCGCCGCGTCGGGGCGGGGCTCGGGGAGCGCCTTGAGGGAGGGGTTGGGGTTGCCCGCGGGCATGTCGATGCCGGTGTCGAGGACGCCGAGGATCATGCCGGCGCCGGCGTTCGGCCGACCGCCGGGGATCCTGGAGTAGAGGCCGCCGGGGGATGTGAGGCCGAGGTAGGCGGGGCTGTCTATGGGGGGTAGGGCGGCGGAGGCGGTTTTCGCGGTGGCGGCCTTTGCGGGGGCCGCGTTTGCGGTGGCTGCTTTTTCGGTGAGCGCCGCGCCGGTTGTCGTGGTCGTATCGTCCGATGACCCGGTCGACGCCGTCGGGTGGCTCATCACGTTGCGGCTCAGCGAGACGACGCCCGGCGTGCGGGCGAGGGCGTTCGCCTGGAACGCCGTCAGCTTGGCGGCGAAGCCGTTGACGAGGAGCTGGTAGCTGTAGAGCGGCTTGACCCCGTCGACCGCGTCGAGGACCTTGTCGCGCTCCTGCTTGAGCTTGCGTACGTGGTCGCGGACGGCGTCGGTCGCGGTGTTCAGGCGGGTGCCGGGCGCCGGGGCGGTGCTGGGGTCGGTCGCGACGGGCTGGTCGGCGAGCTGGACGAAGTAAGTGCCCGCGGAATAGGTCTGCTTGGCGGCGTCGGCCGGCTGGTCGGCGGCCGGCGCGGACGCGGCCAGGGCCGGGGTTCCCGAGCCGAGGACGAGGGCGGTGAGGAGCGCCGGGGTGAACACGGCGGCAGCTCTGCGGCCGGAGCGTCGGCTCCGGTGGTGCTGGGACAAGTTGGGCCTTCCCCCGCGCACGCCGGCGTGGGGCGGGCATGCGCAATCACGGTCGTGCGGTGCATGGTCGAGTCCCCCGAGATGATCATCATCTTTGTCGTACGGGGGTTCGAGGGGAAGGGGGTCAGCTTGAAAGGTAAAGAGCTTTACAGGAAATTCACAGCTTTTTGATATTGGCGAGTCCGGGAGTTCACGGGGCTTCGGGAGGCACGGCTGCTTGGGAGCTTCACGGGCGCAGCAGCGGCGCGAGCGCCCGTTCCAGATCCCCGGCCGCCCTGAAGTGCACGCCCGTCATCCCGAGGGCCACCGCCGCCTCGACGTTCTCCGGGGTGTCGTCCACGAACAGGCACCGCTCGGGCGGTACGCCGGCCCGGCGCGCGGCGAGCCGGTAGATCCGCGGGTCCGGCTTGGCGAGTCCGACGCGGGCGCTGCTGACGACGGCGTCGGCGAGGTCGGTGAGCTTCAGCTCGGCGAGGTCCGCCTCCAGGCCGAGGGTGGCGTTGGTGACGAGGACGAGGGGGACGTGGACCCGGGCGCGGCGCAGGAGGGCGACGACGGCGTCGTCCGCCTTGAAGGGGGACTCGACGAGGGCGGTCGCGAGGCTCCAGGCGGTGTGTTCGTCGGTCATGCCGGCCCCGGCGAGCTGGGCGGCGACGGCGGCGGCCCACTCCTGCTCGGTGATCTCGCCGAGGAGGGCCGGGAGGACGGCCTCCGGGGAGAAGGCGACCTTGGCGGTGGTGCCCTCGGCGAGACCGGCGGCGCGTTCGAGGGCGCGGACGGGGCTCGAGTCGAAGCGGCGTACGACGTTGTCGACGTCGCACAGGACGGCGTCGAAGGCTCTGGTGGTGGGGTCAGTCACTGGTGACGGTGACCTTCTCGTCGTTCTTCAGCTCCTGGACCAGCTGCTTGACCTTGGTCTTGTCCCAGACCAGGTTGCCGCCGGTGGAGCCGGAGATCGGCATGTTCATGGAGGTGCCGCCGCCTCCGTTGACGTCCTTCATCGCGAAGAACATCGAGCCGAGGTCCCACAGCGACATGTCCTTGTCGACGATCAGGGTGTCGAGGCCCGCGCCCAGCGTCGGGTACAGCTTGAAGGGGTTCAGGACCGTGCCCGGGGTCGCGACCTGGTGGGCGAGCGCCGCGAGGAACTTCTGCTGGTTCTTCGTCCGCTGGAGGTCGGAGGCGGCGAACGCGTGCCGGGTGCGGACGAACGCCAGCGCCTGCTCGCCGTTCAGGGTCTGCTTGCCGGCCTTGAAGTCGGCGCCGGACCACTTGTCCGTGAACCCCTTGTCGATCGTCATCTCGACCCCGCCGACCGCGTCGACGATGTTCGCGAACCCGGCGAAGCCGATCTCGACGTAGTGGTCGATGCGCAGGCCGGTGTTGAACTCGACGGTGCGCACGAGGAGTTCGGGACCGTCCTCGGCGTAGGCGGCGTTGAGCTTGGTGCGCCGTCCGGTGCCCTTGTACGTCTTGCCCGACTCGGAGCCGACGTACGACGGGATCTCGACGTCCGAGTCGCGCGGCAGGGAGACCAGCGTGTCCCCGTTGTCGCCGACGTGCAGGATCATCATCGAGTCCGTGCGCTTGCCTTCGGCGGAGCCGGTGTGGAGGGCCTTCTTCTCCTCGGCGGACATGCCTTCGCGGCTGTCGGAGCCGACGATCAGGTAGTTGGTGCCCTTGCCGGCGTCGGGCCGGTCGATGACCTTCGCGAGGTCGACCTCGCGGCGGAGTTTGCCGTCGGCCCAGAAGTAGGTGCCGATGGTGGTGACGAGCAGGGCGCCGGTGAGGGTGATGGCGGTCCACTTGATGCGTTTGCGCCAGTTGGGGCCGGGGCCTTGGGGGCCGTGTCCTTGGCCTTGTCCTCCGTTGCCGCCGCCGTAGACCTGGCCGGTGTTGTAGTCGGTGGAGGTCTGTTGGGGGACGACTCGGTAGGGGGCGGCGGCGGGGTTGGCGGGGTTGGCGTACTGGTCCTGGCCGTACGAGTTCTGGCCGTACGGGTTCTGGCCGTACTGGTCCTGTGACGGGGGTGCGCCCGGGGTGTCCCGGCGTACCTGCCGCATGACGCGCGCGCCCTCGGGCTGTGCGCTGGCGCTACCGCGTCCGTAGCCGTTGCCGCGGCCGTTGCCGGCACGGTTGCTGTCGGACCATCCCTCGGGCCAATCGTTCATGGGCCCCAGTGTGCCGGTCGGGGCTATGCCCCCGACAAGGCATGTCGGGAAATCAGCTCCCGCCTGTTGCCAAGCCGACACAAAGTCTGGGGGGTGTGGGGGGGGGTATTTACTGAGCAATGTGGTGGAGGGCACATGTCGGGTGGGGGGGTGGGGGGTGAGGGGGCCGGGGGTGCGGGGGGGGCCGGGGTGTCAGGAGCGGCGGGGCGGCGGGGGCGGCGGGGGCGGCGGGGATGTCAGGGGCGGCGGGGGACCTGGGACCGGGGTGGCAGGAGCTCCGCGGCGCCGGAGTACTGGGGCTCCAGGGCGGCGGGGCTCCGGGGGCTCCGGGGCGGTGGAGTACCGGCCGGCTCCGGGGCGGCGGGGATGTCGGGGAACCGGGGATCGGGGCGGCAGGGGCGCTGGAGTACCGGGGGCTCTAGGGCAGCGGGGTGCCGGGGGCTCCCGGAGCGCCGGAGTACCAGGGGTCCTGGGCGGCGGGGTGCTGGGGCGCCGGAGTACCGGGGGGGGCGCCGGGGCGGCGGGGATGTTGGGAAACCGGGGATCGGGGCGGCAGGGGTGCCGGAGTACCGGGGGCTCCGGGGCGGCGGGGGTGCCGGGACTCCAGGAGTGCCGGAGTACCGGAGTACCGGGGTGCCGGAGTACCGGGGTGCCGGAGTACCGAGGTGCCGGAGTACCGGGGTGCCGGTGACGTGTCCGGGGTCGGGTCGTTGGACCGGGTCCGGGGTGGGGCTGTCCCCCTTGGCTTTCTTGTTTTGAGGAGCTTCATGATCCGCTTATCCGTCCTGGCCTCCGCCGTGCTCGCCGGGGCGGCTGCCCTGCTGGCGGCGGGGGCGCTCGCCGCTCCGGCGACGGCCGTCCCCTTGGCGGCCGTGACTCCGCCGCCGGTCTGCCCGGCCCAGGATCCCGACTACTCGGTGATGTACGCGGACCCTGACGACCCGACGGCGTTCTACCACTGCTCGGGTGGGGTCGCGTACCGGAAGATCTGTCCGGCTGGGCTGCATTGGAACTCGGCGCTGGATACGTGCGACTGGCCTGAGAATGTGGCTGCCGGGGGGTCGGGGGCTGGGGGTCGGTCGGGGCGGTGAGGTGTGCGGGGCTGGGGTGGCGGGGCGGTGAGACGTACGACTCTGTGGCGGCGGGCCGATGAGGCTTCGCTCCAGCGGACCGGTGAGCGGTACGGCTTCGCGCCGTAGCGACAGGGAGCCGCACAGCCGCCGGCGAACCGGTAACTCGTACAGCTCCGTGTCATCGGACCAGTGAGCGGCACGGCTCCGCACCGTAAGGACAGGGAGCCGCACCGCTGCCGACGGACCAGTGACCCGTACAGCCCCATGCCGCCAGACCAGTAACCCATTCGGCCCCGTCTCGTTGGACTAGGCCCGGGGTGGAGTGGCCGCCCCGGCAGCCGAAGGAGCCCCATGCCGCGTACCGGTCTGCCCGCTCGCACCTCCGCTGCTCGCGCCTCCGCCCCCGCCTCCGTCGTCTCCGCCGCCCTCGCCCCCGCCGCCTCCGCTCTCGCCGGGGCTCTGCTGGCGGTCTTCGCGTTCGGCGCCCCCGCCTCGGCCGCCCCCCTCCCGGTGCAGGGCCCCGCGCCGACCTGTACCTCAGCCTCGTCGGGGCCGTACCCGGACCCCAGTGACCCGACCGGCTACTACGTGTGCTCGAACGGCATCCCGGTCCGCCAGTCCTGTCCCCCCGGCCTCCTCTTCAACCCCATCGGCCTGTACTGCGACTGGCCGGCCAACGTCCCCCTGACCCGCGGCTGACACATGCCCCGCACCACAGCCACCCTCATCGCCACGGCCCTGCTGACCACCCTGGCCCTCACCCCTCCGGCGACGGCCACCCCCATCGGCACCTGCCCCGCCGTGGACCCCGACGACCGCTCGGTACTCCTCCCGGACACCACCGACCCGACCGTCTTCCACCTGTGCTCCCACGGCACCCCGACCCTCATGCACTGCCCGCCGGGTCTCCACTTCAACTCTGTTCTTGAGGTCTGCGACTGGCCGGAGTCGGCCCCCGGCGTCACCACCGGGGGCCGAAGGCTCAACTCCCCACGCCCTACGGCAAGTTCCGCGCCATCACAATCCGCTGGACCTGATTCGTCCCCTCATAGATCTGCGTGATCTTCGCATCCCGCATCATCCGCTCCACCGGATAGTCCCGGGTGTAGCCATAACCCCCCAGCAACTGCACCGCATCCGTAGTGACCTCCATGGCCACGTCAGAGGCGAAGCACTTCGCGGCAGCCCCCAGGTACGTCAGATCCGCGTCGAGGCGTTCCGAGGCCGCCGCCGCCTGGTACGTCAGGGCCCGTGCGGCGGAGATCTTCATCGACATGTCCGCGAGCATGAACTGGATGCCCTGGAAGTCGGCGATGGCCTTGCCGAACTGCTTGCGTTCCTGGACGTAGCCCTTGGCGTAGTCGAAGGCGCCCTGGGCGACGCCGAGGGCCTGGGCGGCGATGGTGATGCGGGTGTGGTCGAGGGTCTTCATGGCGGTCGCGAAACCGGTGCCCTCCTCGCCGATCATGCGGTCCGCGGGGATGCGGACGTTGTCGAAGTAGACCTCACGGGTCGGCGAACCCTTGATCCCGAGCTTCTTCTCCGGCGCCCCGAAGGAGACCCCCTCGTCGGACTTCTCGACGACGAACGCGGAGATCCCCTTGGACCGCTTGGAGGGGTCGGTGACCGCCATCACCGTGTAGTACTCGGACACCCCGGCGTTGGTGATCCACCGCTTCACGCCGTTCAGGATCCAGTGGTCGCCGTCGCGCACCGCACGGGTCTTCATGCCGGCCGCATCCGAGCCGGCGTCCGGCTCGGAGAGGGCGTAGGAGAAGAGGCCGTCGCCCTTGGCCAGCGGCGTCAGGTACTTCTTCTTCAGCTCCTCGGAGCCGGAGAGGATGACGGGCAGCGAGCCGAGCTTGTTGACCGCGGGGATGAGGGAGGACGACACACAGGCGCGGGCCACCTCCTCGATGACGATGACCACGGCCAGCGCGTCCGCGCCCGCGCCGCCGTACTCCTCGGGGACGTGCACGGCGTGCAGGTCACCCGCGACCAGGGCCTCCAGCGCCTCGCGCGGGAACCGGGCCTCCTCGTCGACCGCCGCCGCGTACGGCGCGATCTTCGCCTCGGTGAGCGCGCGCACGGAGTCGCGGAGCATGTCGTGCTCCTCGGACGGGCGGTACAGGTCGAAATCAGCCGATCCGGCCAAGGTCTCTCACTCCAGACGACGCTAATTACCGTTAAAACCCAAAGTTTAGAGGGCTGCCCACAGCACGGATACGTGAGCTAGGCGACAGGGGGAATCCTGCCCGGCGAGGGGCGCCGACACGCCCCGGACTATGCTCTGGCAGCGCACATCCGGTCGTAACCCTGTGGAGTCCCCATGACCCTCAAGATCACTGTGATCGGCACCGGGTACCTCGGCGCCACGCACGCCGCGGCCATGGCCGAGCTGGGCTTCGAGGTGCTGGGGCTCGACGTGGTGCCGGAGAAGATCGAGCTGCTCCAGCGCGGGCGGGTGCCCATGTACGAGCCGGGGCTCGAAGACCTGCTGCGCAAGCATGTCGCCGGGATCGAGGGGTCCAGCGGGCGGCTGCGGTTCACCATGGACTTCGCCGAGGCCGCGGCCTTCGGGGACGTGCACTTCGTGTGCGTCAACACGCCCCAGCGGCACGGCGAGTACGCCGCCGACATGTCGTACGTCGAGTCCGCGCTCGCCTCCCTCGCCCCGCACCTCGACCGGCCCACCCTCGTCGTCGGCAAGTCCACCGTCCCCGTCGGCTCCGCCGACCGCCTCGCCGCCTACCTCGCCGCCCACGCCCCCGCCGGCGCCGCCGCCGAGCTGGCCTGGAACCCCGAGTTCCTGCGCGAGGGCTTCGCCGTGCAGGACACCCTGCGGCCCGACCGGATCGTCGTCGGCGTCCGCAGCGAGCGCGCGGAAGGGCTGCTGCGCGAGGTGTACGCGGCCCCCGTCGCGGCCGGCACCCCCTTCGTCGTCACCGACTTCCCGACCGCCGAGCTGGTCAAGACCTCCGCGAACTCCTTCCTCGCCACCAAGATCTCCTTCATCAACGCCATGGCCGAGGTCTGCGAGGCGGCCGGCGGCGATGTCGCCAAGCTCGCCGAGGCCATCGGGTACGACGACCGCATCGGCCACAAGTTCCTGCGCGCCGGCATCGGCTTCGGCGGGGGCTGTCTGCCCAAGGACATCCGCGCGTTCATGGCCCGCGCGGGCGAGCTGGGCGCCGACCAGGCGCTGACCTTCCTGCGCGAGATCGATTCCATCAACATGCGCCGGCGCGGGCAGATGGTCGAGATGGCCCGCGAGGCGCTGGGCGGCGGGGCGTTCCTGGGCAAGCGGGTGGCCGTCCTCGGCGCGGCCTTCAAGCCCGACTCCGACGACGTCCGCGACTCCCCCGCGCTGAACGTCGCCGGCCAGATCCACCTCCAGGGCGGCCAGGTCACGGTGTACGACCCCAAGGGCATGACCAACGCCCGCCGCCTCTTCCCGACCCTCGCCTACGCCGACTCCGCACTGGACGCCGTCCGGGGCGCCGACGTCGTCCTCCACCTCACGGAATGGAAGGAGTTCCGCGAGCTGGACCCGGCGGAGCTGGGGGAGGCGGCACGGGCGAGGGTGCTCCTGGACGGCCGCAACGCGCTGGATCCGGCGGTGTGGCGGAAGGCCGGCTGGACGTACCGGGCGATGGGACGGCCGACGGCTTAGCGCCTACGGCGTCGTAGGCGGGTGTGGGTGACGGTGGTTCGGCCGAGGCTCAGTCGGCCGAACCACCGTCTGCCTGCATTCTGCCCCACCCACTCGTGAACTCGCTGTGCATCAGCCCCCATTGACCCCCTTCGCGGCCTCCCCTTTGCGCCCCCGGTACCTCCGCATCTTCGCCCGCGCCCCGCACACCCGCATCGAGCACCACCGGCTGCGGCCCGCCGGGCTGCGGTCGTAGTACGCCCAGAGGCAGTCCTCCGCCTCGCACGCCTTCAGCCGCGCCCACGTCCCGTCCACCAGCGCCTCCGCGACGGCGACGGCGATCCGCGCGGGCAGGGTGGTGCCGGGCCCGGCGGGGGCGGGGCGGGCCCGGCCGGCGGGGTCGAACACGAGCCGCAGCGGCGGCAGGAGGTCCGCCAGCGGGGCCGTCCGGCGGTGCGGCGGGTGCCCGGCGTGCGCGAGGAGGACGACCCGCAGCGCCTCCCGCAGCTCGCGCGCCCCCTCGACGTCGGTCACGCCCAGCTCGCTCCGTACGCCGGCCCGGTCCAGCGCGTCCCTGCCGGTCTCGACGTCCAGCGTGTTCACCAGGGCCTCGATCAGGGCCAGCCCGCCGGGGGCGGGCGCTCTCTCACTCACCTCTGCACGGTACCTCCGGAATTCGCTTGCGGCGTTACCGGTATGGGGGGACCATCAGGTAACGGAAGTTACCGGAACACCCGCTCCACAGGTAACCGCTTCGAGGAGGAAGCCATGCCGATCGCCACGCTCAGCTCCGTCGTTCTGGACTGCCCCGATCCCGCCGCCCTCGCCGGGTTCTACGCCGCTGTCCTGGGCGGGGAGGTCAGGCAGGACGGGACCGATGAGTGGACCGATCTGAGGCTGCCCACGGGGCAGGTTCTCTCCTTTCAGCCGGCCCCGGGGTACACCGCCCCGGTCTGGCCCTCCCCCGACGGCTCGCAGCAGTTCCACATCGACGTGGACGTCCCGGACCTCGACGCCGCCGAGAAGGAGGTGCTGGCGCTGGGGGCGAGGGTGCTGGACGCGGCGGACCGGGAGCGGAGCTTCAGGGTGTACGCGGATCCGGCGGGGCATCCGTTCTGTCTGTGCAGGGCGTGAACGCCGCCTGACCGGCGACGCCCTCGCCCAAGAGGCCCCCTGCTCAAGGGAGCCCCTTAAGAAGAGCCCTCCCTCAGTCCCCGTCCAACTCCCCCCTAGTAGCCGTAGACGGCTCCCGCCGGTCCCGCGTCGCCCGGGACAGGAAATCCGCCCCCCTGAACACCCGCTGCACATTCCCCCAGCTCAGCAGCGCCGCCTCCGCGTCGGACCAGCCTCGTTGGAGGAGTTCGGCGATGAGGTGGGGGTAGGCGGAGGGGTCGGGGAGGTCGTCGGGGTGGGCGGCGCCGGAGTCGTACGCGCCGGAGAGGGCGACCGACTCCGGGCCCGCCAGGGTGCGGATGTGGTCGAGGTGGTCGGCCACGTCCCGCAGGGTCGGGCCCGTCTGGTCGGCCGTCAGGGGGACCATGCAGACGCCCTGCGCCTCGCCCAGCGCCTTCAGTTGGGGGTCGGAGAGGTTGTCGGGGTGGTCGCGGAGGGCGCGGGCGCCGGAGCGGGTGCACAGGACCGGGGTTCTGGACAGGGCCAGGGTGCGTTCGATCGTCGCGTCCGAGGCGCCGGACAGGTCCGGGATCACGCCCAGGCGGTTCATCTCGCGGACGACCTCCTCGCCGAACCGCGTCAGCCCGGCCTCGCTCGCCCAGCTGGTGCCGGCCAGGGTCAGGGCGCGCAGGCCGAGGCCGTGCAGGACGCGGAGGATGCCGAGGGAGTCGTCGAGGGCGGCGGCGTCGGCGGGGCCGAGGACGACGGCGACCCGGCCGCAGTGGCGGGCGTCGATGACCTCGCTGGCCGAGCCCGCGAGCCGCAGCCCCTCGGGGTGGGCGCGGACCACGGCGTGGACGAGGTCGAGCTGCTCCAGGGTCGCGCTCAGCGGGCGGAGCGTGCCCGGCGCCTGGCGCAGCGCCCAGAACACGGCGCCGACCTGGCCCTCGCGCAGCCGGGGGACGTCGGTCTCGACCGCGCTCTCGCCCAGTTCGAGGTCGTACCAGGGCAGTCCGCGCAGCACCCACGGCAGGGCGCAGTACCCGTCGGCGACGGGGTGTCCGTCGAGGATCAGCCGCGCCCGCTCCAGCGGATCCGAGATCTCCGGCCCCGGCAGCCTCGGGGCCGCGGGGAACGCGTCCTCCAGCGGCAGTTCGCCGATCTCGGTCGTGGGGTGCGCTTCGGCCATGGCTGTCTCCGTACGTCGGGCTCGGCGTAGTGAACGGCAGTACGGCCACCGTGGCACGCGGCCCGGAGAATCACCTGATGAACGGCGCGTTAGGGGTACCCGCCCTGTTTTCGGCGGGCACCCCCGGAGACACCCCCGGAGGCACCCCCGGAGGCACCCTCGAGAAGCGCCGGGCGGGCGCCCCCCGGAGCGCCCCGGAGAGACCCCGGGCGCGGCCCTACTTGTCGAGATCCTCGATCCGCGCGTACGACGCCCCCCGGCTCCCCCGCAGCCCCCGCGCGACATCCTCCGCCGCCCCCAGCACCCGTACCGCGTTCTTCCAGGTCAGCTTGGCGAGGTCGGCCTTGGACCAGCCGCGGTCGAGGAGTTCGGCGATGAGGTTCGGGTAGCCGGAGACGTCGCTGAGGCCCTCCGGCGTGAACGCCGTGCCGTCGTAGTCGCCGCCGATGCCGAGGTGGTCGACGCCGGCCGCCTCGCGCATGTGGTCGAGGTGGTCGGCGACCGTCGAGACCGTGGCGACCGGGCGGGGGTGGGCCGCCTCGAAGGCGCGGTGCACGGCCATCGCCTCGGGGGTGGTGGCGAGGTGGTGGAAGCCGTGGGCGCGCATGTTCTCGTCGGCCTCGGCGGTCCAGTCGACGGCGGCCTGGAGGACGAACTTCGGCACGAACGTCACCATCGCCATACCGCCGTTGGCGGGGAGGCGTTCGAGGACGTCGTCGGGGATGTTGCGCGGGTGGTCGCAGACGGCGCGCGCGGAGGAGTGCGAGAAGATGACCGGCGCGGACGAGGTGTCGAGCGCCGCCCGCATCGTCGTCACCGCCACGTGCGACAGGTCGACGAGCATGCCCAGCCGGTTCATCTCGCGGACGACCTCGCGGCCGAACTCCGAGAGCCCGCCGACGTTGGGGACGTCCGTCGCGGAGTCCGCCCACGCGATGTTGTCGTTGTGGGTGAGGGTCATGTAGCGCACGCCGAGCGCGTACAACCCCCGCAAGGTACCGAGGGAGTTGGCGATGGAGTGGCCGCCCTCGGCGCCCATCAGGGAGGCGATACGGCCCTGCGCACGCGCCGCCTCCATGTCGGCGGCGGTGAACGCGGCCCGCAGCACGGTCGGGTGACGGTCGATCAACTGCCGTACACAGTCGATCTGTTCGAGCGTCGCGGGGACGGCGTCCGGCAGGTCGGAGCGCACGTACACGGACCAGTACTGCGCGCCCACCCCGCCCTCGCGCAGGCGCGGCAGGTCCGTGTGGAGGTGGGTGTCCTGGCGTACGGAGATGTCGCGGGCGGCGAGGTCGTAGTGGACCTGTTCGCGCAGCGCCCAGGGCAGGTCGTTGTGGCCGTCGACGACGGGGAACTCGGAGAGGAGGTCGAGCGCTTCGGCCAACCGGGGGCCGGGGGACGGCACGTGGCCCGCCCCGCTCACTTGGCGAACCCGAAGGACGCCGCCGAACCCTCGACCTTGGACCGCAGCCGCCGCCCCTTCTCGCTGGCCTGGTCGTTCAGCTCCTGCTGGAACTCCCGCATCCGGGCGAGGAGTTCCTCGTCGTGCGCGGCGAGGATGCGGGCGGCGAGGAGGCCGGCGTTGCGGGCGCCGCCGACGGAGACGGTCGCGACGGGCACCCCGGCCGGCATCTGCACGATCGACAGCAGCGAGTCCATGCCGTCGAGGTACTTGAGCGGGACGGGCACGCCGATGACGGGGAGCGGGGTGACGGAGGCGAGCATCCCGGGCAGGTGCGCGGCTCCCCCGGCGCCCGCGATGACGACCTTCAGCCCGCGCTCGGCCGCCTGCTCCCCGTAGGCGATCATCTCGCGGGGCATCCGGTGCGCGGAGACGACGTCGACCTCGTAGGGGATCTCGAACTCGTCGAGCGCCTTGGCGGCGGCCTCCATGACGGGCCAGTCGGAGTCGGACCCCATGACAATGCCTACGACAGGGCTCATTCGGTGATCGTGCCTCTCAGGTAACCGGCTGCGTGACGGGCTCGTTCCAGGGTGTCGGAGAGGTCGTCGCCGTAGGTGTTGACGTGGCCGACCTTGCGGCCGGGCTTGACGTCCTTGCCGTACATGTGGATCTTCAGCTGGGGGTCGCGGGCCATGCAGTGCAGGTACGCGGAGTACATGTCGGGGTAGTCGCCGCCCAGGACGTTCGCCATGACCGTCCACCTGGCGCGCGGGCGCGGGTCGCCGAGGGGGAGGTCGAGGACCGCGCGGACGTGGTTGGCGAACTGGGACGTCATCGCGCCGTCCTGGGTCCAGTGGCCCGAGTTGTGCGGGCGCATCGCCAGTTCGTTGACGAGGATGCGGCCGTCGCGGGTCTCGAACAGCTCGACCGCGAGGTGGCCGACCACGCCGAGTTCCTTCGCGATCGTCAGCGCCATCTCCTCCGCCTTCAGGGCGAGGGTGTCGTCCAGTTCCGGGGCCGGGGCGATCACGGTGTCGCAGACCCCGTTCACCTGGCGGGACTCGACGACCGGGTAGGCGACGGCCTGGCCGTGCGGGGAGCGCACGACGTTGGCGGCCAGCTCGCGGGCGTAGTCGACCTTCTCCTCGGCGAGGACGGGGACTCCGGCGCGGAAGGGGTCGGCGGCCTGCGCGGCCGAGTCGACGACCCAGACGCCCTTGCCGTCGTAACCGCCGCGCACGGTCTTGAGGACGACCGGGAAGCCGCCCACCTCGGCGGCGAACGCGGCGACGTCCGCGGGGTCGGTCACGATCCGGTGCCGGGGGCACGGGACGCCGATCTCCGTGAGCCGCGCGCGCATCTCGCCCTTGTCCTGGGCGTAGAGGAGGGCGTCGGGACCGGGGCGGACGGGGATGCCGTCGGCCTCCAGGGCCCGTAGATGTTCGGTGGGAACGTGTTCGTGATCGAAGGTGATCACATCGCAGCCCCGCGCGAAGGCGCGCAGCGTCTCCAGGTCGCGGTAGTCGCCGATGACGACATCGCTGACGACCTGGGCCGCCGAATCCTGCGGGGTGTCACTGAGGAGCTTGAACCTGATGCCCAACGGGATGCCCGCCTCGTGTGTCATACGAGCGAGCTGGCCTCCGCCGACCATGCCGACTACCGGGAACGTCACACCCTTAGGGTATCGGCCACCCCGCGCGGGCCCGTCCACCTGTCCGGCCTGCGGCTCTTACCTGGCCTTTTCCCTGCTCACACCGGCAGTTTCCCTGTTGCTCGCCGATCCGTTCCCGACCCGTGAGGCGGACCACAGGAAACCTCCATCGGGGGTGGTTAGCATGACTGGGTTGACGAAATCGAGACCCGGATGGGGGCCTTTACGGACATGGGACAAGGTTCCGGTGGGCAGCCTTCCGCCTTGCGCAGAGTCACCCGCGAGCTGGCCAAGTTCGGTGCCGTGGGCGGTACCGGGCTGCTGGTCAACCTGGTCGTCTTCAACCTGGTGCGGCATCTGACCGACCTCCAGGTGGTGCGCGCCAGCGTGGTCGCGACGGTCGTCTCGATCGTCTTCAACTACATCGGGTTCCGGTACTTCACCTACCGTGACCGCGACAAGGGCGGGCGGACGAAGGAACTCACGCTGTTCCTGATGTTCAGCGCGGTCGGCATGGTCATCGAGAACGGTGTGCTGTACGTCGCCACGTACGGGTTCCAGTGGGACTCGCCGCTCCAGAGCAACGTCTTCAAGTTCCTCGGCATCGGGATCGCGACGCTGTTCCGGTTCTGGTCGTACCGGACGTGGGTGTTCAAGGCGCTGCCGGCGAAGGAGGCCGTGGCGAGCGCCGAGGCGTTTCTGGGGGAGGCTTCGCCGGAGGAGCCGCAGGTGAGCGGACGCCGGTAAGCCTCAGCGGACCGTGGGCGGCTCTTCGGCTTCCTCCACCTTCGGCAGCGGCGCCGTGCGCGACAGGAACAGGCCGAAGACCGGCGGCTGGGCCTGGAGCATCTCCAGCCGGCCCCCGTCCGCCTCCGCGAGGTCGCGGGCGACCGCGAGGCCGATGCCCGTCGAGTTGCGCCCGCTGATCGCCCGCTCGAAGATCCGCGCCCCGAGGTCGGCGGGGACGCCGGGCCCCTCGTCGGTGACCTCGATGACGGACTGGTTGCCGGTGACGCGGGTGCGCAGGGCGACCGTACCGCCGCCGTGCATCAGGGAGTTCTCGATCAGCGCGGCCAGCACCTGCGCGACGGCGCCCGGGGTGCCGACGGCCGGCAGGTGCCGCTTCCCGGAGCTGACGATCGCGCGCCCGGCCGAGCGGTAGGCGGGCCGCCACTCGGCGAGCTGCTGCTGGATGACCTCGTCGAGGTCGAAGGTGACCGCGTTCCCGCTGCGCGGGTCACGGGAGTTGGTGAGCAGCCGCTCCACGACGTCGGTGAGCCGCTCGACCTGCGTGAGCGCGACGTTCGCCTCCTCCTTCACCGTCTCCAGATCCTCGGTGAGGGTGATCTCCTCCAGCCGCATCGACAGCGCCGTCAGCGGCGTGCGCAGCTGGTGGGAGGCGTCGGCGGCGAGCCGGCGTTCGGCCGTCAGCATCCGCGCGATGCGCTCGGCGGAGGAGTCGAGCACGTCCGCGACCCGGTCCAGCTCCGGGACGCCGTAGCGCTTGTGGCGCGGGCGCGGGTCGCCGGAGCCGAGGCGTTCGGCGGTCTCGGCGAGGTCGGTGAGCGGGGAGGCGAGCTTGTTGGCCTGGCGGACGGCGAGCAGGACGGCCGCGACGACCGCCAGCAGCGCGACCAGGGCGATGATGAGCAGGGTCCGGCCGACCTCACGCGTCACGGTCGACTTGGGCTCCTCGACCCGTACGATCTCCCCGCCCTCGCCGGCCTCCTGCGCGTGGATGACCTCGCCCTCGGGCTTCGTACCGACCTCGATCGGCGGGCGGCCCGGGATGGTGATGATCGCGTACCGGTCCTGGGTGACCTGGTCGCGCAGGATCGCCGGGGTGACGTCCTCGGCCCCCAGCAGCCGGCTGTCCACGATCCCGACCAGCCGCACGGCCTCGGACTCGACGCGTTCCTGGGCGCTGTTGCTGATCGTCCGGCTCTCGACGATGACCAGGGAGACACCGAAGACGGCGATCACGACGAGGACGACGGCGAGGGTGGACTGGATGAGACGACGACGCACAGCGAATCTCCGGGAACTTTTGAACGCCGGGGCAGGGAGACAGAGTCAGGGGCGCGGGGAACTGCGCGATCAGCCACGACGATCCCGCAGAAGCCGACGCCCCTGAACCCGCACGGCGGTTACGCGCGTAGCGTCAGCTCTTCTCGAACCGGAACCCGACGCCCCGGACGGTGGCGATATAGCGCGGGTTGGCCGCGTCGTCGCCCAACTTCTTACGCAGCCACGAGATATGCATGTCGAGCGTCTTGGTCGACGACCACCAGGTCGTGTCCCACACCTCCCGCATGAGCTGATCCCGCGTCACCACCCGCCCGGCGTCCCGCACCAGCACCCGCAGCAGGTCGAACTCCTTGGCGGTGAGCTGGAGTTCCTCGTCCCCCATCCACGCCCGGTGCGACTCGACATCGATACGCACCCCATGGGTGGCGGGCGGCTGCGCCGGTTCGGCAGCCCCACGCCGAAGCAGCGCACGCACCCGCGCGAGCAGCTCGGCGAGCCGGAACGGCTTGGTGACGTAGTCGTCGGCGCCGGCGTCGAGCCCCACGACGGTGTCGACCTCGTCGGCTCGGGCGGTGAGGATGAGGATGGGTACGGCGTGGCCCTCGGAGCGCAGCCGCCGGGCCACCTCCAGGCCGTCCATGCCGGGGAGGCCGAGGTCCAGCACGACCAGGTCGACACCGCCCTGCATCCCGGCGTCGAGCGCGGTCGGTCCGTCCTCGCGCACCTCGACCTCGTACCCTTCCCGGCGAAGTGCGCGGGCCAGTGGCTCCGAGATGGACGCGTCGTCCTCGGCTAGCAGTACTCGGGTCATGAGGCTGATGGTAGTCCGCGTAAAGCCGGGCCAGGGGTGTGATCGACCGGTCAGTTTCTTACTGAGGGACAGGACGGGGCATGCCGGACAGCGGGCGGGCGGCGCGGGCCGCTGGTCCGTACCATGTGATCCGTGTCTCAAGTCCTTCCATTTCGGTCACTGTCGTGTCGTATGGTGAGCAAACGCCTGTAGCACTGTGGGGACCTTCGGCGACATCCGCCGGGGGTCTTTTTTGTGCATGCGCGCGGCAATGAACGGTAAACAGCAGCAAGGAACGACATGGCGTCCAGCCTGACGAAGGACTCGTCCCCTCCGGGGGCTCCGGACTCCGACCGGGTCTTCTTCGGCCACCCCAGCGGTCTGGCCATCCTCTTCCTGACGGAGATGTGGGAACGCTTCTCCTACTACGGCATGAGGGCCCTGCTCCCGCTCTACCTGGTCGCTCCGGGCGGTCTGCACCTCAGCGCGGGTACGGCCACCGCGATCTACTCGGTGTACGTCTCCCTCGTGTACCTGCTCGCCCTGCCCGGCGGCTGGTTCGCCGACCGGGTGCTCGGTCCGCGCAAGACGGTCGCCGTCGCCGGTGTGATCATCATGATCGGGCATCTGTGCCTGGCGGTCCCGGCGACCGCGAGCTTCTACGGCGGCCTCGGGCTCGTCGCGATCGGGTCGGGTCTGCTGAAGGCCAACATCTCGACGATGGTCGGCCACCTCTACCAGGGCCCGGACGACCCGCGCCGGGACGGCGGCTTCACGCTCTTCTACATCGGCATCAACGCCGGCGCGTTCGCCGCGCCGCTGGTCATCGGGACCGTCGGCGAGAACGTGAACTGGCACCTCGGGTTCGCACTGGCCGCCGTCGGCATGGCCATCGGCCTGGCGCTGTACCTGATCGGCGGGCGGGCCGGGATGCTCAGCGAGCGCAGCGACGTCGTCCCGACGCCGCTCAGCCCCGCGGAGAAGGCGGCCACCCTGCGCAAGGGCCTGATCTGGCTGGCGGTCGCCGCGCTCTTCTACGGCGTCGTCGGCGGCACCGGGCACTTCACGCTGAACTGGGCGCTGATCCCGCTGACGCTCGTCGGTCTGCTCGTGCCCGTCCTCGTCATCGGCCGGATCCGCCGCGACAAGGACCTGGAGCCGGCGGAGCGCTCGAAGGTGTCGGCGTACATCTGGTTCTTCGTCGCCGCCGCCGTGTTCTGGATGATCTACGACCAGGGCGGTTCGACGCTGTCGCTGTTCGCCGACAAGAGCGCCGAGAACACCGTCTTCGGCTGGCACTTCCCGGTCTCCTGGTACCAGTCCGTGAACCCGGTCATGATCATGGCGCTGGCCCCGGTCTTCGCCTGGCTGTGGATCTGGCTGAACCGGCGGGGCCAGGAGCCGAGCACGATCGTGAAGTTCGCCTCCGGCCTGGTGCTGGTGGGCCTGTCCTTCTTCCTCTTCCTGGCGCCCCTGTCGATCGCCGAGGGCGGCCACAAGGCGGCGGCCCTGTGGATCGCGGGCATCTACTTCATCCAGACCCTGGGCGAGCTGACCCTCTCCCCGGTCGGCCTCTCGGTCACCACCAAGATGGCCCCGAAGAAGTACGCCTCCCAGATGATGGGCGTCTGGTTCCTCGCGGTGACCGCGGGCGACTCGGTCACCGCCCTCCTCTCCAACCCGGCCGTAGGCGGAGTCGACCTCGACCGCATGGGCTTCGTGGCCCTGGAGGCGGCCCTGGCGGTCATCGCGGGCGCGGCGGTCTGGATGTACCGCAAGAAGGTCAACGCACTGATGGGGGACGTCCACTAGGGACTCCATCAGCCCGAGGGGCCGCCGCACCTGCGGGGTACGGCGGCCCTTTCAGCATTTAGCAGCACCTTCGAGTATTCACCTGTATTCTCTGGGCATGGCTGACACCACGCTCAAGATCAGTGCCGAGATAAGAGATCGTCTGCGGACACTCGCCGAGGAACGCGGCATGAGCACACGCGCTTACGTCGAGCGTATGGCCGCCGCGACTCCGACAGAGGAGGAGCGGGCGGAGCGCACGGCCCGCGCGATCGCTTACGTCCAAGCCAACTTCTGCCCCGACCTCACCACGGAAGACGTGCGCGCGGCGCAGGAATGGCGTGCCGCGATCGCGGCCAGGCAGGTAGGGGAACGCCGTTGATCATCCTGGACCACACAGCGGTGCTCGCGCTGTGCCGTGGCCATCGGATGCTGTCCGGCCTCGCCGTGGTCGAGGTCGACGACCCACGCCACCGCGCCCACATCCCGGCCCTGTGCCTGATCGCCGCCAGCCTGGAACTCCCCGGTGTCGCCGCCCATGTCGGAGCCCTGCCCGGCTTGGAGTTCCTCCCGCTCGACTACGCCGGCACCGCCACGGTCGAGCAGACCGTGGCGGCCGGCGTGGACTGGGCGTACGGACACGCCGTCCACGCCGCTGCCGGCAGCATGAACGAGGGCCAAGTACTGACCGCTCGCCCTGAGGTGTACGACGGCACGGGAGTGTGGGCGGTGGACATCGGGAAGCCCTGAAGTCTCGCCGCTACCGGGTACGCCGCCTGCCGGGCAGGAAGGTGAAGACGGCTGCTCCCAGCAGGATCGCCGTTCCTGCCACCAGGCCCAGGGCCTTCAGTGCGCCCTCGTTCTCCGCTCCTGTCGCCGCCAGGCCGCCGGTTGTCGTCGTGGAGCCGCCGGTTGAGGTGCCGCCTGTTGAGGTGCCGCCCGCCGCGCCGCCCGCCTGTTTTTCCGTGGTCAGGGTCAGGGAGACCAGGGTGGTGTCGGGGGTGCAGGTCGTCTTCGTGCCCAGGGCCTCTATCAGGAGGACGCCCGGCGCCAGCGTCGAGTCGCCTGTCGCGCCCGGTGTGTACGTGCCCTTCAGGTCCGGGATCTCTATCGGGTCGCCCGTTTTGATCGCGGAGGTGTTCAGGGGGCCGGTCACCGGGACCGTTCCCGTGTCCGCGCCGCCCAGCTTCACCTGCATCGACGGTTTGACCGAGCCCGCGGGGATGTCGGCGGGGCTGTTCATCACCGATTTCTTGAACTGCACGGTCAACGCATAACTGCCGTTCGATTTCGTCGCGTTGATCTGGACCGGGGAGGTCGCCTTTTTCTCACCCAGCGGGGACTGGCAGGTGTAGGGGACGTCCACGACCTTGCCGGTGAAGTCCGTCTGCTGGGGGGAACTGCTGCTGGCGCTGGGCGAGTTGCTCGCCGAGGGGGAGGCGCTGGGGGAGGTGCTTTCCGACGGGGATGGCGATGCCGACGGTGACGTCGTCGGCGTACCCGATGAACTCCCGCCCCCCGCCGTCACGTTCACCGTCGCCCCCGGCCGCACCGCCACCGTCGGCGCGCACTTCGTGTCCGTCCCGAACGCGTTCACCACATACGCGTCCGGCGTCAGCTTCACCGCGCCCGGTGCCGTGAGCTTCAGCGTGCCTTTCATGTCGGAGAGGACCATCGCCGCGCCCTTGGGGATCGCCGGGTTCTCCCGCGTCCCCAGCATCGCGACCGCCCCGCTCTGCGCCCCGGACACCTTCAAAGTCCCTGACGGCAGTACGGAGTTGGCGGGCAGGTCGATGATGTCGGGGTTCTTGGAGGCGGCCCGGGTGAACTTCCAGACGAGGTCGATCGTGTCGCCGACCTTGGCCGTCGCGGGCGCGGTGACGCCGACTTCGGTGGTGCCGTCGACGGGGTCGATGCCGGCGGGCGGGACGCAGTGGGTGGCGTACGAGACCTCGGCTGCCGCCGCCGGGGCAACTCCCAGTCCCAGCACGGCTGTTGCCCCGGCCGCCAGCACGGCCAAGGCCGCTCTCAGGGGGGTCGCTCTCACGCTCACGGGGTGCCCTTTCTGCCGACGGTCGGGTGGTCTTCGGGGGGTGCGGAGAGCGGTGCGGGGAGTGATGGGGGGTGCGGTGCGGGATCCGGCGGGGAGAGGCGCCCTTGGGTGTCGGGGGTGAACCACGGGAGGGCGAGCGGCTTGGTGGGAGCCGGGTCGGGTGCGCTGCCGCTGCCGGCGGACGCCCGGCCTCCCGGACCCGAAGACGGACCCGAAGACGGGCCCGGAAACGGACCCTGCGCCGGCCCCGGCCACGCGAGCCGGAAGCCGTCCCCGGACCGGCCGCCCCTCCTCGGCCGCACCCGCTCCACCACCCCCATCCCCACCCGGAACACCACCCCCGGAATCACCACGGCCGCCAGCCCCCAGAACAGCCCCACCCCCCAAGGCCGCCCCACCCCCCAGCCCTGCCGCGCCAGTTCGGCCGTGCCGTACCGCAACGTCACCGTGTACCGCCCGTGCGCCCCCGCGCTCAGCTCCACCGGCAGCTCCAGCCGCGCCTTCTGCCCGGGCGCGAGGGTCCCGGTCCACTGATGGTCGTCCCACTGCGGCGCGAACACCCCGTGGGACGTGCCGAGTTGGAAGACGGGGTCCTTCACGGCGGACGTCCCGGAGTTGCCGACCGTGACGACGAACGTCCGGCTCGCGGGCGCCCCGAACCAGGTCAACAGCCCGCTGGAACCCGTGAGTCGGGCGGGCGTGAGCGCCTTCAGCACGCCGCTCCCCGTCGCCGCCGGCAGCGGCTTCACCGCGAACCCGGCGATCTCCAGCCCCGCGTCCGCCTGCCGCGCCGCCCCGGTCGCCGTCGCCACGTGCACCACGCAGGGACACGGCACCGGCGGCCCGGCGACCGGCAGCCCACCGCTGAAGCGTCCCTCCGCGTCGGTCGTGACCGCCCGGCCGTCCGCGTTGGCACAGGAGTCGGTCCCGCCGAGCACCCCCCGCGCGGGACTCGCCTGCCCGCAGACCAGCAGCATCACGAGGGTCCGCGCGGGCCAGCCGCTCCCCGTCACGGTGAGCGAACTCCCTTGTGCGGCGGCCGAGTCGGAGAGCGAGACAGCGGGGCCGGCCGCCGTCGCCGGTGCCACCCAGAACACCGTCCAGAGCGCCGTCCAGAGCGCCAGGAGGACGGCGGTCAGGGCGGCGGTTCTCCTACCTGGCACGGCGGGTCAGCCAGAGGGTGCCCGCGGCGCCGGTGAGGAGGACCGTGCCGCCGAGGGTGGCGAGCGCGATCATCGAGTCCTCGGGGCCGGTCTTGGGCAGCTGCGCCGGAGTGCCGCCGGAGCCGCCAGTGCCGCCGGAGCCCCCGCCGCCCGCCGCCGTCACGTCCAACGTCAGTGACGGGCCAGGGGTGTTGGTCGGCGTGCACGTGGTCGTCGTCCCCAGCGCCAGGATCGTCAGCGTCCCGGCCGTGAACGTGACCTTCCCCGTCTTCTTCGGGGTGTACGTGCCGCTCAAGTCGCTGATTTTTATGGGGGTGTCGGCAGGGATGGCCGCCGCGTTCGGGGGGCCGCTGACACTGAGGGTGCCGGTGTCCGCGCCGCCCAGGACGATCGTCGCCTTGGGACTCATGGCGCCCTTGCCCAGTTCGACCGGGCTGGAGGAGACGCCCTGCTGCCAGGACATGGTGATGGTGTAACCGCCGCCGCCGGCAGTGCTTTTGATGTCGATCGGGGAGACGGCGCTCTTGGCGCCGATGGGTGTCTTGCAGGCGTAGTTGACGTTGACGACCGTGGCGCCGGCGACCGGTGCGGCGGCGAGCACCGCCGCGCCGGCCAGAGCCGCGGCCGAGGCGAGCTGCTGCTTCCTCACGGCCCCTCACTCCCAAGACTTCTGACGGCTCATCAGATGGGCCGTCAAAGTACGCCCCGGCGCGCGAGGAGGGAAGAGAACGCGCCAACGGCGTCAACTCCTACGCGGGAGCCCCCAGTTCCGCCCACACCGTCTTCCCGGGCAGCCCGGGACTGCGCAGAACTCCCCAGTCCAGACAGAGCCGTTGGACGATGAACATGCCGTGCCCCCCGGGCCGCCCCGCGCGGTGCGGCGTACGCGGCGCGGGCTGGCCGGTGCCCCGGTCCTCGACCTCGACGCGGATCACCTTCGCGGCGCAGGCGATCCGGATCTCGTGCGGGCCCCCCGCGTGCAGACAGGCGTTGGTGACCAGCTCCGACACCACGAGCAGGACGTCCTCGGCGGCGGCCCGCCGGTCCGCGCCGGCGGCGGGCAGCCAGCCCCAGTCGTAGAGGGCCTGCCGGGCGAAGTCGCGGGCCAGCGGTACGACGCCGCTCGCGCCGTCGAGGCCGAGCCGCCGGACCCCGGCGGGCTCTCCCCCGAAAGCGCCGGGGCTGTCACCGGGCTCCGGGCCGCGGTCGCTCGGCACAGGGGGCCGGGTGGTGCTCATCGGCGCTTCACCTCACCAGTTCGCCGGTTGCAGTCATCAGGGCGCCGGCGGCCGTACGCTGCGGGCCGCCCGCCGGGTCGCTCCCGCGCCCTGCCGTACGGGTGGTCCGCCGCGGCCGTTCACACACGTGCCGCCGACATGTTCACGAAGTCTCCTGCCCTGCGCGCCGGATGGAACACGCGCGCGAGGGGCGCAAGGCGGCGGGGTTCAGCCGTCGGGCTGGGAGAGGGCGGTGGCGAGCGAGTCGTGGACGGTGAAGACGGCCTCGGCGCCGGTGATCTCGAAGACGCGGGCGACGACCGGGGTCATGCCGGCGAGGTGGACGCCGCCGCCCGCGGCCTCGGCCTTGAGGCGGGCGCCGAGCAGCACGTTCAGTCCGGTGGAGTCGCAGAAGTCGAGCCGGGAGCAGTCGACGACGAGCCTGCTGAAGCCGTTGGCGAGGCAGTCGTCGAGGGGGGCGCGCAGCAGCTCGGCGGTGTGGTGATCCAGCTCACCCGCGGGTGTCACGACGGCGCTGGCGCCTTCCTCCCGCACCTCCACCAGCAGCCGGCCCGACTGTGTGCTGCCGGCCGTCCCGTGGTCCATGCCGTCATCTCTCCCGAGGTCGTCCGCCGTGTCCTGACGCTCTCGAACACTACGCCTTCGGTGCGGACCGCGACAGCCAAACAAGAGGGGATAACCGGACAAACGCCAACAAGATGGACTTGCGGTCGAGTTGGAGTTACCGATAGGGCTAGAAGGAGCCCCCGTCAAGGGGGTGTCGTCACGGATGGCCACAGAGCGTGGTCACCCCTTGGATGGCCTTGGAGGCGCCGCACCCCGCAGGACACGACCGACGAACGGCACCGGCAGCCGCACCCCCACCTGCCGAGAACGATGGAGGACAGCATGTCACCCCGGCTCGACGCGTCCCAGCCCACCACAGCGGCGTCGACACCCCCACCGGTACAGCTCGGTCTCCCGGAGATCCCCCCGTACGACACGATCGGCGCCGTCGACGCGCGCGCCCTGTCCAAGACCCTGTTCGCCCGCCTGGAGTCCCTCGAGGAGGGCACCCACGAGCACGCGTACGTCCGTAACACGCTCGTCGAGCTGAACCTGGCGCTCGTCAGGTTCGCCGCCTCCCGCTTCCGCTCCCGCAGCGAGCCCATGGAGGACATCGTCCAGGTCGGCACGATCGGGCTGATCAAGGCGATCGACCGGTTCGAGCTGGCGCGCGGGGTGGAGTTCCCCACCTTCGCGATGCCGACGATCATCGGCGAGATCAAACGCTTCTTCCGCGACACCTCCTGGTCCGTGCGCGTCCCGCGCCGCCTCCAGGAGCTCCGCCTCGACCTCGCGAAGGCGGGCGACGAGCTCTCCCAGCGCCTCGACCGCGCCCCCACGGTCGCCGAACTCGCCGGGAAACTCGGCATCCCCGCCGACGAGGTCCTGGAGGGCATGGTCGCCGCCAACGCGTACACCGCCTCCTCCCTCGACGCCCAGCCCGCCGAGGACGACACCGAGGGCGCCCTCGCGGACCGCATCGGCTACGAGGACCACGGCCTGGAGGGCATCGAGTACGTCGAGTCCCTCAAGCCCCTCATCGCCGGTCTCGCCCCCCGCGACCGGCTGATCCTCTCCCTGCGCTTCGTGACCGGGCTCACCCAGTCGGAGATCGGGGAGGAGCTGGGCATCTCGCAGATGCACGTGTCGCGGCTGCTGTCGCGGACGCTGGTGCGGCTGCGGGAGGGGCTCACCGTGGAGGAGTGAGCGGTACCCCGTTCTTCCACACCCCGCCCACCAGCGGCACCCCGGGCCGGTACGCGAGGTGGACGTGGCTCGGGGCGTCGAGGAGGACGAGGTCCGCGCGGGCGCCCGGGGCGATCCGCCCGACGTCGTCGCGCCGCAGCGCCGCCGCTCCCCCGGCGGTCGCCGCCCACACCGCCTCGTCCGGCGTCATCCCCATGTCCCGCACGGCGAGCGCGACACAGAACGGCACGGACGACGTGTACGACGACCCCGGGTTGCAGTCCGTGGAGAGGGCGACGGTGACGCCCGCGTCCAGCAGCCGGCGGGCGTCGGGCCACGGCGCGCGGGTGGAGAACTCGGCGCCGGGCAGCAGCGTCGCGACCGTGTTGCCGCTCGCCAGCGCGTCGACGTCGGCGTCGGTGAGGTGGGTGCAGTGGTCGGCGCTGGCCGCGTCGAGTTCGACGGCGAGCCGGACGCCGGGGCCGTGGGACAGCTGGTTGGCGTGGATGCGCGGGTGCAGCCCCTTCGCCTTGCCGGCGGTGAGGATCGCGCGGGCCTGGTCGCCGTCGAAGGCGCCCTTCTCGCAGAAGACGTCGATCCAGCGGGCGTGGGGGGCGCAGGCGTCGAGCATGGCGCCGGTGACGAGGTCCACGTAGGCGGCCGGGTCGTCGGCGTACTCGGGGGCGACGATGTGGGCGCCGAGGTAGGTGACCTCGTCGGTGTGGGCGGCGGCCAGGCGCAGGGCGCGGGCCTCGTCGGGGACCGTCAGGCCGTAGCCGGACTTGGTCTCGAAGGTGGTCGTGCCCTGGCGGAGGGCCTCGGCGAGGTGGCGGGTGAGGTTCGCCTCGAGCTGTTCGTCGGTGGCGGCGCGGGTGGCGGCGACGGTCGTGCGGATGCCGCCTGCGCTGTAGGGGCGGCCGGACATGCGGGCGTTGAACTCGGCGGTGCGGTCGCCCGCGAAGACCAGGTGGGAGTGGGAGTCGACGAAGCCGGGGAGGACGGCCCGGCCTTCGGCGTCGACCCGATTGTCAGTGGCGGGTGCTTTGCTTCTTTCACCGGTCCACACGACGCGGTCGCCTTGGATGACGACGGCCGCGTCGTGCAGGAGACCGAGTGGGCTGTCGTTCTTGAGGGATGTGCGGGAGGGGTCGTTGGTGACCAGAGTGCCGATGTTCGTGATGACGGTGGTGGTGCCGGTCGCGCTGTTCGCCGGGTTCGGGCTGCGGGGGCTGCTCGGGGTGCTGGGCGTGTTCATGGCGTCCTCGTGGATGGCGAAGGCGAAGGTCAGCGGAGGGCGGCGATCGCTCGTGCGAGCGCCTGCGGCACATCGGGGACAAGGGTATGGACCCCGTCCCGTACGACCTGCCGGCCGGCCACGACCGTGTGCCGCACATCTGCCGCCGACGCGGCGAATACGGCTGTCTCGGCGGCCAGCCGTGGCAGCGGGCCCGCTGTCCTGACCGAGTCGAGGGCGACGGTGGTGAAGTCGGCGAGGGCGCCCGGCGCGAGGCTTCCGGCGTCGCTCCAGCCGAGGGCGGCGTGGCCGTCGGCGGAGGCGGCGCGCAGGAGGGCGGCGGCCGTCCAGTGGCCCCGGGCGCGGGTGCGCAGCCGTTCGTCCAGCTCCATCGCGCGGGCCTCTTCGAGCAGGTCGATGACGGCGTGGCTGTCGGAGCCGAGGGAGAGCGGGGAGCCGGCCCGCTGGAGGGCGAGGGCCGGTCCGATGCCGTCGGCGAGGTCCCGTTCGGTCGTCGGGCACATGCAGGTGCCGGTGCCGGAGCGGCCGAGGAGGGCGATGTCCTCGTCGGTGAGGTGGGTGTTGTGGACGCCGGTGGTGCGGGGGCCGAGGACGCCGTGGTCGGCGAGGAGCCGGGTGGGGGTGCGGCCGTGGGCGGCGAGGCAGGCGTCGTTCTCGGCGGTCTGCTCGGAGAGGTGGACGTGGAGGGGGGCGGCGCGGCCGGCCGCCCATTGGGCGACGGTGCTCAACTGCCCGGCGGGGACGGCCCGTACGGAGTGGATGGCCGCGCCGACGCGGGCGTGGTCTCGTTCCTTGAGAAGTGAAGAGCGTGCGGCCCAGGTGTCGGCGTCGCCGTCGGAGAAGCGGAGCTGGTGGCGGTTGGGGGGTTCGCCGAAGCCGGCGGCGAGGTAGCAGGTGTCGAGGAGAGTGATCCGGATCCCGGCCTCGGCGGCTGCCGCGATCAGGGCTTCGCCCATCGCGTTGGGGTCGGCGTACGGGGTGCCGGCCGGGGTGTGGTGGACGTAGTGGAACTCGCCGACGGCCGTGATGCCGGCCAGGGCCATCTCGGCGTAGGTGGCGCGGGCGAGGGCGTGGTAGCTGTCGGGGTCGAGCTTGCCGGCGACGGAGTACATGACGTCGCGCCAGGTCCAGAAGGTGCCGGAGCCGACCTGGACGGTGCCGCGCAGGGCGCGGTGGAAGGCGTGGGAGTGGGCGTTGGCGAGCCCCGGGAGGGTGAGCCCCCGGAGCACCTCGGCGCCGGGCGGGGGCGCCTCGACGCCGGTCCGCACGGCGGTGATCCGTCCGTCGGCGACCTCAAGGAGGACCCCGGGTTCGACGACGGGGTCGAGCCAGGCCTGTTCCAACCAGTACGTCCGCGCGTTCGTCACCTGCGAACCAGCCCTTCCAGCACATCGGCGAGCGCCGTCACTCCGGCGACGCAATCGTCCTCCCGCGCGGACTCGGCGGGCGAGTGGGAGACGCCGGTCGGGTTGCGGACGAACAGCATCGCCGTGGGGACGTGCCCGGACAGGATCCCGGCGTCGTGCCCGGCGCCGGTGCCGAGGACGGGGACGGTGAGATCGGTGCCGGCCCCCAGGATCCGCCCGAGTTCGTCGCGCAGGGCGTGGTCGAACTCGACGACGGGCGTGAACGACTCGCGGACGACGTCCAGTTCGACGCCGTGCTGTGCGGCGTAGGCGTGGGCGGCCTGCTGGATGCCGTCGATCACCTGGTCGAGGGTGTCCTGTCCGGCGGCGCGCGAGTCGAGCCAGCCGCGCACCAGCGAGGGGATCGCGTTGACCCCGTTGGGCTCGACGGAGATCTTCCCGAACGTGGCGACGGCTCCGGCGAGTTCGGCCTCCCGGCGGGCGGCCAGGACGGTCTCGGCGTACGACAGCATGGGGTCGCGCCGGTCGGCGAGCCGGGTCGTGCCGGCGTGGTTGGCCTCGCCCCGGAAGTCGAACCGCCAGCGGCCGTGCGGCCAGATGGCGCTGGCGATGCCGACGGGGTCGCCGGAGAGGTCGAGGGCGCGGCCCTGCTCGACGTGGAGTTCGACGAACGCGCCGATGCGGGCGAGGCGTTCGGGGTCGGCGCCGATGGCGTCGGGGTCGTACCCGGCGGCTTCCATCGCGCGCGGCAGGGTGATGCCGTCGCCGTCGGTGAGCTGGTGGGCCTGGGCGCGGGTCAGCCGGCCGGAGGTGAGCCGGGAGCCGACGCAGGCGAGCCCGAAGCGGGCGCCTTCCTCGTCACCGAAGTTGACGAGGGCGAGGGGCCTGTCGAGGGGGACGCGGCGGGCGCGCAGCTCGTCGAGGGCGGCGAAGGAGGAGACGACGCCGAGGGGGCCGTCGTAGGCGCCGCCGTCGGGCACGGAGTCGAGGTGCGAGCCGGTGACGACGGCGTCACCGGCGGCGGGGTCGCCGAGCCAGGCCCACTGGTTGCCGTTGCGGTCGACTTCGTAGGTCATGCCCCGTGACTCGGCCTGCTCCTGGAACCAGGACCGGCACTCGGCGTCGGCGGGGGTCCAGGCGAACCGGCGGTAGCCGCGGGAGCCGGGGTGCCGGCCGACGGGCAGGAGCCGGCGCCACATCTCCTGGAAGGTGGGCGGGGTGAAGGTGGGCGCTATGGGGGCGGACCGGGTCACGCGTCCCCGCCCTCGCGCATCGGGACACGGACGCCGCGGTCCGTCGCGACGGTCTCGGCGATGTCGTAGCCGGCGTCCACGTGCCGGATCACACCCATCCCGGGGTCGTTGGTCAGGACGCGGCGGATCTTCTCGCCGGCGAGCTTGGTGCCGTCGGCGACGGTGACCTGGCCGGCGTGGATCGAGCGGCCCATGCCGACGCCGCCGCCGTGGTGGAGGGAGACCCAGGACGCGCCGGACGCCACGTTGACCATCGCGTTCAGCAGCGGCCAGTCGGCGATGGCGTCGGAGCCGTCGCGCATGGCCTCGGTCTCGCGGTAGGGGGAGGCGACGGAGCCGCAGTCGAGGTGGTCGCGGCCGATGGCCAGGGGCGCGGCCAGCTCGCCGCTCGCGACCATGTCGTTGAACCGCTCGCCCGCCTTGTCCCGCTCGCCGTAGCCCAGCCAGCAGATCCGGGCGGGCAGGCCCTGGAAGTGGACGCGCTCGCCGGCGAGCTTGATCCAGCGGGCCAGGGACTCGTTCTGGGGGAAGAGTTCCAGCATCGCCTTGTCGGTCTTGGCGATGTCGGAGGCCTCGCCGGAGAGGGCGGCCCAGCGGAAGGGGCCCTTGCCCTCGCAGAAGAGGGGGCGGATGTAGGCGGGGACGAAGCCGGGGAACGCGAACGCCCGCTCGTAGCCCGCGAGTTGGGCCTCGCCGCGGATGGAGTTGCCGTAGTCGAAGACCTCGGCGCCGGCGTCCTGGAAGCCGACCATGGCCTCGACGTGCCGGGCCATCGACTCCCGGGCCCGGGTCGTGAACCCGGCCGGGTCCTTGGCCGCCGCGTCCGCCATGTCCTCGAAGGCGACGCCGACGGGGAGGTACGACAGCGGGTCGTGGGCGGAGGTCTGGTCGGTGACGATGTCGATGGGGGCGCCCATCGCGAGCATCTGGGGCACCAGTTCGGCCGCGTTGCCCAGCAGGCCGATGGAGAGCGGGCGCCGGGCGTCGCGGGCCTCGGTCGCGAGGGCGAGGGCGTGCTCCAGGGAGTCGGCGCGGACGTCGAGGTAGCGGTGCTCGATGCGGCGCTCGATCGCGCGGGGGTCGCAGTCGATACAGAGGGCGACGCCGTCGTTCATGGTCACCGCGAGCGGCTGGGCGCCGCCCATCCCGCCGAGCCCGGCGGTGAGGGTGATGGTGCCGGCGAGGCTGCCGCCGAACTTCTTGGCGGCGACGGCGGCGAACGTCTCGTACGTGCCCTGGAGGATGCCCTGGGTGCCGATGTAGATCCAGGAACCGGCGGTCATCTGGCCGTACATGGTCAGGCCGAGGGCCTCCAGGCGGCGGAACTCCTCCCAGTTGGCCCAGTCGCCGACCAGGTTGGAGTTGGCGATGAGGACGCGCGGGGCCCACTCGTGGGTCTGCATGACGCCGACCGGGCGGCCGGACTGGACGAGCATGGTCTCGTCCTGCTTGAGCCCCTGGAGGGTGCGGACCATCGCGTCGAAGGAGCGCCAGTCGCGGGCGGCCTTGCCGGTGCCGCCGTAGACGACGAGCTTGTCGGGGTGTTCGGCGACCTCGGGGTCGAGGTTGTTCTGGAGCATGCGCAGGGCGGCTTCCTGCTGCCACCCCAGGGTGCTGAGCTGCGTGCCGCGGGGGGCTCGGACGGGCCGGGGTCCTGACATGGGCTGCCTCCTGGGGGCGCGGACACGCGTATGGGCTTGCGCACTGTCTTGCGTACGGTCTGGCATATGGGCTTGTTATTCACATCCTGGTCTCGTGAATAGAAGTAGTCAATACGGAACCGGTCAACTCCTCGGGGAACCGACACGCGGGCCGCACGGGTGTTTGGCTTGTATGAGGGGCAGCGCCGCCCGCGCGAGGGGGCATGCTCCGACCAGACGGCGACCCACGGGGGCTGATTGTGCGGCGGACGGCGAGTGACGGATGCGGCGGCGGACGGGCGGCGCGCCGGGACGACGCGGTACGGGCGGCCGTAGAACAGGGCCTGCTCGGACCGGACTCGCCGGTCGTGGGGCTCCTGGACGTCGTCGGCATCAGGGAGGCGGCGGCGCGGCTGAAGACCGCGTTCGACGACGTCGTACCCCCCGGCACCCCCGTCCTGCACGCCTTCGCGGTCAAGGCCGCCCCCCTCGTGCCGGTGCTGCGGCTGCTGCGGGACGCCGGGATCGGCGCGGAGGTCGCCTCCCCCGGGGAGCTGGCGCTGGCGCGGGCGGCCGGGGTGGGGTACGAGGCCGTCGTGTTCGACTCGCCCGCGAAGACCCCGGCGGAGCTGCGGGAGGCGCTGGAGCTGGGGATCGCCGTCAACGCGGACAGTCCGCAGGAGCTGGCGCGTATCGACGCGCTGGCGCCGACCGGATCTCCCGTCGGGATACGGGTGAATCCGCAGGTGGGGGCGGGGGCGATCGAGGCGCTGTCGACGGCCACGGCGACCTCGAAGTTCGGGGTGGCGCTGCGGGACGAGGGCGCGCGGGAGTGGGTGCTCGGGGCGTACGCGCGGCGCCCGTGGCTGAACCGGCTGCATGTGCACACCGGCTCGCAGGGGGTGCCGCTGACGCTGCTCGCGCGGGGGGTCGCGGAGGTGTACACGCTGGCCGAGGAGATCAACCGGCGGGCCGGGCGCCGGCAGGTCGACACCGTCGACATCGGCGGCGGGCTCCCGGTGAACTTCGCCTCCGAGGAGACCGCGCCGACGTTCCAGCAGTACGCCCAGCTGCTGCGGGAGGCCGTGCCGGGGCTGTTCGGCGGGCGGTACGGCCTGGTCACCGAGTTCGGGCGGGCGCTGCTGGCCGAGCAGGGGCTGATCGTGGCGCGCGTCGAGTACGCCAAGAGCGCGGGCGGGCGGCGGATCGCGGTGACCCATGCGGGGGTGCAGGTGGCGACACGGACCGTGTACGCCCCGAAGCAGTGGCCGCTGCGGATCGCCGCGTACGACGGGAAGGGGCGGGCCAAGAGCGGGCCGGAGGTGATCCAGGACGTGGCGGGGCCGGCTTGTTTCGCGGGGGATCTGCTGGCGGTGGGGAGGGGGTTGCCGTTGCTGGAGCAGGGGGATTTTGTGGGGGTGCTGGATACGGGGGCGTATTACTTCGCGCATCACTATGCGTATAACTCGTTGGGGCGGCCTGGGGTTTATGGGTTTGTGGGGGAAGGGTTCGGGGGCGGCTCGGGTGAGGCGGGGGGTGTCTTCGAGGGTGGCTCGGGGAGTGAGCTTGAGGGCGGGGTAGGGAGCGGTTCCGGGGGGTCGGGGGGCGGGGCCCGGGGTGATGTGGGCGGCGGCTCGGCGGATGGCTTCGGGGGTGGGGCGGGGGATGCCTTCGCGGGCGGCTCAGAGGGCGCCTTCGGGGGCGGCTCGGCGGATGGCTTCGCGGGTGGTTCGGAGGGCGGGCCAGGGGGCGGGGCAGGGAGCGGTTCCGGGGGTGGCTCGGGGAGCGGGTCCGGGGACCGGGCGGGGAGCGGGGCCCGGGGTGATGTGGGGGGCGGCGAGGCCGGAGGGGTCGTCTTCGCTGTTGTGCGGGAGGCTCAGTCGGTGGCGGAGATCGTGGCCGAGGCCGGTGGGGCGCATGTCGACTCGCTCACCACCCTGCGCGCTTCCGAGCGCCCTTGACGTACGCCTCCGTGACGGGGGTCAACTGCCGTACGCCCGTGGGGGTGTGCGGCAGTTGTCGTTTCGCCGGGTTCCGTCAACTCCCTTGAGAATCCGGCCAGTCGACCGACGTTACTAGTCCGGTGGCATGTTCCGATGGAAAATGCCAGAAGCACCACCCGCCCACCGTACGGTGCGTAGTGTCTTCCTCACTCAGCCGAAATCCGTAGCCGAGAGGGGAGCCCGGGGTGCCCGGAATCGACGAGTGTCTGCTGGAGGCCATGCGCCTGCCCGGTGCCCGGGGGGCCGCGCTGGTCGACTGGACCAGTGGGCTGGCTCTGGGGACGGTCGGGGAGTTTCCCGGCGGGGACCATGAGGCGGCGGCGGCCGAGGCGGCGGAGGTCGCCCGACTGGCGGCGGAACAGCGGGCGTTCGCGCCGGAGGGGTCCTTCTCGGAGGGGCCCACAGAGTCTCTTGAGGGCGGCACCCTCCCGGACGCCGGCACCGAACCTCCGGTCGAGGACCTGATCATCAGCAACCGCGACAGCTATCACCTCCTGCGCTTCATCCGGACCCCTTTCGACAGCGGAGTCTTCCTGCACGTCTGGCTGGGCCGCCGCGAGGGGAATCTGGCATTGGCGCGGATCAGGCTTGGGGAGATGGCGGGGCGGTTGGTGCTGGGATGAGGGGGATGTGTGGCATAGGCGGGGTGGGGTGTGGGTGGGGTGGGGGCGCCGGCGAGTGGGCGGGGGCGTGGGGGGCGGCGGGGGTTGGGGAGCGTGCGGGGGTTGGGGAGCGTGCGGGTATGCGGGGGTGGGGTGGCAGGGGGCCGGCGGGCGCGAGTGAGCACATGGGTATTGGTGAACGCGTGAGCGTGAGCGGGCCGGTGGGCAGAGGGGCGGCTGGCGCGAGCGGGCGCGCGGGCGTTTGCGGGCGCGCGGGCGTTTGCGGGCGCGCGGGCGTTTGCGGGCGCGCGGGCGTTTGCGGGCTGACGGGCACAAGAAGCTGGGCGGGAAGGGGACCGGGGGGCGCGGGCGAGTGGGCGGGCACTGACGGGAGGGCGGGCGGCGGGCTGGCGGGCGCAAGCGAGCGCGCGGGCAGCAGTGAACGCGCGGGCGAGTCTGCGGGCTCGAGGAGGCTGGCGGGCGCGAGCGGGTGGGCTGGTGTCGGTGAACGCGCGGGCATGAGCGTGGGCGCGGGCGAGTCTGCGGGCTCGAGAAAGCCGGCGGGCGCGAGCGGGTGGGCTGGTGTCGGTGAACGCGCGGACATAAGCGTGGGCGCGGGCGAGTCTGCGGGCGCGAGGAAGCCGACGGGCAGCGGTCTGGCCGGCGCGAGTGGACACGCGGGCATCTGGGGGCGGGCTCGTAGAAGGGCGGCGGGCGCAAACGGACACGCGGGCATCTGGGGGCGGGCTCGCGAAAGGGCCGCGGGCGCAAACGAACGCGCGGGCTTGAGCGGGCGGGTCGGCAACTGGCTCGTAGGCGCGAGCGAACCTGCGGGTCCTGGTGAACGCGCGAGTGCGTATGGGTGGGCGGGCGCGTGAGAGCGGCTGTTGCGGCGTTGCCCTCGCGGCAGCGGGAACCCGGGGGTGGGCTGGCGGTGCTTGCCGCTGAGCGGGCCAGTGGGGTGCTGGTGCGGGAGTGCGGTTCGCTCTATCTGGAGCAGGGGCAAGTGGTCGGCGCGGAGAGTCCGTTGGCGCCCGGCATCGACGTACTCCTGCTGGCGGGCGGTCTGTTGGACCTCGCCGGGTGGCAGGAGGCCGTCGACCGTTCCGATGAACAGCGGGGCGTCGTACGGCAGTTGGCGGACTCGGGGCGGGTGCCGCGTGGGGCGCTGGAGATCTGTGGGCTGGGGGCGCTCTTCGACGCCGCGTACTTCGCGCTGGCGCCGAGCAATACGCCCGCCCGTTTCCGGGCGGGCGCCGGGCACCGGCTCGGCGGTCTGCGTCCCGTGTCCGTACCGGCCCTGGAACGCGAGACCCTGCGCCGCCGCGCCCTGCTGCACCGCCTGTGGCCGGACGGCCGTACGGACGGAGCGCCATTACGCCGCACCGGACGGACCCTCGACCATCAACTCCCCTCGCGGCAGCGGGCGGTACTCGCCCAGGTGGACGGCGTGCGGACGGCCTCGGACATCTCACGGCGGCTGGGGCGGCGGGCGTTCCTGACCCTGGTGGACGTACGGCGACTGGCGGCGGCGGGGTTCGTGGCACCGATAGCACCTGAGTTTCCGGCGGGGGTGGCGGGGCGGGAGTTCAGGGGGGTTGGGGCGGGGGGTGTGTTGCAGGGGGTTGGTGGGGGTGCGTGGGTAGGTAGGGGGGCCGGGGCGGGGAGTGGCGGCGCGGGTGGTGGCGGAGGTGCCGGAGCAAGTAGCGGTGCGGGCGGCGGAGTTGGCGGGGGCGGCGGCAGCGGTGTGGGAGCAGGTACCGGTGCGGTCAGCGGAGCCGGCGGGGGAACCGGCATCGGCGGGGGCAAGCGCACCGGCGCCGACACAAACGCTGGCTCAAGCACAGGCAGCGGCCCCGCTGCACACACCGGAGTTGGCTCGGGCAAGGGCACCGGCTCAAGCACAAGCAGCGGCGCCGCCACGAGTCCCGGTATCGGCGCGAACACCGGCTCAAGTGCAGGCAGCGGTGCCGCCGCAAGCACCCGAGTTGCCGCGAGCAAGGGCACCGGCATCGCCATAAGCCCCGGCACCGGCCCTGGCGCGGATGGCGACAGCGGCGTGGGGACAAGTACCGGTGCGGTCAGCGGAGTTGACGCAGGCGTCGGCGTCGGCCCAAACGCAAGCAGCGGTGCCGCCGCAGGGGCAGGAGTTGGCGCGGGTGGGGGCAGTGGCGCTGGCGCGGGCATCGTCACGAGCCCCGGTGCCCGCGCAGGGGCAGGCACCGTCACAAGTCCGGGCACCAGCTCAAGCAGCGGCGCCGCTGCACACACCGGAGTTGGCTCGGGCAGGGGCACCGGCGGCGATGCAGGCATCGTCTCAGCCCCCGCCATCGGCGTTGCCGCCGTCGGAGATCCGGGCATCGGCGCGCATCCCGGAGCCGACGGGCACCCCGGCATCGGTATCGCCCCAAACCCCGGCGCCGGCCTTGCCGCAGGCGTCGCCCCAACTCCCGTCCCCGGCACCGGCGTAGGCGCCGCCCCCGGCCCAACCACCGGCACCAGCACCAGCCCCGGCGCCGACGCACCCCCCAGCAGCACCACGAACCCCACCCCCGGCATCAGCGCGGCCCCCGAAACCGACCCGAACCCCGGCACCCCCACTCCCCCCATCACCCCCGCCCCCACACCAACCACCCCCCAACCACCCCACCCCCACCCCGACATCCCCCTGCTGAAAAGGCTCAGAGATGCGCTGGAGGCCCTTTGAGCGGCAGCGGCGGCGTCCGCTTGGCGAGAGGAGAGAGCTGATGGCGATCGGAGTACTTGCCGAAGCCGAACTGACCGATGAGTTACGGCGGTTGCGGGCCCGGATGCCCCAGCTGACCGGAGCGCTCGCGGCGAGCGTGGACGGGCTGGTGCTCGCCCATGACATGCCCGGCGCCGAACCCGAGGGAGTCGCCGCGCTGACCGCCGCCGGGCTCGGGGTCGCCGTCCGCATGGCCGACGCCACCGGTCAGGGCGAGCTGCGTGAGCTGCTCGTACGCGGTGTGTACGGGTACGTCGCCACGTACGCGGCCGGCGAGTCGGCCGTCCTCACGCTGCTCGCCCAGGACCGGGTGAACGTCGGCCGGCTGCATCTCGAAGGGCGTCGAGTGGCCGCCCTGGTGGGCGAGTTGGTCGACGCCGCCGCCAAAGAGGCCCGGCACGACCGGGAGACGGCGCAGCCCGTGACGCCGCCGGCGCCGTTGCCGCCGCTGAGAACCCGACCGACCCGCGCGCAGCACTCCAACGCGCGTACACCGAAAGAGAACTGAGAGGAATTCCAGTCATGGCCAACACAGAGACCGCGCTGAAGGAAGCGCTCGCGTCGATCGAGGGGGCGACCGGGGTCGCGCTCGTCGACTACACCAGCGGGATGGCGCTCGGCACGTTGGGCGGCAGCAAGAGTTTTGACCTCACGGTGGCCGCCGCGGGCAACACGGATGTGATCCGGGCGAAGCTGCGGACGATGGAGCACCTGGGCCTGAAGGGCCAGATCGAGGACATCCTGATCACGCTCTCCGACCAGTACCACCTGATCCGGCTCCTCACCGGGCGCGGCGGCAACGGGCTGTTCCTGTACCTGGTCCTGGACTCCAAGCGGGCCAACTTGGCGATGGCCCGGCATCAGTTGAAGCGGATCGAGGAGGAACTGGAGGTCTGAGCCCACCCGTCCGACGGACCGACCGACCGGCTCTGCGGTGGGGCAGGGCTGGGGTGGGGTGGGGGTGGGGGTGGTTACGGGGAGAGCGAGGGGCAGGAAGGCAGGGGGCAGGAGATCAAGGGGCAAGGGGAACTGAAGGGGGCTTAGCGGGCTAGAGAGCAAGGGGAGTTGACGGGGGCGTGAGTGAAGGGTGCTGGTGTCCGGGGAGACGCCGGTATCTGGGGCTGAACACCCGCCCCGCCCGGCTCCCCTCCCCTGCTCCCCCTCTCACCCTCACGCTCAGAGCACCTGACGCGGACCGGCCCTCAAGCAACCCGGCTCGGATCGCCTGACCAGGAACAGCCGGCGTAGACCAGCTGACGCAACCCAGCCAGCTCAGGGCAACCCGGCTCGGACCAACTGCCCCAGGCCAACTGACGCAGACCAGCCGCTTCTTAGGCCCGCCACCTCAGGCGCCTGCCTCAGACCATCCGCCTCGTGGGCCCGCCAGCTCAGACCCCCACCCCAACCTGGACCATCCGCCCTAGGCCCCCTCCGACCCCCTCCTCCGCCCCCCACCCAACCCCGCATCCCCCGCCCCAACCCCCGTCCCCCGATACCCCTTGACCCCCTTGCCCGCCGGCCGCCCCCCGAAGTGGTCCAGCCAGTCCACCCGGACCCACAGCAGCGCCCCCTCCTCCCGCTCGCGCCGTCCGAGCCACGACGCCTTCCAGCGCAGGCCCGTCGCGCAGCCGGCGAGGAGCAGGCCGAGGGTGGCGGGGGCGGCGAAGGAGCTGAGCAGTGCGGCGGCGAAGGCCAGCAGCAGCCACCAGCGGTGTCCCCGGCGCCAGTTCCGCAGGGTGACGGCACGGTCCTGGAGGACGTCGTACTTACCGGCGCGCGCGGCGGCCCGGGCGAGCGTACGGTACCGTCCGCGCCGGATCCGGCCGACGGCGAACGCGCCGACGATGAACAGCGCGGCCCCGGCGAGCACTCCGATCCGCCGCCCGGTGAACCCCGGTACCAGCACCCCGATCCCGGCCGCGAACACCCCGCACCACCAGAGCGGCGCGGCCCCCGCCCGTACGACGACCGCCACCCGAGCCAGCCCCTGTCCACCGCGCGCCATACTTCCCGCCTCCGCATCGCCATTCCCGCCGGTCCGGCAAGCTAGCGACCCAACGTGAGACGAGCCTGAGAAGGGCTCCGCCGGGGGCGAGGGGGCAGGGAGACCGACGGGACGGGAGGACTGACGGAACGGAAGAGCGGCGGGACAGGGAGGACGAGAGAACCGGCGGGACGGAGAGACCGGCAGGACAGGGAGACCAGCGGGACAGGACAAACTGGCGGGATCAGACAGTCGCCGGACACAAGAGCCTCGGCACCCGCTCCAGCGCCGGCCAGAAGGCGGACGGAACGCCGACAAGGCTGGGAGGCCGGGGGCAGAGAGGCCGACAGATCCGGGAGGCGGAGGACCGGAAGAGCGGGAGGGCGGGAGGGCCGGCGGAGCCGGAGGGGCCGGAGGGGCCGGAGGGGCCGGAGGGGCCGGAGGGCCGAAAGCCCAGCGGAAACCGGAACAGAGGGAAGAGCCGGAGAGACCGAGGGCCGGAAGCCCAGCGAAGCCAGAAGAGCGGAAAGAGCGGGAAGAGCCGGAGAAGCTGGAAGGGCATAAGACCAACGGAGCCGGAAGAGTTGAAGCAGCCGCGGAAAGCTGGGAGCAACCGACGCGGCCGGGACAGACCGGCGGGCCCATGAGAATCCCGCCCCCAGACAGAACCGGCAGCCCTCCCCAAGTCCCCCCGCACACCACCCCCGACCCACCGAGCATGCCCCGCGCCGATGACACGCCCTCACCCCGACGGCCCACCCCCGACGCCCGGACCCGGCCAACGCCACGCCGGCGCGACCACACCAAACGGCCCGGAGCAAACCCCGCAACCGCAACCACCCCAGGGGCGCGGGGCTGTATCAATGTGCGGCTCCGCCGCGTGGGCGCGACCAGCTACAACCCACCCGCACCCCGAACCCCACCGCACCCCCACCCCCTACCGCTCCCGCCACCCCCCACCCCAAAAAGCCCCCTCCCCCAAACCCCCCTCCCCCCAACCCCCCTCACTCCACAAACAACCCCCGAGCCACAGCCCCCACATCAAACTCCTCCAACCGAGCCTGAGCATCAGGCAAGTCATCGCACATCGCCTCCAACAACGCCCGCCCCAACAACATCGGCGCGCAAGCGGTGTCGAAGGCCAACCCCGTCCCCACCCCCGCAGGCAACAACAGATCCGACCACCGAGCGACCGGCGCGAACGCGGAATCCGCGACCGTCACCACCCGCAACCCCGCCCCCTTCGCATACTCCAACGCATCCACCACCTCCCGAGGATGCCGAGGCAACGCGAAACACAGCAACGCACTAGCCCCCGCCCGCACACTCGCATCGATCCGATCCTGAAGCAGCGTCCCCCCCTCATCCAGCAACCGCACATCCGGATGCACCTTCGCCGCGAAGTACGAGAACCCGTACGCCTGGGAAGCAGCCGCCCGCAGGCCAAGGACCGGCAGCGGACGCGAAGCGGCCAGCAGCCGCCCCGCCCTCCGCACCGGCTCCGGATCCGCCAACGCCTCCGCCAACTGCCGCAGATTCTCGATCTCCGCCTCCACCGCCTGCTGATAGGCGTTGTAGGCGACGGCGGCCGGCGGCCGCTCCGCAGGAGCCACCTCGCGCAGATGACGGCGCAGCGCGGGGTAGCCGTCGAAGCCTAGGGCGACGGCGAACCGGGTCACCGACGGCTGGCTCACCCCCGCCAGCTCCGCCAGCTCCACGCTCGACAGGAACGGCACATCGGCCGCGCGCCGCACCATGCTGTGGGCGATGCGCCGCTGGGTCGGCGTCAGCCGGTGCCCCTCGAAGAGCGCCTGGAGACGGGCGGCCGGTCCGTCGGACACGCTCACGTCGGGGTCCCCCTCACGGTTATTCACAGTTCATCGATGGTGCATGTTGTTATACAGGCGCGCGCCGCCCACGGGAATCCGGCCCCACCCGGGCGCCCCTCCCAAAGAGCCGTCGATGATCTGAACACGATTGTGTCAAGTACCCCGAAAAGCCACCCAGGGTGACGAGACGGATGCGTAACGTAAATCAACCCTCCACCAGGGCCCCTCAAGCACAACCCTGAGGAAGCGTCATGCCCTCGAACCGCCGGGCCTTTCTGACGGCCACCACCGTCGGCGCCCTGGCCGCCGCCCCCGCCTCGGCCGCCACCCGCGTCGTACGCCAGCCCCGCCCCGGCCCGCCGGCGACCGCGCCCGCCGCCCTCGACGAACTCCTCGCCGGCAACCGCCGCTACGCGGAGGGCAGATCGCGCCATCCGCACGAGGACCGGGGGCTGCGCCGTACGCTGGCCGCCGCGCAGCACCCGTACGCGATCGTGCTGGGCTGCGTCGACTCCCGCGTCCCGCCCGAGCTGGTCTTCGACCAGGGCCTCGGCGACCTGCTGTGCATAAGGACGGCGGGCCAGGTGCTGGACGAGGCCGTGCTCGGGTCGGTCCAGTACGGCGTCGTCGAACTCGGCATCCCGCTGGTGCTGGTCCTCGGGCACGAGCGGTGCGGGGCGATCGCGGCGACCCTGGAGCACATCCGCACCGGCGCGGACGTCCCCGGCCACCTCGAACTCCTCGTCGAGGAGATCTCCCCCGCCGCGCACCGCACCCGCGCGCACCCCGGGGACTGGGCCGAGCACACGATGACCGCGCACACCCGCTGGGTACGGGACGCGATCCGCGCGGACCCGGCGTTCACATCCGCCCAGGTGACGGCGGCCCGCTTCGACCTCGACACCGGCCTGGTGTCCCTCCTGACGTGAGCGCCACGAACACCGCGCACGCCCCACAGACGAACACCGCGCACGCCCCACAGAAGAAACACCCCCTTGAAAACACCGCTGAAAACCCGCCTCCACACCCTCACCCCCCTCACCCTCGCCGCCACCACCCTCCCCCTCTCCCTCCACCCCACCACCAGCACCCCCCGCCTCCTCACCGACGCCCTCCTCCTGGCTCTCGCCCTCACCCTCGCCGCCCTCTCCTGCGTCCCCGCCCCCGTCCTGGCCGGCTTCACGCTGGGCACCGCCGCCGTCGTCACCCTCCAGCAACTCCCGTACGCCCTGGGCACCCCGCTCCCCCACAGCGGCCGGCCGACGCTCATCGCGGCGCGGGCGGCGGAGAGCTTCGCGACGGCCCCGCACTGGCCCACCCTCTGCTTATCGGCCGGTACGACCGCCCTCCTGCTGGCCCTGGCCCGCTGGAAACCGCCCCTCGCCCTCGTCCCGGCGGCGGCGATCCTCGTGGCAGGACCCCACCCCGCCCTCGCCGGCGTCCTCCTGGCAGCCGCCGTCCACATGACCGAGCCCGCCACCGTACGGGCCCTGCTGCGCGCCACCCCCGGCGACGCGGCCGTCCTCGTCCTCACAGCGGCGGCGACAATCACCCTGGACCTCGTACGCGCCCTCCTCCTGGGGCTCGCGGTCTCGCTGCTGCTGGCGCTGCGCGCGAGGGCGCACCGGACCCGTCTCACGCCGGCGGCGGCCGACGAACTCCCCGGCACCGCCACGGTCACCTACCGGTTCGACGGCCCCCTCCTGTTCGCGGCGGCGCACCGCTTCCGCAGGGACCTCGCCGAGGTGGACGGCGTCGGCGCGCTGGACCTGCGGCTGTCGGGGGTGACGGCGGTGGACGCGACCGGGGCGCTGGCCCTGAAGGACGCGGTGGGCGAGCTGCGCGGCCGGGGCATCGAGGTCCGGCTGAGCGAGGTGGGCCGCCCTCACCGGCACGCCCTGGAGTCCCTGGGCGTCCTTCCGGCACCCCCCTCCCCGGACAGGGGGGCTATCCCCAGTGCGGCCGGGGCACCCGCTCCCTAGCCTGGAGGGGCCGCGAGCGGATGAGGAGACCGGGATGACCACGGGGCATGACACCGAACTGAAGAAGGAACTCGACGCGACGCTGCACGCCCGCAGGGAGCTGGGCGAGGAGTACGACGCGGCGCTGGTCGAGTCGTTCCTGGAGAAGGTCGACCGCAGCATCGACGGCGCGGTCGAGCGCAAGGTCCGCCGCTCCTTCGCCGAACAGCAGATGGCGGTGGCCCGCGACGCGCGCGACCCGAAGGCGACGGACACCTGGGGCGAGCGGTTCGGCTTCGGCATCGTCTCCCTGGTCCTCGCGATCCCCCTCTCCGCGATCGGCGTCAGCAACGCGGGCCTGCCGGGGCTGATCTTCACCTGGGCCGGCATCGTCGGCGTCAACGGCGTCCACGCCTTCCGCTCGACCCCCGGCCTGCTGGAGCACTTCCGCGACCGGCGGGAGAAGAAGGACCGCTGGGAAGCCTAGGGATACGACGACGCCGGGCCCGTCCTTGGAGGACGGGCCCGGCGTCGTACCGGGAAGCTTGCGCGGGGACCGCCGCACCCCCTGTGACGGGGGGCGGGACGACGGCGGTCCCCGCGAGGGACGCGGGCCGGCGGAGCCGGGTCTGCGCGTCCGTGGCGTCGGTGGAGGTCCGGGAGCCGCTCCGGAGGTCCGTGACGCCGTTCGGTTTGCCGGCTTGGGAGGGGAGCCGCTCCCGCCCTCGCCGACAACCACCAATCTGCCGGACGCGTGTTAAGCGTGTGCTGCGCGGACGTGACACGCTCGTACCACTTCCGCGAACCTCACCCCTGAGCCGGGCGAACGGAAGTTTCCCGTCAGAGGGCGCGATTCACCGCACGTTCACCGGCAGTTGGCGCCCGCCGCCGTCAACTCACTTGCCGCCCTTGGCGAGGAACGCCAGCAGGTCCTGGCGGCTGACGACCCCGGTCGGCTTGCCCTCGACGAGGACGATCGCGGCGTCCGCCGTGCCGAGCACCGACATCAGGTCCCCGACCGGCTCCCCGGAGCCGACCTGCGGCAGCGGCGCCGACATGTGCTTCTCCAGCGGGTCGCCGAGCGAGGCGCGCCCGTTGAACAGGGCGTCCAGCAGCTCGCGTTCGACGACCGAGCCGACGACCTCGGCGGCCATCACGTCCGGGTGCCCGGCGCCCGGCTTGACGACCGGCATCTGCGAGACGCCGTACTCGCGCAGCACCTCGATGGCCTGGCCGACGGTCTCCTCGGGGTGCATGTGCACGAGGGACGGGATCGCGCCGTGCGCCTTGTCGCTGAGCACGTCGGCGACGCGGGCGCTGGGCCCCTCGTCCTCCAGGAAGCCGTAGTCGGCCATCCACTCGTCGTTGAAGATCTTCGACAGGTACCCGCGCCCGCTGTCCGGCAGCAGCACGACGACCACGTCGTCCGGGCCGAGCCGCTCGGCGACCCGCAGCGCGGCGACGACGGCCATCCCGCAGGAGCCGCCGACCAGCAGCCCCTCCTCCTTGGCGAGGCGGCGGGTCATCTGGAAGGAGTCCTTGTCGGAGACCGCGACGATCTCGTCGGCGACCGTGCGGTCGTAGGCGGTGGGCCAGAAGTCCTCGCCGACGCCCTCGACGAGGTAGGGCCGCCCGGAGCCGCCGGAGTACACGGACCCCTCCGGGTCGGCGCCGATGACCTGGACGCGCCCCTCGCTGGCGTCCTTCAGGTACCGGCCGGTCCCGGAGATCGTCCCGCCGGTGCCGACGCCCGCGACGAAGTGCGTGATCCGCCCCTCGGTCTGCGCCCACAGCTCGGGGCCCGTGGAGTGGTAGTGCGAGAGGGGGTTGTGGGGGTTGGAGTACTGGTCCGGCTTCCACGCCCCCGGCGTCTCACGGACCAGCCGGTCGGAGACGTTGTAGTAGGAGTCGGGGTGCTCGGGGTCGACGGCGGTCGGGCAGACGACGACCTCGGCGCCGTACGCGCGCAGCACGTTGATCTTGTCGGTGCTCACCTTGTCGGGGCACACGAAGATGCACTTGTACCCCTTCTGCTGGGCCACGATCGCGAGCCCGACCCCGGTGTTGCCGCTGGTCGGCTCGACGATGGTGCCGCCGGGCCGGAGCTCCCCGCTCTTCTCGGCCGCCTCGATCATCCGCAGGGCGATGCGGTCCTTCACGGAGCCGCCCGGGTTGAAGTACTCCACCTTGGCCAGGACGGTCGCCTGGATGCCCTTGGTCACGCTGTTGAGCCTCAGCAGCGGGGTGTTGCCGACGAGGCTGATCATCGAGTCGTGGAATTGCACCGTTGTCTCCGGTTGCTTGCCAAAAAGCGGTCGTAATGGTTCAGCCAGCCTACGGCCCGCCGGAACCGTTCACTCCCTGGTGAGATTGGGCGGCGGTGCGTACGGGGCAAGGAGTGGGTGTACGGCGACGAGGGAGGTGGCGGCGAGGTATGACCAGCATGTCGAGGGCCCGGGTGGCCCGGCGGATCGCGGCGGGCGCGGCTTACGGCGGTGGCGGGATCGGGCTGGCCGGGGCGGCGGCCGTCGGGCTGCTGCTGGCGGAGGCGCAGTGGGCGCGCCGGCATGTGGAGAGCAACGGCGAGACGCGGGTGCCGCACGCGGACGGGCTGTACGGGGCCGCGTACGCCGCCGACGGGCAGAGCGCGCTGCATCTGGTGCTGCTCGGGGACTCCACGGCCGCCGGGCAGGGGGTGCACCGGGCGAGCCAGACGCCGGGCGCGCTGCTGGCCTCGGGGCTCGCGGCGGTCGCGGAGCGTCCGGTGCGGATGCGCAATGTCGCGCTTCCCGGCGCCCGCTCCGACGACCTCGACCGGCAGGTCGCCCTGGTCCTCGGCTCGGCCGAACAGGTGCCGGACATCTGCGTGATCATCGTCGGCGCCAACGACGTCACCCACCACATGCCGGCCACCCGCTCGGTGCGCCATCTCTCGGCGGCGGTGCGGCGGCTGCGGACGGCCGGCGCCGAGGTGGTCGTGGGCACCTGTCCCGACCTCGGGACGATCGAGCCGGTCGGGCAGCCGCTGCGCTGGCTGGCGCGGCGGGCGTCGCGGCAGCTGGCGGCGGCGCAGACGATCGGGGCGGTGGAGCAGGGCGGGCGGACGGTCTCGCTGGGCGATCTGCTGGGCCCGGAGTTCGAGGCGCATCCGCGTGAGCTGTTCGGGCCCGACCAGTACCACCCGTCGGTGGAGGGGTACGCGACCGCCGCGATGGCCGTGCTGCCGACGCTGTGCGCGGCGCTGGGGCTGTGGCCGGCGCAGGAGGAGCGGCCCGACGTCTCGCGGCGGGAGGGGTTCCTGCCGGTGGCGCGGGCGGCGGCGGAGGCGGCGGCCGAGGCGGGTACGGAGGTCACGGCGGCGATGGCGGCGGGGTCGCGGGGGCCGTGGGCGCTGCTGAAGCGCAGGCGGCGGCGGGCGGCGGAGGCGGCTTCCCCCGATCTGTTCCCGTCACCCCCTGTCCGGAAAGCAAGCGCTTAGAAAGGTGTGGCCAGGGGCACACCTCCAGCATCGTGACCCAGGCCATACGGCCGGGTAACTTCCAAGCAGCGCCCACATCGTCGTAGCCCTCTGGAGCCGTGATGCCCGAAGCCGTGATCGTCTCGACCGCCCGTTCCCCCATCGGCCGTGCCGTGAAAGGTTCGCTGAAGGATCTGCGGCCGGACGACCTGACCGCGACGATCATCCAGGCGGCGCTCGCCAAGGTGCCCGAGCTGGACCCCCGGGACATCGACGACCTGATGCTGGGCTGCGGGCTGCCCGGCGGGGAGCAGGGGCACAACCTCGGCCGGATCGTCGCCGTGCAGATGGGCATGGACCACCTGCCGGGCTGCACGGTCACCCGCTACTGCTCCTCCTCCCTCCAGACCTCCCGCATGGCCCTGCACGCCATCAAGGCCGGCGAGGGCGACGTGTTCATCTCGGCCGGCGTCGAGACGGTGTCCCGGTACGTCAACGGCAGCTCGGACATCGCGACCGCCCGCAACCCCTTCTTCGCGGACGCCGAGGCCCGTACGGCGGCGGTGGCCGAGTCGGCCGGCTCGGACTGGCACGACCCGCGCGAGGACGGCCTCGTCCCCGACCCGTACATCGCGATGGGCCAGACCGCCGAGAACCTGGCCCGCGCCAAGGGCGTGACCCGCGCGGACATGGACGAGTTCGGCGTCCGCTCGCAGAACCTCGCCGAGGAAGCCATCAAGAAGGGGTTCTGGGAGCGCGAGATCACGCCGGTGACGCTGCCGGACGGGACGGTCGTGTCCAAGGACGACGGCCCGCGCGCCGGGGTCACCCTGGAGGGCGTCGCCGGGCTGAAGCCGGTGTTCCGCCCCGACGGGCTGGTCACGGCCGGCAACTGCTGCCCGCTGAACGACGGCGCCGCCGCCCTTGTCATCATGTCCGACACCAAGGCCGCCGAGCTGGGCCTGACCCCGCTCGCCCGGATCGTCTCCACCGGTGTCTCCGGCCTCTCCCCCGAGATCATGGGCCTGGGCCCGGTCGAGGCGTCGCAGCAGGCGCTGCGCCGGGCGGGGCTCACCATCGGCGACATCGACCTGGTCGAGATCAACGAGGCGTTCGCCGCGCAGGTCATCCCCTCCTACCGGGACCTCGGCATCGACATCGACAGGCTGAACGTCAACGGCGGCGCGATCGCCGTCGGCCACCCCTTCGGCATGACCGGCGCCCGCATCACCACCACCCTCATCAACTCCCTCCAGTTCCACGACAAGCAGTTCGGCCTGGAGACGATGTGCGTGGGCGGCGGCCAGGGCATGGCGATGGTCGTCGAGCGCCTGAGCTAGCCCTTTCGCACGCCCCTTGGCGAGCCCTGTGTGACCGACGGGACACCTGAGGTCACCCCACGGCCCGGAGTACGGGAACCACCCGAACTCCGGGCCGATTTGTGATCCAATCTCCCCCAGGATGTGACCTATCTCCCTAGAGTGCGGGATTCCGCAGCTCAGGGCCGTTCCACCAGGTACCCCCGGGCCCAAAGTCCTGTCCGTTTCGTGACGTTACGCACTGACAGTGGGAGAGTTCGCCCGCCAAGCTGAGGTAGGAAGTCGGGGGTCGACTTTTGAACCGGGAGTACGTCAGTGAGCGCCATGCCGATCGCCCTGCTGGTCACCACGGCCGCCACCGGCGCCGTGGGCGTCGCCGTCCTGCGCACCCTGCTGGCCCTGCGCCGCCAGGTGCGGGAGCTGAGCACCCAGCTCGCCGAGAACCACTCCGCCCTGGCCCACGGCCTGGTCCCGGCCGCCCGCGCGGCCACGGACACCGACGAGATACGCGCGGCGGTCGCCGAGGCGCTGGCGGAGGAGCGGGAGCGGGAGCTGGCCGAGGCGCGCGCCTTCTGGGCCGCCCAGGAGTCCCGTGACGTCTCCGACGCCCCCTCCCTGCTGGGCCTGCCCGACAGCGAGCTGTTCCTGCCCCGGCAGAGCGACTTCGTGGGCCTGGAGCCGGTGACGGAGTCCCCCGCCGAGTCCGACGACTTCGCCGGCGACTCCCCCGAACTCGCCGCCGCCCGCCGCCGCCACCCCTCCCACCCGGACTTCGTCCCCCTGGGCTCCCCGGCGACGGCCGACCACGAGCGCACGGTGACAACGCTGGAAGACCTGGCGGCAACCCGCACCGAACTGACAGACGTCCGCCCCGGCCCCCTAGGCACCCTCGACGTCTACGTCTTCGCCGACGGCACCACCCTGTGCATGACCCCGGGCCACCGAGAAACAGCGGAACGCCTGGCGGCAGCTTTGACGGAGGGCAACGCGCCGGTGCTGCTGGGGGGTTCGGGGATATCGGGGGCGTACACGCTGACGTTCGAGTGCGGCGAGGAGAAGGTGTACATCTTGGCGGACCGGGTGATAGCGAGCTTGTAGGGGGCTGAGCGGGGAGTTGGGGGGCTTTGCGACTGGGGGCGGGGGCCTGCTTTTTAGGGGCGCGGGGAACTGCGCACTGGGGGCGCGGGGAACGGCGCACTAGGGGCGCGGGGAACTGCGCATCTTTTAGGGGCGCGGGGAACTGCGCAAGGGGGTCAAGGGGCGCAGCCCCTTAAGGGGCGCGGGGAACGGCGCGACCAGCCACGACCCACCCGCAGCCGCCACCAAAGCTCAAACCCCCGCCCTCTTCCGCGCCTCCTCCACCATCTGCACAGCCTTCTCGACCTCCTCCGAACTCCCCAGCACCACCGCCAGATCATGCGCGGCAACACCGATCTGATCGGCGACGGCGAACATCCCGGCGTCCGGCATCACCCGCGCCTCACTCCCCGGCTCCTCGACAGCCTGCGCCCACTGGGCCAACTCCTGCGCCAGCCGCAACGCTTCAGCGGCGGCCCCCCGCTGGAGCCGACTCTGAGGCGCCGCCCTCAAACGGTCCGCGAACAAATCAACCGCGCGCAACAACGGCGTCGTATCCACCACGCGGCGAGACTACGCCACGCGGCCCCCCGAACCCGGCACACCCCGGACTGTTGCCAACAGGGAAAAGAACGACACCAGTAGCTCTCTCCGCCCGCAAGGGTTAGGCCACAGGTCAGAGGGCCCGTACCAACTCGGTAGGGGCCCTCTTGGCATTGCTGAGTGACTAACTGCGTGACTACCGCTCTGGAGGCGGCGACGTCCTGAAGATCTCGTTCATGGCGGTCGCCCCTGTCTGGATGACCGGGCGGATCTGCTTCCGGTACACAGCTTCGGTCACGGCGGTACTGGAGTGGCCGACCAGTCGGGAGATCTCTTCGAGGGGGATGCCCTTGTCCGAGAGGATCGAGACGAATGACGTCCGGGTCTCCCGAGTCGTCCAGTCCTCCGGCACAAGGGGATGGGAGTTCTCCTGAATGAAGACGCCGGACTCCGTCTCGTGCACGGGGGCGTAGGGCTCGATCTCAGGCAGCAACTCCGCCGCGCGAGCGATGACCCTGCGGAACTCCCGCCGGACGTTTTGCCCGGACAGTTGCGCGCCGACATCCGACGTGAAGACCAGACCGCTCTCCTTCCACTTGTCACCAGCCGCAACGCGTTGCCTTCCCTGACGCTCCCGCTGAACTTTCAGAGCGTCGATGGCCCGACCAGGCAGCGCCAGGGTACGGCGAGACTTCCGGGTCTTGGTGTCGCCGGAGCGACGGACGGAGCGCCAAACCGCGACGTACGGCGGGATCGGAGGATCGGCCTCAGGGTCCCCTACGAGGTCGACGTGATCCCAGCGGAGCGGGCGCATCTCCTCTGTACGTCCGCCGGTCAGGAGCGACACCACGAAGTAGGCGTAGAGCGGGGACTCTTCCGCCGCTTTCAGCACCGCTTCCGCCTGAACCAGGGTGAGGGACTTCGACGGTCTTCCTGGACGGCCGGCGGGGACGGAGCAGAGTTCCACGACGTTGCGCTTCACCTTGTCCCGTGCCATGGCGCGCTTGACCGAGCGGTTCAGGCACGAGTGGACCACTCTCAGAGAGCGGGTGCTCAGCGCCTTCGACTTGGCCGCCAGCCACTTGTCGATGTCTTCGGCGCCGAGGTCCCGGAGCTTGCTGGCACCCAGCGCGGGGATGACGTGGTTCTTGCACAGGCTCTTGTTCGTTCTGACCGTCTCGGCGTCCAAGCCGTTGAGCCCGTACTCAAGCCAGTCCGTCACCGCGTCCTTGACGGTGTAGCCGGTCGGCGCGATCGCAAGGCCGTCCTCGTAGTCCCGCAGCACCTCCTTCAGCTTCTCTTTGGCGGCGGTCTTGGTCTTGCCGCTCGCTCGTTTCACGTTCCGCTTGCCGTTCGGATGGAAGCCCAGACTGGCCGTCGCGATCCAGCGTTGGCGCTTGGCATCCCAGTGAAGGCCGCCGTCACCGCGACTCCGACGCGTCGCCATCAGGAAGCCTCTTCGAGCCGGGTGCGGATGTAGTCCTCTACCGCGCTTTCGGGGATACGGCGGGCGCGACCCTCTGTGAAGGAGACGAGTCGCTTGGTCCGAATCAGGTCGTAGACCTTGGACTTGCCGAGCTGGAGCCGCACCATGACGTCCGGCACGGTGAGCAGTACGGAGGATGAGGCCGTCATGAGTCCACGCCCCAACCGTCGTCGTCGGGTTGCGTCGTTCGGTGTTCGCGGGCGGTTTCGCGGTTGTGCTGGATGTCGCGGCGGATGGTGGCGGCGAGCCAGGATTCGCCGGGGGTGTGGCCGTGGCCGGCGTAGGTCCAGTGGGCGAGGGTGAGGGTGGTGGTTTCCTCGGTGTCGGGGTCGGGGAGGCCGAGGGCGGCGCGTTGTTGGGCGGCGCGGTAGTCGGCGCGGGTCTGGCGGAGGGCGCCGAGGGTGGTGGAGTAGCGGCGGGACTTGGTGGAGAAGTGGCCCCGGAAGCCGAGCATGTGGGCCCAGTCGCGGAGCTTGCGGTCGGGGTAGAGGGGGTGGAGGTCGAGGCAGGCGGCAATCAGGCGGGCGGGGTGGTCGGGGACGCCGAGGAGGGTCAGGGCTTCTTTGCTGCCGATGCGGCGGTCCACGGTGCCGGTCGTCTCGGCGGCTTTGGTGGCGTACTTGGCGACGTAGGAGGCCACGGCGGCTTCGGTGATCTCTTCGCCGTGGCCGAAGGCTCCGATGGGCTGGACGTCGAGTTGGGTGCCCCAGCGCAGGGTGCGGGCCGGTTGCGTGATGGCCGGCTGGTCGGGGTCGGGCTGGTGGCGGGCCGGGGGGACGTCGACCGTGATGCGGGCGGCGGCGGCCTGGATGGCGTCGGTGAGGAGGTCGAGGGTGGCCCACGGAGGCGGGGGCGAGTCGGGGCCCTGAGGTCCGTCGAAGCGGATCACGGCGTGGAAGTGGACGGCGCCGCGTTTCTGGTATTCGGCGACCTTGCCGAAGGAGACCCGTGCTTGGGTGTGTGCTTCCTTCTGGGTGAGGCCGGCGCGGCGGGCGATCTGGCGTCGGAGGTAGATCGTGAAGTAGCGCCACAGTTCGGAGGCGTGGTTGTTCCACAGCACGGCGCCCGCGTAGTCGTAGGTGCCCGGGTTGAGGGGGGTGCCGAGTTCGGGTGCGTCCTCGGGGTGGCGGGTGCCGCAGCGGCAGCGGTGTTTGCCGGGGCGGTTGTGGACGGGGCCGAAGCTCGGGGCGGTGAGGGTGGCGAAGACGCGGGGGTGGTCGCGGATGGTGTGCGGGGTGCCTTTGGCGGGGTCGCCGACGAGTCCGGCGCGGATGAGGTGGTAGGTGTCGCCGGCGTAGGTCCATGCGCAGGAGGGGCAGCGGGAGGCGCGGCGGTTGCCGCAGGAGACGCGCAGGATGCCGCCGGGTTCGGTGTCGGTGGAGTAGGAGTGCAGCACCTGTCCGGTCACGGTGTCGCGGGTCGTGGTCGAACCCTGGAGGCGGATGGGGTCGGAGCATCCGCCGGTGCTGTGGATCTGGTCCTTGATGCGGTCGAAGCCGGGGGACCCGGCCAGCCTCAGTACGTCGGTGAGGGTGGCCGGGTCCAGGCCCGCCGCAGTGGCGGTGTGGGTCAACGGGTGCCCCCGTTGCGGTGGGCGGGACCGTGGTGCGCGGCGTAGTCGTCGACGAGTGCCTTGACCTGGTCGTCGCCGGTCGCCGTCGCGGAGGTTCCGCAGCGGCAGACAGCGGTGGCGGTGGCCGGGGCGTAGGGGGTGGGCTTGCTGACGTGCAGGCCGGGGGTGTCCGGCGTCGGGGTGAGATCAGCCACGATGTTCACCGCCCCCAGCGCCGGGTTCGCGGGGTGTTGGCGTCGTTGCAGGACGGGCCGGAGAGGTCCTTGGACGGGTTGTCCTTGGGCAGGCTCATCTTCCGGTCGCCGTCGTAGGCGTTGTGGACCTTGACGATCTACCTGAAGTGCTCGTAGTCGTCGAGACCTTCCGCGTCGAAACGGCCCATGTCACGGCTCCAGCGGCGGGGGATCACGCGTTCACCTCCTGCTTGCGCACGGGGCGGGCGGTGCCGGTGCCCTTGCAGGTGGGGCAGGTGACGCGGAGCAGAACGCGGGAGCCGTCGTGGTGGGTGCCGGTCGTGATGCTGGCGGCGGCGAAGCCGTCGCAGTCACGGCAGACGCGCGTGGCCGGGGCGTGCTGGGGCATGATGAGGCTTCCCTTTCGGGTCCGATGGATCTGGAAGTGGTTGCAGGCGCCGGGGCGGCGGTCTTTGCCGAGAGAGCCGCCCCGGGGCCGTTTAGCGGTTGTTGTTCAGGTCCTTGATCAGCAGGCGCAGGACGACCGCGACCAGGGCGACCGTGACGCCGGTGATGGCGACCGCAAGCAGCAGCGAGACCAGGACCGCGCCGACGACGAGAACCACGGCGCCACCGCCGGCCGCGAGGGCGAGCGCGCTGCCGGGGGTGAGCTGGACGACCGGCCGGTTCGAGACGGGGGCGACCGGGACCGGCGCGGGGGCCGGGGGCTGGACGGGCACGGGGACGTGGACCGTCGGGGCGGGAAGCGTGGCGGGCGGGGCCATGTCCTGGGGCGGGTACTTCGGCGTGAGCACGAGGTGGGTTCCCTTCTACTTGAGGACGGAGCCGAGAACGGGGGCGAGGAAGCTTCCGGCGACGAGGTAGCCGCCGATCAGGAGGGCGGCGATCAGCCACCACGGCGGGCGGGCGATCTTGATCCCGAGCCATCCGACGACCAGCAGGGCGAACCAAAGTGGCACGTCCATGTCAATCTCCCTTTCAGACCTTGCAGCGGTGGGTACGGGCGGCGAGTTCGGCGGCGGCTCGGGTGTCGTAGGTGACGCAGTAGCCGCACCGGGGGGCGGTGCAGGCGCCGATGTGGCGCTTGCGGCCCCGGGCGTCGTTGTAGGTGGCGACCTCCACGGGTCCGATGCGGATCACGTCGTAGAAGCGGTTCGGCCGCATGTCGGTCCTCCTAGTTGGTGAAGTCGCTGGCGTGGTCGGTCAGCCATTGCTGAACCTCGGGGCGTTCGTCGTCGGTGGCCTGGTTGAGCGCGGCCTCTCCGAGGGCGAAACCGTCGACCAGGCGGTTGTCGCGGGTGAGTTCGGCGGAACGTTCCAGGGCCGCGCGGATGGACGGTCGCATCGGGATCTCCTTGTCTGTCAGGCGAGTTGGGCGGCGATCGCGCCGGCGAGGTCCTCGGGGACCCCGAGGCGGGCGCGGAGAGTGGCGGTGTCGATGTCGGTACCGGTGCGGGCGCGGTGGTCGGCGGCGACCTTGCGGGCGTGTTCGACCAGCGCCAGAGGCACCGCAGGAACGGGCGACGGGGGAAGAGCCGGGGCGGGTTCCGCTGCCGGGATCAACTCGGGCTCCGGCTCGGGAGCGGGCTCGGACTCCGAGGGCGCCGGCGCGACCGGGGGCCGGTCCACGACCACGGCCGGAGCCGGAGCCTCAGCGGGGGTCGGGGAGTGGGCGAGCAGAGTGCCGCCGAGGAAGGCCAGCGCGGGCCAGCCGGCTACGAGGATGCGCAGCCAGGCCGGAACGTCGTCGAGATCGAGGAGACCGGCGGTGGCGATGTTCGCACCGAGCGAGGCGACCAGGGCGACCAGGAACCAGAACCATGCCATCTTCGACGGGGCGGTCCGCAGCCGGCGCCACACAGCGACCAGAAGCAGGTCGACACTCACTGGATAGGCCCAGGCCTTCCAACCGCTCTGCCCGGCGGCTTCGGCGAGGTCGTGCAGGTGGGCGAAGGACAGCGCACCGGCAATCACGGCCTGCACCAGAACGGGGTCGACACGTAACGAGCGGGACACGGTCTTCACCTCCCTTCGCGGGGGATCAAGCCGAGACCGGGAGCCGATGTCTGGGCGCCCGGTCCCGGGGCGGTCAGTCGGCGTCGGGCTTCTCGCCGGTGCCCCAGCAGGTCAGGCACAGGGCGCCCTGTCGGTCATCGGTGGCGCGGCCTTTGCGGGCGCCGACGCGGACGGTTTCGGTGGTCTCGCCGGTGCCGTCGCAGTCCGGGCACTTCTCGGGCTCGGGAACGAGGGGCTTACTGCGGGCGGTCTTCCGCGCGGCCATGACGATCACCGGCCCTGTCGGGGGTAGCCGTGGCCCTTGGGCGGGTAGTCCGTGCTCCTGCTGAGGGTGCAGCCGTGGACGACGATGCTCACGAACTCCTGGTCCGGGTTGTCGCTCAGCGTGAGGTACTGGCGGGCGTCCTGGATCAGGGCTCCCGTCAACCAGAGGTCTCGGAAGACGGGAGCCTCACGGCGTTCACGGCGGCTGGAGTGCGACATGTGATCTTCCCTCTCTGCTTTCGGCATGGCTGGGGTAGGGACGTGGCGCGAAGCGGTCACGCCGGCCGTGGCGGAACGGGGTGTTACTCGGTGACCGGGCGGGGCTTGACCAGCGACGGGCCGGTCACCGGCGCGGGGGCGTGGGCGGGAACATGGGGCCGGAACGGTTCGAGGAACGGCAGGTCCGGGACCAGGTGGGCGAACTCCCGGCAGACCGCCACGACCTCATCGCGGCTGGTGTCCGGGGTGCGGATCTTCGACCAGCCACCGGAGGAGTCCGCCGCGACAGCGGTCCCGGGGCGGTTCATCGGGATCAGGCTCGCCGCCGGAACCGCGTCCGGAGCGATGTCCGCCAAGCCCATCTCGGCGGTCTGCTTGTCGTTGACACGGTGCACCACACGGCCGGTGAGCTGGGCACGAAGCATCGTCGCGCCCTTGCCCAGATCCGAGCCGAAGCGCTGCCCGCAGATCTCCAGGTGGATGCCGATAGCACGGGCCATCTGCGCCAGCCGGATCAACGCGGTCACGATCTGCTCCCGGCGTTCCTCATCCTTCTTCGAGGAGATCAGGAACAGCTCCGCCACCTCATCCACCAGCACGATCACCGGCACCGGGCGCACCTCATCAGGCAGTTCCCACAGATCGGAGACGGCGTACCGGCTCAGCAGGTCGAAGCGGTCTTCCATCTCCGCGACCAGGGCGCTCAGCAGGGAAGCGGCACTGTCGGGGTTGGTGACCAGCGCCGACAGGCGGGGCGCGAAGGCGGACTGTTCCACCCCGCGCTTGCAGTCGACACCGACCAGGGCCACCGGCAGTTGCGCCAGCCCTTTGATCAGATTGCGCTGATACATCGACTTGCCGGAGTGGTTGGCACCCAGGGTGAGCGCCATCGGAACCTTGCGGTAGTCCCGCTCGAACGCGGTCCCGTCCTCGCGCACCGCGACCGGAACGGCCATGCCGTGCGGGCGGGCCTGACGCGGCATCCGCACCCAGCGCAACACGTCGTAGCCGGTCATCCGCAGCTCCACGAAACCGGGCTTCACCTCCACCACGGTCACCGAGTGGACACCCCACGCGTGCCGCAGCCGCTCCGAGGACGCCATCACGTCGGCGGGCTCCAGGCCGGCGGGAAGCCGCAGCGTCACCCGCAGCCCGGTCGACGTCCCCCGCACCCGACGGACCCTCGGCGGAACCGGCTGAACCTCACGGCGGACCACGCTGCGGGTCATGAACGCCCGCAGACCCGACGGCTGCACCGTCAGCCCACACACATCCATCGTGGAGCGGTACGAGACCGTGAAACGCCCCCAGGCCATCGGCATCCCGACCAGCGACCAGTACACGCGCGGCGCACGGTACTTCGCGTAGCCGAGACCGCCGACCCCCGAGGCCGCAGCCCCGACCTCTAACCAGGTCGCCAGATCCGACATGATCAGGCCCCCAGCGGGGTGACCGCGACCGCGCGGAACGAGATCCCGTGCCGCTTCTGGCCGTTGAACTCGTTCTCCCAGTCACGCGCCTTCAGCCCGGTCACGGCCACCGGCATACCCGGCGCCAGACCCTGGGGGTAACCCGTCTCCGGGATCGTCACCTGGTAGAGGTTGCCCTCACCCTCATCCGAGACCAGCAGGCCCACCGTCGACAGACCCGCACCGCTCTGACTGTCCACCGCGCGCTCACCGGTCCGCTTGTTCGCCATCTTCGGCTCCGGCGCGGTCGCCACGAACACCACGGCGGTCGAAAGATCAATCTTGAACGACGGCATGAGCACATCCCTCGTTTTGCGAGGCCGCCTTGCGCGTCCTCTCTAGACACCTATAGATAAGCACGTCTCTAGAGATGTCGTCAAGAGAGATGTCTAGAGACGTTGGATGACTCACGGCGGCTACATGCAACGGGCAACGCATCTGGGGATGCCCTAGGGTGGGGTGTCTAGAGAAGAGGGAGAACTCCGAATGGCCACCACCGACGACCGTCGGCCGAAGTACCAACGGATCGCGGACTCTCTACGTGAGGCGATCCAGTCGGGTGAGTACGGTCCCGGTGATCGGCTTCCGGGGGAGAACGACCTGATGGCCGCGCATGGCGTGGCCCGCATGACAGCACGTCAGGCATTGAGCGTGCTCAAGGATGAAGGCGTTGCCGAGTCCCGTAAGGGCGCCGGCGTGTTTGTCCGGGCCTTCCGTCCGTTGAGGCGACGGGGAATCCAGCGGCTTGCCCAGGAGCAATGGGGCAGTGGCCGGTCCATCTGGTCTGCCGACATCGAGAACCGCACGCTTGTGGTGGACCACGTGACGGTGTCGGAGGAGACCGCGCCAGAACGAATCGCGCAGGTCTTGGACCTAGTGGACGAGGACACCGTCTGCGTGCGGCGCCGGCGGTTCGTCTTGGACGGGAAGCCTGTTCTTCTCGCGACGAGCTACCTCCCCTCGTCGGTGGTCGCAGGATCGGCGATCACTCAGGAGGACACGGGGCCCGGCGGAACTTACGCCCGTCTCGCCGAACTCGGTTACAAGCCAGTGCACTTCCGTGAAGAGATCCGCTCACGTATGCCCACGAAGGATGAGGCGGCGCAGTTGAGCATCTCCGCAGGCACGCCGGTCATTCTTGTCTGCCGGACCGCGTTCGCAGACGAGGGGCGCCCCGTGGAGATCAACGAAATGACGCTTGACGCTGCCTCATACATCCTGGAATACGACTTTGACGCCTGATCAACTGATCCAGGGCGCCACGGAGGCGTGACCAGCGCCAAGGCCAGCATCAGCCAAGGCTGTTACAGGTTTCTCTACCTCATCAAGTCCCCGCCCGTTCGGGCGGGGAAGGGGGGAGAGGGAGGGGACCCCTGCGGGGGGATTCCCGGGCGGACGGTCGAACGGGAAACCCTCTTGCCACCACGACCCCCGCGCACACCACAGCACACACCCACAGCAGTCACCCCCGCGCACACCCCTTGAGGCAGCCGGCCGGTTCCACGGGCCGGGGCCCCGGCAGGCGGAAAGGGCGGGGGCTCTTGCCCTCACGGGCATCCGGCGCGCTGGCCACTCGGCTTTTCCAGCCGTCGCTACGTGATCACACCCCGCAGGCCCGTACTACGGGCCTGCGCGGGCTCGGGACTCGGGGCTCTGCTCCTGCCTCCGGCCCGCGCCGCCCCGGCCCCGGCCCCGCGCCACCAAGTTGCCCCGGGGTAATCCCGCTTCACGCTTTGGCCCGCCAGAAACGTTGCGCCGGACCGAGACCTGTACCCCACCCCACCACCGACCAGACCCAACCCTCACACCGACCCCGCACCCCCTGGAACACGCCACGATCAGCAAGGAACGGGCTGAAGTCGACGAAGACCAGGCCGACGAACCCGACGCAGCACGCAGGGATCAGGTGAGCGGAGGGTGAGGTGGAGGGGGGCCGGGACGGCCGGCTCCGAGACTTTAAGGTCTGTCGACCTGTGGGGCCCCTCCGAGAGCAAGAAAGGGGGCCGAGTGCCTGCTTCGCACGGTGAGGGCAACTAGCCCTCTCCATTGGTACAAGTGTAATAGCCCCCTTTCATGCTCTCGCCCCACAGATCAACAGACCTCAAACTCTCTCCACCGGCCTCTCGGGCAGGTGCAGGTGCGTGACTAACTGCGTGACAACGACCGCAGACACCAGCGGACAACCGCGACCGTCAACGGACCACCGGGCCAAGCCAGAGCCGCACTTGCTCCAGATCGAGGGCCCACCTCTGTTGCCAACAGGCAAACCCTCAGGCACGGTGACTCAAAGGACCGGCTCACACCCGGAGGCGCCGATGTCCCGAGTCTTCTCCGAGGAGACCCATCGCAACCTGCTCGCCCGCATCCCCCACTGCACCGGTCGTGAAGTCGCCGACTGGCTGCGCACCGTGGACGAAGGCCCCGCCCTCCGCTTCGCGGAGAAGGTCAGCTGGCTACGCCACGAACACAACCTCGCCTACGGCCACGCCAAGGCGCTGATCCACGAGTACGACCTGAGGAGGGCGGCGCGCAAACTCGGATAGCCGCGCGGCAACTCCCGTGAGCGCACAGGGGAAGGGCCCCGCGGCACGAAGCCGCGGGGCCCTTCTCTCGAAGCAAGCGGGCAGGACTAGTCGTCGCCGCCCTGGAGGATCGCGAGGAGCCGCAGGAACTCCATGTAGATCCAGACCAGCGTCATCGTGAGCCCGAAGGCCGCCAGCCACGCCTCCTCACGGGGCGCGCCGTACGTGATGCCGTCCTCGACCTGCTTGAAGTCCAGCGCGAGGAAGCACGCGCCGAGCAGGATGCCGATGATGCCGAAGACGATGCCGAGGCCACCGCTGCGGAAGCCGAGCCCGTCACCGCCGCCGAAGACGGAGAACAGCATGTTGACGGCCATCAGCAGGACGAAGCCGAGGGCCGCGGCCATGACGAAGCCGTAGAAGCGCCGGTTGACCCGGATCCAGCCCGCCTTGTAGGCGACGAGCACACCCGCGGACACCGCCATCGTGCCGAGCACGGCCTGGACGACGACGCCGTCGGAGATGTACGTCGACACCGTCGAGGAGATGACCCCGAGGAAGACGCCCTCGAACGCCGCGTACGCCAGGATCAGCGCGGGCGACGGACGGCTCTTGAACGACTGGATCAGGCCGAGCACCATCGCGACGAGCGCGGCGCCGACACCGATGCCGTACGACTTGCCGAGGTTGGCGGGGTCGACCGGCAGCAGGAGCCAGGAGAGGACCGCGGTGACGACGACCGTGCCGAGCGTCATCGCGGTGCGCGAGACGACGTCGTCGATCGTCATCGCACCGGAGGCGGCCGGGGCCTGCGGCGGGGCGCCGTACTGCTGCTGGGCGTAGGGGTTGGTCGCGTACGGGTTGCCGGCCTGCTGGGCGTACGGGTTCGCCTGCGTGGCGACGGCGGGTCCCCCGGCCTGCGGCGCGGCGTTGAAGCCGGCGTAGCCGTTGTCGCGGCTGAAGCCCCGTCGCGAGAAGACCGGGTTTCTGCTCCTCATTTCACTCCTCCATGGCCACCTCGCGTGGCCTTGGCGTCAAGGGTAATGGAACGGCAAAAGAATGGCCCTAGTGCTTGAGGAGGATCTTTCCTCGCCGTGGTTGCGCCAACACGCTACGCGGCTCCTTGATTCCCTGGGGCCCCGGGTGGCATTCATGACCAAGTCGCGACACGTCCGGAACCGGCCGGAGATCAAGAGCGGTCAGTACGGGAACCCCGTGTACCCCTCGGCGAGCTCCTGTTCGGCGGCGCGCGAGGTGGCGATCCGCTCCAGCCGGGCGCGCTGGACGCGGCCGTCGAAGGGGTCACCGCCCTGGTGCAGCATGACCGTCATGTCGTACGAGAACCGCTCCGCCTGCCAGACGCGGCTCAGGCAGCGCTCCGAATAGGTGTCGAGGAGTTCGTCCGATCCGGTGTCCCTCGCGTGCGTGAGGGCGCGGGCGAGGGTGACGACGTCGCCGACGGCCAGGTTGAGGCCCTTGGCGCCGGTCGGGGGGACGATGTGGGCGGCGTCGCCGGCGAGGAAGAGGCGGCCGTGGCGCATGGGTTCGTGGACGAAGGAGCGCATGGGGGTGACCGACTTCTGGGTGATCGGCCCGCGCGCGAGCCGCCAGTCGTCGTCGGTCTCCAGGCGGCGCTCCAGTTCGGCCCAGACCGCGTCGTCGCTCCAGTCGCCGGGGTCGGTGCCGGCGGGGACCTGGAGGTAGAGGCGGGAGACCGTCGGGGAGCGCATCGACAGCAGGGCGAAGCCGCGTTCGTGGCGGGCGTAGACCAGTTCGTCGTGCGAGGGCGCGACGTCGGCGAGGACGCCGAGCCAGGCGTAGGGGTAGGTCCGTTCGAAGACGCGGACCAGTTCCTCGGGGACCGCCTTGCGGGCGACGCCCCAGAAGCCGTCGCAGCCGACGACGTACGCGCACTCCAGGACGCGTTCGGCGCCCTCGTGCCGGTACCGGATCCGCGGCCGTTCGCCGTCGGCCCCTTCGACGGCGAGCGCCTCGGCCCCGAAGAGCAGCGGGCCGCCGTCCTTCAGCTGGAGGGCGATGAGGTCCTTGCAGACCTCGGTCTGGGCGTAGACGGTGACGGACCGTCCGCCGGTGAGGGCGGGGAAGTCGACGCGGTGGCGGCGCCGGTCGTGGCGCAGCTCGATCCCGTCGTGCCGTATCCCCTCCCGCTCCATCCGCGCGCCGGCCCCCGCCGCCCGCAGCACATCGGCGGTCCCCTGCTCCAGGATCCCGGCGCGCTGGCGGTGTTCGACGTAGTCGCGGTCATGGCTCTCCAGCACGACGGAGTCGATCCCGGCGGTGTGCAGCAGCCGCGCGAGGAGGAGCCCGGCGGGTCCGGCGCCGATGATGCCGACGGTGGTGCGCATCGGGGGGTCCTTTCCTCCGGTTAACGGGGTGTTCGATCGGTTACGGGGTTTGTTCGCGTGGTGAAATTTTCTTCACTCTTCTCCGGGCATGAGTCTGCCCCCGCACCCAGCCGTCGTCAACAGGCTGGGCAGGGGGGACGAGAGGTACTACAACGGGACCAGGGGGGCGACTTGACCGCCTGTGAGGTGCGGTGGTGCCCAGAGCCGGACTTGAACCGGCACGCCCGCGTCGGGGCAGCGAGGTTTAAGCTCGCCGTGTCTGCATTCCACCATCTGGGCTGGCCAAGGGGCTCCGCGTCGTCGCGCTCCGAGCCTATCGGGGCACGCTTCCTCAACATCGGCCGGGTGAACCGATGTTGTCTTATTTTATTGATACCTGAGGGAGCATCAGCCCCCGGAACTGGCCGTCCGCACTTGCCAATAGCCTTACGTGCGATCACCGCTCGTGCACATGGAATGACGGAATTTCACCGCCGAAACGAGGGTGACTCCCCTGCTTTGCTCCCGCCCACGTACGGATGTGCCTCTGTCAGGGTCCGACGTCATCCCCAGGTATGACAAGACGGTCACCCGTCCCTCTGGGGTCTGTTGCTGAAACCAGAACTGAGGCGGACTCGAACCGATCGGGGTGCCCGGGACGATGAAGGGGTACAGCCGGCCCCGGAACAGGGGTCGCCGACCTCTCTCCAGGAGCGATCCCGTGACCACCAGTCCTCTCGCCGACCGGGCCACCGCCGTGGCCGCCCGGGCCACGGACCTGTCGAAGACCTACGGACAGGGTGAGACCAAGGTGGTCGCCCTGGACCGGGTCTCCGTCGACTTCCACCAGGCCCGCTTCACCGCGATCATGGGCCCTTCGGGTTCCGGCAAGTCCACGCTGATGCACTGCGTCGCAGGGCTCGACACCTTCACCTCGGGATCGGTCCGCATCGGCGACACCGAGCTGGGCTCCCTGAAGGACAAGCAGCTCACCAAGCTCCGCCGGGACAAGATCGGCTTCATCTTCCAGGCGTTCAACCTGCTGCCGACCCTGACCGCCCTGGAGAACATCACCCTCCCGATGGACATAGCGGGCCGCAAGCCCGACAAGGCGTGGGTGGACCGGGTGATCGACATGATCGGCCTCTCCGGCCGGCTCAGCCACCGCCCCGCCCAGCTCTCCGGCGGCCAGCAGCAACGCGTCGCCGTGGCGAGGGCCCTGGCCGCCCGCCCGGAGATCATCTTCGGTGACGAGCCCACCGGAAACCTCGACTCCCGCTCCGGCGCCGAGGTCCTCGGCTTCCTGCGCAACTCGGTGCGCGAGCTGGGCCAGACCGTCGTCATGGTCACCCATGACCCCGTCGCCGCCGGCTACGCGGACCGCGTCATCTTCCTCGCCGACGGCCGCGTCGTCGACGAGATGTACGACCCCTCCGCCGACTCGGTCCTGGACCGCATGAAGGCGTTCGACGCGAAGGGCCGTACCAGCTGATGTTCCGCACCGCGCTGCGCAACGTCCTCGCGCACAAGGCCAGACTCCTCATGACCGTCCTCGCGGTCATGCTGGGCGTCGCCTTCGTCTCCGGGACCCTCGTCTTCACCAACACCCTCTCCAGCGCCCTGGAGAACAGCTCCGCCAAGGGCTACGACCATGTGGACGTCGCCGTCCGCCCCAAGAGCCAGGCCGCCGAGGGCAACGCGGTCGGCAAGACGCCCGACCTCAGCGAGGCGACGCTTCAGAAGGCCCGGTCCCTGAAGGAGACCGGCTCCGCGATCGGCGTCGTCAGCGGCTTCACCGCCGTCGCCGACAGGAACGGCCATCTCCTGGGTGACGGCTTCGCCTCCCAGGGCGGCAACTACTGGGGCACCAAGGACGTCCGCTACCCCCTGACCTCCGGCCGCGCCCCGCACGGCGCGGACGAGGTCGCCATGGACGCGGACACCGCCAAGCGCGCCGGGTACGCGGTCGGCGACACCGTCCGCCTCTCCGTCGACGGCCCCGTCCTCACCCCGAAAATCACCGGCATCTTCACCACCGACGACGGCAACGTCAGCGCCGGCGGCAGCCTCACCCTCTTCGACACGGCCACCGCGCAGCAGCTGTTCCACAAGGCCGGCGGCTACGACGAGATCGACGTCCAGGCCGCCCCCGGCGTCTCCCAGACCGCCCTCAAGCAGGCCCTCGACCACGCCCTCCCGGCGGGCGAGGCCGAGACCACCACCGGCGCCCGGCTCGCCGCCGACCAGGCCGACCGGATCTCCAGCCAGATGAGCGGCCTGAAGTCGGGCCTGCTGGTCTTCGCCGGGATCGCGCTCTTCGTCGGCACGTTCATCATCGCGAACACCTTCACGATGCTCGTCGCGCAGCGCACCAAGGAACTCGCGCTGCTGCGCGCGGTCGGCGCCTCGCGCCGGCAGGTCACGCGGTCGGTGCTGATCGAGGCGTTCGTGGTCGGCGCGGTCGCGGGCGTGACCGGCCTCGGCGTCGGCGTCGGCATCGGCGCGGGCCTGCGGACCCTCCTGAACCAGACCGGCGCCTCCCTGCCCGACGGCCCGCTGATCGTCTCCGGTGGCACGGTCGCCGCCGCGCTCGCCGTCGGCGTCGTCATCACGATGCTCGCCGCCTGGCTGCCCGGCCGCCGCGCGGCGCGCATCCCGCCGGTCGCGGCGATGAACAGCGTCCACGCCAAGGAGACGACGAAGTCCCTGGTCGTGCGCAACACCCTGGGCGCGCTGTTCGCGGGCGCGGGCGCGGCGACGGTCCTGTACGCGACGACGCTCAAGGGCTCCGACGGCCAGACGCCCATGGGCATCGGCGCGGTCCTGCTGATCATCGGCGTGTTCGTGCTGACCCCGCTGCTGTCCCGGCCGCTGATCGCGGCGGCGGCCCCGCTGCTCAAGGTCTTCGGCATCTCCGGCAAGCTGGCCCGCCAGAACGCGGTCCGCAACCCCCGCCGCACGGCGGCCACGGCGTCGGCGCTGATGATCGGGCTGACGCTGATCACCGGTATGACGGTCATGGCCGGCAGCCTCCAGAACGCGATCGAGAAGATGGCGTCGGCGTCGATCCGCGCGGACTACGTCGTCTCGATGGCGAACGGCAACTCCCTCTCCCCGGACGTGGAGTCGAAGCTCAGGACGGCGACCGGCGTGACGGCGACGAGCCCGCTGCGCAACGCCCCCGCGCGGATCGACGGCAAGACGGAGTACCTGACCGGGGTGGACGGCAAGACCGTCGGCCAGTTGCTGGACCCGAAGGTCGACGAGGGCCGCTTCGAGGTCTCCGGCGACCGGCTGGTCGTCGACAAGGACACCGCCAAGTCCCGCGGCTGGCAGGCCGGTTCACAGTTCACCGTGTACTACGAGGACGGCAAGTCCCAGCGGATGACGGTCGCGGGGGTGTACGAGGGCAACGAGTTCGTGAGCGGTGTCCTGCTGGACAAGTCCGCGCTGGCCGCGCACCAGAGCGACCCGACGGACATGCGGGTGCTGGTGAAGACCAAGGCGGGCGTCTCCGCCTCCGTGAAGGACGACCTGGAGCGGGCCCTGGGCTCGAACCCGGGCATCCGGGTCCAGAGCAAGCAGGACATCTCCGACGGCATCGCCCAGCTGTTCACGGTCCTGCTGAACATGCTGTACGGCCTGCTCGCGATGGCGGTCATCGTCGCGGTCCTCGGTGTCATCAACACCCTGGCCATGTCGGTCTTCGAGCGCTCCCAGGAGATCGGCATGCTCCGCGCGATCGGCCTGGACAAGCGCGCGGTGAAGCGCATGGTCCGCCTGGAGTCGCTGGTCATCTCCCTGTTCGGCGGCGTCCTCGGCATCGGCCTGGGCATCTTCTTCGGCTGGGCGGCCGGCGAGCTGATCGGCAGCAGCCTGGCGACGTACGAACTCGTCCTCCCCTGGGGCCGGATCGTCCTGTTCCTCGCGCTCGCGGGGACCGTGGGCGTCCTGGCCGCGCTGTGGCCGGCGCGGCGGGCGGCGAAGCTGAACATGCTGGGGGCGATCAAGGCGGAGTAGCCCCCGCCCGCGAGAGAGAAGGCCCGCAAGAGAGAAGGGCCCGGCATCCATGGGGGATGCCGGGCCCTTCGCCGTAGGGGTGCCTACCCCTGCCAGACCCGCGTCCGCAGCGGCAGTCCCGAGGAGCCGCTCTCCGGGGCGCGGACCGCCAGCACCTGGTTGACGCCGATGCGGTTGCGCTCGAAGGCCAGCGCGGAGGCGGCCATGTACAGGCGCCAGACGCGGGCCCGGCCGGGGGTGGTGAGCTGGAGGGCCCGGTCCCAGGCCGACTCCAGGTTCTTCACCCACTGGCGCAGGGTCAGCGCGTAGTGCTCGCGGATCGACTCGACGTCGCGCACCTCGAAGCCGGCCCGCTCCAGCTGGGTGACGGTGGTGCCGACGGGGGCGAGTTCGCCGTCGGGGAAGACGTACGCGTCGATGAACGCGTCCACGTGGTACTTCTCCTCGTCCGCGCGGGGGCGGCGGGCGATCTGGTGGTTCAGGAGCCGGCCGCCGGGGGCGAGGAGTTCATACAGCCGGGCCGCGTACTCCAAGTAGCGTTCCGCGCCCACGTGTTCGGCCATGCCGACGGACGAGATCGCGTCGTACGGGCCGTCGGGGACGTCCCGGTAGTCCTGCACCCTGATCTCCACCCGGTCCGCCAGGCCGGCGTCGGCGACGCGTTTGCGGGCGTACGCGGCCTGTTCCTGGGAGAGGGTCACGCCGACGACCTGGGCGTCGTAGGTCTGCGCCGCGTGCAGGGCGAGGCTGCCCCAGCCGCAGCCGACGTCGAGGAGGCGGGCGCCGGGGCGCAGGCCGAGTTTGCGGCAGATCAGGTCGAGCTTGTCGCGCTGGGCGCTCTCCAGGGTGCCCTGCTCCTCCCAGTAGGCGCAGGAGTACACCATCGACGGGCCGAGGACGAGGGAGTAGAAGTCGTTGCCGACGTCGTAGTGATGGCTGATCGCCTGCCGGTCGGTGCGGCGGGTGTGCAAATGCCGGGTGCGGCGGGTCTCCTCGCGGGGCGGGGCCGGCGGGATGGGCGGCCCGGCGAGCCGGAACAGGCCGCGGACGGCGCCGCGGAACTCCGGGTCGGCGAGCGCGGTGCGCAGCGAGGGCGCGTTCTCCCCGCGTTCCCAGATGAACCCCGAGAGCCGTTCCAGTACCTCGTACAGATCCCCCTCGATCTCCAGATCCCCGGCGACCCAGGCCCTGGCGAGCCCCAACTCCCCCGGTTTGAACAGCAGTCGGCGCAAGGCACGCCGGTTGCGTACGACCACCACGGGCGCGTCGGGGGGTCCCGCCTCTGACCCGTCCCACGCGCGCACCCGTACGGGCACCCCGCCCGCACTTCCCGCCACCCTCCCCAGCAACCCCACCAGCCGCGAAGCGACACCACCCATGGGCCAAACCTCCGTGAAAACGAATCCCGGAACGTCCACCACCCACGTAAACACCAAGCGGCCCGAACACTAGTCCCCGCCGCGCATCACAGCTGAGCAAAACCCGTCCGGGTCACTCAGCCCGTTGGGGGTCCCCCCTGCTCGAAGAGCTTGGGGGAGTTTGAGGACAAGGCCCGTTCAGGGCCGACGGAAACGCCGAAGGACCCCCCGCACCACGGATCGCGGGAGGCCCTTCAGTTCGTTCAGCTGTTCAGGAAGCCTTGACTTCGCTCTTCGGCTGAGCCGCCGCAGGCGCGGGCGCGGGCTTGGCCGCCTCGTAGAACTCCTCGCGAGGAGTCTCCAGCGCGCCCAGCGACACGACCTCGCGCTTGAGGAACATCCCCAGCGTCCAGTCGGCGAAGACCCGGATCTTGCGGTTCCAGGTCGGCATGGCCATGCCGTGGTAGCCACGGTGCATGTACCAGGCCAGCCGCCCCTTGACCTTGATCTTCATCTTGCCCATGACGATCATCGCGACGCCCTTGTGGAGCCCGAGACCGGCCACGGCACCCTTGTTGGCGTGCGAGTAGTCCTTCTGCGGGAAGCCCCGCATACCGGAGACCACGTTGTCGCCGAGCACCTTCGCCTGCCGCAGCGCGTGCTGCGCGTTCGGCGGGCACCAGGCGTTCTCGTTGCCCGCCTTGCGGCCGACGAGGTCGGGCACCTGGGCGTTGTCACCGGCGGCCCAGATGTAGTCGGTGCCCTGGACCTGGAGCTTCTCGGAGGTGTCGACGTGACCGCGCGGCCCCAGCGGCAGGCCGTAGCGCGCGAGGACGGGGTTCGGCTTGACGCCGGCCGTCCAGACGATCGTGTGGGAGTCGACCTCGAGGCCGTTCTTCAGTACGACGTGGCCGTCGACGCAGGAGTCCATCGAGGTGGAGAGGTAGATCTCCACGCCGCGGCTCTCCAGGTGCTCCTTGCCGTACTGGCCGAGCTTGGGGCCGACCTCGGGGAGGATCTTGTCGGCGGCGTCGACGAGGACGAAGCGCATGTCCTCGCGGGAGACGTTCTTGTAGTACTTGGCCGCGTCCCGGGCCAGGTCCTCGACCTCACCGATCGTCTCGGCGCCCGCGAATCCGCCACCGATGAAGACGAAGGTCAGCGCCTTGCGGCGGATCTCCTCGTCGGTGGTGGAGTCGGCCTTGTCGAGCTGCTCCAGCACGTGGTTGCGCAGGCCGATGGCCTCCTCGATGCCCTTCATGCCGATGCCCTGTTCGGCGAGGCCGGGGATCGGGAAGGTGCGGGAGACGGCGCCGAGCGCGATCACGAGGTAGTCGAACGGCAGCTCGTACGCCTCGCCGACCAGCGGCGCGACCGTGGCGACCTTGCGGTCCTGGTCGATGGTGGTGACCCGGCCGGTGAGCACCTCCGCCTTCGGCAGCACACGTCGCAGCGGGACGACGACGTGGCGCGGGGAGATGTTGCCGGCGGCGGTTTCGGGGAGGAAGGGCTGGTAGGTCATGTACGACCGGGGGTCGACGACCGTGACGGTCGCCTCGCCGTAGCGCATCTTCTTGAGGATGCGCCGAGCCGCGTACAGGCCTACGTACCCACCGCCTACTACGAGGATCCTGGGACGCTCCGTGGTGCTCATGGCATCGAGTATCCACCTGTCTCAGGGGGGTGGCTCGTGCGCCCCTTCACAAGCTTCGGAAGGGCCTGTGTTATCCTCCGCCGCCCAAGTGATCCATTTCATGCGGACCCCCGGGAACCGGCTCCCCCCTCACACCGTTGTCAATGCCGCGTGAGCTGCGGATCACGCCCCGAACCCCACCTCGGACCGCCCGCCGTGACACCTCCCCGTCACACCATCGATACGTCCGCGTCCCCCCGTTTTGAACATGTTCATACGGCACTTGACCCCCCGAAAGGGCCAACCGGACCCTCTCCCCGGCCCGACAGGACCCAATTCCTTGTGAAGAACTTCACGAACTTTTCCGCGGGGGTGTCGGGGAGGGGTGCTCCGGCGATCTCGGGGCGCGCTCAAACGTCGCCTGAACTGCTCAAGGGCGGCTGAGCGAGAGGTTACGCGATGGACCAGCCGATCCCGTCGGCCTCGGCCTGGTCGACGACAAAGGGGGCACCGACGAGTGACCGCTCAGCCCCCGCCGCCCGACCCGGCCGTCGCCCTCGAACGCGGAAGGTGGCCACTACCCGCCCTCGCGGCCCTGGTCGGCGTGATCGGCCTCGCCGTGAGCCTTTGGCAGGCGGCAAGGTGACACGGGAACCTCAGCCCCGAAACCAGTTCGGCCCCGGTCACCGTGTCAGGAGACATGGTGACCGGGGCCGTTTCGGTTTTTCCTGATCAGCGCGAAGCCGCTTCAGGGGTGCTCTGCTCGCGCAGCTCTGCCAGGCGCCGCTGGTACAGCGTGCCGGCCGCGTGCAGGCCCCGGGCCTCACTCGGGGTGGACTGCTCGATCAGGCGATGCGCGGCAGCCTTGAGATGCGCCGACCACGCCAGCACGTGCTGCTGCGCGGTCCGGCCGCATTCCTTCGGTTCACCAGGAAGACACAGCGGAAGATCCGGGCCGAGTTTGTTCGCCGCGTGCCGGACGTAGCGAGCGATCGTGAGCCATTCTTCGTCCGTCCGCTGTACGGCGGTGCTGGCACTCTCCCAGCCCCACGGCCCGAAGTCGTCCCCATGATCGTCCATGCGCGCGCTCCTGATCGTCGCAGCGAACCTAAACCGGTGCGCCCATGGTAGGAGGCGCGCCTGCCGCACCGTCCACCTCTCGCGGATCACAGTGACCCACGGACGGGACGCACGGACCGCAAGGCCCGCACATGGGAAGGAACTGCGGAGGAGTGCAGCTCTCCACGACGGTCCCGCCGTGAGCCGCGGAGATCTCGGCACGTGCCTGCGCGGTGCGCGCCCCGTTCCAGATCTCCGCCAGCGAGGCGTCACGCAGGTTGCCCAGAGTGATGACCCGCCCGAGGACGCACGGCCAGACGTCGCCGTCGGGGCCGATCGCGCATTGCCCACGCGCGCAGTGCCCGCAGAGATCCGCCACGTCGGGCATTGCCCCTTCGCTCGCGCGCCCGAAAGCCCGCATACGGTCCGCGCCGACGTGCCCGACGCCGAGTGCCGTAAGGTCGGTGACCGCTTCGCGGGCTCGCTGCTCGGGCTGTACGGCGACGACCCCGCCCCGAATCGGGATGCCGAGCCGCACCGCCTTCTCGATGTTGGCCCGCGTCCGTTTGTGGGAGCCCCGGAGCTTGGTCACGGCGTCGTGCTCGGCGGAGTCGTCCGAGTAGTACGACGTGGCGAGTTGAACCCGGCATTCGCGGAACGTGTCCCACAGCTCATCCTTGACGTGGGTCAGGTTCGAGAACACCTCGATGTGCAGTCCCCGCCCGTAGGCGTGCCGGATCAGCTCCGGCAGGTTCGGGTACAGCGTGGGTTCGCCCCCGATGAACTGGACGTCGATCACTCCCAACTCGGGGAGCTGGTCGATCGCGTCCACCCACTCGGCGACCGACATGGACCCGTGGGTTCCCTGCGGAGACGAGTCGGCGTAGCAGTGGCCGCACCGTTCGTTGCAGAACCCTGTGACCTCCAGGTAGGTGAACCTGAGTAGCCTGGGATTGCTCATGTGCTTTCCCTTCAGACGGGGTGGTGGATGAGTGCAGGAGCCGGCGGGGAAGCTGCTACTTCCCCGCCGGTCACGGACGCCGCTACCTCACGCGGCGAGCAGGGCGCCGGTCAGGTCGGTGGCGGTCTCGCCGCCTTCCTCGGTGGTCTCGTCCTCGGTGGTCTCGAGGGCTTCGGTCTCGGGCTCGCTGTACTCGGACACTGCGTTTCCTCTCTCACCTGCCCCGACCCCTGTTGAGTCGGGGTACTTGCCTGCCCGAGAGGGGAGCCGCAGCAGCGGCTGTTTCCGGCAGGGACTGAGCTTCAGAACTCCGGGACTTCTCAGCGGGGGCCGACGACGATCCGGGTCACGAACCAGGGCGCCGCGTACCGCTCTCACACAGGTACAGAGCAGCCGGGGGCACGTCCCATTCGAACCCACCACCGGGCGGCCGGACGTAGGCTCGCCCTTCCCTTCGGCGGTACTGAGGCAGCTTCCTCACGTCTTCCCAGTTCGGGTCCACGGCCATCAGAGTGCCCGTCCGCGCGCCGTCCGTGACCAACTTCCCGACGTGTTCAGCGGTGACCGTCACGCGCCCTCCGAGCACTCGCCGGCGGAGCAGTTCTCGAAGGGGCAAGGGAGGATGGCCGGCACCGGGAGTTCGAACTCACCGGTCTCGGCGTTGAGAGCGCCGCCGTACTCCGCACGCCACTGCGTGAGAGAGGCCGCGGGGCGTTTCCCGGAGACGTTCAGGAGCCGGACAAGCGTGGGCTCGCCCAGGGCGTTCACACGGGTGATGGCGGCGGACGGCCTGAACTTGCCGGTGGGGTAAGGCTGTTGGGAAAGCTCTGTACTGTTGACCATCGCCGTCAACCCTTCGGCGGTTGGTGACCATGCCCCCGGGCGTTCGCGCGCCGCGGGGGTGCTTGCGTCTTGCGTCTCACCACCCTTCCGCCATGGGCTCGGCGGTACCACAGCAGATACACCGCACTTGGCCCGCAGGTTGACCGCGCCCGGTACTCTCACCTGGGAGGGCGTCAAGCCGGACGGAGCACGGACATGGCGGGCAGGCGGACGCAGCTGGCCAAACGCCGTAAGGCATGCGGCTATAGCCAAGAAATCTTCGCCCAAGCGATGGCGGTAGCCACCAGCACGGTGCAGCGTTGGGAAAGCGGGGAGATCGACCCTCAGGCTCATCAGCGCCCCAAGATGGCGAAGCTTCTAGAAGTCACGTCAGGCGATCTGGATAATTTGCTTGCCTTCAATGAAGGTCCTAAAAACCCCGCTGCCCTCCAAATCTCCACCGCCTCACCGGATGACGAGTGGGAGGCTTGGGAATTGGCACGCCGAGTGCAGGCGAGCGACGTAGGCCAAGGAACCCTCTCACGACTAGAGCGAGAATTCGACGAAGCGGCTAAGGCTTACCCGACAACTTCACCGCAAGACTTGCTCCATAAAGCAAGACGTCATCTCGGATACATCAAAGACCTGCTTGACGCGAAAAAAACCCTTACCGAACATCGTCGGCTCTTGATCGTTGGCGCATGGTTCTCACTCTTTGCAGCCACTCTTCATATCGACCTCAAGGAAAACTCCGCCGCAGTGGCAAGGCTGCAAACTGCGGCAGCACTGGGGAGAGAGTCAGAGTTTCCGGAGATTGAAGCATGGTGCTTCGAAACGGATGCTTGGCGCGTCTTGACCGACGGAGACTACGAGCGGGCGATTGGACTTTCCCGAATAGCGCAATCGATCGCACCAGCGGGAACCTCAGTACTCATCCAAGCGACAGCACAAGAGGGGCGAGCGCAAGCCCGCTTGCACAACAGCGCAGAGACCTACTCGGTGATTAATCGAGTTCAACAGCTCTCGACTTCCCTAAGTTCTCCTATCCGCCCCAAAGAACATCACTATCAATATGACCCCGCAAAGGCAATTTCATACACGGCAACTACTCTAGCCTGGCTTGGCGACTCAGCCGCAGAATCATACGCGCGCGAAGTGATTACCCGCCTAAGTCCTTCTGCCGATTTCTCAAAGTGGCCTCGCCGTGTCGCTTCGGCGAATATTGACCTAGCGTTGGTGCTTTTGAACCAGAATCGCCTTGACGAAGCGTGCGAGGCAGTGCAGAAAGCCATATTGAGTGGCCGAGTTGTTCCGTCGAACCACTGGCGGGCACTAGAAGTCGTCAGCGCCGTAGAACGCCGGTCCCTGCCTGAGGCAAAGGACCTCCGCGAAGCCTACGAAGGATTGAAGCCTTAAGCGGCTCAACGCCCCAGGGGTCTACAGCGAGCGGCCCCGGTACCTCTCTCGGTACCGGGGCCTTCCCCTGCCCTTAAGCGATCGACCAGCCGATTCCGTCCAAAATGTCATGTTCGCTCACCACAATCTCCTCCGCCCCCACCCGTTCCATGATCGCGGCGAGGACGAGGGCGCCCGCGGCGATGACGTCCACGCGGCCGGGGTGGAGTGAGGGGATCGCCGTGCGTTCGGTGTGGGTGGAGCGCAGCAGGCGGTCGGAGATCTCTCGGACCTTCGTATAGGAGACGCGGGAGTGGTGGATGCGGGCGGAGTCGTAGGCGGGGAGGTCCTGGGCGATCGCGGAGATCGTCGTGACCGAGCCGGCCAGGCCCACCAGGGTGCGCGCCTCCGTCAGCGGGACCGTCCGCGCCGCGAGGTCCAGCGCCGCCTCGATGTCCGCCCGCATGGCCGCGATCTGCGCCTCCGCCGGCGGGTCCGCCGCCTCGCCGGACGTCATCAGGTGGCGCTCGGTCATCCGTACGCAGCCGACGTCCACGGACCGCGCGGCGCGGACGGCCGTGTCGCCGACCACGAACTCCGTGGAGCCGCCGCCGATGTCGATCACGAGATACGGCTTGGCGAGGTCGTCGCGGCCCGTCAGTTCCTTCGTCGCCCCCGTGAAGGAGAACTCCGCCTCCATGTCCCCGGAGATGACCTCCGGCTCCACGCCGAGGATCTCCAGCACGCCCCGTACGAACTCGTCGCGGTTCTCGGCGTCGCGGGACGCGGAGGTCGCCACGAAACGGAGGCGTTCGGCGCCGTGCTCCTTGATGACCGCGGCGTACTCGCGGCACGCGGCGAAGGTGCGCTGCAAGGCCTCCGGTGCCAGCCGGCCGGTGCGGTCGACGCCCTGGCCGAGGCGGACGATCGTCATCCGGCGGTCCAGGTCGGTCAGCTCCCCCGTCACCGGATCGGCGTCCGCGACCAGCAGGCGGATGGAGTTGGTACCGCAGTCGATGGCGGCGACGCGCGTCATAAGGGGTCCTCTCGACAGGTCAGCGGATCAACAGGTCACGGACGTCTCTTCGCCCGCCCCGGTCACGGCCGGGACGCGCCCGCCCGGTCACGTACGGGACGCACTCGCCCCGGCCACACGCGGAACGCGCCCGCTCACGCGCAGGGCGTCACGCAGCTGCCCTTGCTCCACCACTCCGGGAGCAGCGCCAGCGCCTCGTCGCCCAGCGGGTTCACCCCGGGGCCCGCCGCCAGCGCGTGGGCGACCAGGACGTGCAGGCACTTCACCCGGTCCGGCATACCGCCCGCGCTGGGGAAGTTCTTCAGCTCCTCGATCTCGTCCCGGCGCCGGATGTAGTCCTCGTGCGCCGCGCGGTACGCGGACGCCAACTCCTCGTCCTGGCCGAGCCGTTCGGTCATCTCCTTCATCAGCCCGCTCGCCTCCAGCGTGCCGATGGCCGAGTTGGCCTTGGGGCACGTCAGGTAGTAGAGGGTCGGGAAGGGGGTGCCGTCGGGGAGGCGGGGGGCCGTCTCGACCACGTCCGGCTGACCGCAGGGGCAGCGGTGGGAGATGGCCCGCAGCCCGCGCGGGGGGCGGCCCAGCTGCTGCTCGAAAGCGGCGACGTCCGCCTCGGTGGGCTCCGTGCGCGGGGTGGTTGGGGGAGGCGTCTGCATGGCCGTACGTGAATCTCTCTGCTGTTGGTCTTCGGGGTCCGGGAGTCTACGACGCTCAGCGCAGCGCCGCGTCCGCCTTGTCCACGCCGTCCCAGACGTTCGCGTACCAGGGCCGGTCCGCCGTGGCCGTCTGCGCCCGCGCCTGCTTCGCCGCGTCGGGATCGATCATGACGTACCCGGTCTCGCCGGGCATCACATAGTGCAGCCGCAGCCGGATCTGCTGTTCCGCGTAGGCGTCGTCCTGCCAGCGCGCCTTGAGGTCGCGCAGCTGCTCGACCCGTTCGCGGGCCTGCTGCTGCTTGCGCTGGAGGTCGGCGATCTCGGCCCGCTGGGAGACGTACTGCCGCATCGGGTAGGCCAGCGCGACGATCAGCGTGCACAGCACCAGCGCCAGGAGGGCCGCTCGGCCGGTCAGGCGGGAGCGGTGCTGCTGGCGCTTGTTCTGGGAGCGGTAGACGCGGGCCGCGGTCTGTTCGCCCAGGGCGCGGAGTCTGGTCGCGGTGGAGAACCGGTCCTTGTCCTTGACGGCCATCTGCCGCGCCTCCCGTTCATACGTGCGTACGTCCCCGCACACGGTACGGGACCGGGTACGGGGACGTACGAGTGACTGGCTGAGGCTTAGCCCTTGAAGCGGGGGAAGGCAGAGCGCCCGGCGTACACCGCGGCGTCGTCGAGGATCTCCTCGATGCGCAGCAGCTGGTTGTACTTGGCGACGCGCTCGGAGCGGGCCGGGGCGCCGGTCTTGATCTGGCCGCAGTTGGTGGCGACGGCGAGGTCGGCGATGGTGACGTCCTCGGTCTCGCCGGAGCGGTGGGACATCATGCACTTGAAGCCGTTGCGCTGGGCCAGCTCGACGGCGTCCAGGGTCTCGGTCAGCGAGCCGATCTGGTTGACCTTGACCAGGAGGGCGTTGGCGGTGCCCTCCTCGATGCCGCGGGCGAGGCGCTCGGGGTTGGTGACGAAGAGGTCGTCGCCGACGATCTGGACCTTGTCGCCCAGCTTGTCGGTGAGGACCTTCCAGCCGGCCCAGTCGTCCTCGAACAGCGGGTCCTCGATGGAGACCAGCGGGTAGGAGGCGACGAGCTCCTCGTAGTACTCGGTCATCTCGGCGGCCGAGCGGGACTTGCCCTCGAACTCGTACTTGCCGTCCTTGTAGAACTCGGAGGCGGCGACGTCGAGCGCGAGCGCGATCTGCTCGCCGGGGACGTAGCCGGCCTGCTTGACCGCCTCGAGGATGAGGTCGAGGGCGGCGCGGTTGGAGTCCAGGTTGGGGGCGAAGCCGCCCTCGTCGCCGAGGCCGGTGGACAGGCCCTTGGACTTCAGGACGGACTTGAGGGTGTGGTAGACCTCGGTGCCCCAGCGCAGCGCCTCGGAGAAGGACTCGGCGCCGATCGGCGCGATCATGAACTCCTGGATGTCCACGTTGGAGTCGGCGTGCGAGCCGCCGTTCAGGATGTTCATCATCGGAACGGGCAGCAGGTGCGCGTTCGGGCCGCCGAGGTAGCGGAACAGCGGCAGGTCGCTGGCCTCGGAGGCGGCGTGCGCGACGGCCAGGGAGACGCCGAGGATCGCGTTGGCGCCGAGGGAGCCCTTGTTGTCCGTGGCGTCCAGGTCGAACATCGCCTGGTCGATCAGGCGCTGCTCGGTGGCGTCGTAGCCGACGAGCTCCGGGCCGATCTGCTCGATGACCGCGAGGACGGCCTTCTCGACGCCCTTGCCCTGGTAGCGGTTGGGGTCACCGTCACGCAGCTCGATGGCCTCGAAGGCACCCGTGGAGGCGCCGGACGGAACGGCGGCACGACCCGTGCTGCCGTCGTCGAGGCCGACCTCGACCTCGACCGTGGGGTTGCCTCGGGAGTCCAGGATTTCCCGGGCTACGACGACGTCGATGGACGGCACGTGCATCTCCTTCTTGGGATGTGACGCTGGTGGTGCGGGGCCGCGCGGGCCTTGCGACTAGAGCCTAACCGGCGCGGACGCTTCGGCCAGCCGACCGACCGGCCACGTTCGGAACCGACCGTACCTATTGTTCAAGGTCGGAACAAAGGGGGAGTGACCGGAAGGCGAACAAAAAATCCGTCCCGGTGCGTACGGGGGAACACGCACCGGGACGGAAGACCCGTGGGGACGGGGGGGTGACCCTCACGGTGTCTCTACTGTGAGGTCCACGGCTGTGAGGGTGCTGTGGTTCAGCTGAGTCTTACTTCAGGTGCAGCTGCTGCCCGGGGTAGATGAGGTCGGCGTCCTCGACGATGTCCTTGTTCAGCTGGAACAGCTTCTGCCAGCCGCCGGCGACCTTGTGCTTGGCCGCGATGGAGCTGAGGGTGTCACCCTTGACGACCTTGTACTCGCCGTCGCCCTTCTTGACCTTCGTACCGGCCGGCGTGGTGACCGTCTTGGCGGCGGCCGGGCGGTCGGTCGAGCGGGAGGAGGCGGGGGTCTCGGTGCGGGTGCTGCTGGAGCTGCTGCCGCTGTTCGAGGAACTGGAGCTGGAGCTGCCGGAGTTGGAGCTCGACGAGCTGCTGCCGGAGTTCGAGCTGGAGGAGCCGGAAGAGCTGGAGGAGCCGCTGTAGCTCGCGCCGGAGAGGCCGGTGCCGCAGGTGGGCCAGGCGCCCTTGCCCTGCGCCGCCAGGACCTTCTCGGCGATCTCTATCTGCTGCGCCTTGGTGGCCCGGTCGGCGGTGGCGGCGTACTGCGTGCCGCCGTACGCGGCCCAGGTGGAGGCGGAGAACTGGACGCCGCCGTAGTACCCGTTGCCCGTGTTGATGGCCCAGTTGCCGCCGGACTCGCACTGCGCGACGGCGTCCCACTCGGAGGCGGTCGCGGCGGAGGCGCCACCGGCGGCCATCAGCGGGGCGGCGACGGCGACGCCGGTGACACCGGCGAGCGCGATGACACGGGTGGCCTTGGACGGGCGGCGGTGCTTGCCCTTGCCGGAGAACAGCATGGATCGATCCCCTCACCGACGCCTGCGAGGTGAGCTGTCGGGTTCGGGCCGGTTGAGTTGCCCGGCCGCACGCGCTCCCCTTCAGGAGCCGTACGGCTTCACCCCAAGCCGGGTCCGGCGTCAACTGCCGTTCCCAGCGCTTACCTTGGGTCCCCCGCTCCTGCCGACGGCGCTCGAAGCGACGACTGTTCCCGTGCGGCCACTGGCAGGATTAGGCGTGTGCGGCAGCAGGGGCCCGAGTTCTCAGGCGGCTCGACCGTAGACATGCCCGGAGCGGAATTTCAAAGACGATCAGGGCTTGTGAGACTCATCCCACACTTTCCCCAAAACCGACATACGACCCGAACCGCCCCGCCGAACTGCCGCTTTCGGACGCGTTCTTGGGGATTTCTTACACTGCCTCAATTACCGAGCCGAAGCGTCTGACCGGGGACGATGGCCCCGGGGTCGCCCCCGATGACGTTCCGATTCTCCGCATAAAGGGCACGCCATCCGCCGTCAAGCCCAAGGGAGTCGGCGATGGAGACGAGCGAGTCGCCCGCGCGGACGGTGTACGACTCCGGCGCGCTGACCCCGCGATGCTTTCCGGTGCCGTTGACCGAGAGGGTCACGGGGGCCGGATCGGCGCTGGTGTCGACGAGGCTCGAATACCCGGTGGGCTGCGGAGTGTTGTCCGAGTTGTCCTGGTACGAGGGTGTCGTGGGCTCGCTGTTGGGGGGCTGGACGATCCGGCCGCCGCCGGTGGAGGTGCCGGGCGTATCGGATGTTCCGGACGAGTCTGATGTACCGGACGAGTCCGATGTGCCGGAGTTGCCCTTCTCTGCCGGGGGGTTGCTCGGGGAGGGGGACGGGGAGGGGGTGGCGGGGTCGGTGTCGGTGTCGCCGGGGGTGGTGGGGGTGCTGGGGGTATTGGGAGCGCTCGGGGCGCTGGGGGTACTGGGGGTGGTGGGGGTGCTGGGGGTGTCGTCGCCGGTGCTCGGGGAGCTGGCGCTGGAGCCTGCGCCGGAGCCGTTGCCGTTGCCGTTGCCGGACGTGGATCCTGAGCCGCCGCTCCCGGGACCGGACGCCCCGGGGTCGACCGAGGAGGCGACCCCGTTCGCTTTGGTGAGCCCGGTGGTGATCGCGCAGACCGGCCAGGCCCCGACCCCCTGATCCGCGAGGATCTTCTGGGCGACGGTGATCTGCTGGTTGCGGCTCGCGAGGTCGGGCCGCTCGGCGAACTCCGTCCCGCCGTACTTCTTCCACTCGTCCAGCGAGATGTGCAGCCCGCCGTAGAGCAGGGAGCCGGTGTTCTCGCTCCAGGTGGCGTCCGTCTCGCATTCGGCGACCTTGTCCCAGACGGTCCCGTCCGCCGCGCTGGCGCCGCTCGCGCCGAGCAGGGGGATGGCGATCGCGGAGCCGGTCACTCCGGCGGCGACGAGCAGCGCCGGAGCCTGGCGGGGTCGACGGTGACGGCCGTTCCCGGAGAGCATGCGGGCACCCTTCTCACGACAGCAGTGACGCGTGCGGCGTGGGGACCGCACTGATGTGTGAACGTATCCGGACCCGATCACTTGTCACAAGTTAATGCCACACAGATCACGTGAAGATCACAGAGTTGAGTGTGTGTCATGTTTGCGAAGGACTACTGGTTCTGGCAGTGGACTTCGGAAAGCTTGGGTCAACGGGGTTGAATCGCACGGGAAGTGTCCGCAGCCCGCGCATGATGAGTCCGCCACGCCACCTCAAGTCTGTTGTTTCTGCTGCGAGTTGAAGATCAGGCAGCCTGGTCAGCAGGGTCGCGAGGGCGGTCTGTCCCTCCAGCCGGGCCAGCGGGGCGCCGAGGCAGTAGTGGATGCCGTGCCCGTATCCGAGGTGCTGGTTGTCGCGGCGGGCGAGGTCGAGGGTGTCGGGGTCGGTGAAGCGGGCGGGGTCGCGGTCGGCGGCGGCGAGGACGACGAGTACGGGGTCGCCGGGGCCGATGTCCTGTCCGCCGAGGCTGAGCGGCTCGGTCGCGAACCGCCAGGTGGCCAGCTCGACCGGGCCGTCGTATCGCAGCAGTTCCTCGACGCCGGTCTCCAGGAGTCCGCGGTCGCCGGCCGCGAGGGAGTGCTGGAGGCGGGTGCGCTGGTCGGGGTGGGTGAGGAGGGCGAGGGTGCCGTTGCCGATCAGGTTGACGGTCGTCTCGAACCCGGCGAACAGGAGGATGAACGCCATCGCGGCGGCCTCGTTCTCCGTGAGGTGTTCGCCGTGGTCGGAGGCGCGGATCAGGCCGGAGATGAGGTCGTCGCCGAGGTCGCCGCGTTTGCGGTGGATCAGGTCGAGGAGGTAGGCGCGCATCTTCTTGACCGACCGCGCGACGCCGCCCCGGGGGCCGCCCCCGTGCCGGATCATCATCCCGGCCCAGTCCCGGAAGTCGTCCTGATCCTCCCTCGGGACGCCCAGCAGGTCGCAGATGGCGTAGATGGGGAGGGGGAAGGCGAAGTCGTGAATGAGGTCGGCTTCGCCGTGCGCCGCGAACCTGTCGATGAGCTGGTCCGTCAACTCCTGCACCCTGGGGGCGAATTCGGCGACCCGGCGGGGGGTGAACGCCTTGCTGACGAGTCTGCGCAGGCGGGTGTGGTCCGGCGGGTCGATGTTCAGCAGATGCGTCATCAACTCGGCCTTGCGCTCGCCGGGGATGCCGGTCTTGCCCTTGGCGTGCGCGGGTTCGTCATGATGCGCCGGGTTCTTGGAGAGGCGCGCGTCGGCGAGGGCCTGCTTGGCGTCGTCGTACCGGGTGACCAGCCAGGCTTCTACGCCGCTGGGGAGGGTGGTCCGATGCACGGGGGCGTGCTCGCGGAGCCAGGCGTAGGCGGGGTAGGGGTTGGCGGCGAAGTCCCAGGTGAAGAGGGGTGGGGGGTGGGGGGTGTTGGAGGTCACTGGGTGACGGTATCGGGGTGGGGGGTGGTTGGGGGGAGGGGGTTGGGGGTTGGGGGTTGGTGGGTGTGGGTCGCGGGGCGCGGGTTGGGGGCGTGGGGCAGTGGGCGGGAGTGCGGTTGGGGGTGAGGGTCGGTGGGCGTGGGTCGTGGGTTGGAGGCGCGGGGCAGTGGGCGGGGTGCGGTTGGCGGGGCGGCCCGGTGGGGCGCGGGTCGGTGAGGGCGCGGGTCGGTGGGCTGGGGCTGCGGCTGGCTCGATGGGGGCGGGGGTGAGGGGCGGTCCGGCTTCGGGCGCCGCTGCCGTCGTGGCTGGGGCTGGCGGAGCTGGCGGAGCTGGCGGAGCTGGCGGAGCTGGCGGAAGGCTAGTCGTCGGGGTCGCTATGGCTGGCTGGGCCGGCGCAGTCGTCGTAGCTGGCGTTTCGCGAAGAGGTCGTTGGCGGCGGCTGCTTCGTCGTATGCCTGGATCGCCTCCTCTGTACGGCCCTGTCGCTCCAGTACTACGCCCAGATGCGCGCGGTCCTGGGGGTCGGTGCTGTGTCTGAAGTAGGACTCGGCGGCCTCGGGGGGCTGTGGGCCGGCGTCGGTGTCCGCCAGGAGGCGTACGGCTCTGTCGTCGCCCTCGTCCGCCGCGCGGGTCAGGTAGGCCCTGGCGGTCTCGGTCTCGCCGCGCAGGAGGTGGTGGACGGCGAGGCCGCGGGAGTCGTTGGCCTGGTCCCTTTCCTGCCGGAGCTGGTATTGGGCGGAGGGGGAGTGGGCGTTCGTCCGGAGCGGGTGCTGGGAGGAGGGGGGACCTGTGTCCGTCCGGAGCAGGTGCTGGGCGGCGCGGGAGGAGTCGCCGCGCCGGAGGAGGTGGTGGCCCAATTGCCGTGCGGCGTCCGTGTCCTGGGCCTCGGCTGCGGTGCGCAGCGCTTCTTCCGCGAGGGCGAGGTGGGCTTCGCCGAGGAGGCGGTGGGTGTGGGGGTCGGGGGTGTGGCGGGCGGCGGTCTGGAGGTAGGGGAGGGCGGCGGCGGGGTGACCGGCGGCGAGGAGGTGAGCGCCGACGTGTGCGGCTGAGGCGGTTCGTCCGGCGTCTGCGGCTTTGCGGAACCAGTGCAGGGCGGTTTGCGGGGTGCCGTCGGTTTCTTTGAGGAGGCCGAGGATGTGCATGGCGTCGGATTGTTCGGTGGGGGTGGGGGTTGCGGTTGCGGGGGGTTGGGCTGGGGTGGCTGGGGTCCGGGAGGCTTGGGCTGGGGAGGCGTCGGCTGGGGAGGCTGCGATCTGGGGAGTTTCGGTCCCGGAGGCTTCGGCTGGGGAGGCTCCGGCTCGGGAGGCTCCGGCTGCGGAGGCTCCGGCTGGGGAGGCTCCGGCTGCGGAGGCTCCAACTCGGAAGGCTCCGGCCATGGGAGCTTCGACCGAGGGCGCTTCAGCCGGGGGCGCTTGAGCTGATGGTGCTTCGACCGCTGAGACTTCGGCGGCCGGGGCTCCGGCTCGGGAAGCTCCAGCTGCGGAGACTTCAGTCCGGGAAGCTCCAGCCACGGGAGCCTCGACCGAGGGCACTTCAGCTGGGGACGCTTGAGCTGGCGGCGTTTCGGGCGCAGCGGCTCCGGCTCGGAAGGCTCCAGCCGCAGAAACTTCAGTCGCGGAGGCCCCGGTCCGGGAAGCTCCGGCCACGGGAGCCTCGACCGAGGGCACTTCAGCCGGGGACGCTTGAGCCGATGGCACCTCGACCGCTGAGGCTCCGACGGCCGGGACTCCGGCTCGGGAAGCCCCAGCCGCAGAAACTTCAGCCGCGGAGACTCCAGTCCAGGAAGCTCCAGCCACGGGAGCCTCGACCGAGGGCACTTCAGCCGGGGGCGCTTGAGCTGGCGGCGTTTCGGGCGCAGCGGCTCCGGCTCGGGAAGCTCCAGTCCAGGAAGCTCCGACTGCGGAGACTCTGGCTCGGGAGGCTCCAGCTGCAAAAGCCTCAGTCGCGGAGGCTTCAGTCCGGGAAGCTCCGGTCACGGGAACTTCGACCGAGGGCACTTCAGCCGGGGACGCTTCAGTCGCAGCGGCTCCGGCCCGGGAAGCTCCAGCCGTAGAAACCTCGACCGGCGAGGCCTCTGCCAGCGGGGTGAAGTGGGCGCGGGCGGTGCTGCGTACGGAGTGCTGGGTTTCGGGGTCGAGGGTCGTACCGGTGAGCAGGTGTTCCCAAAGGGCGATAGGGACCGGGCGGACCTGGGGGGCCCTGGGAAGTCGTACGGCGTCCGCGACGAGGGAACCGTACGGCCGCCAGGTGCCCTCCCCGGTCCCGGGCACAAGCATCCCGGCGACTCCCCGCACCGGACTGGAGGCCCAGGCCAGCGCCGACTCCATGCTCTCGTCGCCGTGCACGGGGTAGTACCGGCAGGCCTCCTCCAGCAGCCCCTCGGAGATGTCCCCGCCGACCCCGCACCGGACGAGATCGACGGCCGCGCACAAGACGGCCAGGCCCAGCGGGTGGGCATCGCGGGACATGTCCGCGCGGCGGCGCTTGGCCGCGAGGAGGTGGGAGAGGGCGAGGTATTGGGTGACTCCGGTGCTGCCTCGGTGGCGCAAGGCTTCGCCGGGGCGGGGGTCATCGGTGGGGCGAGGGGCGTCGACGGGGCGGGGGTCGTCGACGGGGCGAGGGGCGGCGACGGGGCGAGGAGCGGCAACGGGGCGAGGAGCGGCAACGGGGCGAGAGGCGGCAACGGGGCGGGAGACGTCGACGGGGCGAGGGGCGGCGGCAGGGTCATCGGCGAGGCGAGGGGCATCAGCTGGGCGAGAGCCGTCGGCGGGGCGAGAGACATCGGCGAGGTAAGGGGCGTCAGCGGGGCGAGAGGCGCCAGCGAGGTCATCGGCGGGGCCGGTGGAGGCACCGGCAGAGTCGACGGAAGCACCGGCGAGGTCGGCGGAAGCATCAGGGGTGAGGAGGGGGGAGGCCCCGGGGCCGGCGACAAGCGAGGCCGCGAAGTCTCCGACGCGGACGACCCAGTCTCCGGCCCCGGTCTCCGCAGTGAGGTCGGCTGCACCGGCAAGGCGGGCCAGCTCTCCGCCGCTCCAACTGGTCCGCAACCGCGCCTGCCTGGCCAGGGAGAGCAACTGTTCCGTCCGCCCGTAGTCGTCCATATGCCGGACGTACGTCTCGTCATGCATCGTGCCTACGACCGGGACACCCAGCGGCTTCAGCTCGTTCAGCAGCTGCCGGCTGAGCCCTTGTCCGCCGAGGTGTCCGTCGAGGTCGTCCAGCCAGAGGACGTATCCGTCCCCGGCGTGGCCCGACCGCCTGCCGTTGTCGAGCAGGTCGGGCAGCCCGCGCAGGTCGGTGCCCGGTTCGGGGGCGCAGATCCGGGTGCCGGGGGCCAGCTCTCTCCGTACGGCTTCCCAGGCGGTACGGGTCTTCCCGGAGAACGGCCCCCCGGTGATCACCAACAGCACGGTCCGGACCCACCCCTCCAACTCCGCGTCCACGTCCCGCCGCACGTACTCCGTCACCTGCGACAGCCCCGGCAGCCCCTGCGCCGCCCGCACTCCGAGCAGCAGGGGGTTCGCCGTTTCGATGATTTGCCAGTTGGCGGGGGCGGAGAGGCCGAGGGGTGACGGGGGTTGGAAGTAGATGAACTGACTGGATTCGTTGAAGACCACGCTGGAGCGCGTGCCGGCACCGGAGTCGACGTGGTCGTTGGCAGCGGGGTCGGGGGCGTCGGCTGAGCCGGGGGCGGGGTGCTGAGGGGAATGGGGGGTGCCGGGGGAAGAGCTGCTGTCGCTCGCTCCGAGAGACGGGGCCGTCTCGGATGGCTGCGCCGGGACGTCGTGCGGGGACATCGCGATGTCCGCTGGGCTTTGGCCCGGTGTCGGGGAGGGAGCATCGAGGCTCTGGCGCTCAGTCGCTGGGTCAGCTGTTCCGGAGGTCTCCCGGCCCTCGGCCACACCGACTCCACCGAAAGCCTCTGGCCCTGAGGCAGCCTCGCGCGAGACATGCCGTTCGCCGCCGGCGGAGAGAGCCCTCAAAAGTTCCCGTACCTCCTCTCCCGCAGAGGGTCGTCGTGCAGGGGCTCCTGGAATCTCCGCGCCCGGCGCTGCGGAATGCGCGTCCGGAATGCGCCCGTCCTCCCCCGCAGACTCCTCCCCCGAGACTTCCCGGCCGGAAGCCTGCTGCTCCAGCCGCCGGACCACTGCCTCCAGTTCCTTGAGACCGTCCGGCTCCAGCTCGGCACTGTCGTTCACCAACCGGTCCCACTCCTGGACCCGGCGCCCCGCCTCCACCCATTTCTCGGCTCCGGACGCCCTGAAGTCGAAGGCGTCCGACGCGCCTTCGCCGAACTCCCCCTCAGCCTCGGCCAAGTCCGGCTTTCCGCCGCTCTCTGCTGTCCCCTCAACCGAGCCTGCGTGATAGGTCTCCAGCAGCCGGTTGTACAGCTCCGGCCCCCAGCGGAGCACCGCAGGTTCACCCCCCGTGTCTGGCTCCCCTATATCCGCCGCCGACTCCGACCCGTACGCCGCTGCCAGCCTCCTCATCAGCCCATACGACATGAGACGACCGGACTGCCCAGGTCCCTCCAGCAGATCCGAACCGTAAGCCTCCGCCGGCCGGTGCAACTCCGCCTCGGGGCCAGCCGACCCATGCTCACCCTCTGAGCCCGGCTCCCCGAACTCCCCCATGTCCGCTGCCGATTCCGCCCCCTGAGCCTTCGCCGATCGGTGAGGCGCCCGCTGCCGATCGCCGCGCTCCCCCTCGAACCTCCCCACCAACTCGACAAGTTGCTCGGCGGCCCACTCCTCCTCGGCTCTCTCCAACACAGTGCGGAAGTGTCGGGGCCGCAGGAGAGGCAGTTTCTCTTTTTGGCGGGTTGGTGGGGCGAAGATGACTGATGGGTGGACGCCGTCCGGGTCCGCGTCGTTGAACCACTTCCGCAAGGCCGCGCGGGCTTCCGCGCCGTCGGGGGAGTACATCGCGGAGTTCAGCACCTCCGCCGCTCTGGCGGCCAGTCGCTCCAGTGCCGCCGACTCCCGCTCCATGCCAGCCCCCGCCGCCTTCGAACCGGATCAGAACTCCCACCGTACTAGCGCCGGTCCGGCGGATCGGGCTGGACGAAAGGGGGGCACTTATCGAACGTCCGGCGGTGTATAGCGACTTCTCGGAAACTCCCTGCCGCTTCCGAAGATGCCCTGCCGACTCGCCGCTCTCGAAGATGCCCTGCCGACGGGTATGCGCGGGGACGTCCGAGCGCGTGAGCGGGGACGTCCGGGACGGCTGGGCTGGTGCCGGGGCGGCTGGGCCGATGCCGGAGCAACTAAGCCAGTTCCGGGACGGCTGGGCCGAGGCCGGAACCGCAGAGCCAGTGCCAGAGCGGCAAGGCCGATACCAGAGCAACTGAGCCAGCGCCGCAGCCGCAGAGCCAGTTCCGGTGCGGCCAGGCTTCGATGCTCTCTCCACGACACCGCACCAAGGACCCTCAGACATCCCGGTGTCCCCGCACCACGGTGTCCCCGCAGAACATCCCGGCGAAGCTCCCCGAGACCACCCCCGTTCCCGGAACAAAGCGACAGCCGCCCCCTCACTCCCCCACCCCCTCAACCCCCCGAACCCTCTCCCGATACTCCCGAGCAACCCCCCGCAAAGCCGCCTCAGGATCAACCCCCTCCGCGTCAGCCTCCACCGCCAGCCCCAGCAGCCGGTACCCCACCCCTTCCCCCACCGGCAACGGCACCTCAAGCCCCGCCGTCCGCACCCGCGACGCCAGCTTCGCCGCGAGGGCGAGGGCGGGCTGGTGGACGGGGACGCCGTCGGTCACGGACTCCCGTTGCTTCTCCACCGCCTTGGTCCGCAGCCAATGCGCCTTGACGTCCTCCGGGGTCACGGCGACCTCGTCCCCGAAGATATGCGGATGCCGCCGGATCAACTTGTCGACCAGGCCCGCGGCGACATCGTCGATGGAGAACGCCACCCCAGAACCACCGCCCCCAACACCGACCGCCTCACCGTCCTCCGCGTCACCCACCCCAGCGCCCTCCAAGCCAGCCGCCCAAGCACCGGCCGCCTCACCGTCCCCAGCGTCCTCCGCACCGACCACCTCCCCGTCCCCAGCGTCCTCCGCACCGACCACCCCACCGCCGGCCACCCCACCCCCCTCCTCAGCGATCCGCGCATGAAACACAACCTGCAACAACACATCCCCCAACTCCTCCCGCAACTCCGAGTAATCCCCCTCCTCGATCGCCTCCACCAACTCGTACGCCTCCTCGACCGCGTACTTGGCGAGCCCCTTATGCGTCTGCTGCGAAGACCAGGGGCACTCGGCGCGGATGCGATCCATGACTTGGACGACGTCGAGGAGGCGGGCGCCGGGGATGTCGTACGAAGCGTGGAGGAGTTCCAGGTCGGGCAGGGTCGTACGGCCGCTTCCGGCGAGGCGGGCCAGGCCGTCGGTCAGGGTCGGCTCGCCGTCGGCGGCGGCGAGTACGACGACCGTCCGGCCCCCGCCGCACGCCTCCACCGCCTCCTGCGAGCTGAGCGCCGCGATGTCGACGCCGACGCCCGCCTCGGTGAGGTACGGCAACTGCGGGTGCGCGGGGTCGCGGCAGACCACTCGGTCCGCCTGATGCAGGGTCTGCCATGCCTGCCAGGTCAGCAGGCCGGGGGCGACCCGGTGGGTGGTGGTGAGGAGGACGATCCGGCCGGCGTTTTCAGCACTGTTCGTGTTCACACCTCGAACGTAGCCCACGTCCCCGTTCCGCCCCGGAAGTTATCCACAGCCCCGGTGAGACAGTCACACAACCCGACCGAACCAGCGCCGTCAGCCGCACGCCCACCAGCCCCCGCCGCCAGCCCCCGCCGCCAGCCGACCACCGCCCAGCGACCACACCGCCCTCGCTGACCACGCCGCCAGCCCCCTCAGCCCAGCCCCCCCCTCAGAGGCCAAACATCCCCTCCCCCCGCCCCACCCCTAAACCCCCGAAACCTCCCGAACCCAAGGCACCCGCCCCTCCACCCGGCTCACCTTCTCCGCATCCCAACTCCCGTACCGAGGATTGAGATCCACCCTCAACTCCTTGGAAGCCACGGACAACGCACTCCAGAACGCAGGCTGCCCCGTATCCGTCCCCAGCTTCGCCGCCAGCTTCTGCGCCTCCAGCTGCAACCGCAGATTCTCGTCGAGCCGCTCCGGCGGAATCCCGTACTGCTGGAGCCAGGCGGTCTCCAGCCCCTTCGCGCCCCCGGCCTGCTTCTCCAGACCGGACCGCATCTCCTGGATCTCGTGCCGGCTGACGCTGACCCCGGCGTTGGACGCGGCGCGTTGGAGGACCGCGTCGAGGACCATCCCGTGCAGCGTGTCCCGGGTGAGACTCCCGGTCTGGGCGATGACCTGCGCGTACTGGGCGCTGTCGGGAACGGCGGCACGCTGGGCGTCGCGCACCTCGTTCACCCGGTGCTCCAGCTGCGCGACGGTGATCCGCTGCCCGCCGACCACGGCGGCGGCGCCGGGGTGCGCGGCGGCGCCGCAGGCGGAGAGGAGGGGGGCCGCAACGATCGTGGCGGTCAGCAGGAGCGCGGTACGACGTCGGCGGTGCAAGGGGACCTCCTGTGGGAGCTTGTGCGGCGGTGCACAAAGTCTTGCGGTGATCGATGGTAGGCAGTGGTACGCCTGGGGCCAACCCATTCGACCAACGATTCACCGCCAGTTGGGGCACCGCCGCGCCCACGTCACGCCGTCAGGGGAGGGCTGTCCGGCAGGTGTTCGAGAAGCGGCCCCCTACGACGCCGGGTCCCCCTACGACACCGGGTCCGCCCAAGTCCCCGCGCCGCCCCTCCCCCGACTCACGCCCCTCAGCCGACGATCGCCACCGGCGCGTCCCAGGAGTCCCGGTCCACGGTGATCGTGTAACCCCCGCGCGTCTCCTTGCTGTTGACCTGATACTGATGCCCCCGGCTGTGATTCGTGAACTGATCAGCCCCCCAAGGCCAGTCCGCGGTGGTCGTGTCCTTCCCGTCCCACAGCGCGTACCAGAGATTCCCGGGCAGGTCCGTCTTGTTGGTGGCGGTGGCGATCGCCTTGGCGCTGGAGGAGGTGAACCCGTAGTACCCGGCCCGGTAGACCTTCGCGCGCAGCGTCTTCGTGAAGGACCGCACGTACGCCAACACGGCGTCGTTGCACGCCTTGTTGGTGATGTCGTACGCCTCCATGTCGAGGTAGATCGCGCTGCCGGCCTTCATGCCGAGCGCGGACGCCTTGCTGACGGCGTCGGCGGCGTCGGTGGCGCCCAGTGAGGTGGCGGTGGCGGCGCTGATCTTCTCGGGGCTGGCGCCGGTCTGGCAGGGCGGCTGCGCGCCGACGTACAGCGGGATCAGCTTCCAGCCCTGCGAAGTGACCGTCTTCACCCAGGAGTTGGTGAGGTTGGGCTGGGCGCAGCCGCGGTTCTTGCCGCCGATGTAGACGGCGGCGCCGCCGTAGTAGCCGTCCGCCTTCCACGCCTTCATCGCGGCCGACGACGGCGCGGTGCAGGTGTCGAACGCCCGTCCCGTGTACGTCTTCTGGGCCGGCCACACGGTCGCGGCCATCGACTGCTGCGCGGCGATCCCGCCCCCGGCGACCACCGCGGCGCCCGCGACGCCCCACGCGATGTATCTCCGCTTTCTGGACTGCCGGTGCTCTGCCATTTCCCCACCCCAAGTGTGTGCAAAGAGGCGCCGCGTACGTATGGACGACGGCCGGAAACACACCCTACCCAGCCCTCACACCACGACCTGCTCCCCCAGCAGCACCGCCCCGATCACGATCATCAGCCCCCCGGAGACCCGCGTCACCACCCGCGCGGCCCCCGGCCGGGCCTTCAGCACCCGCCGCGCCAGCAGCCCGACTCCCATATATACGACGGCACAAGCGCCGGTGTGCAGCCCGCCGAGCACCCCGCTCTGCACGCCCACCGACCACCCGCCGCCGACGTCGATGAACTGCGGAAACAGCGAGAAGTAGAGCAGCAGCGCCTTCGGATTGAGCCCACTGATCCCGGCCCCCTTGAGCATGACCTGCCACCCGGACCCGCGTACGACCCCCTCGGCGGCCGCCAGCACGGCCGGCCGCCGCAGCACGCCCCACCCCAGCCACATCAGGTACCCGGCCCCGGCGACGGTGAGCGCGGTCAGCAGGGTCCCCGAACCGGCCACGATCACCACCAGCCCGGCGATCGCGAGCACCGTGTACCCGGCGTACCCCACGAGCAGCCCCGCCACCGCCGGTACGACCGACCGGTCCCGCAGCCCCGCCGCGATGACGTACGCCCAGTCCGCGCCCGGGGTCAGCACCAGCAGCAGATCGACGGCGAGGAACGCCGCCACGGTGGATATCTCCACGTCAACCTCTCAGATGAGCCCAGCCCCCTGAGAGGGAAGATTAGGAAGAAACGGGCGGAAAGTGTTCCCGGATTTTCCGCTGCACTGGCGATTCCGGGGGAAAATCTCCTCATGGACGCCACCGACCGCAAAATCCTCACCGAGCTACAGCTGGACGGCCGCCTCACGATCACGGAGCTGGCGGCCCGGGTCCAGCTGAGCGTGTCCCCCTGCCACCGCCGCCTGCGCGACCTCGAACGCAGTGGCGCGATCCGCGGTTACCGGGCGGTGGTGGACCCCGCCGCACTGGGGCTGACCTTCGAGGCGCTGGTCTTCATCACCCTGCGCTGGGAGGACAGGGGGACGGTGTCGTCGTTCGAGGAGGCGGTGGCGGCGATCCCTCAAGTGGTCCAGGCGCAACGGTTGTTCGGGGACCCGGACTACTTGTTGCGGGTGACGACGGCTGACCTGGCGGCGTATCAGCGGCTGTACGACGGGGAGTTGGCGAGGTTGCCGGGGGTACAGCGGCTCAACTCGACGCTGGTGATGAAACATGTGGTGAGCGAGCGGCCGTTGCCGTGAGGAAGGGGGTGAAGGAGGAGGGGTGGAAGGTGAGGGTGACGAGGGCGGGGTCTTTGGAGTCGCGGACGGCGACTTCTGCAAGGGAGTTGGCGATCAGGACGCAGTGGTTGCCGTCGCCTTCGCCCGAGTAGGACGACTTCCGCCAGTTGTCGGGCGCGGCCATCAGATGCGTCACCGCTCTTTGAGTGAGGCGAGGAAGGGGGTGAAGGTCTCGGCCGGGAAGGTGAGGGTTGCCCGGGAGGGGGCCTTCGAGTCGCGGACGGCCACCTCCACAAGGGAGTTGGCGATCTCGACGCAGTTGTCGCCATCGCCGTCGCCAGAGTAGGACGACTTACGCCAGTTGTGCATGTGGTGCCTCACAGCTCCTTCGCCAGCTCATGAATGAAGTCACGCGATCGCTCACGCCCAAGCGATACGGCTTCAACCCTACGGAAGCGGATTCGATAAGTGTTCAGCTGCGCCTCGGAATCGACAAGGAGGGCTCCATGAGGCGCATCCCGCACCACGGTGTCCAGCTTGGGCACAGAGCCACCCGCGTACATCATCGAGCTTGAGGCCGAGGCGAAGTTGTCCAGGTCGAAGGGGATGACGCGCATGGTGACGTGGTCCGCCTCGGAGAGTTCCAGCAACTTGACGAGCTGAGCCCGCGCAGCGGGGCGATCGCTCACCCTGATACGCAGCGCCGACTCATGAATCAGCAACTCGTAGGGAATAGTTGTCTGTTGACGCCTCATCCGATGGGTGACGCGCAACTCAAGTTCTTCTGGGGTCAGTTCGGGCACCCTGGACGAGAAGACGGCACGAGCATAGCTCTCCGTCTGCATCAGGCCGGGCACGTACGGGATGGCCACCTCCCGCTGGAACAAGCTGTAGTGATCCAGCTCGGCGAGGTTCAGGAACGACGTCGGCAGCAACCCCCGATACTCCTCCCACCACCCCCGCGTCCGATCCGTCGCCATAGCGACCAACGCATCGACGAACTCCCCGTCCGTACACGCGTAGTGAGACGCCAGCCGCCGCAACCTCTCCTCGCTCACCCCCGCGAGCGCCGACTCGATGTGCGTGATCTGCGGCGCCCCCACCCCCAACAGCTCCGCCGCCTGACGGGCGTTGAGGCCGGCCGCTTCCCGGAGTCTGCGCAGTTCGACCCCCAGGCGCAGCTGCCGTGCCGTCGGCTCACGCCTCAGCGCCATTCACCACTCCTCACTCTCAACACACCCTTTCGGGGGCAGATTACGCGATCCGGTTGCACGACATGAATCCTTAGACCTACCGTCAGTGATGCGGCACACACGTTGCAGTGTGCCCCAAAACCCCACGCACCCCCTGGAGTTGAGCCATGCCCGAAATGAACTCCTCCCGGAAACCCTGGAAGTACTCCCTCCAGATCCCCAACGACCCCCGCGCAGCGACGATCTCCCGCCGCCTCGTCCGCCTCCTCCTCACCTGCCACGGCCACATCCGCCTCGCCGACGTAGGCGAACTGGTCACCGCGGAACTCGTCGCGAACGCGTTGCTCCACACCAACAGCCTTGTCGTACTGAGGATTTACTGGTCGGCCGGGGTCTTGAGGATCGGCGCCTGGGACGGCGACCCCCAGCCCCCGGACTTCCCCACCGCCCGGGCGAACCCGGCGCAGGAGGACGGCCGGGGCCTGGAGATCGTCAAGGCGTGTACGGACGACTGGGGTTGGCAGCTGATGGAGCGCAACGGCCAGAAGGGCAAGTACGTGTGGTGCGAATTGACGGCGGCGTGAGGGCGGCGTGAGGGCAGCGGCCCCTTTGAGATGATCATCGGGCCACCCCCTCAACTCCCAAGGTTCACAAGGACAACAAGATGCGTTCCTCCTCTCCGGCGCTCAGGGCGATCACGCTCGCGGCGGCCCTCCCCCTCGTACTGACGGCATGTGGCGGCTCGGACGAGGGAGGCAGGTCGGGCGGCGCCGCTTCCCCGGCCGCGGGCAAGCCGAAGGACCCCAACGCGGGCCTGCTGACCGGGACGCAGCTCAAGAAGGCGCTGGCACCGGCGAGTTACTTCGCGGCGGGCTTCGCGCTGGACCCGACGGTCACGCGGGACACCGGCGACAGCTACCGAGCTCCGGCGACGAAGAGCGCGGCGAGACCGGACTGCGCGTCGTTCGGCGCCACCGCGTGGATCAACCTGACCGGCATCGAGGGCGTGTCCTTCGCGCAGTCGTCGTACTTCGACAAGAACCGCACGGCGGAGCTGGACCAGGAGATCGACACGTACCGGGGCACGACGGCCACGGACGTGATGGCGGCGCTGAAGAAGGTCGTCGCCGCGTGCCCGGGTTACACGGACAGCGGCACCAGCGGCAAGGTGAAGATCACCGGTACGCCGACCTCGGCGCTCGGCGACGAGGCGTACACCATCACTCTGTCGAGTGACGTGTGGGAGACAGGGACGACCCTGATCGCGGCGCGGGTCGGCACGAACGTGGTGAGCGTCCTGTCGACGGACGGCGCCGACGACGGCGCGGCCAGCGCGAAGAAGCTCACCGCGCACATCGTCGCGAACCTCGGCTGACGCCCTCTCGCGCGGCGCGGACAGGGGCATGTTCAATGGCACCATGCCCCTGACCGTCGTACGCAGGAGGGCGCATGGCAGAGCGAGTACGGGCCTTCTTACGGCGCCCCCGCGCGTTCGTCCCCCGTACGTCCCGGCCGTTGGCCGTGCCGCCGGCCGGGAGTGGGCTGCATCCGGTGATGGGGGCGCCCGGGCTGCCGTTCCTGGGGCAGACGGTGGAGTTCCTGCGCGCGCCGCACGCGTTGTCCGCGCGGCTGATCGAGGCGTACGGGCCGATTCACTGGATGCGGTTCGCGGGGCGGCCGATCGTGCACGCCATCGGGCCCGACGCCGCTGAAGAAGTGCTGGTCAACCGGGACAAGGTGTTCCTCAACGGGCCGGCGTGGTCGTATTTCATCGGACCTTTCTTCCGGCGCGGGCTGCTGCTCCTGGACGGCGAGGAGCATCTGCACCACCGGCGCATCATGCAGCAGGCGTTCGCGCCGGCGCGGCTGCCGGGGTACGCGGAGCTGATCGCGCGGCGGGCGGCGAAGGAGTTGCCGGCGTGGCCGACGGACCGGCCCGTGCAGCTGTTTCCGCTGGTCAAGCGGCTGATGCTGGATGTCGCCGGGGACATGTTCCTGGGCGGCGGCACGCTGGACGCGGCGACCTCCGCGCGCGTCAACCAGGCATTCACCGACACCGTCCGCGCGGGTCTTGCCGTCGTACGCCGTCCGGTGCCCGGCGGGCGGTGGGCTCGGGGGCTGGCCGGGCGGGCGGTCCTTGAGGAGTACTTCCGTTCCCAACTCCCTTCGAAGAGGCGGGAGTCGGAGGGGTCCGACCTTTTCTCGGCGCTCTGTCAGGCGCGGACCGAGGACGGGGAGCGGTACACGGACCAGGAGATCGTCGATCACATGATCTTCGTACTGATGGCGGCGCACGACACCGTCACCATCACGGCCACGACGATGGCGTACCACCTCGCGACGAACCCGGCGTGGCAGGAGCGGCTGCGCGAGGAGAGCGCTCGACTGGGGCCGGGGGCAACGGACTTGTCGGCTCTGCACACCCTGGACCGGGCGATGCGCGAATCCCTCCGCCTGGTCCCCCCGGTCCCCGGCTTCCCCCGCTGGACGGCGCGGGACACCGCCCTCCAGGGCCACCACGTCCCCGCCGGCACCCTGGTCACAGTCTTCCCCCGCATCAACCACCTCCTCCCGTCCTACTGGCCCAACCCCACCACCTTCGACCCCGACCGCTTCACCCCCCACCGCCACAAGGAAACCCCGCACCGCTATGCCTGGACCCCTTTCGGCGGGGGTGTCCACAAATGCATCGGGCTGTATGTGGGCGGGGTGCAGGTGAAGGCGGTCATGCATCAGCTTTTGCTGCGGTATGCGTGGTCGGTGCCGGAGGGGTACGAATGGAGCTTGGACCACAGCACACTGCCGAAGCCGAAAGACGGCTTGCCGGTACACCTGAAACGGCTCTGAGCCTCCGGGTTCACCTATTTCCCGGTCAGCGCCGCGGCGTCGCCGGGGCGTCCGGCCAGCCGGCCGGCCTCCCTGACCTGTTCGGCGGTCATCTCCCTGGCCAGCTCGATCGCCTCATGGATACCGTCCCCGTTGCCGCGGTCCAGCATTCCGAGAAACCACCTGACCGCCTGCACCGGATCCGCCTCGACACCGGTTCCGTCCCGGTAGCGCCGGGCGGCGGCGAGCATGGCGGGCGCGTGGGACGAACGGGCCGCGCGCACGTACCACCGGAGGGCTTCCTCGTCCTGCCGTTTGAGGGCGTACTGGTCGGCGAGGACCGCGCAGGCTTCGGGGATTCCGAGGTCGGCGGCGATGCGCAGCCATTTGCTGAACTCGCGGAAATTCTTTCCGGCGCCGCGGCCCTGATAGAAATTGACGGCGAGGTTGAAGGCGGCGTATCCGTCTCCCATTTCAGCGGCCTGTCGGAACAGCTCATTGGCACGCACTGGGTCGGCCGCCGCCACCAGCCCGCTGTCCATCAGAAACCCGAGCTCCCGGACCCCCTCGACGACACCACCCCGGGCAGCCTCCTCCAACAGCCCGGCGGCTCGCTCAAGCCGCTCCTTCCTCTCCAGCAGCACCCCGGCCACCAGCACCTTCGCATCCAAATCACCGAGCGCCGCGGCTTCTTCCAGCCGGGGCAGCACCCGAAGAAGCCCGTTCACCCCCTCGACGGCCCCTCGGCGTTTGGCATGAAAATACCAATACCCACCCCCAACAAAATCCCCACCCTCGACCGCCGCCTCAGCCATCCCGACAAGCTCAGCAACAGAAAACCCTTCGGGAAAACCTCGCCAACTCTGCGTCATATCCATCACTGAAGAGGTTTTCCGTTCAGCTTACGCCCCTTGCGAGGTCGCGATAGTTGAGTTCTCGGGGGCCCAGCGCATCACGGAGGCCATGAATTCCGTCCACACGCAGCCGGCTGACTGATTCCCGCTGACAGAACCGCTCGAATTCTTGCAGGTCGGCATACCCCTCGACATCCACCGTCCCAGGCCAGAGCGCGGCAACCTCAACCGCCTTCCGGAACACCATGACATGGGATTCCGAGGTCTCGCCGAAGTCGGCTTCGACCACATCCAGCACCGACCCCAGGAGCCCGAACCCACCCAGAGCGAACTGGAATGTCCGCTCAGCTCCGGAGAACTCGGCGGTCAAACGGCGGCAGGCCTTCTTGGCGATACGAACCACATCGGCGTTCAGGCGCCTCCCCTCGCAAGACCTGAGCCCGGCACGTACACCGGCATCCACCTGGTAGTAAAGGTCTCCTTGCCCGGCCGCTTCAGCGAGGATATACAAACCGCCGCCCACACGAAGAGCCGCTACACAGCTCAACGCCTTTGAAGACATGCCGTCCAGAGAACACCTTCCCTCGCACCGGCTCACCAGCCTTCGATCACGCCGTTCCACCAGCTGAAGCGTGCATCGTCGCGGATTGCCTCGTCAACCCCTTGAACATACTCCTGGAACCTCTCCAGGGAATCGTAAAGATACTCGTAGTCCTCAACACCGAGGAGGATTCTTCTTACAAACGCCCATCTCCATGAGATGTCGACGAATCGAGCCGCGGAGGTGTTGATGAGGCTCACCCCCAGGGACTCATCATCAGGGACCCCCACCACTTCCCCGCTGGCGACGTCGACACCGATCTCGCGACGCCAGTAGGAACCCAGCGAGTAGGCCTCCACTTCACGGCGACGAATAAGCGGCTCGTTCCCCGCCTGAAGAGAACCGACCAGCTGAATCCCGCCCCGCCCGCCTCCTTCCTCGAAGACAGCGACTCCGTATTCCCTGAGGGCGAGAGCGTCATCATCAGCAATGACCCACTGCTGCTCACGCCCCAGCCGAGAGGCCGGAAGACCCCAGCCGGCCACCTGGGAGAGGGGAGCACTGAGACATTCTTCGACTGTGGGCGTGAACTCATGTCGCATGCGGCATCGCTTCTCTCTGACAGAACCCCATCATGAACAGCTACCCTACCCACTCGAACTTCGGGAGCCCAGGCGGCGCCCCTCGATAGCCCCCCATGACTCTTGCTATCGCGCCCGCGTTTTTGGCGCCATTTCTCACTCCGTCAGGGTTCAGGCTCCAAGAGATATCAGCGTTCTGGTATCTGCCCAGGCTACTGGCACAGTTATGCGGATCAGTACCACAGGGAACTCGTTCGGAATATATCTCCGTCACATCGTCGAGGGAAATACCTTGACTGTCGATGTGCTGGTTGAGGATTTCCTCCGAGTGCAGCCCACCAGGGTCGTTGGCAGCCGCCAGGAATCTGGAATCCTCCCCGCTGCCGATTCGGTAAACTGCCACATTCTGCCCCGGCTTCACCTTATTCGTCATACGCGCATGCATCGCGACCTGCGAAGCCTCGGACGACGCGTCGTTGAGGGGGCATACGCCGTTGACATTGTGAACGAGGACGGAAACGTCCCCCGCCACCACGTAGTACGTGTGCAGCGCCCCGACCGTCAGGTCATACGTCGTCGTGCCCGCGTGGTAGAGGCGGACGGCCACGACCTCGGCCGTCCCCGTCGGGGTCTGGAGGGTGTCTCCGGGGTGGAGGTCCTTTGCCTCTACGAATGCCGAGCGGGTCTCGTCGTAGAACGGGTGGTGGAACGTCGTCGTCAGGCGGCCTGAGTCCGGAGTGGCCGCCGTCGTGACCGATGCCACCGGAGCCGGGTCATGCGTCCCCGACACCGTCCCCAGCAACGCCACCGACGCCGCCAGACCGAGTGCCGCCTTGTGCAACACCTTCCTCGCCAGAGTCCGGGGCCTCTCGTCAACCGACCCCGCCCCCGACCCCTTCCTCACCGTCACATCCACAAAATCCCGGTCCGTCCGCGTCACGATCACCGCGGTCACCGCATGCGCCTGCGTCCCCGCCACCCCCGGAACCGAGTCGGCGATCTCATCCCCCACCCGCACCTGATCGATCCGCTTCGTCGCGCCGTCCGCCATCAGGACCGGCGTCGAGCCCGTGAAGCTGTGCGGCCGGCCGGGGACCGGGCAGTCGGTCTCGGCCGACTCCGCCGGCTCGTCCGACCGAGACTGCGACCGGGTCCCCGCCCCCTCCGACTCCGCCGCCGAAGCCGCCTCGTCCGTGGCCGAAGAAGAAGCCGAGGCAGCATCTGACGTCCCCTTCCCGAACAGCCCCCCGACCACCTTCATCGCCTTCGGCGCCACCTTCGCCAGCAGCTTGCCGCCCAGTTCGCCGAGCTTCCCGCCGATCGCCCCGGCGACCGCACCGGTCACCGCCGCCCCCGCGAACGCCCCGGCGTCACAGTCGTCGCCACCCTTCTGCGCGCAGGCGAAGCCCTGCTCCACCAGCGAGCCGACCGCGCCCGCCGCGGCCGCGCAGCCGATGGAGCCGACGCCCGCCGTCAGCGCCTCGCAGCCGGCGAAGACGGCGGCGGAGACCACGAAGGAGGTGATCGCGGCGGCGTGGTGCTTGACGAACTTCTCGGTCGCCTTGGCCGCCGAGACCGTCGCGCGGTACGCGGTGCGGGCGGCGTGGGCCAGGCCGTGGGCGGCCTTCTCCGCCACCTTGAGCACCTTGTGCGCCGCCTTCTTCACCACATGGACCGCGCGGTGCACCGCCCTCGACACCGCGTGATAGGCGGAGTGCACCGCGTGCACGACCTGGTGATAGGCGCGTCTGACGTGCCGTGACGCGTAGTGGTAGACCCGCCGCGTGTAGCGGACGGTGGCCCGGTAGGCGTCCTTCACCTGGTGGACGATCTTGTGCGCGACGTGCTTCACGGCCCGCACCACGTGGTGCACGGCCTGCACGGCGCGGTGATAGACGTGCGTGGCGACGTGCGTCACCGCCCGCGTCACCGTGTGCGCGGCCTTCTTCACCCCGCACACCACGTCGTACCAGGAGCAGTTGCCCGACGTGTCGGTGCCCGCGAGGGGGTTGTCGTCGACGTAGGCGAACGGGTTCGCCGAGACGGAGTTCGGGACCGGGTTCAGCGACGCGCTGTCCTTGTTGAGGAAGACGCCCGTCGCGGGGTCGTACCAGCGGGAGGCGGTGCCGACGCTGCCCGAGCCCGGCTCGGTCCAGCCGGACTGGAAGCCGAGGTGGCCGGCGGTCGAGGACAGGCCCAGGACCTTGCCGAGGGGGTCGTAGGACGCCGTGCCCGCCAGGGTCGTGGCGCCCGGGGCGAACGTGCCGATCACGTCGTCGTGCTGGTCCGTCATGGCCAGCACACCGGCGACGCCCGTCGCCTTGACGCCCACCACCCCGCCCGCCGGGTCGTAGGTGTACGTCGCGTCGCCGTCGGAGGCGATCGTGTTCGACGCCCCCGAGTAGGTGAAGGTGCGGCTGGTGCCCGTCGCGGTGTCCGCGTCGGTGATGTTCCGGCCGGCCGCGTCGAGGGTGTACGACTGGGTGCCGGCGACGATCTGGCCGCCGAACGCGTCCGCCTTCAAGGAGACGGTGCCGCCCGCGGTGGACGACTCCTGGGTCATCGTGCCGCGCGCCGCGTACGTGTAGCCGCGGGTGCCGTCGGAGGTCAGTTCGTCGCGCGCGTCGTAGGTGTAGACGTCGGCGCCGTTGCGGACGCGGTTGCCGCTCGCGTCGTAGGCGTACTGGGTGGTCGTCGTCCCGTTGTTCCAGGACGTCAGGCGGTTCGCCCAGTCGTAGCCGTAGGAGTTGACGGCCCCGCCCTCGGTCTTCGACGTCAGGTTGCCCGCCGGGTCGTAGCCGTACGCCACGCTCGCCACCGTGGAGGCGCCCTGGACGAGGACGTCGCTGGTGAGGCGGTGGGAGCTGTCGTAGCCGAAGGTGCGGGTCTGGCCGGTCGCGCCGTAGTTCACGGACGTCAGTTCGTTCAGCTTGCCGTAGTGGTACGACAGTCGGGTGCCGGTCGCCGGGTCGTCCAGGGTGGCCAGGCGGCCCGCGGTGTCGTAGCCGTAGCTCGTGGTGCCGGCCGCGTCGGTGCGGGTCAGGGCCGCGCCGTCGGCGTCGTAGGTGAAGGACGAGGTGCCGGCCGAGCCGGAGGCGGTGAGGAGGTCGCCGCGGTCGTCGTAGGTGAACGCGTCGTGGGTGGCCGCCTGGTGGTCGGCCGCGCCGGTGGCGCCCGCCTCTGCGGTGTCGGCGGTCAGGATGCGGCCGTCGGCGTCGTAGCCGAAGCTGCGGGTCGCGGTGGCCGCCTCGGCGTCGGTGCCGGACATCGAGGTGAGCCGGCCGAGTCCGTCGTACGCCATCTTCGTGTGCACCCCGCCGGGCAGGGTGACGTCGGTGGGGCGGCCGTCGGCGTCGTAGGCGTAGGTCGTCGTGGTGTCGGCGGCCGTGGTGTACGCGGCCGTCGTCGGCTCGGTCACCTTCTCCTGCTGGCCCCACGGGGTGTAGGCGTAGCGCCAGGAGTTGCCGCGGCCGTCGGTGAAGCGGGTGCGGTTCCCGGCCGCGTCGTAGCCGAACGTCGTGGTGATCGAGGTGGTCGCGTCGACCGGCTGGGTCTCCTGGGTGACCGTGCCGGCCGCGTCGTAGGTGAAGTGGCTGGTGTGGCCGCGCGCGTCGGTCGTCGCGACGACGTTGCCGACGCCGTCGTAGGTCTGTGAACTCTGCGACAGCAGCGTCCCGTTGGCGTCGTACTGGCGTACCGCGACCGGGTCGTCCGAGGCGTTGTAGTCGGTCTGGCTCGAAGTGCCGTCCGCCAGCGTGGTCCTGACCTGGTTGCCCGCGAAGTCGTAGCCGTACGACGTGGTGTCGCCGGCGCCGTCCGTCACGGCGGTCACGTCGCCCGCGCGGTTGTAGGCGTACGACGTCGTCACCCCGCCCGGGGTCGTGTCGGAGGAGGCGTGCGCCCCGTAGGGGTTGCCCGCCGTCACCGCGTAGGAGGTGGTGGCCGTCAGGGTGCGGGTGGCGGGGTAGCGCTCCAGGGTGGTGCGGGTGAGCGCGCGGCCCAGGAAGTCGTAGGTCGCCTGGGTCTGGGCGCCGGTGGCGTCGGACGCGGTGAGCTGGTCGCCGTCGGCGTCGTAGGTGGCGTGGGTCTTGGTGCCGTCCGGTGCGGTGAGCTGGGCGAGGTCGCCGCTCTGGTCGTAGAGGTAGGAGGTGGTACGGCCGCCGGGGGTGGTGGCCGAGGTCTGGTTGCCCTCGCTGTCGTACGTCCACACGGTGGTGCCCGAGTTGGGGCTCGTCGCGCCCGCCGGGGTGTACGCGGGGAGGGTTTCGGAGACCTTGTCGCCGTTCGCGTCGTAGGCGGTCGTGGTGATCCGGCCGTCGGGGTCGCTCTCCTCGACCGCCTCGCCGAAGGTGTTGAAGCCGGAGGAGGTGACCGGGCGGACGGTGGCGGCGGTGGTGCCGTCGGATTCGGCCTGGACCGCGGGGGCGGTGGTCGTGGCGAGGTTGCCGGCCTCGTCGTAGGCGTAGGAGGTGGTGTGCTGTTCGGCGTCCGTCATGGACGTCGGCAGGCCCCGGCGGTCGTAGGTGTACGTCGTCCGCTGCTCGGCGGAGGAGCCGAGTGTGCCGCCCGAACGGCCCTTGCCGTACAGGGAGTTGACGTCGGATGCGGTCAGGGCCCGCTGGTAGACCTGGACGTCGGCGACCGAACCGGGCAGCAGGTCGGCGATGTTGCCCGCGTACTTGTCCGAGCCGGCGGTGAGGGGGCCGGTGGCGGCCCAGGGGGCGGTGTCCGTGCCGGAGCCGGAGAGGGTCCCGTCGACGTAGATCCTGCTGGTGCCGGTGGCGGAGTCGTACACGCCGACGAGGTGGGTCCAAGTGGCCGTCTTCGGCACGGCCGTTGAATACGCCGAGGGGAAGGACGTACCGGAGGCGTCGGTGCTGGTCTGTTCCATGCTCCACAGCGGGGCGCCGGTGTGCGCGTAGTTGTACTGGAGCATGAACGCGCTGTTGGTGGTGCCGGTCTGGGCGACGACGGCCGCGTTGTGGGTGGGCAGCGAGGCCATGTTCACCCAGGCGGAGACGGTGTAGGACGAAGTCGTGTCCAGGACCGGGCCGTTGGTGGCGACCTTCTGACCGGCCGCACCCGCGAAGGAGGCCGCGCCGTCCGCCCACGTCACGCCGGTGGCCTGGGCGGTGTTGCCGCCGCCGGAGGAGTCGGTGACGGACGTGCCGGAGGCCTGGTCGAGCTTCCACCAGCCGGCCGGATGCCCGGAGGCGTCGCCGTAGAGGGTCTCGCCGAGCAGGTTGCCCATCGCGTCGTAACTGCTGCTGATGGTGCGGTCGTTGCCCGCCGCGTCGTGCTCGCTCTGGGTGGCGACCTGGTCGTCGGGGGTGTACGACACGCTGGTCACGCGGTCCACGCCGGTCGGGTCGAGGGTGGTGGACGTGGTGCGGGAGGCGGCGTCGACGGTGTGCGCGGTGACCTGCTCGCCGTTGTCGGTGGTCTGCCGCACGAGGTTGCCGGCCGCGTCGTACGCGTCGGACTCCAGGACATAAGCCTGGCCGCCGTCGGCGCTCTTCTTCGTCGCCGTGGCGAGCAGGCCGTCGTCGAGGTAGGTGTACGAGGTGGTGGTGCCCATCGCGTCGGTGACGGAGGCGAGGCGGCCCGAGGGGTCGTAGGCGCGGGAGGACTCGGTGAGCGCGGTCGCGGTGTGCGGGCTGACGGGGTCGCCGGTGGACATCAGGACCTGCGTCAGGAGGTGGCCCTCGGCGTCGTAGGTGTAGTCGGTCTCGTTCCCGGCGGAGGTGACCTCCTTGGTCTTCTCGCCGGACGTGTCATAGGTGTACGACGTGGTGTTCCCGTTGGCCGCGCCCGCCCCGGCGTTGGCGTCCGCCTCGGTCGCCACGTGGTCGTAGGCGTCATAAGTCCAGTTCTGGGTGCGGGACTTGTCGCCGCCGGAGGCGTCGGCCACGGTCTGCGCGGTGACGTCGCCGTCCTCGTCGAAGACGGTCGAGGTGACCGCGCGGTGGGTGGCGCCGGTGACCCGGTCGGTGATCTGCGGGTCGGCCTCCTGGACGACCTGGTCGGCGGCGTCGTACGTGTACGCCGTGGCCAGCCCGTCGGGGTAGGTGTCGGAGACCACCTTCTGCCCGGTGACCCGGCCGAGGCCGTCGTAGGTGTACGAGGTGACCAGGCCGAGGGCGTCGGTGGTGGCGGCGACGTCGCCGTCCGTGAAGTAGGAGACCTGGTTGACGGCGCCGCCGGGGGTCGTCGACCGCACCGGCAGCCCGGCCGGGACGGCCCCGCCGTCCGCCGAGGGGTAGGCGCTGGTGCCGTCGCTGTACACCGTGGAGGTGGTCCGCCCGTCGAGGGAACCGGCGACGGGCGGTCCCGTCACGGCGGTCTGGTCGCCCGCCGCGTCGTAGGTGTACGACGTCAGGTAGGTGCCGTCGGCCGCGGACGCCGAGCGGCCGTCGCGTTCGGTGAGCAGCTGGTCGTTGCGCGGGTCGGCGGTCGTCAGCTGGGCCGTGGTGTCGTCGGGGTAGTACGCGTAGTACTCGGTGGAGCACTTCGCGGCCGTCTGGTCCTGGCAGGTCGTCGAGGAGACGATGTTGCCGCGCACGTCGTGCCCGGTGACCGTGGTCGCCCCGTTCGGGTCGGTCACCGTGTGCTCGAAGCCGCTGGTGTCGTAGCCGAAGCGGGTGGTGTTGCCGAGGGCGTCGGTCTCGCTGAGCTGGCGGTCGCCGTGCAGGACGTCGTAGGTGTAGGTGAGGGTCGCCGCCGCCGGGGTGGTCACCTTGACCGTCTTCACCGGCAGCAGGCCGGTGGAGTTCCTCGCCGCCGCGTACTGCGCGTCCGCGTCGGCGGCCGTCAGCTCGGTGCGGTAGAAGGCGGGTTCGGCGATCGAGCCCTTGAAGTAGGTGGCGTAACCGGTGTTGCTGGAGGTGCTGGCGTGCGTCTCGTCGGGCCAGCCGCCGCCGATGAAGCCCGCGCCGACGTACACGTTCGACTGCGCGGACATCGCGGCCGTGCCGGTCTGGGTGCCGACCAACTCGCCGTCCAGGTACAGGGATTGGGCCGTCGCCGAGGAGGACAGGACGACGTGGTGCCACTTGCCGTCGGTCACCGCGGCGGCCGTCACCAGCGGTTTCCCGGTGCCGCCGCTGAACCAGTACTCGGCGTGCAGCTTGCCGCTGCTGCCGACGTACAGCACCGGCGTGTACCCGCCGGCCGTGGTGCCCGCGCCGAGCTGGTCCTTGGCCGCGCCGAGCAGCACCCCGTTCGCGGTGGCCGTGCTGAACCACAGGCTGACCGACTCGGCGCCCGAGCCGGGCACGCCGGCGGCCGGGAGGGTCACGGAGGAGCCGGTGCCGTTGAAGGACCCGGTGGTGTGGTCGCCGAACGGTCCTGCCGCGCCCAGCGTGACCGCGCTGTAAGTGCCGTCGCCGCCGCGCACCTCGTCCAGCGCCTTCGCCGCGCCGGCCGGCTCGCCGAAGCGGTAGTACTGGCCGGGCGCCCCGCCGAGGACCGCGCCCCGGTAGGTGTCGCTGGAGCCGGTCACCGCGGGCGCGCCGAGCGTCCAGGCGCCGCCGTTCTCGTCGGTCAGCCGGGTCAGGGCGGCGGCGTCGGTGTCGTAGGTCAGCGCGGCGAACGTCTTGCCGGAGGGCCGCTTGACCGAGCTGAGCAGGCTCGTGGCGTGGGTGCCGTACGTGTAGAGGGAGTTGACGTCGGCGGCGGTGAGCGGGCGGCTGTACCAGGCGGCGTCGGCGAGGGAGCCGTCGAAGTAGGTGGCGGTGCCGGTGGCCGAGGTCGTGGAGTGGTTCGGTTCGTCGGGCCAGGCGCCGCCGAGGAAGCCGGTGCCCAGGTAGTTGAAGACCTGGTTCTTGCCGAACGCGTCCGCGCTCTTGATGGAGACGGTCCCGGAGCGGGAGCCGACCTTCGCGTTGTCGAGGTACAGCGTCTGGGAGGTGCCGGCCGCCGACAGGACGAGGTGGTGCCACTTGCCGTCGGTCACCGCGGCGGACGTCTGGATGGGGTTCTCGCCGCCGCTGTACCAGAACTCGGCGTTCAGCTTGCCGTCGGTGCCGACGTACACGGACGGCGTGTAGAAGCCGGCCGCCGTCTTCGAGCCGATCGGCTGGGAGGCGTAGGAGTAGAGGACGCCGGGCCCGGCGGAGGTCTTGAACCAGAGGGACAGCGCCCCGGAGTCGGTGTCGTTGCCGAGGTTCTTCGGCAGCGAGACGTCGGAGGAGGTGCCGTTGAAGACGGCCGCCTTGGCCGCCGAGCCGGTCAGCGGTCCCGCCGATCCCGCGACGGTGACGTTCTCGTACGTCGCGTCGGTGGTGCCCTCGTTCGCGAGGACCGCGTCCTTGGCGCTCGTCCCGGCGGTCTCCGACAGCGGCCAGAAGGCGTGCGGGTCCAGGTCGAGGGCGGCGCTCTGGTAGGGCGAGCCCGAGGTGTAGCCGTACGTGGTGCACTTGGTGGCGGACACGGGCGGGCAGACCGTGGTCAGCTGGTCGCCGCTGTAGCCGTAGGTCCAGGTCAGCGCGGTGGACGCGGTGCCCTTGGCCACGGGGTCGGTGACGACGGTCGCCACGTGCGGGGCGAGCGCGCCGGACGGGGTGGACCAGGTGAGGGTGAGCGAGCGGCCGGAGACGGCGGACGCCAGCTTCACGACGTGCCCGCTGCTCCAGCTGAGGTTCAGGGAACGGCCGTTGGAGTCGGTGACCTGGGCCAGCCCGTACGCCCCCGAGCCGAGCGACGTGGTGAAGGAGTACGTCGTGTCGTCCTTGTCGGTCAGCGTGTAGCCGCCCGCCGACACGGACTTGACGGTCGCGAACCGTCCGCTGCCCGAGGTGAAGGAGCCGTCGCCGTTGCGGCCGTAGCCGACCTGGGAGCCGTCGGGATAGGTGACCTGGAGGCTCGCGACGGCGCCGGCGGCGGTGTACTGCTCGCTCGCGCGGGCGTCGGCGAGCGAGGACCAGCCCGCGCCGAACGCGCCCGTCCAGCGCGGGTCACGGGAGTTGTAGTCCCGCTGGACGTCCAGGGACGGGCCGACGGTCGAGATCGAGGCGTCCGTGTCGGACGTCGTGTAGTTGCGGCTGGTCGCGTCGAAGCCGTGGTCGCTGCTGTTCTGCGAGAGACCGGAGGTGATCACGGTCTGCGGCACCTGCACCGCCAGCGCGTACGGCACGGCGGTGGAGTAGAGGGCCGTGGCGGAGTCGTAGGCCTGCGCGGTCCAGGTGTACGTCTGTCCCCAGGCGAGCTTGCCGGCCGGGACCGTCCAGTCGCCGGACGCGCTCGCCGCGAGCAGGCCCGAGTCGGCGACCTTCGCGCCGCTCGCGTCGTACACGCGGAACAGGTACTGGTTGCCTGTCCCGGCGGTGGAGTTGGCGCCGCCCGCCCAGGCCGTCAGCTCGGGGGTGGTCGTGTACGCGGTCGCGTTGTCCGCCGGGAACTGCTCGTACAGCTGCGGCGCGGTGTTGCCGGTGTAGGTGACGCGGATGTGCGGGCCGTCGGCGGGGTCGTTGAAGGAGCCGAACTGCTTCCAGTGCAGGGCGTCGGTGGTCGGCGCGTAGATCGCCAGGCCATGGTCGGCGGTGGTGCCGCTGAACCAGCCCTGGATCGCGGACGTCGACAGCGGGACCTTCAGCCAGTCGCCCACCGTGCGGTCGGCGTCCTTGTTCGCGCAGGCGGTGGGGACGTCCGGGGTGAGGCTGCCGATGGCGGCGCCGTGCGAGGGGCCCGGGTAGGTGGTGACGCTCTCGGGGGTCCAGGCGCTCGTCACCAGCGCGACGTCGAACTCCTCGGGCGTGCAGGTCGCCGCCCAGGTGTCGAAGAGGTCGAGGTGGGCCTCGGTGACGGTGGCGCCGCTGGCGTCCCAGGCGGTGTCCCAGTGATTGGCGAAGCCGATCGCGCTGTGCGTGCCGGAGTCGTAGGAGCCGGCCTTGATGGTCTGCTCGTAGGAGCGGTCCTGCGGGTCGTACCCGGACTCGGCGTAGGTGGTGGTCCAGCCGTCGTCGACCGTGGGGTCGACGGTGACCGGGAAGACCCGCGCCGGATCGCGCAGCCAGTCCGCGTCGAGGGTGACGCGCAGCGCCCACCCGTCGCCCTGCCGGATCAGCTCGGTGGTCACCGCGTGCGTGGTCGCCGGGTCACCGGAGCGGGGGTCGACCTTCGCGTCATAGGCGTACGACGGCGGGATCCGCTCGACGGTCCTGCCCGAGGTGTCCTTCAGGTCGGTCCAGCCGTCGCTCTCCTGCTGCGGGGTGAGCCCGCGCAGCGTCAGCGGGAACGTCCAGCTGTTGCCGGCCGCCGCCGAATCGAGGACCAGCGACTCCTTCACCCCGGTCGCGGTCGGCGCGAGTTCGAGATCGGTCCCGCCCAGCACGTTCTTGTACGACACCGTCGAGCCGACCGCCGTGCCCTGGACGTCGGCCGCGCCCTTCAGCCCGTAGGCGACGGAGTGCGCGGAGTCGGGGGCGAGCCGGGCCAGCGCCGGGTCGGTCGCGCCGGGGGCGAAGTCGACGGCCACGGAGTTGGCCTTCTCGTGCCAGCGGCCGTCCGCCCCGGCCTGGACGTCCACGTCGATGGGCGCCCAGCTGTCCTTGGCCGCCTGGTAGTTGACCGGCCCGGTGGACAGGTCCCGGGTGCGGCTGCCGTCGGCGTTGTCGTAGACGGTCTCGGTCCGGGTGGACGCGCCGGCGTCCCGGCGACTGGTCCTCGCGTCGAAGTGGCCGCCGCGGCTGCGGCCCTGGCGTACGGCGGTCTTGTGCGGCCGGTAGGCGGCGAGTTCGCCGCGGCCCTTGCCCGCCTTGTGCCCGGCGCCCCGGCCGGCGGCCGTCGCGGTGGCCGGGACGTGGTGGGCCCTGCCCGCGGCGGTGCCCGAGCTCTGCTTCGGCACCCTGCCCCAGTGCGGGTCCTGGAACCAGGCGGCGACCGACGCGAGGCTGAGGTGCGGCAGCCGTACGGCGCCCAGTTGCCGGCCCTCGGCCGCGGCCTGCTGGGTCGTCAGCATCAGGGCGAGCGCCGTGAGGACAAGAAGCGCCACCCGGCGCCGGACACGACGAGTACGCACAGCAGGACTCCCCCGAGCAAGAAGCAATCAAGAAACAGACAAGACAGGCACAGAAACGATGAGGATCGTGCCTGTTGTGGTGGAGCTGTGAACAGGGGGGAAAGGGGATCTTGGTCCGGTCTTGAGCGTGTGTTGCCGAACCTGACCGTAAGGTCACCAAGAGTGGCGTTTGCCCCTTGTGAAGCCCTTTACAGAATGCCTACTTCGGGTTGTACTGCCGGGGGAGGTGATCAGGAATGCCGGTCGGGCTGATCGCGCTGGCCCTCGGAAGTTTCGGTATCGGGCTCACCGAATTCGTGATCGCCGGGCTGCTGCCGCAGGTCGGGGCGGATCTGGGGGTTTCCGAGGCCGCCGCCGGGTGGCTCATCTCCGGGTATGCGCTGAGTGTCGCCGTCGGGGCGGTCGCGCTCACCGCGCTCACGCATCGGCTGCACCGCAAGACGGTCCTCGTCGCCCTCGTCGGACTCTTCGTCCTCGGCAACCTCCTCTGCGCCCTCGCCCCCGACTACCGAATCGCCCTGCTCGGCCGGATCGTCGCCGCCCTCTGCCACGGCTCCTTCTTCGGCATCGGCTCCCTCGTCGCCCGCCGGATGGTCCCACCCGAGCGCGCCTCACGGGCCGTCGCCGTCATGTTCGCCGGCCTGACGGTCGCCAACGTCCTGGGCGTACCCTTCGGGGCGCTCGTCGGGGAGCGGTGGGGGTGGCGGGCGACGTTCTGGGCGATCACCGGGATCGGGGTGGTGGCGATGGGGGCGATCGGGGTGGGGGTGCCGGGTTGGGCGGGGGGACATGAGGCGGCGGGACATGAGGCGGGGGGACATGAGGCGGGGGGACATGAGGCGGGGGGACATGAGGCGGGGGGACATGAGCGGCGGCCCGCCGGGCACGCCGACCGGCCGCAAGCAACCGGGCTCCACAGCCGAACGCCCGCAGCCGGCCTCCGCAGCCGGACGCCCGCCGCCGAAACCCCCATCGGCCTCCGCGCCCAACTGCACACCTTCCGCTCCCCCCAAGTCTGGCTCACCCTCACCGCCACCGCCCTCAGCTACGGCGGCATGTTCGGCGCGTTCAGCTACATCGCGTACACGTTCACCGAGGTCAGCGGGTTCGGCGACGGAGACATCGCCTGGCTGCTCGTCGTCTACGGCTGCGGCCTCGTCCTCGGGAACGTCCTCGGCGGACGCGGCGCCGACCGCAACCGGGACGGGACCCTCCTCGCCGCCCTCACGGGGCTCGCCGTCGTCCTCGCCCTGTACGGCGCCCTCGCCGCCAGCCGGCCCGCCTCCGTCGTACTCCTCTTCCTCATGGGCCTGTTCGGCTTCGCGAGCGTCCCCGGGATGATCACCCGCGTCACCGACGCCGCCCACGGCGCCCCCCTCGCCGCCAGCGCGAACGTCTCCGCCTCCAACGTCGGCAACGCGCTCGGCGCGTGGCTCGGCGGCGCGGCGATCAGCGCGGGGCTGGGGTACACCGCGCCGCTGTACGTGGGGGCGGGGGTGGTGGGGGCAGGGCTGGTCGTGATGGTGGCGGCGGCGCGGACGTCGGCTACGGAGACGGAGCCGAACCCGCAGCCCGGCGCAGCCGCCTGTCAAGGGGCGCGGGGAACCGCGCGACCAGCCACGAAGACGCCGCACCGGCCCAACTCCCCGCCCCCACCCCCTACTTCGCCTTGAACCTCTCCGGCGCCTTGGTCGGATTCCCCCCGCTCGGCAGCTTCTGCTCAGGGCACCCCTTCAGCACCGTCACCATCGCCGCCTTCTCCGCATCGCTCACCCACAGCTCGTACTTCGCCTTCACCGCGACCTGCCCGGCGACATACGCGCAGCGGTACTTGGCGTTCGGCGGCAGCCAGGCCGACGCGTCGCCGTCGCCCTTGGAGCGGTTGGTGCTGGAGTCGACGGCGAGGAGGTTGAGGGGATCGTTCGCGAGGGCGATCCGCTTGCTGGCGTCCCAGTACTTCGCGCCCTTCTGCCAGGCGTCGGAGAGGGCGACGACGTGGTCGATGTCGACGAGGCTCTTGCCCCGCTGATACGTCACTTCCTTGGCGGAGTACGGGTCCGACTCCAGTATCCCGTACGTCACTTTGCAGGTCCCGTCGCTGAACTTCACGTCCGCGAGGTCCCGTTTGAGGATGTCGTCACGGGTGTTGCAGCCGTTGGAGTCGGTGTCCGCCCAGGCGGAACCGAACGCCTCGCGGGAGTAACCGGTCTTGGGCGCCCGCCCCTTGACCGGCAGCGCCTCGGCGGCGGCGAGCGCGGCCCCCGCCTGAGCGCCACCCGCACCGCTGCCCGCACCACCGCCACCGCTGGCACTGGGACTGGCGCTCGCCCCACCACCGCTCTTCGCGTCGTCGCCGCCGCTACAGCCCGTCAGTACCCACACCAGCGCGACGGCCACAGCCGCCCCGCCCCGAACACGCTTCACGCGCGTCCCTCCCCTTGACCCTGCCCGGTAGTTCCTAGATCACCCCGTACCGGAAACGTTTCCCCCGGTCACGGGCAACTACACGGTAGCGAGGAGGCGTTCGGGGTCGAACGGGAGGTGCGGGGTCAGCGACGACCGACGCCGGTGACCCCGCCGGACACCCCGCACGACCCCGGTACCTGTTTACGACTCCGGCGCCCCTTCATGCCCCCAGCCCCTGTTCACGACCCCAGCACCGCCGCCAAGAACTCCCCCACCCACCCCAGCAACTCCCGCCCGACCAACGGCTTCCCCCCCACCTTCGCGGTCTTCGGCCGAGGCACCAGCACCTGATGCGCCGCCCCCTTCACCACCGACCCCGGATACAGCCGCTTCAGCCGCAGCTCCTGCGACTCCCTCAACTCCACCGGCGCGAACCGGATGTTGGTCCCCTGAAGGACGACTTCCCCCACCCCGCAGGCCCTTGCCAGCATCCGCAGCCCGGCCACCAGCAGCAGATTCTCCACCGGCTCCGGCAACTTGCCGTAACGGTCGGTGAGTTCCTCCCGTACGGCCTTGATGTCGGCCTCGGAGTTCGCGGCCGCGATCGACCGGTACGCCTGGAGGCGCAGCCGCTCGCCGGGGGCGTAGTCGTGCGGGACGTGCGCGTCGACGGGCAGCTCGATCTTCACCTCCAGCGGCGGCTCCTCCTCGATCTCGCCCGTCTCCAGCTGCCGCCGGTAGTCCGCGACCGCCTCGCCGACCATGCGGACGTACAAGTCGAAGCCCACGCCCGCGATATGGCCGGACTGCTCGCCGCCGAGGAGGTTGCCCGCGCCGCGGATCTCCAGGTCCTTCATGGCGACGTACATGCCCGCGCCCATCTCGGTGTGCTGGGCGATCGTCGCGAGCCGCTCGTGCGCGGTCTCCGTCAGCGGCTTCTCCGGCGGGTACAGGAAGTAGGCGTAACCGCGCTCGCGGCCACGGCCGACTCGGCCGCGCAGCTGGTGGAGTTGGGACAGGCCGAAGGTGTCGCCGCGTTCGACGATCAGCGTGTTGGCGTTGGAGATGTCGATGCCGGACTCGACGATCGTCGTGGAGACCAGGACGTCGAACTTCTTCTCCCAGAAGTCCACCACCACTTGTTCCAGGGCCTGTTCGGACATCTGGCCGTGCGCGGTCGCGATCCGCGCCTCGGGGACGATCTCACGCAGCCGGGCGGCGGCCCGGTCGATGGACTCGACCCGGTTGTGGATGTAGAACACCTGGCCCTCGCGCAGGAGTTCACGCCGGATCGCGGCGCCGATCTGCTTCTCCTCGTAGGGGCCGACGAACGTGAGGACCGGGTGCCGCTCCTCAGGAGGCGTGGTGATCGTCGACATCTCGCGGATGCCGGTGACGGCCATCTCCAGCGTGCGCGGGATCGGCGTCGCCGACATGGTGAGGACGTCGACGTTCGCGCGCAGCTTCTTCAGCTGCTCCTTGTGCTCGACGCCGAAGCGCTGCTCCTCGTCGACGATGACCAGGCCGAGGTCCTTGAACCTGGTCTCGGCGGAGAACAGCCGGTGGGTGCCGATGACGACGTCCACCGCGCCCTCGCGCAGCCCCTCCAGAGTGGCCTTGGCCTCGGTGTCGGTCTGGAAGCGGGACAGCGCGCGGACGTTGACGGGGAACTGCGCGTACCGCTCGGAGAACGTCCCGAAGTGCTGCTGGACCAGCAGCGTGGTGGGGACGAGGACGGCGACCTGCTTGCCGTCCTGCACCGCCTTGAACGCGGCCCGCACCGCGATCTCGGTCTTGCCGTAGCCGACGTCGCCGCAGATCAGCCGGTCCATCGGGACCGTCTTCTCCATGTCGTCCTTGACCTCGGCGATCGTGGTGAGCTGGTCCGGGGTCTCCGCGTACGGGAAGGCGTCCTCCAGCTCGCGCTGCCAGGGCGTGTCGGTGCCGAAGGCGTGTCCGGGGGCGGCCATGCGGGCGCTGTACAGCTTGATCAGGTCGGCCGCGATCTCCTTGACGGCCTTCTTGGCGCGCGCCTTCGTCTTCGTCCAGTCCGCGCCGCCCAGCCGGTGCAGGGTGGGCGCCTCGCCGCCGACGTACTTGGTGATCTGCTCCAGCTGGTCGGTGGGGATGTACAGGCGGTCGCCGGGCTGGCCGCGCTTGGCGGGGGCGTACTCGACGACCAGGTACTCGCGCGTCGCGCCCTGGACCGTGCGCTGCACCATCTCGATGTAGCGGCCCACGCCGTGCTGCTCGTGCACGATGTAGTCGCCCGCCTCCAGCGTCAGCGGGTCGATCGTCTTCCGGCGCCGCGCGGGCATCCGGGCGCCGTCTTTCCCGGCCGCCTTCTGCCCCGACAGGTCGGTCTCGGTGAGCACGGCGATCTTCAGCCGGGGGTCGACGAAGCCGTAGTCGATGGAGCCGCACGCGACATGGACGACGGAGGGTTCGACGGCGCGCAGTTCGATGTCCAGGCGGGCGGCGATGCCCTCGCCGCCCAGCACCTCGACCGTGCGGGACGCCGGGCCGTGCGCCTCGGTGACGTACACCGTGCGCCAGCCGTCGGCCAGCCAGCCCTTGGTGTCGGCGAGCGCCTTCGCGGTGTCGCCCCGGTAGGTCTCGGGGGCGTGCATGGACAGCTTCAGCGTGTCCGCGTCGAGTTCTTCGTCCGCCGCGAACGGCGACACCGACCACCACATCATGTCCAGCTCGCGCGCCCGGTCCCGGACGTCGGCGATCGACCACAGCGAGGCCGCGCCCACGTCGATCGGCGCCTCGCCGCCGCCGGCCGTCGCCGCCCAGGAGGCGTGCAGGAACTCCTGCGAGGTCGCCACCAGGTCCGACGCCCGCGTCCGCACCCGCTCCGGGTCGCAGACGACGGCCATCGAGCCCTTCGGCAGGACGTCGATCAGCAGCTCCATGTCGTCGACGAGCACCGGCGCCAGGGACTCCATGCCCTCGACGGCGATCCCCTCGGCGATCTTGTTCAGCAGCTCGCCCAGCTCGGGGTGGTCCTCGGCGAGCGCCCGCGCCCGCTGCCTGACCTGGTCCGTCAGCAGCAGCTCACGGCAGGGCGGCGCCCACAGCCCGTGCTCGGCGACCTCCAGCGAGCGCTGGTCGGCGACCTTGAAGTACCGGATCTCCTCGATGTCGTCGCCCCAGAACTCCACCCGCAGGGGGTGTTCCTCGGTGGGCGGGAAGACGTCCAGGATGCCGCCGCGGACGGCGAACTCGCCGCGTTTCTCGACGAGTTCGACGCGGGCGTAGGCGGCGGCGGAGAGCGCCGCGACAGTGTCGTTCAGATCCGCCCGGCTGCCGGTGCGCAGGGCCACCGGCTCCAGGTCGCCCAGCCCCTTCACCTGCGGCTGGAGCACCGAGCGGACCGGGGCGACGACCACCGAGACCGGGCCCGTCTCCGGGTCGTCCGGGCGCGGGTGCGCGAGCCGTCGCAGCACCGCGAGCCTGCGCCCCACCGTGTCGCTGCGCGGGCTCAGGCGTTCGTGCGGGAGGGTCTCCCAGGAGGGGTACTCCGCGATCGTGTCCGGGGGCAGCAGCGAGCGGAGGGCCGCCGCCAGATCCTCGGCCTCCCGCCCTGTCGCGGTCACCGCCAGCAGCGGCCGGCCCGCCTCCCTCGCGAGCGCGGCGATCGCGAACGGTCTCGCCGCCGGGGGGCCGACCAGGTCGACGTGCATGCGGTTGCCGTCTGTGGCCGCCTGGACCGCTTCGGTGAGGGCGGGGTCCTTGACGACGGAATCGAGCAGACCGTACAGGCTCATGGAGCGGCAATCTTTCGAGAGGGGGCATCAGGGGCTGCGGGCAGCACCATGGGCCCGACGCGTGTCACGGGGCGGGGTGTCCAGCGTACGACTTACCGTCCGACGGCGCCGGAGATGCCCTCGCCCCGGCCGCCCCTTGTCCTCGAACGCCGGACGGGCCGAAAGACGCCGGCGCCGGGAGTCCCCCAAGACTCTCCGGCGCCGGACCTTCCCCCGCAACCCCCGTATGCGGTGGCTCTAATCCGTCGCGATCGCGTTCAGTACGTTCATCCTGCCCGCCCTGAACGCCGGTACCAGCGCCGCGAACAGCCCCACGAACGCCGAGCCCGCGAACACCGCGATGATCGTCGGCCAGGGGATCTCCAGCGTCGTCAGGCCTTGCAGCGCCAGCAGTTTCTGCGCCGTCGCCCCCCAGCCCATCCCCAGCCCCAGCCCCAGCAGCGCGCCGAACAGGGCGATCACCACCGACTCCAGGCGGATCATGCGGCGCAGCTGGCGGCGGGAGAGGCCGATGGCGCGCATCAGGCCGATCTCGCGCGTCCGCTCGACCACCGAGAGCGCCAGCGTGTTCACCACACCCAGCACCGCCACGATGATCGCCAGCGCGAGGAGACCGTAGATCAGGTTCAACAGCTGCCCGATCTGGTCCTTCAGGGCCTGCTTGTAGTCGGTCTGGTCGCGGACCTTGTACTGCGGGTAGTCGTGCAGCGCCGACTTCAGGGCGGTGTACGCCCGCCCCTGCTCGCCGTCCTTCGCGGAGGCGAAGACGATCGTGTCGAGGGGCATCTTGTCGGCCGGCACATACTTCGCGAGGGTCGCGATGGACATGTACTTGGCGCCGGAGTCGATGACGTCGTCGCTGCGGGTGATGGCGCGGACGGTGAGATGGGCCGTCGAGCCGCCCTTGAAGGCCACGGCGATCTTCGAGCTGAGGGTGATCCCGTGCTCCTTGGCGAAGGTCTCGTGGACGGACATCGAGTCGGGCCGGTAGGCGTCCTCCAGATCGCCCGCGACCGTCTTCTTGCGCAGGTCGGTGGCGTAGGACGGATCGGCGGCGGTGATGTCGGTGTCCTTCAGGACCTTGCCGTCGGGCGTGGTGTAGTCGGCCTTGAGCCACTTGTACTCGGTGACGTGGCTCAGCCCCGGCGTCCCCTTGACCGCCCGCACGGCCTCGGGCGTGATCAGCTGCCCGTTGTCGGACTGGACGATGAAGTCGGTGCCGACGGTCTTGTCGAGCTGGTCCGTCGCGGAGGCCACCATCGACGAGCCGACCACCGACAGACACGCGACCAGCGCGAGCCCGATCATCAGCGCCGCCCCCGTGGCCCCCGTACGCCGCGGATTGCGCAACGCGTTGCGCTCGGCCATCCGCCCGACCGGACCGAAGGCCCGCAGCAGCAGCGCCCCGAGGACGCGTACGACCCCACTGGCGAGCAGCGGTCCGACGACGATGAAGCCGAGCAGGGACAGCACGACCCCCGCCCCCAGCCACAGCGAGCCCTCGCCCGCCTTGGCGGCCGTGCCCGCGAGGTAGAGCGTGTACCCGCCGGCGCCGGTCAGCAGCAGGCCGAGCACCGCCCGGATCCGCCCCGCCCGCGCGTCGGCGGGCGCCCCCGCGTCCCGCAGCGCCGCCATCGGCGACACCTTCCCGGCCCGCCGGGCAGGCAGATAGGCGGCGAGGACGGTGACGACGATCCCCAGCACCATCCCGATCACGGGCGTCGTCCAGGCGACGGTCAGATCGTCGGTCGACAGGTTCATCCCGGCCGCGCCCATCAGCTTCATCAGCCCGACGGCGATCCCGACCCCGGCGCCCACCCCGAGCACCGAGCCGGCCGTCCCCAGCAGCAGCGCCTCGATCAGCACCGACCGGTTGACCTGCCGCCGCGAGGACCCGATGGCCCGCATCAGCCCGATCTCCCGGGTGCGCTGGGCGACCAGCATGGAGAACGTGTTGATGATGAGGAAGATCCCCACGAGGAACGCGATCCCGGCGAAGCCGAGCATGGCGTACTTCAGTACGTCCATCAGGGCGCCGACGCTCTCGCGGTTGGCGTCGGCCGTCTCCTTGGCCGTCTGGACCTTGTAACTCCCCGCGCCCAGCGCCTTGGTGACGTTCTGCTTCAGCTGCTCGTCGGAGACCCCGGCCGCCGCCGTGACGTTGACGTTCGTATAGACACCGGCCTTGCCGGCCAAAGCCTGCTGCGCGGTCGCGGTGTCCAGGTAGAAGATGGCCGCGCCGGGGTTGGTGACCTGGAAGGCGGCGACGCCCGAGACGCGGGCGGTGTGGGTGCCGACGGCGGTGATGACGCCGATCCGGTCGCCGAGCCCCAGATGGTGCTTGTCGGCGGTGTCCTGGTCGACCATCACCTGGCCGGAACCCTTAGGGGCCGCCCCCGAGACGATCTTCATCGTGCGGGCGTCGTTGCCGTTCCAGCTGCCGACGATGGTCGGGCCGCCGCCGGACGGACCGAGGTTGTCCTTGTCGGCGTCGACGACGGTCACGGAGGTCGAAACCACCGTCCCTTCCGCCGACTTGACGCCCGGCACGCGCTGGACATCGGCGACCACGGACGCCGGCAGCACCGGCGGACGCCCGTTGCCGGACCGCGTCTGCCCGGAGTCGGTGGCGTCCTTGGCGCTCACCGTCACGTCCGACGAGGTCGCCGCGAACAGCTTGTCGAAGGTGGTGGACATGGTGTCGGTGAACACCAGCGTCCCGCAGACGAACCCCACCGACAGCAGCACCGCCACCGCCGAGAGCGCCATCCGCCCCTTGTGCGCGAGGAAGTTGCGCATCGAGGTCTTGAGGACGGTCATGACGTACGCCCCCGGGCGTCGAAGTCCTTCATACGATCCAGGACGGCGTCGGCGGTCGGGCGCAGCATCTCGTCGACGATCCGCCCGTCCGCGAGATACAGCACGCGGTCGGCGTACGACGCGGCGACGGGGTCGTGGGTCACCATCACGATGGTCTGCCCGAGTTCGTCGACGGACCTCCGCAGGAAGCCCAACACCTCAGCTCCCGCACGGGAGTCGAGATTCCCGGTCGGCTCGTCACCGAAGATGATCTCCGGGCGGGCCGCCAACGCCCGTGCCACGGCGACGCGTTGCTGCTGTCCGCCGGAGAGCTGGGCGGGCCGGTGCTTGAGCCGCCCGGCGAGCCCGACGGTCTCCACGACCCGCGCCAGCCACTGCTGGTCGGGTTTACGGCCGGCGATGTCCATCGGCAGCGTGATGTTCTCGATCGCGTTCAGCGTGGGCAGCAGGTTGAACGCCTGGAAGATGAACCCGATCCGGTCGCGGCGGAGCTGGGTGAGTTTCTTGTCCTTCAGGCCGGTGATCTCGGTGTCGTCGAGATAGATCTGTCCCGAGCTGACGGTGTCGAGCCCGGCCAGGCAGTGCATCAGCGTGGACTTGCCGGACCCCGAGGGGCCCATGATCGCGGTGAACTCCCCCCGCGCGATGTCCACATCGACGTGGTCGAGCGCGACGACCCGGGTCTCCCCGGCTCCGTACGCCTTCACGACCTGCCGCCCCCGCGCGGCGACGGCCGTACGCCCTCCGGTGCCCCCGGGGAGGGGGATTGTCACGGCCGATGTCATGGAAGGTCTCCTCAGTAGGTGATGGCTTGTGGGTACGCCGATGAGTCTGGCGTCGGGCGGAGGTGCGGCGCGCTGGGGCCGGACCCCCTTTTGCCGGGGGGTTATCCCCACCCCCCGATGTAAAGCCAGGCTAAGAAACCCGCACGGCCGTTCTCGTCCTCCGCCGGGACGAACCCACCCCGAGACTTCCTACGGAGGTTCCCCTAGGGGATCTCCACCGCCGGGTGGAGCATTTCTCGGGGCCGTCTCCACCCTGCCGCGACCGCAGGTCAAGTGAGAAGCTGGCCTCCGGCAGGTAGCTGCAAGGGGCACGGAAGTGCTCGGCTCGGGGAGGGGCTTGCGGTGGGAAGCGCGGGAAGTACCGGGGACACAGGGAGCGCCGGGGACACCGGCAGCGCGGAAGCGGCGATACGCGGCGCGGCCGGCGGCCGTACGGAGCACCGGCACCGGGGCCCGGTCGCCGCCGCGCTGATGCTGGCGATGGCGCTGGCCGCGCTGGACTCGACGATCGTGTCGACCGCCGTCCCCCAGATCGTCGGCGACCTCGGCGGCTTCTCCGTCTTCTCGTGGCTGTTCTCCGGCTACCTGCTCGCGGTGACCGTCACCCTGCCCGTCTACGGCAAGCTCTCCGACACCTTCGGCCGCAAGCCGGTGCTGGTGGTCGGGGCGGCCGTGTTCATCGCCGGGTCGCTGCTGTGCGCGGTGGCCTGGAACATGGCCGCGCTCATCGCGTTCCGGGTGGTGCAGGGCATCGGCGGCGGGGCGTTGCAGGGGACCGTCCAGACACTCGCCGCCGATCTGTATCCGCTGGAGCAACGGCCCAAGATCCAGGCGAAGTTGTCGACCGTGTGGGCGGTGTCGGCGATCGCGGGGCCCGCGGTGGGCGGGGTGCTCGCCGAGTACGCCGGCTGGCGGTGGATCTTCCTCGTCAACGTCCCGGTCGGGGCGGTCGCGTTGTGGCTGATCGTGCGGTATCTCCACGAGCCGGTACGGGAGTTCACGCGGGCGCGGGTCGACTGGGCGGGCGCCGTCGCCGTGTTCGTCTGCGGGGGTGTGCTGCTGACGGCGCTCGTGCAGGGCGGGGTGGCCTGGGCGTGGCTGTCGGCGCCGTCGCTCGCGCTGTTCGGGCTGGGGCTCGCGCTGGTGGGGCTGGTGGTCGTGGTCGAGCGGCGGGCAGCGGAGCCGATCATTCCCGGGTGGGTGTGGCGGCGGCGGACGATCGCGGCGGTCAACTTGGCGTTGGGGGCACTGGGGTTGCTGATGGTCGCGCCGACGGTGTTCCTCCCGACGTACGCCCAGTCGGTGCTCGGCCTCGGCCCGGTCGCGGCGGGCTTCGTCCTGTCGGTCTGGACCCTGAGCTGGCCCGTCTCGGCGGCCCTGAGCCAGCACGTGTACCGGCGAATCGGCTTCCGGGACACGGCACTTGTGGGGATCGGGGCGGCCACGCTGTTCCTGCTGGCGTTCCCGTTCCTGCCCTATCCCGGGTCGGCGTGGCAGCCGACGCTGGTGATGCTGTTCCTCGGCGCGGCGCTGGGTCTGTTCCAACTCCCGTTGATCGTAGGGGTGCAGTCGACGGTCGGCTGGAGCGAGCGGGGCACGGCGACGGCGTCGATCCTCTTCTGCCGCCAGACCGGCCAGACGATCGGCGCGGCGGCCTTCGGCGCGATCGCGAACGCGGTGCTCGCTGCGCGGCTGGGCGGGGGCGGGGACCTGGACTCGGTGACGCGCTCGTGGGGTTCGGGGGGTGCGCCGGAGGAGGTGCGGCGGGCGGTGGCCGATGCCGTGCACGCGGTGTATTTCGGGACTGCGGGGGCGGCGGCGGTGGCGTTTTTGGTGTTGTTGTTCTTGGCGCCTAGGAGGTTTCCGGTGTTGGAGAAGTGAGGGGGCGGGCTGGGGGGCGCCGGGGCGGTTGGGGGTGCGGGGCGGTCTGGGGGTGCGGGTCCATCGGGGCACGGGGCGGTCGGGGGCACAGGTCGGTCAGGGCACGGGCCAGTCGGGGGCACAGGTCGGTCGGGGCACGGGGCGGTCTGGGGGCACAGGTCGGTCTGAGGGCGCGAGTCGGTCGGGGGCGCGGGGCCGCGAGGTTCGCCCGGCGGGTCTTGCCGGGCCGCGAGGTCGGCTCGACCGACCCTGCCCGGCTCGCGGGGTCGAGGAGTTCGCCCGGCGGATCCCGCCCAGCTCGCAGGGTCGAGAAGTTCGCCGACGGATCCCGCCCAGCTCGCGGGGCCGCGAGGTACGCCCGGCGAGTCTTGCCGGGCCGCGAGATCGGCTCGACCCATCCCGCCCACCTCGCGGAGTCGAGAAGTTCGCCCGGCCGATCCCGCCCGGCCCGCAAGGTCGTTCACCCGTTCGGAGGACTGTCGGTATATCCGGCATGCCGGACCCCGGCCCGCTCCTAGGCTGGCTGGCCCGCTCTCGCCCGACCGGAAGAAGGCCCCCCATGCGACCCGCACGCTTCCAGAGCTGGCTGATCGACACGGTGAAGAACACTCCGGGAGCCGACGGCGTACGCCCCCTCTCCGAGGCCGACGACGCCGTCCACCCCTTCGGCGTCGCCCTGACCCGCGCGGGCCGGGAGGAACGCTGGCAGCTCACCCACCAGTTAGCCGACGGCGAGAAGCACGAGCACGACGAACGCCCGGTCCAGTCAACGCCGTTCACCGCCTCGCCCCCACCGCCGGACGCCCCGCCCGACCTGTGGCTGATCGGGGCGATCGGCGCGTCGGAGTCCCCGGAGATCGCGGCGGTGACCCGCTGGACGGACCGCCCGGAACCGTCGTCGCAGACGGGGTTCACGGTGGTGTTCCACTCCGGCGCACGCTCCTTCGTACGCCCTCTGTCCTAATTGGTTTGCGGTGGCCCGATCCGGTCGGATAGCAAGCTCACATGCTTAAAGGCAGCAAAGTCGGGCTCAGAGCCCGGCACGCGGAGGACATCCCGGTCCTGCGGACCGAGCTCTACGACGACGTGGCCGGCGCCTCGCGCGCGGAGGGCGGCCCGTGGCGCCCGGTCACGCCGGGTGCGAAGGACCCGAGGCTGGTGGTGGACGACCCGAAGCCGGACGTCGTCCCGTTCTCCGTCGTCGAGCTGGAGAACAACACACTGATCGGCACGGCGACCCTGTGGGGCATCGACACCCACAACCGCTTCGCCCACCTCGGCCTAGGCCTCCTCCCCGCCGCCCGCGGCAAGGGCTACGGCACCGACGTGGTCACCGTCCTGTGCGACTACGGCTTCACCGTACGAGGCCTGCACCGCCTCCAGATCGAGACGCTGGCCGACAACACCCCCATGCTCGCCGCCGCCGAACGCAACGGTTTCACCCGGGAGGGGGTACTGAGGTCCTCGGCGTGGGTGATGGGGGAGTTCTTGGACCAGGTGGTGCTGGGGGTGTTGGCGGGGGAGTGGAAGAGGGGGGTGTAGGGGACGGGGGCGCGGGTCCGGGCGGGCGTAGGCCGGGGCGGGCGCCGCTCCCCCGCCCCGCAACTCAGCAGCCGACCCCTGCTTACTCCACCGCCCGCCCCGTCAACGCGCTCAAACTGCTCCGTACGTAATCCATGTGCGCCCGCACGTCGTCCCACCGCTCCCCGTGTTCCCTCAGCACCGCCTCCGTCTCGCGGGCGATGCGGTCGGCGCGGTGGTGGGCGGTGTCGAGGAGTTCGGTGGCGTGGGTGCGGGCCTCGGTCTGGAGGCGGCGGGCGGAGTGCTGGGCGGCGGCGCAGGACTGGTGGGCCTCGGTGAGGCGCTGCTCGGCGGCGGCCAGGAGGGCCGCGTGACGGGACTCCAACTCCTCGGCCTGCCCTACGAGTTGACGGTCCAGCTCCTTCCAGCGGGCCTCCCACTCCGGCTCCCGCCCGGCCTTCAGCTCCTCCGTCCGCCGCCGCACCTCCCGCAGCCCGGACAGCACCTCCCCCCGCCCCTCCTTGATCTCCCGCCGCGCCGCGACCCGGATCTCCTCGGCCTCCTCCCGCGCCGCCGCGACCCGCCGCACCGCCTCCGCCTCGGCGCGAGCGCACAGCTCACGCGCCCCCTCCTCCGCCTCCCGCCGCACGACAACGGCGCGTTCCTGAGCCCGCACGCCCTTCTCCCGCGCCTCCCGCCGGGCCAGTTCCCAGACCCCCGCCGCCTCCTCCCGCGCGAGCCGGAACACCGCCTGGGCCCGCTCGCCGAGTTCGCCGTACGTCTGGGGCCTGAGCCCCACGACGGCCTCCCGCAGCCGCGCCGCCTCAACCTCCAGCTCCTTGACCCGCGCCGTCAGCCGCGCGGCCCGCTCCCAGGCGGCGTCGCGGTCGGCGGAGAGCACCGCGGCGAACCGCTCGACCTGCGCCGGGCGGTAACCGCGCCCCCGGGCGGTCATGAATCCGTACGGCGGGACCGACGCACTGGCCATGCTGAGACTCCCCACGACGTCCGAACGATTTTCCGCATATCTTGACGTCTTGGGATGAAAAGAGTGAAACGTGACACTCCGTCAAAAGTAACGCAGAGAATACGAAAAGGGCCGGGCGGGTTCACGAATGAACCCGCCCGGCCCCTCACCGAGAAGGACGGCTTACAACAACCCGTCCCACATCTGCTCCAGCAGCACCGACCACCAGCTGTCCGGCGACCCCAGCGCCGCCGGGTCCAGCGAGGCGAGCTGCGCCTGGAAGTCGACGGTCCAGCGCCCCGCCTGCTCCGGGTTCAGCCCGTACCGCAGCCGCCACATCCGCCCCAACAGGGCGAGACAGCGCGCGAATTCGGGCAGCCCCGTGTTGACGAACTGCGGCGGCACAGGCGTCCCGCCGGGCCCGGCCTCGACGGGGACGGCGACGATGTTGGCGGTGCCGTACTGCACACAGACCGCCTTGCCGAAGTCGCTGCCCATGACGAGGTACGACCCCGCGTCCGGCGCCGCCTGCACCCCCCGCTCCTGCGCCAGCTCCGCCAGCGTCGGCACCGGCCGCCCCGGCTGGGCCTGCGCCCAGAAGAACGGCCCCATGTCGGCGGGCAGTCCCGCGACGACGAGGGTGTGCGCCACGATCGGCGGCACCCCCTGCCGGGCCACCGCCGTCTGCTCGAACCGGAACACCCCCGGTCCGAACGCGGCGGCCAGTTCCTGCCCTATGACCTCCGGCGGCACCCCCGGCACCTGCTGCACCGGCGGCAACGGCGCCCGCACCGGCGCGGGCCGCTTGGGCCCATCAGCAACCTGATGCAACTCCCCCTGGTGCGCCAGGAGTTGCTGCATCCCCTGCTGCCGGCTCGGGTGATCCGTCCCGTACGGCGCGATACTCGCGATCCGCGCCTGCGGCCACTGCTCCCGGATCATCCGCGCACAGTACGCCCCCGGCAGCTCACACGACTCCAACTCCGTGTGCAGCTCCAGCACTTGATCCTGCGGAACGTTCATAGCCCGCAGCTCGTGAAAAATCTGCCACTCCGGGTGGGGTGTGCCCGGGGCACTCCGCCGAATGAGCTGCTGCTCGGAGCCGTCTTGGGCGCGGTACCGGAGGACGGCTTGGTAGCCGGGGCCGACGGTGGGGTGGGGGGTGGGGTTGGGGTAGCCGTAGGTGGGGGTGGAGGGGGTGCCGAGGCCGGGGGCGCCGGGAGCACCGAGGCCAGGGGCACCAGGAATGCCGAGGCCGGGAGCGCCGTGGGCGCCTGGAGCGGCTGCGCCGGGGGCCCCTACGGGGGCTCCCGGAGGCATGCCGGGGGCGCCCGGGAAGGCGGGGGCGGCGGGGGGCATACCGGGGGCGGCGGGCGCTCCCGGGGGAGGTGAGGTGGCCTGGCGGCCTGCGGCGCCGGGTACCCCGGGGGCACCTGGCGGGGGCGGGGGCATGCCGGGGCCGCCGGTGGAGGGGGAGGCCAGCATGGTCGCGGCTTGGTGCATGCCGGCGGGGGCGGAGGGGGGAGGGGGGGTGGCACCGGCGGGTGGGGTGGGGGCGCCGGGTCCGCTGGGAGCGCCGGGTACGCCAGGAGTGCCGGGCCCGCTAGGAGCGCCGGCTGCGCCAGGGACACCGGGTCCGCCAGGAACTCCGGCTGCGCCGGGGACACCGGGTCCGCCAGGAGCGCCAGTTACGCCGGGAACACCGGGCGCGCCAGGAGTGCCGGGGGCACCAAGGACCCCGGGCGCGCCAGGGACGCCGGGAACCCCGGGGGCGCCGGGAGCGCCAGGTACGCCGGGAACCCCGGGGGCGCCGGGAGCGCCAGGTACGCCGGGAACCCCGGGGGCGCCGGGAGTGCCAGAAGTTCCAGGGGCGCCGGAAGAGCCGAGTGCACCAGATGCACCGGAAGTTCCGGGAGCGCCAGAGGCTCCAGGGACGCCGGGAGAGCCGGGTCCACCGGGAGAGCCGGGTCCACCGGGAGAGCCGGGTCCACCGGGTGCTCCAGGCACGCCAGTTGCGCCAGGCACCCCGGCCACTCCAGGTCCGCCGGATGCGCCGGAAACCCCCGGTGCCCCGGGTGTACCGGGAGCGCCAGAGACGCCGGATGCTCCAGGCATGCCGGAAGCGCCGCGTGCCCCAGGAGCCCCGGGCGGCTGAGGTGCCCCCGGTCCGCCGGGCCCGTCCGGACCCAGTGAGGACACCAACTGCGTGGGTACATAAGCCCCGCCGGTCCCGGCGGCACCGGCTCCTGGTACTCCGGGCGGCGCGGGCGGAGGCGGAGTGGACCCGCCCCGGCGCGGCGGCGGCGCCTTGCTGGTCGCCGCGTCCGAGATGTCCGCGACCTGCGTGGGAGCGGCGGGCTGCCCGGCGGGGGGCTGGGGATAGCCGGAAGGAGGCGTACTGGAGACGGCGGGCGAGCCCGGAGGGGGCGTGCCGGGGGCGGCGGAACCTTGGGGGTAGCCGTACGAAGTAGGCGTACCCGGAGCGGGAGTCGACCCCGGAGCGGGCGCCCCTGGAGGGGTGACCCCCGGGGTAGGCGTGCCCGGCACGGCGGCCCCCTGCGGGTAGCCGTACGAAGTGGGCGCACCCGGCGCGGGAGTCGACCCCGGCGCGGGCGCCCCCGGAGGGGTGGCACCCGGAGCTGCCGTACCCGGCGCAGCCGAACCCTGCGGGGAGCCGTACGAGACAGGCGCGCCCGGCGCAGGAGTCGACCCCGCCGCAGGCACCCCCGAAGCAGACGCCCCCGGCGTGGCAGGACCGCCCGAAGCAGACGCCCCCGGCGTAGAAGGACCGCCCGAAGCAACAACCCCCGGCGCAGCCCCCCCACCCGGCCTCACCACCCCCGCCGCATCCATCGCCGGCGCCACAGTCGTACGCGGCAACTGGCTCCCCCCAGCGATCAGCTCAGTCCTCGCCTCAGCGCTCACCCCAGCCCCCCGCCCCCGCTCCTCGTCCACCCCGCTCAGCGGCGGCGCGAACACAGTCGCGGGCAACGGGACCGAACGGTCGTCGCCCTCATCGGCGTTGGTGTCGGTACCGGCCCAGGGCGTCGCACCGACAGGAGCAGCCGGAGAGCCAGGAGCAGCCGCCCCCGAAGCCCCGGAAGCCCCGGAAGTCCCCGAAGCCCCGGCCCCGGACGGACCCCCGGCGCCGAAAGGATCCGAGCCCGGCCGGAAACCGCCACCCGAAGAACCCGGGCCCGAACCCGAACCCGAACCCGAGCCCACGCCCAAGCCCCCTCCAGCCCCGGCCACAGCTCCAGCACCAGCCGCCCCTCCAGCAACCCCAGCGCCACCAACAACCCCAGCCCTCGACCCCCGAGAGCCCCCCGGAACCCCGGCCCCCGGACCACTCACCCCAGCAGCCCCGGAGCCGCCCGGAACCCCGGCCCCCGAACCCCTCGTACCGTCCCCCCGCGAACCACCCGAACCCCCCCGCTCCCCAACCCCCAACTTGTCCGCCGCCTCCTGCAACCACTCCGGCGGAGTCAGCAGGAACGACGTCTGGTTGAGGTCCACCCGGGCCGCGGGAGCCGGCGCCGCGGGGGTCTGCTCGCGGCCGTACAGCTCCTCGTACCGCCGGATGACCTCCCCCACCGGCAAGGACGGCCACAGCGTCGCCTCGCCGCTGTCCTTCGCGAGGACCAGCCGCTGCGCGCCGCCGTCCGAGCGGGGACCGTCCGCGCGGTCCTCGGCCCAGACCACGAAACCCAGGTCGAACTCCCGGACCCGCACCTCACGGTGCTGATAACCGGGCAGCTCCCCGTTCACCCACTCCTCGGCACGCTCCTGCGCCTGCGCGAATGTCACCATCGTCGGATCACTCCCCCGAAGCGGTAGGGACGGCACGGGCGAAGCCGCCGTCGACCATCAGATCGGCCACGGTCACCAGCTCCGGCGGATCACCGGCCAGCCGGGACAGGAACGCGTCGAAGTCGTCGCCGCACGGCACCAGCAGCCGCGCGGTCCGCTCGGCGGGCGGCAGGGCCGGATCGGCGTCGCGGACGTCGTCGTACGCGCAGAACCACACCGAACCGGTCCGCTCGCCGCGCACGCGGACCGCCAGCAGGCCGCCCTGGACGAAGCCGACGCCCAGGTAGTCCTTCGTGAGGTGGTCGCGCAGGCATTTGTTGACGTACACGAGGTCGTTCATCGCGGCCTCGTCGCGGACCGTGAAGAACGGCTGGTCGACGAGGAGCCCGAGTTCCGCGTCCAGCGCGACGGCCACCGGGGCGCAGCCGCCCGCCGCCTTCAGGAAGGAGCGGTAGGCGCCCGGGAGGCGGTAGCCGAGGTCCTCCTCGACCCCCTGGACCTGCGACTCGGTCACGGCGACACCGGACTTGGGCAGCCGGAAGTGCGCGGGCCGGGTCTCCTGGAGCGGGCGGGTGCCGCGCTTGGCGTGGTCGACGCGGGCGGTGGCTATCCCGCCGTGGTGCCGCAGCAGCGCCTTCACCTCGACGGGGACCAGCTCAAGGCGGCGGGTGCCGGCCACGTGGTGCCAGGTCCAGCCGTGCGGGGTGGCCACGTCCGCGACCGTGTCCCACAGCTCGTGCCCGGACGCCGCCAGCGCCTTGTTCGCCGACACGTAGTCCGTCAGCCGCAGTTCGTCCACGCCGAAGCCCTCGGGCGGCTCGGCGATCTCCGCCGCCGCCCGCGCGTACGGCGCGAAGTCGGGGTAGCCGCGCTCGTCGACCCGCACCCCTCTGGGATGCCGGGCCGCCCGGACCGGATCCGGGAAGTGCACGACCTGCCCGGCGTAAGCCGCGTTCGGCGGCACGGCCTGCCCGAGCCGACCTGTCGTCATGGCGGTTGCCCCCTGCGGCACTCTGTACGGGGCCCGCCGCCTCGTAGCGGGGCGCGCGGCCTCGTATCCGAACTCCGTACGGGGCACCCGGCCCCGCACCCGATCTGTGTCCCGCGAGCATGCACACGACCCGCGGTGCGGACAGCCTATGCGGTACGACAAGAGGGGTCACCGGCCCTCCGCCCGCCCCTCCCCACGCCGTGACCAGCCGTCACGAAGCCGTGACAGCGCGCCGGGAACCGGGCGTGTCGCGCGGCCCCAGCTTCCGCACAGGCCACGCGGTTTGGCACTCTGTGTCCTCCGGGGGGAATCCCTGGGGAGGGAAAACGATCATGAACGCGACGCAGACAGGGCCGCACGGCACGGACCGCGGCACACTCCACAGACTGCCGAACGCCCCCCAGTCCAGCCCCCGTAGAGCGGATGGCACAGGCCACGGCGACCCCCGCGGGGTGGGCGACGCCGGCCGGGGTGACCCGCGTATCGGCTGGTCCGCCCAGGACGCGCCGCTGGTCCCGGCCCTGCGCCACCGCCGTGACGGCATACTCCCGACGGTCGCCGCGGCCCTGTCGGTACGCGGAGCGACCCTCACGGGCACGGCCGCCCGCGGCGACCACCCCCCTCAACTCCACCACCTCGTCCAGGACTTCCTGGACTCCCTCCCGAGCGACCGCCGCGACCGCTTCACCGGCCGCTGCGCCGAGGCCCTGCTCATCTCCCGCCACCTCACGGCCGCAGACGCCGCCCGCAGCAAGCGCGCGGCCCGTAAACCCATGACCAACGGCGAGGCACGCAAAGCCCTCAAACAGGCAAAACTCACGGCCCGCCGCATCCGAGAGGACGGCGACCCCCTCCACGGCACCTTCGCGGCCCCCTGCCGGGCGTGCACGGCGCTGAGTTCACATTTCGGGATCCGGGTGGTGGAGAGCGAGGAGTAGCCGTCCGGCGGCGGAGGGAAAGCTGCGGGTGCCGGGGCAGGGTCCGGCCGGAGGCGGAGACCTCCGAACTCTCCCAGGCAGAGCGGGACTTGCGGGAGCAGGACCGGGACCCGGAAGAGGGCGGCCACCGCCTGCGGGCGGCCGGGCCGGAGAAGCCGCCCCGCCCCCCGGACCGACCCCGACCGCCCCCTCGGCCGGCCCCGCACCACCCAGCCCCACCGACCGCCCCTCCTCGCCCGCCACGAACTACGCACGAACGAACGGCAGATGCAGCACACCGACCGCACCACCACCCGCTTCCCCGCCCCCGTCGACACCGCCCTGCGCGCGGCCGGCTGGCAGCCGGGGCGCTGGGACATCAAGCAGGCGGAGTTCTGGGCCGACGCCCTCCGCGACCACACCTCCCCCGCCGGCCACCGCCACGCGGTCTTCCCCGCGGCGGTGGAGGCGTGGGCGGAATTCGGCGGCCTCCACATCACCCCGCCGGGCCCCGGCCGCCAGATCGCCCCGGTGACCTTCCACCTGGACCCCCTGCACGGCCTCCATCTCGCCCGCACGCTAGGAGATTTGGGCAGAGCTTTGGAAACGGACCTCAGCCCCCTGGGGGCGGAACCGGAAACCCACTCCCTGCTGGCGATCGACGCGGAGGGGAGGGTGTACGCGCTGGATCACACGGGGGACTGGTACGTGGGGGCGAGCATCGATGTGGCACTGGGGACGTTGATAGCGGGGGCGGCGCCGAGGAGGTTGGTGATGGAGGGGTAGGGGAGGCTCTCGGCGGAAGCCGGGCCTCTCTTGAAAACGCCGGCACTGCAACGAGGTTCAGGGGCGCGGGGCTGTACCAATTTGCGGCTCCGCCGCGTGGGCGCGACAAGCCCCAACGGCGCCGCACCCGGCACCCCCCAGAACCCCCCACCCCAGCCTCCGCCCCCCTCACCCCACCGGAATCACAGCAGAAACCCGAAACCCCCCCGCCTCAGTAGCCCCGGAAACAAACACACCCCCCAACGCCACCACCCTCTCCTTCATCCCCACCAACCCATTCCCCCCCGAAGGCAACCGAGCCGAAACCACCGCCTCAGGCGCCGCCTCATTCTCGACCTGCATCGCGATCTCACCCCCCCGATGCGCGAGCCGCACATACGTCTTCGCCCCCGCCGCATGCTTATGCACGTTGGTCAACGCCTCCTGCACCACCCGATAAGCAGTCTGCTCGACCTCCGCCGCATACCCCCGCACCTCCCCCTCCACCCTCAGCTCCACCACCATCCCGGCAGCAGCCGACTGCCCCACCAACTCCTCCACCTCCGCAAGACACGGCCCCTCCCCCTCCTCAGAAACCACGACCGCCGCGGAAACCGCCACCGGCGGCGAACCCCCACTCCGCAACACCCCGAGCATCTCCCGCAACTCCGTCAACGCCTGCCGCCCCATGTCCCCCACCAGCACGGCGTTGCGCACCGCCTTCTCAGGATCCTTACGCGCGACGGCCTGCAACGCGGCCGCATGGACGACCATCAGACTCACCCGATGCGCGACGACATCATGCATCTCCCGAGCGATCCGCGTCCGCTCCTCATTACGCGCCCACTCCGCCCGCTCCTCCGCCCGCTCCGCCAGCAACTGCAACTCCCGCTCCAGCGAGTCCGCCCGCTCCCGCAACGACTCCATGAGCCGCCGCCGCGCCCCGACATACAGCCCGAGCAGTACGGGAGGCGCCGTGATCCCCAGCGAGGTCGCGATGGAGGCGAACGGGATGAACCAGTCCCCGAGCGTGAAGTCCCCCCGCCCGACGACCCCCTGCTTCAACCGCACGAACGCCACCACCAGCGTCCCCAGGAACGACATCCCGGCGAGCGCCCCGATGATCCGCCGCGGCACCTCGGAGGCGGCGAGGGTGTAAAGCCCGGCGATCCCCATGAGGAACCCCATCTGGGCCGGCGTGATCGCGATGGCGACGAGCACGACAGGAATCGGCCACTTCCGCCGTACGACGAGCACGACCCCGGCGAGCACCCCGAACACCACCCCGGCGACGACGGGAATCCCGGCGTCCCGGGCGAACGGCACCCCCTCGACCCCGCATTCAAGGCCCGACAACACCCCGAGCCCCACATCGAACACAGCGCTACGCCGCCGAGGCCACCACCACAGCCCTCCCCGCCCGCCGACGCCCTCTTCCCCCGTCCTGGTCATACCCCCACCCTACGGGCGCCCCCCACCCCACACCGGGCGAGTTTCCTCACGCCGCCCCGGCCCTCTCCCGCCGGGCCCGGGAATGACCGCCGGAAGAAGGGAGTGGATCTGTACCGTCGCGTCGAAGGCTCTTGGTACGGCATAGTATTGAGAGCCGCTCGGCCACTTGGACAACTGTCCGTTTAGCCGGGTTTGATCCCCTGTGGTGTAATTGGCAGCACTGTGGCTTTTGGTGCCATCTGTCCGGGTTCGAGTCCTGGCGGGGGAGCACACCACGTTCGGGCCCTGACCGGCACAGCCCCGTCAGGGCCCGCTCTCATGTCCCCAAAGAAACCCCCCGGTATCCTTCGGATGTCCCCACCTCACCCCACCCGAAGGGCCACTCCGTGAGCGCCATCCGCCCGGCCGCCGTCGTCGTACTCGCAGCGGGTGAGGGCACCCGTATGAAGTCGGCCACACCGAAGGTCCTGCACGAGCTCTGCGGTCGCAGCCTGGTCGGCCATGTCCTGGCCGCCGCGGGGGAGTTGAGCCCGCGAGAGCTGATCGTCGTCGTGGGGCACGCCCGGGAGAAGGTCCGCGCGCACCTCGCCGAGGCGGAGGCCGACACCGGCGTCCGCACCGTCGTCCAGGAGCAGCAGAACGGCACCGGCCACGCCGTCCGCATCGCGCTGGAGGAGCTGGGCGGGAGCGTCGAGGGGACCGTCGTGGTCGTCTGCGGCGACACCCCCCTCCTCTCCGGAGCCACCCTCTCCGCCCTCGCCGCGACCCATCACACCGACGGGAACGCCGTCACCGTGCTGACCGCCGAGGTGCCGGACGCGACCGGGTACGGGCGGATCGTGCGGGATGACCAGGGCGCCGTCACCGCGATCGTCGAGCACAAGGACGCCTCCGACGCCCAGCGCGCGATCCGTGAGATCAACTCCGGGGTGTTCGCGTTCGACGGGCAGCTGCTCGCCGAGGCGCTGAAGAAGGTGCGCACGGACAACAGCCAGGGCGAGGAGTATCTGACCGATGTCCTCGGCATCCTGCGCGAGGCGGGGCACCGGGTCGGGGCGTCCGTCGCCGGGGACCACCGGGAGATCGCCGGGATCAACAACCGCGTACAGCTGGCCGAGGCGCGCCGGATCCTCAACGACCGGCTGCTGACGCGGGCGATGCTGGACGGGGTCACCGTCGTGGACCCGGCGACGACGTGGGTCGACGTGACCGTCACCTTCGGGCAGGACGCCCTCGTCCACCCGGGCACGCAGCTGCTGGGCGCCACGCACATCGGGGAGGGCGCGGAGGTCGGGCCCAACACCCGCCTCAAGGACACGCATGTCGGCGCGGGCGCCCGGGTCGACAACACCGTCTCCGACTCCGCGCGGATCGGTGAGGGCGCGAACGTGGGGCCGTACGCCTATCTGCGGCCGGGGACGCGGCTGGGGGCGAAGGCGAAGATCGGGACGTACGTCGAGACGAAGAACTCCTCGATCGGGGAGGGCACGAAGGTGCCGCATCTGTCCTATGTGGGGGACGCGACGATCGGGGAGCACACCAACATCGGTGCCGCGAGCGTGTTCGTGAACTACGACGGCGAGAACAAGCACCACACGACCGTGGGCTCGCACTGCAAGACGGGTTCGGACAACATGTTTGTGGCACCCGTCACCATCGGGGACGGCGCGTACACCGCCGCCGGCTCCGTCATCACCAAGGACGTACCGCCCGGTTCGCTGGCCGTGGCCCGTGGCCAGCAGCGGAATATCGAGGGCTGGGTGGCCCGCAAGCGGCCCGGAAGCGCCGCCGCGCGGGCCGCCGAGGCCGCCTCCCCCGCGGGAGACGGCGCTAGCTGACCGAAAACGGGTGCGCTGAACAGGGCGTACCGTGATAGAGCCGACGCCATTCGGCCCAAGTGCACACCCGCACCCCACCGGCTGACACCTCTGAGGAGACAGTGCTGTGACCGGGATCAAGACGACCGGCGAGAAGAAGATGATGTTCTTCTCCGGCCGCGCCCACCCCGAGCTTGCCGAGGAGATCGCCTACCAGCTGGGCGTCGGGGTCGTGCCGACCCGGGCGTTCGACTTCGCCAACGGCGAGATCTACATCCGCTACGAGGAGTCGGCGCGTGGTGCGGACTGCTTCGTGATCCAGAGCCACACCGCCCCGATCAACCAGTGGATCATGGAACAGCTGATCATGATCGACGCGCTGAAGCGGGCTTCGGCGCGGTCGATCACGGTGATCGTGCCGTTCTACGGCTACGCCCGCCAGGACAAGAAGCACCGCGGCCGCGAGCCCATCTCGGCCCGCCTGATCGCGGACCTGATGAAGACGGCGGGCGCCGACCGCATCCTGACGGTCGATCTGCACACCGACCAGATCCAGGGCTTCTTCGACGGCCCCGTCGACCACCTCTTCGCCCTCCCGCTGCTCGCGGACTACGTGGGCGCGAAGGTGGACCGCAACAAGCTGACGGTCGTCTCCCCCGACGCCGGCCGTGTCCGGGTCGCCGACCGCTGGTGCGACCGGCTGGGGGCGCCGCTGGCGATCGTCCACAAGCGCCGTGACAAGGACGTGGCGAACCAGGTCACCGTCCACGAGGTCGTGGGTGAGGTCGAGGGCCGGGTCTGTGTCCTCGTCGACGACATGATCGACACCGGCGGTACGATCTGCGCCGCCGCGGACGCGCTGTTCGCGCACGGTGCGGAGGACGTCATCGTCACCGCCACCCACGGTGTCCTGTCCGGCCCGGCCGCGGACCGGCTGAAGAACTCCCGGGTCAGCGAGTTCGTGTTCACCAACACCCTCCCCACCCCGGGCGAGCTGTCGGCCGATCTCGACAAGCTGACGGTCCTGTCGATCGCGCCGACCATCGCGAGCGCGGTGCGTGAGGTGTTCGAGGACGGTTCGGTGACGAGCCTCTTCGACGAGCAGTGAGGTTTCTGCACGCTCGGTGACGGGCGTGGATGATCCTTTTGGGTACGGCCTCCCCGCCGGGTAAGCTACGAAAGTTGCTCGGCGAGGGAGGCCGTCCCGCTTTTACGGGGGCCGGTGATCCGTTATCGACGCGCTCTTCGTAGCAGGCCGTTGTACATGGCCGGGTGACCAGCTTCCGCCACCTATCTCTACGAGGAGTTGATCCCCATGTCCGAGGTCAAGCTCGCCGCCAGCCCCCGCACCGAGTTCGGCAAGGGCGCCGCCCGCCGCATCCGCCGTGCCAACCAGGTTCCGGTCGTCCTGTACGGGCACGGCACCGAGCCCCAGCACCTCACCCTCCCGGGTCACGAGCTGCTGCTCGCCCTGCGTACCCCGAACGTCCTGATCTCCCTGGACATCGACGGCAAGGGCAACGAGCTGGCGATCCCGAAGGCCGTTCAGCGCGACGCGATCAAGGGCTTCCTCGAGCACGTCGACCTGCTGCTGGTCAAGCGCGGCGAGAAGGTCACCGTCGAGGTGCCCGTGCACGCCGAGGGTGAGCTGGCGGCCGGCGGGAACCTGCTGGAGCACGTCCTGAACACGCTGACCGTCGAGGCCGAGGCCACGCACATCCCCGAGGCCGTCACCGTCTCCGTCGAGGGCCTGGAGGCCGGTGCCTCCATCCACGCCAAGGACATCAAGCTGCCGGCCGGCACGACGCTGGCCATCGACGCCGACGCGGTCGTCCTCCAGGTTCTGGCCGCGCAGGCCGAAGAGGCCGAGGCTTCCTCCGACGAGGCCGCCGAGGCCTGAGCCCAGGCCTTCGGCGAGTAAGCCGACAGGCGTGAGTTGCTCTGGGCCTCTGCTTGACGGGCGCCCGGAGCCGCTGGCTGCCAGTGTGGGCCGTCGTCTCCCTCCGGAGGCGGCGGCCTTCGCACATCCCCCAAGGAGACCCCTCTCATGACCACCCCCTCCCCCACCGACCCCTGGCTCGTCGTCGGGCTCGGTAATCCGGGACCCGAGTACGACATGAACCGGCACAACGTCGGGTTCATGGTGGCCGATCTGCTCGCGCGGCGGATGGGGGGCCGGTTCAAGCGGGCCGGGAAGGCTCAGGCGCAGGTCGTCGAGGGGCGGATCGGGGCGCCGGGGCCCGCTTCGCGGCGGGTGGTGCTGGCAAAGCCGACGTCGTACATGAACCTCTCCGGCGGCCCCGTGAACGCGCTGCGGGACTTCTACAAGGTGCCGGTCGCCCACATCGTGGCCGTCCATGACGAGCTGGACATCGACTACGGCGTGCTGCGGCTCAAGCTGGGCGGCGGGGACAACGGGCACAACGGGCTGAAGTCGATGACGAAGGCGATGGGGGCCGACTACCACCGGGTCCGGTTCGGCATCGGCCGGCCCCCGGGCCGGATGCAGGTCGCCGACTTCGTGCTGAAGGACTTCTCCTCGGCCGAACGCAAGGAGCTGGACTACTTCGTGGACCGCACCGCCGACGCCGTCGAGGCACTGGTGACCGAGGGGCTGGAGCGGGCGCAGCAGTCCTACAACTCCTGAAGCGTCCCGCCCTTCACCGCGCCGACGAACGCGGACCATCCGGTGTGCGGGACCGTGAGGGCGCCGCGCTCGGGGGTCTTGCTGTCACGGACGGGGACGACGCCGGGGAAACCGTCGGCGACCTCGACGCAGGACCCGCCCTCGCCATTGCTGTACGACGACTTGCGCCAGGCGGCGGCGGTCAGGTCGGGTGTAGTGCTCATAGTCGTGTGTAGTCCTCCGCCGCCGATGCGATCAGGGCCAGGGACGCCGACGGCGACAGAGCGGCGGCCCTGACCAGATCGTATGACCTCTGGTACCTGGCCACCAACCTTGGTTCTTCAAGGAGTTGACCGCTGTGCGCGCTCTCCGTGTACACCACGGGAGGCGCGTCGGCGAAGGTCATGAGACTGAACATTCCGTGGTTGAGCGCGTAGGCCCCTTCCGTGAAAGGCAGGACCTGCACCAAGACTTGGGGGTGGCTGTCTCCCATCTCCGCCAGATGCGCCAACTGCGCGGCCATGACCGCCGGTCCGCCGATCGGCGTCCTGAGCATCGCCTCGTGGACCACCACCCACAGCTCGGGGGCTTCCGCCGAGTCGAGCAGCTTCGCGCGCGCCAGCCTCTTGGAGACGTGTCCCTCGATCTCGTCCGCCGGAGCGAACGGCAAGGTGGCGCGCGACAGGGCCCTCGTGTATTCCTCCGTCTGCAACAGCCCCGGCACCACCATCAGCGCGTACTCGCTGATCGTCCGCGCCCGCTTCTCCAGCTCCGCCGCGTCCACGAAGTACTCCGCGTACCCGGTCTTGCGGGCCAGGTGACAGAGCCGCTCGAAGTGCTTTCCGGTGCCGAAGATCCGGTCGAACTGGATGGACAGGTCGACCTGCGGCAGCCGGAGCGCGGACTCGAACAGGCCGATGTACGCGCCGGAGCAGAAGACCAGCGCCGCCAGCTGCTCCTGCGAGTACCCCGCTTTCTCCCGCTCGCGGCGGAGTTCGGCGCCGTAGAAGACCCTCGGCGACGCGTACGGGTCGAACCCCGGTACGCCCTCGCCCTTGGCGGTGGGCTTGGTCATGTCGGTCACGCTCCTTTTGTCGGCAGTCGTCTTCTACCGAAGGTAGCGCCGTGATGCCGCTCCGTGAGCGGGAATCAGGAGACTCAACTCCCCCATTGACGGACCGCGCAGGCATGGCCAATGATCCCCGCCATGCCAGCCTCCCGTGCCCGGTCCCGCCGGAAGGGCAAGCCCCGTCGTACCCCGTCGGCCGCGCTGCGTGCCGGGCGGCTCGGGGGGATGGGGCTGGTCATGCTGCTGATCCTGGTCGCGGGGGTGTGGGCGTCCTGGGGGACCGCGCAGCACGTGATGCTGACGCAGGGCAGGGAGCAGGGGACGGTGACCGTCGCGCGCTGCGGCGAGGAGTCCTGCACGGGGTCCTTCACGCCGGTCTCGACCGGGGCGACCGCCCGCGAGAGCGTCGTCATCGCCGAGCCGATCGCGGTCGAGGAGGGGCGGACGTACGCGGTGGTGGTGAAGCCCGGCTCCGACGAGGTCGTCCGCTCGGGCCCGGCCGGTGTGCTGTACGCCTGGGTCCCGTTCGGCGGGGCGCTGCTGCTGGCGTCGGCGGTGGCGGCGGGCGGGCTGCGCAGTACGCGGCTGGGGTGGGTGTTCGCGGGGGCGGGGGTGGCGTTGGTGACGGCGGCTTTCCTCGCCGTATAGACGAAGCGCCGCCGCGGCTTTCCACGACGTAGGGGGCGCCCAACTCCTGGACGCCCCCTATGACTTGACCGACCGTCAACTCCCGCTGGCTCAGCCGGTGTTGCGCAGCCCCGCCGCGACTCCGTTGACGGTGAGCAGCAGTGCCCGGGACAGCACCGGGTCGGGCTCGGTGCCGGCCGCCGCCGCGTCGCGCTGCCGCTTCAGGAGGGTCACCTGGAGGTAGGAGATCGGGTCGAGGTAGGCGTCCCGGATCGAGAAGGTCTGCTTCAACACCGGGGTGGCGTCGAGGAGTTCACCCTCGCCGGTGATCTTCAGGACCTCGGCGACGGTGAGTTCGTGCTCGGCGCGGATGCGGTCGAAGACGTGCCGGAGGTTGTCCGGGACGAGGGTGTCGACGTAGTGCGCGGCGATCCGCAGATCGGTCTTGGCCAGGGTCATCTCGACGTTGGAGATGAAGTTCTGGAAGAAGTGCCACTGCCCGTGCATCTCGTCCAGGACGCTGTCGAGCCCGGCCTCGCGCAGCGCCTTGAGGCCGGAGCCGACGCCGAACCAGCCGGGGACGATCTGGCGGGACTGGGTCCAGCCGAACACCCACGGGATGGCGCGCAGCCCGTCGAGCCCGGCGCCGGAGTCGGGCCGGCGGGAGGGACGGGAGCCGAGGTGGAGTTCGGCGAGCTGGTCGACGGGGGTGGAGGCGAAGAAGTACGCGGGGAGGTCGGGGTCCTCGACGAGCCGGCGGTAGGCGGTGTGGGCGGCGTCGCTGACGACGTCCATCGCCGCGTCCCAGCGGGCCAGCGCCTCGTCGGACTGGCGGGGCGCGGTGTGCAGGGCGGAGGCCTGGAGGGTCGCGGCGACCGTGAGTTCCAGGTTCTCCCTGGCCAGCGACGGGATGAGGTACTTGTCGGAGATGACCTCGCCCTGCTCGGTGACCTTGATCTCGCCCTCCAGGGTGCCCCAGGGCTGGGCGAGGATCGCGTCGTGCGAGGGGCCGCCGCCGCGGCCGACGGTGCCGCCGCGGCCGTGGAAGAGGCGCAGGCGTACGCCGTAGCGGTGGGCGACGTCGCGCAGCCGGCGCTGGGCGCGGTGGATCTCCCACTGGGAGGTGGTGATGCCGCCGAACTTGGAGGAGTCGGAGTAGCCGAGCATGACCTCCTGCACATCGCCGCGCAGGGCCACGAACCGCCGGTAGGACGGGTCGGACAGCATCTCCTCGAGGATGGTGTCGGCGGCCTTCAGCTCGTCGGTGGTCTCCAGGAGCGGGACGATGCCGATCTTGGCCCAGCCGGCGTGCAGGTCGACGAGTCCGGCCTCGCGGGCGAGGACGGCGGCGGCGAAGACGTCGTCGGCGCCCTGGCACATGGAGATGATGTACGACTCGACGACCTCGGGTCCGAAGACCTCCAGGGCCCGCTTGACGGTCTGGAACACGCCGAGCGTCTTGGCGCCGGCGGCGTCGACGGGGGCGGGGGTGCCGGCGAGCGGGCGGCGCGAGCGGAGTTCCTTCGCGAGGAGCTTCGTACGGTATTCGCGCGGCATGTCGGTGTAGCGCCAGGACTCCTCGCCGAGCCGGTCGAAGAGCTGGCCGAGGGCGTGGTGGTGGGCGTCGGCGTGTTCGCGGACGTCCATGGTGGCGAGCTGGAGGCCGAAGGCCGCGAGGGTCCTTATCGTGCGGTTCATGCGGCCGTCGGCGAAGAGGCCGCCGCGGTGGGCGCGCAGGGAGGTCTGGATGAGGGTGAGGTCAAAGAGGAGTTCGCTGGTGCCGAGGTAGTCGCGGCCCTCTTCGTGCGGGATGCCCTTGGCGAGGCGGGTCTTGGTGTTCTCCAGCTTCTGGCGGATGCAGGTGGCCTTGAGCCGGTAGGGCTCCTCGGCGTTGAGCCGCTTGTAGCGGGGGCTGATCTCGGGCAGCCGCTCCAGGTCCAGGGCCAGCGAGTCCAGAAGTTCCTGCGTGGCGCCGGTGTAGCGGATGGAGTTGGAGAGGAAGCCGCGCAGCTCGTCGATGGTCTCCAGGGCGTCGTTGATGCCGTGCTCGTGCTGGAGGATCAGGACGTCCCAGGTGACCTGGGGGGTGACGTTGGGGTTGCCGTCGCGGTCGCCGCCGATCCAGGTGCCGAAGGTGAGCGGCCGGGTCTCCTCGGGCAGCTCGACGCCGACGCGCTCCAGCTCGGCGGTGAGGTCTTCGAGGACGTCGCCGACGGCGCCGGCGTGCAGCTCGTCGAGGTAGTAGATCGCGTTGCGGGCTTCATCGGCCGGCTCGGGGCGGACCACCCGCAGTTCATCGGTCTGCCACACGAGGTCGATGTTCTCGGCGAGGCGGGTGTCGTAGCGGCGCCGGTCGGACTCGATGACCGGGGTCTCCAGGAGGGCGGCGATGCGCCGGAGCTTGTTCAGGACGGAACGCCGGGCGGCCTCGGTCGGATGGGCGGTGAACACGGGCCGCACATTCAGATTCCGCACGCTCTCGCGGACGTGCTCGGGGTCGGCGTCCTTGAGCCGGTCGGCGGTGCGGGCGAGCAGGCCGCCCTCGGCGGCGCGGCGGGCGCGCAGCTCACGGCCGCGGTGCACCTGCTCGGTGACGTTGGCGAGGTGGAAGTACGTGGAGAAGGCGCGGACGAGCTTGGCGGCGGTCTCCAGCTCGGTGCCGCGCAGCAGCTCGGCGGCGGCCTCGCCGTCCTCGCGGGTGAGGCGGCGGACCCTCTCGACCAGTTCGAGCAGTTCGGGGCCCTCCTGGCGGACGAGGGTCTCGCCCAGGAGATCACCCAGCCGGCGGATGTCGGCGCGCAGCTCGGCGGAGGTCGTCGTGCTCTGGTCGTCGGCACTGCTCACAGGTGCGGCTCCTTGCAGTGGTGAAGCTCGTCTGGCATCTGGAGAAACCCGGAGGTCAGGCGGGTACGCGGAGACTTTCGCATACGGGCCGGACATCAGGGAAGAAAACAGAGCGGACCGCGCTGTCCGACCGAACCCAAGGATAGGTGCCCGGCGCGGCGCGCAGTCGGTCGGGCTCTTGCCGCTCCGCGATGCACTGCCATACTTACGACGCCGTAGGTTACGCAACCGTAGGAAACCGCGGCCCGGTATCTCTCTCCCATCTCCGACCCCACAGGGGACGCCCCATGGCCACAAGCTCCGATGTGATCGACGACGCCCCGAAGGGGGCGCACTCCCCTGACGCGCCGCCGCAGTCGGCGACGCTGGGCGGGGAGCAGAAGCGCTCGATCGAGCAGATCGCGCTGCTGATCTTCATCATCGTCCCGTTCCTCGCCGTGCTCGCGGCGGTCCCGCTGGCCTGGGGCTGGGGGGTGAGCTGGCTGGATCTCGGGCTGATGACCGGGATGTACTTCCTGACCTGCCACGGCATCACGATCGGTTTCCACCGCTACTTCACGCACGGCTCCTTCAAGGCGAAGCGCCCGCTGCGGATCGCGCTGGCCGTCGCGGGTTCGATGGCGGTGCAGGGCCCGCTGGTGCGCTGGGTGGCGGACCACCGCAAGCACCACAAGTTCTCCGACGCGGACGGCGACCCCCACTCGCCCTGGCGGTTCGGCGAGACGATCCCCGCGCTGCTGAAGGGCCTGTGGTGGGCGCACATCGGCTGGCTGTTCGACGAGGAGCAGACGCCGCAGGAGAAGTACGCGCCGGATCTGATCAAGGACGGTGCGATCCGGACGATCTCGCGTCAGTTCGTGCTGTGGACGCTGCTGTCGCTGGCGATCCCGCCGCTGGTGGGCGGGCTGGTGACGATGTCCTGGTGGGGCGCGTTCACCGCGTTTTTCTGGGGTTCGCTGGTCCGGGTGTCCCTGCTGCACCACGTCACCTGGTCGATCAACTCGATCTGCCACGCGGTCGGCAAGCGCCCCTTCAAGTCCCGGGACCGCTCGGGCAACGTCTGGTGGCTGGCGGTCCTGTCCTGCGGCGAGTCCTGGCACAACCTCCACCACGCCGACCCGACCTCCGCGCGGCACGGTGTGGAGCGCGGCCAGATCGACTCCTCGGCGCGGCTGATCCGCTGGTTCGAGCTGGCGGGCTGGGCGACGGATGTGCGCTGGCCGTCACGCTCGCGTATCGATTCGCGCCGTAACGGGGGCGAGGGGCGCTCCCGGCAGGGGAAGGCGGCGGCCGAACCGGCATGATGGACGGCGTGGCCATCGATCCCAGCAGCACCGCGAGCAACGAGAAGCCCCGGCGGGCACGCCGTACCCGCATGACCGGTGCGGAGCGCCGCCAGCAGCTGCTGGAGATCGGCCGCACCTTGTTCGCCGCGAAGGGTTTCGAGGCGACGTCGGTGGAGGAGATCGCCGCCAAGGCGGGCGTCTCCAAGCCGGTCGTGTACGAGCACTTCGGGGGCAAAGAGGGGTTGTACGCGGTGGTGGTGGACCGCGAGATGCGGCGGCTGCTGGACATGGTCACGAGTTCTCTGACGGCAGGGCATCCCAGGGAGCTGTGCGAGCAAGCGGCGTTCGCGTTGCTGGACTACATCGAGGAGTACACGGACGGCTTCCGCATCCTCGTCCGCGACTCCCCCATCCCCCAGTCCACGGGCTCCTTCGCCTCCCTGATCTCGGACATCGCGACCCAGGTGGAGGACATTCTGGGCCGCGAGTTCAAGAGCAGGGGTTTCGACCCGAAGCTGGCGCCGCTGTACGCGCAGGCGCTGGTGGGGATGGTCGCGCTGACGGGGCAGTGGTGGCTGGATGTACGCCGCCCGCGGAAGGCGGAGGTGGCGGCGCATCTGGTGAATCTGGCGTGGCACGGGCTGGACGGGATGGAGGCCAAGCCGCATCTGATAGGGCGGCGGAAGAACTGATTCCGTCAGCCGGTGGGGGTTCGGTCACTCGCCTCGGGGACAAGATTCACACGAAGGTGCGTAACCAATAAGGCGAAACGTTAACCTTGTGTCATCATGCCCTCATGACCGAAATCACGATCAGCGCAGCCCGCGGCCAGCTCGGTGACCTGGTCCGCCGCGCGGCCCACAACCGCGAGACCATCGCTCTCACCGACCACGGGCATGTGGCGGCGCTGCTCGTCTCTCCGCAGGTGATAGAGGATCTGGAAGACTCGCTGGCTCTCGCCGACTTCCAGCGGCGCAAGGCCGAGGGGACTCTTGAGCCGGGCATCCCGATGGCAGAGGTACGCAAGCGACTGGGGCTCGAACAGAAGTGACCTACGAGATCATCTTCGAGCCGCACGCCCTGAACGCTGCCGCTCGATTCCTCGAAGAAGACCCGAACGGCCTGGCGTTACTCCTGGACACCATCGACAAGCTGGCCGACAACCCTCGGCCGACCGGCTCGTACGCATACGGCTCGCCCGACATCCGCCGTATGCGCATGGGCGACTACCGCGTCCTCTACTTCATCGACGACGAAGTGATTCGCGTCCTCATCACCCACCTGGGCCGCACGACATAGCCCTTCACGCCCCCTTCGTAGCCACCGCGAACAGCCTGCGGAACGGGAAGACCGTTCCGTACGGCTCTCTCGGGTACGCCTTTCTGAGCAGACCCCGGTATTCGTTGACGAATGTCTCCTGGGCCTCTGGGTCGTCGGTCAGGGCGTCCAGGGCCGGGCGTAGGGCTGTGCCCTTGACCCAGTCCAGGACCGGGTCTTCGCCCTGGAGGGTGTGGAGGTAGGTCGTCGTCCAGATGTCGGGGGTCAGGTCTTCTCCCGCCAGGATCCTCAGGTAGGTCTCCGGGAGTTCCACCGAGTTCTCGCCCCGCAGGACGTCCGCCAGCCGGTGTCTCCAGCGGGGCGCCGACGCCAGTTCACGCATCAGGGTGTGGTGGGGGGCGTCGAGGTTGTACGGGATCTGGAAGGCGAAGGTGCCGCCGGGTCTCAGGGACGCCAGCCAGGCCGGGAACCTCCTCACATGCCCCGGGACCCATTGCAGGGCCGCGTTGGAGATCAGGAGGTCGTACTCCTCGTCCGGGGTCCAGGTCGTCAGGTCGGCAGGCGCGAAGTCCAGCCTCTCCGTCGCGTACCTCTCCGCCTCCGCCAGCATCCGCGGCGAGTTGTCGTACCCCGTGATCCGCGCCTGCGGCCAGCGGTCCGCGAGGAGTCTCGTGACGTTGCCGGGGCCGCAGCCGAGGTCCGCGATGCGGGGGGTCGGGGCGGGGAGGGCGGGCACTCTCGACAGGAGGTCCGTGAAGGGGCGGGAGCGGTGGTCCGCGTGACGGAGGTACTGGGCCGGGTCCCAGGAGGGGTTCGTCATGCTCCCAGCCTCCAAGAGTCGGTCTCTCGATGTCAAGAGACTCGACATCAAGAGACTTCACGTCGACACAACCACTACACTGATCCGCATGGAGGACGAGGTCGATCGGCTGGTCGCGGCATGGCGTCGGGAGCGCCCGGACCTCGACGTGGAGCCGCTGGAAGTGCTGAGCCGCGTCAGCAGACTGGCCCGCCATCTGGACCGGGCCCGCCGGCTGGCCTTCGCCGAGCATCACTTGGAGCCCTGGGAGTTCGACGTCCTGACCGCGCTACGCCGCGCAGGCGCCCCCTACCAACTCTCTCCCGGCCAACTCCTGACCCAAACGCTGGTCACCTCCGGCACGATGACCAACCGCATCGACCGCCTGACCAAAAAGGGCCTGGTGGAACGCCTCCCCGACCCCACCGACCGCCGAGGAGTCCTGGTCCGCCTCACCCCAGAGGGCCAAGACCGAGCAGACCAGGCCTTGGCAGGCCTACTCACCCAGGAACGAGCCATCCTGGCGGAGCTGTCGGGCCATCAGAGGGCCGAACTGGCAGCGTTGCTGAGGCAGTTGACGGCCCCGTTCGACAATATCCCGGGTTGACGCATCGGTTGAGGGGTGGGGGGGATGAGGGGCGGGGCTGACGGGGCGCGGGCTGAGGGCGCGGACTGAGGAGCCGAGGGCTACAGCCCGGAGGGCCGAGGGCGAGGGGCTGCGGCTGAGGGGCCGAGGGCTGAGGGGCTGGGGCTTGAGAGCCGAGGGGCTGGGGCTTGAGAGCCGAGGGGCTGGGGCATCGAGGGCCGAGGGGCTGAGGCTTGAGGGCCGAGGGCGAGGAGCCGCGAAGGCCGAGGTCGAGGGCTGAGAGGCCAGGGCTAAGGGCGAGGAGCTGAGGCCGAAGGCGAGGGGCTGAGGAGCCGAGGCGAGGCCGGGGCTGACGGGGCGAGAGCTGAGGCCGCAGGCCGGAGGGCCTACAGGCTGGAAGGGCCAAGGGCGGGGAACCACGTACGGCGGGCAGGTGTTGACGGAACCCCCGCCGACAGGCAGCCGCCCACGGCGGGAAGGGGACGTGGCGGGGGGTGTCCGCCCGCAGCGTCCGGCGTCAACTCCGGTGCAGGCATGAGAAGCAGACCCGCCGGACCGAGGACGGACACCCCCCGGCGCGGCACCGACCCACAACCGAACCGCAGGCGACCACCCACCGGCCGAGCCACAAGCACCCCCACCGGCGGAAAGCCGAAGAAGCACCCCCAACCCCCCTTCAGTACCCCCCGCTCAGCCGCCGGACGGCACCCCCCTACGCCAACCGCCCACCCCTCTCCGCCACAGCCACCGCCAGATCCACCGGCCCCACCCCCGCCCGCCGGGCCAACGCGACCGCCGCCAGCGTCGAATGCACCCCCAACTTCCCCAGCACATTCTGCATATGCGTCCGCACAGTATGCGGCGACAAGAACAACCGCTCAGCCACCGCCTTCCGCCCCAGCCCCGCGACCATGCACCGCAACACCTCCCGCTCCCGAGGCGTCAGCGACTCCACCAACCGCTCGCTCTCGGTCCGATGCTTGCGCGCCGCCGTCAACTCCCGCAGCACCCCGGTGAGAAGAGCCGGCGGCAGATGCGTCTCGTCCCGCAGCACCCCACGAATCACCGTCAACAACCGCGACAGCGAACAGTCCTTGGCCACCCACCCCGACGCCCCGGCCTGAAGAGCAAGCGCCGCCCGCCGAGGATCGTCCTTCTCGGCGAGGACCACCGTCCGCACGTACGCCTGGGCCGAACGCACCCCCGCCACAAGGGAGATGCCGTCCACCTGCCCGTCCTCCCCCGCCTCCTGGAGCGGCGGAGCGGCCCGCAGCCCAGGAACGCCGGCCCCCAAGTCGGCGTCGACCAGCAGGACATCGAACCGCCGCCCCTCGGCGGCGGCCCGCTCAAGACTGCGCAGCGCGGCGGGACCGCTCCCCGCCGCGGAGACCTCCACATCAGGCTCGGCCGCCAGCGCCGCGGCCAGCGACTCGGCGAAGATACGGTGATCGTCGACGACCAGGACTCGGATACGAACCACGAAACCCCCTTCCCCTTCAGCTCCTAGACGGAAGCAGGGGACACCCCGGACGGACCGGAGAACCGGTGAACGGACGGCTGCGGGTACGACGCCCCGGGATGCGGATGCCGCACGGCCGCCGCCGTACGCGTACTGCCACCCCCATCACGAGCGTCGTACCCGACTGTCTCGCCCCCTGAACAGACATCGGCCCCCCGCCGACGTCAGTTCACAGCCTAGGCCCGGGAGCAGGGAGCGGAAGGAAAATCACAGAACTGGCCGACTTCCGCGTTTATGGTGTGCCGCATGTTTCGTCTAGAGGCAGAAGTCGACAACACCCGGCGCGATCTTCTCCGCTCCCGGCTGCGCGCGACGAACACCGCGGCCTCGCCGGTGCTGCGAGCGCTCCGCGACAGCGGGCAAGCGCATGAATCCCCGCTGCACCTCTGGGCGATGACCGACACGGGCGATCTGGCGGGCGGTCTGGTGGGCCACACCTGGGCGGGCTGGCTGCACGTCACGTTCCTGTGGGTGGCCGACGCGCACAGAGGCATCGGCCTGGGCGGCGAACTCCTCGCCGAGGCCGAGCGCACGGCCCGCGAGGAGCGCGGCTGCATGGCCGTACGCCTGGAGACGTGGGACTTCCAGGCGCCGGGGTTCTACCGCAGGAAGGGGTACGACGAGGTGTGCGTGATCCCCGACTACCCGCCGGGGATCACGGAGTACACCTTCACGAAACGGCTCTAGGACAGGCGGCGCGCCCCCGGCGCCGGAGTCGCCTCGAAGACGCGCGGAGCGGTGAAGCCCGCCGAGGCGAACGCCGCCTCCACCGCCTTCGTGACCGGCTCGACGTCGGTCTCCTCGACCAGCACGATCGCCGAACCCCCGAAGCCGCCGCCCGTCATCCGCGCGCCGAGCGCCCCGGCCGCGACCGCCGTGTCGACCACGAGGTCCAGCTCCGGGCAGCTGATGCGGAAGTCGTCCCGCAGCGAGGCGTGCCCCTCGACGAGGATCTCGCCGATCGCGCGCGTCCCGCCGCCCGACTCCAGTACCGCGACGACGCGTTCGACCCGCTCGTCCTCGGTCACGACGTGCTTGACCAGCCGGCGGATCTCCTCGTCGTCGATCCGCGCCAGCGCCGCCTCCAGCTCCCCGTAGGGGACGTCGCGCAGGGCGGTGACGCCGAGCAGCGCCGCGCCCTCCTCGCAGCCCGCGCGCCGCTTGCCGTACTCGCCCTCGCTGTGGGCGTGCTTGACCTGCGTGTCGACGACCAGCAGGCGCAGTCCCTCGGCGGCGAGGTCGAAGGGGATCTGCTTCTGGGAGAGGTCGCGGGTGTCGAGGAACAGGGCGTGGCCCTCTTCGCAGCACGCCGAGGCCGTCTGATCCATGATGCCGGTGGGCGCGCCGACGTAGACGTTCTCGGCGCGCTGGCACAGGCGGGCCAACTGCCAGCGCTGGAGGCCGAGTTCGTACAGGTCGTTCAGAGCGAGCGCTACGACGACCTCCAGCGCCGCCGACGACGACAGGCCCGCGCCCGTCGGGACCGTCGAGGCGAGGTGGATGTCGGCGCCCTTGACCGGGTGCCCGGCCTCGCGCAGCGCCCAGACGACGCCGGCGGGGTAGGCGGTCCAGCCCTTGTCGGCGCCCGGCTCAAGCGCCGTGACCTCGACGACGCCGCCCTCGATGTCCGCCGAGTGCAGCCGCAGCGCGTCGTCCTCGCGGCGGGAGACGGCCGCGATCGCGGTGTGCGGGAGGGCGAAGGGCATGACGAAGCCGTCGTTGTAGTCGGTGTGTTCACCGATGAGGTTCACGCGGCCGGGCGCGGCCCAGACGCCCTCGGGCTCGGTGCCGTACAACTCGGCGTACGCGGCCCGGACTTGCTGTGCGCCCAGCTCAGCCGACTCGGCCAACTCAGCTCTCCTCTGCGATCTTCTGCGCGAATTCCCACGCGTCGGCGACGATACCCGCGAGGTCCGCGCGGGACGGCTGCCAGCCCAGCCGCTCACGGGCGGCGCGGGCGGAGGCGACCAGGACCGCGGGGTCGCCGCCCCGGCGGGGGGCCACGACTTCCGGGATCGGGTGGCCGGTGACCTGGCGGACGGTCTCGATGACCTGGCGGACGGAGAAGCCCTCGCCGTTGCCGAGGTTGCAGATCAGGTGCTCGCCGGGCTGCGCCGCCTCGAGGGCCAGCAGGTGGGCGTCGGCGAGGTCCGCGACGTGGATGTAGTCGCGGACGCAGGTGCCGTCCGGCGTCGGGTAGTCGTCGCCGTAGACGGAGATCGCCTCGCGGCGGCCCTGGGCGACCTGGAGGACGAGGGGGATGAGGTGGGTCTCGGGGTCGTGCCGCTCGCCCTGGGCGCCGTACGCGCCCGCGACGTTGAAGTAGCGCAGCGAGACCGCGCCGAGGCCGTGTGCCTGGGCCTCGCTGGTGATCATGAAGTCGACGGAGAGCTTGGAGGCGCCGTAGGGGTTGGTCGGCTTGGTGGGGGCGGTCTCGACGATCGGGACCTCCTCCGGCTCACCGTAGGTGGCGGCCGTGGAGGAGAAGACGAGCTTCCTCACGCCGGCCTCGCGCATCGCGCCGAGCAGCGCCATCGTCCCGCCGACGTTGTTCTCCCAGTACTTCTCGGGGCGGACGACGGACTCGCCGACCTGGGAGAACGCGGCGAAGTGCAGGACGGCCCCGTACGAGGCGTCGAGCCACTTGCCGGCGTCGCGGATGTCGCCCTCGATGAAGGCGGCCCCGGCGGGCACGCCCTCGCGGAAGCCGGTGGAGAGGTTGTCGAGGACGGTGACCTCGTGGCCGGCCTCCAGCAGATGCTGGGCCACCACGCTGCCGACGTACCCCGCACCGCCCGTGACCAGGTACTTGCTCATGAACTCGCTACCTCTCGCAATCGCTCGGCCGCGGCTTCCGGGGGCACGTCGTTGATGAAGACGCTCATGCCGGACTCGGAGCCCGCGAGGAACTTCAGCTTGCCGGACGTACGGCGGATCGTGAAAAGCTCCAGATGCAGCGCGAAGTCGTCGCGGCTGACGCCGTCGAACTCCTCCAGCTGGCCGAACGGCGCCTGGTGCCAGGCGGCGATGTACGGCGTCACGGGCTGTCCCTCACCGAAGATCCGGTCGAAGCGCTTCAAGAGTTCCAGGTAGACCTTGGGGAATTCTGTGCGCGCGTCCTCGTCGAGCCCGAGCAGGTCGGGGACCCGGCGCTTGGGGTAGAGGTGCACCTCGTACGGCCAGTGCGCGGAGTACGGGACGAACGCCACCCAGTGCTCGGTCTCCAGGACGACGCGCTCGCCGGCGAGTTCGCTCGCGAGGACGGCGTCGAAGAGGTTCTCACCGCCCGTCGCCTCCTTATGAGTTGCGACAGAACGCAGCATGAGCGCGGTGCGCGGGGTGACGAACGGGTAGGCGTAGATCTGTCCGTGCGGATGGCCGAGGGTGACGCCGATCTCCTCGCCCCGGTTCTCGAAGCAGAACACCTGCTGGACGGAAGGAAGATGCGACAGCTCCGACGTGCGGTCCGTCCACGCCTCGAGCACCAGCCGCGCCTGGTCCTCGCTGAGCGCGGCGAAGGACGAGTCGTGGTCGGAGGTGAAGCAGACGACCTCGCAGCGCCCGGAGTCCCCGGCGAGCGAGGGGAAGCGGTTCTCGAAGACGACGACGTCGTACGCCGAGTCCGGGATCTCGCTGAGCCGGTCGCCCTGGGTCGGGCAGAGCGGGCACTGGTCGGCCGGCGGGTGGTACGTGCGCCCCTGCCGGTGGGAGGCGATCGCGACCGCGTCGCCGAGCAGCGGGTCCCTGCGTACCTCCGAAGCGGTGACGGTGCGCTCCAGCGGGCGGTGGTCCACCGCGTCGCGCACCGAGTCGTCGCGCAGGTCGTAGTAGATCAGCTCACGACCGTCGGCCAGCCGGGTCGAGGTCTTCTTCACCGTCGGCGCTCCATCCCTGTTTCCACTCAGCGGAACTACTCCAACAGAACCGAACACATCAAACCACAAACACACACATCCGGTCACCCTTAAGAGGCGCCCTGTGCATCCCCCCGCCCTCCCGCTCGCCGCAGAGCTGCGGCTGCCGGTCAACGCCCTCGACTACACGATCCTCGGCATCTATTTCGCCGTCGTCCTCGGCATCGGCTTCGCCGCCAGACGCTCGGTCAAGACCAGCCTCGACTTCTTCCTCTCCGGCCGCTCGCTGCCGGCCTGGATCACCGGTCTCGCCTTCATCTCCGCGAACCTCGCGGCGACCGAGATCCTGGGCATGGCCGCCAACAGCGCGCAGTACGGCGCGTACACCGTCCACTGGTACTGGATCGGCGCGATCCCGGCGATGGTCTTCCTCGGGCTCGTGATGATGCCGTTCTACTACGGCAGCAAGGTCCGGTCCGTCCCCGAGATGCTGCTGCTGCGCTTCGACAAGTGGGCGCACGTCCTGAGTTCGGCGCTGTTCGCATTCGCCGCGATCCTCATCGCCGGCGTCAACCTCTACGCCCTCTCGATCGTCGTCGAGGCGATCCTGGGCTGGCCGCAGTGGGTGGCGATCGTCGTCGCCGGGTTCTTCGTGCTCGCCTACATCACCCTCGGCGGGCTGTCCTCCGCGATCTACAACGAGGTCTTGCAGTTCTTCGTCATCCTCGCCGCGCTGATCCCGCTCTCGGTGCTCGGGCTGAAGAAGGTGGGCGGCTGGGACGGGCTCACCGACAAGCTGACCGCCACGCACGGCTCCGACTTCACGACCGCGTGGGGCGGGACCGGCATCGGCAGCGTCAACCCGCTCGGCGCGAACTGGCTGACGATCGTCCTCGGCCTCGGCTTCGTGCTGTCCTTCGGGTACTGGACGACGAACTTCGCGGAGGTGCAGCGGGCGCTGTCGGCGAAGAACCTCAGCGCCGCCCAGCGCACGCCGCTCATCGCCGCGTTCCCGAAGATCTTCATCGTGTTCCTCGTGATGATCCCGGGCCTGGTCGCGGCGGCGCTGGTGCCGAAGATCGGTACGAGCGCCTCGGACCTCCAGTACAACGACGCCATCCCGTACCTCATGGAACGGCTGCTGCCGAACGGGGTGCTGGGGATCGCCGTGACCGGGCTGCTCGCGGCGTTCATGGCGGGGATGGCGGCGAACGTGTCGTCGTTCAACACCGTGTTCACCAACGACATCTGGGCGAAGTACGTGGTGCGCGGCCGGGAGGACGGCTACTACGTGCGCTTCGGGCGGCTGATCACGGCGATCGGGGTGGCGGCGTCGGTGGGGACGGCGTTCCTGGCGTCGTCGTTCTCGAACATCATGAGCTACCTCCAGACGCTGTTCTCCTTCTTCAACGTCCCGATGTTCGTGGTGTTCATCATCGGGATGTTCTGGAAGCGGGCGTCGGCGCGGTCGGGCTTCTGGGGCCTCCTGGCCGGTACGACGGCGGCGATGATCAACTACTTCGTCCTCTACAAGCAGGACGTCATCAGCATCCCCTCCGACCAGGGGGCGAACTTCGTCTCGGCGATCGCGGGGTTCGTGGCCGGGGCGGTCGTGATGGTGATCGTGTCCCTGTTCACGGCGCCGAAGCCGGCGGAGGAGTTGCAGGGGCTGGTGTACGGCACGCGCTCGCCCGGGATGCAGGAGCCGCCCGGGGTGGGCGACGACGCCTGGTACCGGCGGCCGGCGCTGCTGGGCTGGGGCGCGGTGGTGCTGGCCGCGCTCTGCTACATCCCGTTCTCGTTCTGACCGCCTGAGGGAGACTTGAGATGTCGGACCACTATTCGGAGAAGGACGTCCACCGCGAGGTGACGGCCCTGGAGGAGCAGTCGGCCACCGCCGCCCGCATCTTCGACCTGCGGCGCATCATCGGGGGCCTGTTCGTCCTGTACGGCGTCATCGTCACGATCACCGGCATCACGGACGGCGACGCGGAGATCGACAAGGCCGAGGGCATCAACATCAACCTCTGGACGGGGTTGGGGATGCTGCTGCTGGGCCTGTTCTTCCTGGCGTGGCTGTGGCTGCGCCCGACGACTCCGCCCCCGCCGCCGGACGCGGAGGAGCCGGGCTCGGAGTGAGAGAGGGTGCCTGTCCCGGGGGAACCGGGACAGGCACCGCTTGTGTCCGGACAGTCAGAGCCAGCGCCGGGCGGCCTCGTAACTGTCACTGATGCTGGTGTTGAAGGCGATCGCCGCCTGCGGGGCGTACTGCCGGACAAGATTGACGGTCGCCTCGAAGAGCGGCAGCAAAGGCTCGGCCTTCCGGATCCCGCCCCCGACGACGACCACACTCCACTCCCGCTCCCGCAGCCCCCGGACGATCGCCGGCTCAGCGCTCTCGTCGGCGACCACCAGCACGGTCCCCGCCTCGATCCCCTCCGCCTGACACTTCGCCAACTCGGCATCAAGGGCAGCGACCATGGGGGCGGCATCGACACCGGGGATGGCTTCGGGGTCGTAGCCGATGATGAGTACGGAAGTCATGGCCGCAACCTAACCCTCGCTCCCCCTGGGCGCAGCCCGGTCGAGCAAGCCTGTCCGGGCGGCGAGGGCCGCTGCTTCCAGGCGGGAGCCCACGCCCAGTTTCATCAGGACGCGTTGGACGTGGGTGCGGGCGGTGGAGGGGGCGATGCCCATTCCTGCGGCGATCAGGCGGGTGTCTTCGCCGTCGGCCACCCGGACCAGGACTTCTACCTCTCTGGGGGTCAGCATCTGGAGGAGGCGCTGGCCTTCGTCGTCCGGTTGCGGGGTCGGGTTCAGGAGGTCGCTGAAGGCGCCCTGCAAGAGTTGCGGGGCTACCGCCGCCTCGCCCGCTCTCGCCTTCATGATGGCCCGTTCCACGCCCTCGATGCGTTCGTCGTGGCGGACGTAGCCCGAGGCGCCCGCCGCGAACGCCGCCGCTATGCCGCGCGGGCTCGGCACCGGACCCAGCACCAGCACCGCCACCTGCGGCCGCTCCCGCTTGATCCGGGCCACCGGGTCGAAGACCCCGGGTTCGGCGGGAGCCGCCGTGCCCAGCAGGCACACCTCGGGCGCTCTGGAGATCACCAGTTCCGCGGCCCCCGCGGACGGCGCTGCGGCGGCGAGGACGCGGTGTCCCCGTAGTTTCAGAGCCGACGCCAGCGCCTCGGCCAGCAGACGGTGATCGTCGACCACCATCAGCCGCACTCCCATAGAGCCACCCCCCAGTCCCCCCACCATGGATGCCCAACCCGGACAGAATCACGCGAAGGGCACCCCCCGGCACCCCTGTCTTTCATGCCCCCGGAAGCTACACGCTTGTTCGACGTCGCGCTCCCCCTACGCGTGAGAAGTGCCCCGGATCGCCGATATTCCTCTCATACGACGGCGATGAGTAGTACGCGTACGGCCCCGTCCCTGAACAGGTGCGGGGCCGTAAAAACTTCGGAAACCGATCAGATGGAGCTAGTGATCGATCAGCTCGCGCCGCCGAAAGCGATCACCAGACGTTCGTCCCCGACCGACACACTGCTCGTGTACGTCTCGGACATGAACAGCCGCCCCTTCGCGTACCGCACCTCCGCGTACTTCGGCGACATCCCCGACTCGATGTCGACGCTCGCCCCGGTGTCGGGGTTCTTCAGCAGGACCGTCGCCTTGAACGTCGTCCCGTCGATGCTGACGACCTCGCCGCCCTTGTCGTACGGCGCCCGCTTGTAGGCGATCAGGTTCGGGCCGTCCATGCGCAGCGGGAAGAGGGTGTGGCCGTCGCCGGCGTCGGCGCGCTGGCCGGTCTGCTTGCCGGTGGTCACGTCGAAGGCGACGATCTCGTTGGTCTTGGAGTACGTGTCCGAGGTCCCGTCGTGCTCCTCGGTGAGGATGTACAGCTTGCCGCCGCCGGCGGTGACGCCCATGCAGCCGTCGACCTGGAGGATGTCGCACTCGGCGCCGAACTGCGCGCTGGGCACGGAGATCCGGGCCAGCAGCTTGCCCGTCCTGTTGTCGATGGAGAACAGGTCGGACAGCGCGCTGCCGTCGGTGGCGCTGTCGCCGACGTCCGCGCCGACGACCAGCGGCTCGGTCGAGATGACGCTGGCGTACTTGATGCCGGCGGTCATCTGGTAGTCGGAGAGCACCTTCCCGGAGGCCGGGTCGAGAGTCTGCACCTTGAGGACCTGGTTGTCGTACCCGCCGCAGCGGCGCAGCGCGACCAGCTTCAGGCCGCCGCCGTACCCGGCGTCGTAGCAGGAGTCAGTGGTCTTCGGCTGCCACAGCTCCTTGCCGCTCGCGAGGTCGAAGGCGGCCCCGCCGCTGGTCCCGCCGACCGCGACGGTCCCCGCGCTGACGGTGATGTTGTCGAGCGGGACGACGCTGTCGCCGGCCGCCACCGTCTTCGTCCACAGCAGCTTGCCCGCGTCCAGGTCGAGCGCGCCGACCTGGGTGCACGGCGCGGAGGAACCGGCCGTCGGCATGGCCGACTTGAAGAGGACGGCCGTCTTCGTGCCGTCGCCGCTGAGGAACCTGCTGGCGCGGCAGACCGGCCCCGGCAGCTTGACCGTCCACAGCTTGGTGCCCTTGTCGAGGTCGTACCCGTCGACCTCGGCGACCCCCGACTTGGCGTACACCTTGCCGGTGATCCACGACCCGTCCAGCGCGATGCTCTGGTTCTTGTCGGCCTTCGGCATCGGCAGCTCGAAGAGGACCTTCGAGGCGGGGTTCGCGGGGGCCTTCTCGCTGGGTACGGTGCTCTCGGCCGAACCGCCGGTGCCGCCCGGACTTCCGCCCGCCGTACCGTCGTTCGCCGGGCTCGCGCTCGACTTGTCGTCCTTCTTCGCCGTGTCGGAGGAGGAGCCGGACTTCGAGTACAGCACCCCGCCGCCGATGATCAGCGCGATCGCGACGACCGCGGAGACGATGATGAGGAGCTGGGCGTTGACTTTACGGCCGCCGTTGCCGGGGGCGCCGGGCTGGGGGTGCGTGGCGAGGGTGGGGGGCTGGGCGGGGTAGCCGTAGCCGGGCGGGGCGGGGTAGCCGTAGCCCGGGGGCTGTTGGGCGTAGGGGTTGGGCTGCTGCGGCGGTGCGGCCGGGTAGCCGTAGGCGGGTTGGGGGGACTGCTGGGGGTAGCCGTAGCCGGGGGGCTGGGCGGGGGGCTGCGGGGTGCCGAACGCCGGGGGCTGCTGGGGCTGCTGCGGCGGGGGCTGGGGCGCGCCGAACGCCGGGGGCTGCTGGGGCGGCTGCGGCGGGGGCTGGGGCGCGCCGAACGCCGGGGGCTGCTGGGGCTGTTGGGGTGCGCCGAAGCCCGGCTGCTGGGGAGGCTGGGTCATGGTGTGGGTACCTCAAAGGGGAGCGCGTTGACAGGGACGTGGGAAAGGGAAGGCGCGCTCACTTGCCGTACGCGAGCATCAGCTTCTCCTTCGCGTCCTTGTCCCCGGACAGCCGCGTCGACGAGATGTAGAACCGGCCGCCGGCCCAGGCGATGTCCCGGCTGTAGAAGCTGTCCTCGATCCCGGCGGTGGCCTGCGGGAGCTGGAGGAGGGTGCTGGGGGTGTGGACGGCGCCGGCGGTGGGGAGGGAGACGACGCGGCCGGGGCCGTCGTACGAGGGCTCGACGTAGGCGACGAGGGACGCGCCCTCCGTCCGGACCGGGCGCATCGGGTTGTCCGTCGGGGACTTGGCGCGCCACTTCTCCTTGCCGGTGGCGAGGTCGATCGCAACGATCTCGTTCGCCTTGGAGCTCGAATCCGTCGGCAGATAAAGGGTGTCGGCGTCGGCCGCCGTGCCGTCGCAGCCCGCCAGGTCGCGGCCGGCGAACGACCAGGCGCAGTCCGTGCCCAGCTTGAGGTTCACCTTCACCTGGGAGCGGAAGGAGCCGTTCGCGTTGAACGCCGTGATGTTCCAGGCCTTTTGGTCGCTGTTGGTGCTGTAGACGACCAACGGGTCGACAGAGAAGACCCGTTCGACCTCCCAGCCCTTGGCGAACTTCTGCGTCCAGCGCGCCTTGCCCGTCGCCGGGTCCAGCTCCTGGATCTCCTCGTGCTCGCCCGCCTCCATCGCCGCGCAGGACGCGACCGACACCAGCCGCGCGGCAGAGCCCGCGAAGGCCTTGGGGAAGCAGGCGTCGCCGTACTTCTGGACGTCGTACAGCTTCTTGCCGGTGCGGACGTCGTACGCGGTGCCGGACTGGGAGCGGCCGACGAGCAACTTGTCGCCCGCGAGGGTCAGTTCGACGCTGATGGCGCTGTCGAAGAGCTGGCCGTCGGCGACCGTCGCGGTCCAGCCCTTGGCGCCGGTCCTCAGGTCTATCTCCTGGAGGAGATTGCATTTCGCCCGGTCGCTGACGCCGCTCATGTAGGCGACGACGACCTTGTCGTCCGCCGTCCTCGCGCTGGTCGCGGCGCAGATCTTCTGCGGCAGCTCGACGGTGTTCCACGCGGGCGCGCCGTCGGAGATCCTGTACGCGACGACCTCCTTGTACGCCGCCTTCGCCGCCACCGTGTCCGTGATCCACATCGCGGGGGCGTCGGCGCCGCCGTTCGGCGTCCTCGGGGCCTCCTTGTACCAGAGGACCTTGGCCTCGCCGGGCTTGCGGTTCGCGTTGAGGTCGGTGGTCTCCTGCTTGCCGTCGCCGGTGCCGTCGCCCGGGTCGACGGGGGTGTCGGAGGCGGGAGTCGTGGCGCTCGGGCTCTCCTGGGCGACCGGTTTCTTGTCGCCGTCGCCGCCGGAGGTGGCCGCGTAGACGGTGCCGCCGACGATGAGGAGCGCGGCGGCGGCGAGGCCGGCGATGAGGGCGGGTTTGCGGCGGGACTTGGGGGCGGGAGGCTGGGGGGAGGTGGGGAATTGGGGGTGGCCGTAGTTCTGGGGCGGCTGTTGGGGGTAGCCGTAGGGGGCGCCGGGGGTGGGTTGGGCGTAGGGGCCGGCGGGGGGCTGGGCGTACGGGCCGCTGGGGGGCTGGGCGTACGGGGCTGTGGGCGCGGGGGGTTGGGGGTAGCCGTAGGCCTGCGGGGGCTGTTGGGGCTGCGGGGGCTGGTACGGGCCTGGGGGCGCGCCGAACCCTCCGGCGGGCGGCGGGACTTGGGGCGGCAGCGACCCTTGAGGCGGCAGCCCTTGGGACGGCGGCGGGCCCTGGAGCGGCGGGCCTTGGGACGGCGGCGGGCCCTGGAGCGGCGGGCCTTGGGACGGCGGCGGGCCCTGGGACGGCAGCCCCTGGGACGGCGGCGGGCCCTGGAGCGGCGGGCCTTGCGGCGGTGGCGGGCCCTGGGGCGGCAGCCCTTGGGACAGCGGCGGGCCCTGGAGCGGTGGCGGCCCCGGTGTCGGCGTCGGCGTCGGCCCCATTGGCGGCGGGCTTCCGAAGCCCCCCTGTGACGGCGGCTGTTCAGGCGGCTGAGCCATCAGCGTGATCCCCCGTAATGCACTGTTTCCGGCCACGCGCGGGACCGGCAGGGGTCCAGCGGCGTGCGCGCACAGTTGTCGACAGTTCTCAGATGGCTCTTTCTATCACTCGCCTCTGACACCGAAACGGCTCAAATCCACCCCCGTTTCCAAGGGCGAACCGGCCCGTGATGCCTCCGTGACGCGCGACGCCGGGTCTTCACACGGCCTCCACCAACTCCGGCGCCGGAGGTGCGCGGTCGGGACCGCCGTACGCCTCCGCGGCGGGCGCGCGCCTGTCAGCGGGCGCATACCCGCGCCCCGAGCCCGTCCGTGGGGGCGCGCCCCTGTCCCGAGCCCGTCCATGGGGGCGTGCACGGCGCATTCACTCCCGCCGCGACGCCCCCACCCGCCTCACCCCACCCCGCTCACGCCCCCTCCCCGCACCCCCCTACGCCTCCTCGGCCAACTCCAGCCACCGCAGCTCCAGTTCCTCCCGCTCCCCGGCCAGGGCCCGCAGCTCGGCGTCGAGTTCGGCGACCTTCGCGAAGTCGGTCGCGTTGTCGGCGATCCGGGTGTGCAGCTTGGTCTCGGCGGCGGAGATCTTGTCCAACTGCCGCTCGATCTTCTGGAGTTCCTTCTTGGCGGCGCGCTGGTCGGCGGCGCTCTTCTCGGTCGTGGCCGCCTTCTGGGGGACGACGGTCGCGGCGGCGGCTGCCTCCTCCATACGGGCCCGGCGCTCCAGGTACTCGTCGATGCCGCGCGGCAGCATCCGCAGCGTGCCGTCGCCGAGGAGGGCGAAGACGCGGTCGGTCGTGCGCTCGACGAAGAACCGGTCGTGGGAGATGACGATCATCGAGCCGGGCCAGCCGTCGAGGAGGTCCTCCAGCTGGGTCAGGGTCTCGATGTCGAGGTCGTTGGTGGGCTCGTCGAGGAAGAGGACGTTCGGCTCGGCCATGAGCAGCCGCAGCAGCTGGAGCCGGCGCCGCTCACCGCCGGAGAGGTCGCCGACCGGCGTCCACTGCTTCTCCTTGCTGAACCCGAACGTCTCGCACAGCTGCCCGGCGGTCATCTCCCGCCCCTTGCCGAGGTCGACGCGCTCCTTGATCTCCTGCACGGCCTCCAACACCCGTAGAGAGGCGGGGAGTTCGGTGACGTCCTGGGAGAGGTAGGCGAGCTTGACGGTCTTGCCGACGACGACCCGCCCGCCGGCCGGCTGGGTCTCCCCGGCGCTGCGGGAGGCGTCGGCGAGGGCGCGCAGCAGGGAGGTCTTGCCGGCCCCGTTGACCCCGACGAGCCCGATCCGGTCGCCGGGGCCGAGCTGCCAGGTGATGTGCTTCATCAGCACCTTGGGCCCGGCCTGCACGGTGACGTCCTCCAGCTCGAAGACGGTCTTGCCGAGCCGGGAGGAGGCGAACTTCATCAGCTCGCTGGAGTCGCGGGGCGGCGGTACGTCCTCGATGAGCGCGTTGGCGGCCTCGATCCGGAAGCGGGGCTTGGAGGTCCGGGCGGGCGCCCCGCGCCGCAGCCAGGCCAGCTCCTTGCGGACGAGGTTCTGCCGCTTGACCTCCTCGGTGGCGGCGATGCGCTCGCGTTCGGCGCGGGCGAAGACGTAGTCGGAGTAGCCGCCCTCGTACTCGTACACGTCCCCGCGCTGGACGTCCCACATCCGGGTGCAGACCTGGTCGAGGAACCACCGGTCGTGGGTCACGCACACGAGCGCGGAGCGGCGTTCGCGCAGGTGGCGGGCGAGCCAGGAGATGCCCTCGACGTCGAGGTGGTTGGTCGGCTCGTCCAGGATGACCAGGTCCTGGTCCTCGATGAGCAGCTTCGCGAGCGCGATGCGGCGGCGCTCGCCGCCGGAGAGGGGGCCGATGACGGTGTCCAGCCCCTGCGGGAACCCCGGCAGGTCGAGCCCGCCGAACAGTCCGGTGAGCACGTCCCGGATCTTGGCGTTCCCGGCCCACTCGTGATCGGCGAGGTCCCGGATGACCTCGTGCCGCACGGTGGCGGAAGGATCAAGGGAGTCATGCTGCGTGAGCACCCCCATCCGCAGCCCGCCGGCCTGGGTGACCCGCCCGGTGTCGGCGTCCTCCAGCTTGGCGAGCATCCGGATGAGCGTGGTCTTCCCGTCCCCGTTCCTCCCCACGACCCCGATCCGATCCCCTTCGGAGACCCCGAGCGAGATACCGTCCAAAAGCGCACGCGTCCCGTACACCTTGCTGACGTTCTCGACATTGACGAGGTTGACGGCCATTTCTCTCCTGCATAAGGGGATGGATCGCTTACCAGCGTAATGCGCTGGGGGGACGGCCTTGGCGGAGAGCCGCCCGGCCCCCTCTTTCAGAGATCCAGCAGGGTCATCCGGCCGGTCATCAGTACGTCGTGGTTGGCGTAGAGGGTGGCGAGGGTGTGGCGGCGGTGGATGGCGGCGGTCCAGGGGGTGTGGGGGTGGTCGCCGGCGGCGGTCACGCGGGCGCGGGTGGCCTGGGTGAGAATCCAGCGGGCCTGTTCATGGAGGGCGGTACGGCCTCCGAGGTGTTCGGCCAGCTTCCAGAGTTCCTCGCCCTCGCTGTGGGGCCTGTCGAGGAGGGCTACGACGCCGATGTCGCCGAGGTTTCGGGGGTCGCTGGAGCGGGTGGTGTAGGCGACGGAGAGGCCGTCGAGGGCGAATACGGTGACGCGGCCGGTGCCGGCGAGTTCGGTGAGCGGCATGGGACGGGTCAGCAGCAGGGGCCGTCGCCGCAGCAGGCGGGTGCGTTGCAGCTGGCGGCCGTCCCCCAGAGGCGTTCGTCGACCTCGAATCCGGCGGCACGGAGCCTGGTGGTGACGTCGGTCATGAGACCCCGGGTGCGGGTCTTGCTGTTGGGGGCGTGGTGGAGGAAGTAGCCGAACTGTTCCTGGCACCAGGCGGCGTACCAGTCGGTGTGCAGGATCAGCGTGTGCCAGCCGGGGTCGACCTGCCGGGAGGGGGCCATGTCGGCGCCGGCGCGGGTGGTGCCCATGACGTGGACGAGGGCCAGGGCCTGGTCGACGACCCGGTCGGCGACGGTCCGTTCCAGGCCGTACTCGCCGGCACAGAACGCGGCCAGCGTCTCGAAGTCGGAGGCGGGGACGAGGGAACGGCCGGTGCGGGATGCGGTGAGTTCGGGGGTCAGGTCTGCGGCGCGGGCGGGGGCGTGCACAGGCATGGGCACCTCACAGAGGAGAGACGCTTGCCGGACTTGCCGGGCGGCATGTCCGTTGCCTGGACGCTAGGGGGCACGATTGCCGTCTTGTTTGGTGATTGCGTGCGATTGCGCATGAAATCAGGGCACTTGAGCATGATTGCTCAGGGTAGGTCCAGCGATGCCCTCGCACGGCCGATGAGTCGGCGGGCGGCTGTCCCGTACACGGCGGATGCGGCGAGCCAGTCCCAGGCCCGCTCGTACAGCTGGATGTCCTCGTCCTCTTTGAGCCACAGCTCTTCGCTGATGGTCTCGACGTTCACCAGGCGGCGGTCGAAGATCCAGAACCCATGGGACGGCAAGCGGCGCATCTGCACGCCGAAGGGGAGGATGCCGAGTTCGACGCGGCGCTGCCCGACGAGGTTGTAGAGCCGGTCGAGTTGTTCGGCCATGACGTCCGCAGGACAGTGCCGGAAGTAAAGGGCGGCTTCGCAGAGGAGGAAGCGGAAGCTCTTCTCCGGGTCGTACAGCGTCTCCTGACGTCGCATCCGGGCCTCGACCGCGGCTTCGGTGGTCGGCGGGATGCCCTGGAACTCCGCCAAGGTGTCGAACATATGGCGGGCGTACTCCGGCGTCTGGAACAGGCCTGGGACACAGGTCACTTCGACGCCCCGGATCAACGTCGTCGCCTGGGACTGCCGCACCGCGACTTCTTGACGGCCCCGGTGCCCGCCCGCCAGCTGACGCCGCCAGGAACGGTGCCGTTGTTGTATCTCCAGCCCGGACAGGAGCCCTTGAAGCTCAGCTTCCACGTCCGGCCTGCCACAGGCGTGCGCCCACGCGGTCAGATCAGCCGGAGACGGCGTCTGCTTGCCGTTCTGTAAACGGGAGACCTTAGACGGCTGCCACCCCAGCCGGTCGGCAAGGCCCTTGCCACTGAGTGAAGCCTCGGTGCGCAGCTCGCTCAGCCGCGCGCCGAGGGCTTCTCTGGCGGTCTGGTAGTCCGTGCTCACATAGCCGAACGTACCCGCCTGGCGAACTCTTCGGTACGGACGGCGTGGTGCCAGGCGGCGTCCCGGGCCTGGCAGGCGACGAGGACTTCGGCCGGGTCCTCGGTGACGTACACACCGAGGGTGGTGTCTTCCTCGTCGATCAGGAAGCGGGCGACGACCTTGGAGTCGAAGAGCCAGAAGTCGTAGTCGGGAAGCCTCAGTTGCTTGGCTTCGGCTCGGGTGAGGTTCCGGATGTCCTCGCCGGCGGCGATGTTTCCGGGTGCGGTGGCGAGGAGGAACTCCTGTCCCTGGGTGGGCGGTTCATCGACCAGGCGGACCCGTTCGAAGCGCTTGCCCTGCGCTGTCTGAGCCTTGACGTTCTCACGCCAGGGGTTACGCGGGTCCTTCGAGACGTCCTCACCGGCGAGGAACCGGCTCCACTTGGGGCTCTCGCGGTCGGACGCGTAGCCTCGCTGGGTTTCCAGGCGCCAGGCGGTGTGCTCGAAGTCGCTGAACAGGTGGGTGATGGCCTCGAACGGCTGGAGTTCAGGGGCTTCGTGCTTCGGTGCGTACCGGGTCAGCAGGTCGCGCGGGACGCGGACGAATGTCTCGGACTCCTTGACGTCCTTGAGTTGCGCCAAGTGTCCGGGATCGGTCTCCCGCTCGCCTTGTACGAGGATCTCGTCCGTGCCCTCGATCTCGTACAGGGTGGGGCAGTTGCCGTGATCGCTGGTCGTCCCGATGAACCTGAGCGTCATGTAGCCCTCCGTTCTTGCTGGTTGGAGGATCAGCATGGCGGAACGGCCAGGGGCGGGGGCGGGGATTGCGGGAGATTGCTCACATAGGGCAGGGGGCGGGATTGCGTGCAAGCAACCCCGCCGGCCGGGTCAGTGCTTGGCCGGCTGAGGCTACCGCCATCCGTCCAGCGACACCTGTGGTCCGCCGGTCAGGTAGTGGTGGAGGGCGCTGGCGGTCGTGTCCACGAACTGCTCGGGGATGGCGTCGGTGTCGGTCCAGCGGACCTGGGCGTGTTTGAGGGGTTCGCGGTTTTCGGGTTCGCCGGTCCATTCGTGGGTGGCGAAGACGACGGTGAGGAACCCGCCCGGGGCTTCGACGCCCAGGGCGCTGTGGATGACGTGGACGACTTTGAGGGATTCCGGTTTCACGGTCAGGCCGGTCTCCTCGTACAGCTCGCGTACGGCGGTGGTGGTGATGGGTTCGCCGGGTTCGCTCTTGCCGACGGGGAGGTCCCACAGGCCCTGGGCGAACTTGGCGTTCTGGCTCCGCTGGAGGAGGACGACGCGGCCTGCGGTCTGGTCGTGGACGATGACGGCGGCGACCAGCAGGGTCATGGATTCGAGGGCGGGCGGCAGGGGTGTGGGCTGGTTGTCGGTTGTCCGCTGAGCCACGGCTGGTGTCCCTTCGTCGGCCGGTTGGTGGGCAGCTTAGGCGAGTGTTTCGCGTGCGCGGCGGGCGAGTTCGGCGGCTCCGGGGACTTTGCGGCGCCGGTAGACGGCGAGGGTGGAGTGCAGGGAGGTGATGGCTTTGCGGGTGCGGTCGGAGGTCATGCCGTCCATGAGGGTCAGGGCCTGGGTCCAGGCGGCGACGGCTTCGTCGGCGCGGGCCTGGGCGGCGAGGCTGTCGCCGAGGTCGGCGTGGGTGAGGGCGTGGACGCGCTGGTACTTGTGGGGGTCCCAGCGGGTGAGGGCGTGGCGGTGCTGCTGTTCGGTGCCGGTGTGGTCGGCGAGGTCGGTGAGGGTGCGGGCGGTGTGGCTGGCGATGGTGCCGGCGGCGGGTCCGCTGACTTGGGAGTAGGCGGGCTGGGGGCCGTCGTCGCGCAGGAGGGCGTCTTCGGCGGCGAGCAGGGCGCGGGCGGCCAGGGGGTTCTCGCCGGTGGCGGCGTAGGCGCGGGCGTGGGTGATGTGGAGGAGGGCTTCGGTGCGGCCGTCGACGTGGCCGAGCCCGCGGGTGAGGGCGCCTTCGACGAGGTCGACGCAGTGGTGGGGCTGTTTGAGGCTGAGGGCCTGGTGGGCGAGGGCGCGCATCATCCAGGCGGCGTGGCCGTGGGGGTCGGCTTCGCAGGCGAGGCGGTAGCCGCTCTGGTAGTAGCGCTGGGCGGCGCCTTCGTGGCCGAGGTCGTGGTGCTTCCACCCGGCGAGGTAGGCGAGTTCGGCCACGGCCCCGAAGGCAGCCCGGCGTGCGGTGTCGTCGGGGAAGCGGCCGCGGAGCATGGGGGCGGCGGTGTCGGCGAGGTAGGCGGTGACGGTGGTCAGGCCGTGTCCGCCGCCGAGGCGTTCGTCGGCGGCGGAGAAGGCCGCGGTGATGTGGCGTACGACGTCCACGTCCTGTGCCCCGACCAGGGAGGTGCCGGTGCGGGCGCGCAGCATGCGGGCGGTGGCCTCGTGGTCGTAGGCGAGCGGCATCGCGACGCCGGCCGTGGTGAAGGCCGCCACCGTGAGGAAACGGCGGCGTTCGACGTCGGCCCGGCCGAGCCCGGTCACGGCCGCGACCGGGTCGGGCTCCTCCAGCAGTGCGGTCTCGGGCGGGCGCAGGCCGATCCCGGCCGGGGTGATGACGCGGCCCGTCCGGCGTGACAGCGCTTCGGCGAGGTACTGGCCGGTCCGCCCGGCGGGTCTGCGGGTGCCGTTCACCCAGTGCGAGACGGCCGACTTGTTGGTCTGTAGCATCTCGCCGTTCTCGGCGGCGACGCGGCGCACGTCCCTCGCCAGGGCCTCGTACGTGCAGCCGGCCGCTTCGACGGTGTCGCGTAAGCGGGAGTCGGGTTCTTCGGGTGCTGTCACGCCGGCCTCCCGTCCGGGGCTGTACACCGTGTATACCGCTTCGGCTGCCGCCCACCGTACCCACGGTGCGTGACGGACGGTTCACTGAAACAGCAGCCGCCCACTGCCCGGCCGGGACCTGAGGCCGGGCTCCGCGTCCGGCCGGGCGGCTGCGCTCAAGTTCCGTACGCCCACGCCGGGTTCACGCACCACTGTGTCCTGGGCCCGGCCGATCAGAGACGGAGGCACGGTGACCACCACCGACACCACAGCGATCACGGTCGAACTGCCCGGGGAGTTCGACGCACGCTGGAGCCGCCTGCCCGGAATCCGGGCCGACGGCCGGCGCATCACCGTCGACCCGGCCGAGTACTTCTTCCGCTTCGAGTCCCACACCTGGCTCGTCGCCGACTGGGAGCTGGTCAAGGACCGGCTCCTGGACGTGGAGGAGACGGCCGAGAGCGCGGTCGAGCAGCTCGCCCTCGACTTCATCAAGCAGCACGGCGAGTCCACCTCCGACGCGGCCCGGGTCCTGGCCACCGCCTACGAGGTGTACGCCTACCTGTTCCGCGAGGAGCACCTCGCCGGCCTCGGCCTGCCGCAGGTCACCGCCGGGCATCTGCGGATGCTGCGCGAGGCGGCGACGCTGATGGCGCTGAACAAGGTGGAGCTGGACGGGCACATCTCCAACGTCGGCCCGTGCTGGTTCTTCCCCGCCGCCACCTCCGTCGTCTTCGACCTCGACGACGACACGGGCGGCATGCTGGACGAGGTCTACCACGGCGGCTGGTTCAACGAGCACCGCCGTATCGAGTCCGTCAAGGCCCATGCCGCGCTCGGCGGGCGGCTCGTGCACGGCTGCCAGTCCGTGCCGGACCAGACCGGCGGTGTCGTCGCCCCCTACGGTGCCTCGATGAACGCCTTCCGCGACGACCTCGCCGCGTTCAAGACGGGCTGGATCGCCCGGGTCCACGCCCACCGCGCGCACCCCGCCGCCTAGCCCCCGGTGTCCGGGGCCGCTGCCGGCACCTGCTGCCCGCCCCGGACGCCGCGAACCGCACTGGAGCACCCCTTCCCCATGGACGCGAACCGCACCACCGAACTCCTGGACCACCTGCTGACCCTCACCGGCCGGCCCGCCCCGGTACGGCAGGAGGTGCGGGTGTGGTCCATGTCCGGCGTCGAGCGCCTTACCTTCCCCGACGCCGCCACCGTCATCTTCAAGTACGCCAAGAAGCCCTTCGACGGTGAGGACCGGGCACTGCGCCTGGCCCGCACGCTCGGCGTTCCGGTCCCCCGGGTTCACGCCTCCGCCGTCCTGGACGGCCACCTCGGCATGCTCCTCGAAGACCTCGGCACCGCCGTCCGTGACGCCGACGACCTCGACGGCGCCGTGGCCGCAGTGGTCCTGCACCGCACCCGCGCCGCTGCCGCCCTGCCCGTCCTCGACCCCGAACAGCTGCGGGCCCTGCCCGGCCGGGCCCTGGACCACCTCGCCGCACTCCGCAAGGCAGACCGGTGGCCGGACGCGGACGACGTCGAGGACATGCTCGGGCGCACCGCCCGGGCCGCCAGCGCCCGCTCGGCAGGCACGACTACGCCTCCGTTCGGCTGGGCGCACTCCGAGTTCCACCCCACCAGCCTCCACATCGGCCAACAGAGCTGGCGGCTGCTGGACCTGGCCCGTGCCTTCACCGGCCCCGGCCTCCTCGACCTCGCCAGCTGGCACGGCACCCTCGACACCCCCGACCCCGACCGTCTGCGCGCCTTCCTGGAGACCTATGTCGCCCAGGGCGGCACCCCCGACGCCCTCGCCCGGCGGGGCGGCCTTCCGGCCGAGCAGTGGGCGCTGGGCTGGCACCGCATGTGGGCCGTGGAGTGGTTCATGGAACAGTCCGTCCGCTGGATCGACGACCCGGCCACCGACCCCGCCTACCTCAAAACCGTCCGCCGCCACCTCACCGACGTCCTCCGCCTCCTGGAGATCTGACCGTGCCCGCCCCCGCGTCCCCATGGCACGCCCACGCCCTCCAGCGCACCACGACCGCTCCCGCCGGGCCGCTGCCCGTCCCCGCCCGGATGGAGTGGACGACCCGGCCCGGCACCGGCCCCGGCGCGGAAATCCTCGGCCCGGAGCTGGCGGGCAGACGGCTGCTGGAACTCGGCTGCGGCCCCGGCCACAACGCCGCCCACCTCGCCGCCTCCACAGAAGAACCATCAACAAGTGCCCAGGTAACGGGAATTGATGTGGTGGTCCACCAGGTACGCCGGGCCCGCGCCCACTACGGCCGGCTGCACAACCTGACCTTCACCGCCGCACACGCCCTGCACTACCTGCATGTCTCCGCCGAGCGCTTCGACGCCGTCTGCTCCGTCTTCGGCGCCGTCGGCCTCGTCGCCCCCGAACTCCTGCTCCCCGCCATCGCCCAGCACCTCAGCCACGGCGGCGTCCTCGCCTTCTCCGTCCCCCACCCCCATCGCGACGGCCACCCCCCCTCCACCGACGACCACCCCGTCCACGGACATCTCGCCCTCCCCGACCACACCCGACTCCCCCTCACCCGCTGGGAGTTCGACACAAGCCGCTGGGAGAAACACCTCAGCCGGGCCGGACTGCGCCTCACCTCGGCCCAGGGCTTCCCCGACGCCCACCACACCGGCCGGCCCGCCACCCTGCTGATCACCGCCCGCAAACCCTGACCCCGCCCCGGCTCCCCTGGGAGAACCCGATGCGCCCGCCCTACCTGCTCCTCGACATCGACGGCGTCCTCATCCCCTTCCCCGACCCGGAAGGAACCACCCCCGCCACCCACACCCGCCACCAGATCGTCCCCACCGGCCGCACCACCGACAACCCGGTCACCGTCTGGCTCAATCCCGCGCACGGCCCCCTGCTCACCGACGTCCTCCAGTCAGGCATCGTCACCCCCGTCTGGTGCACCAGCTGGCGCCACGACGCCACCACCCTCATCAGCCCCCTCCTCGGCCTCCCGCCCTTCCCGCACATCGACCTCCCCCGCCCACAGATCACCACCAGCCACCCCCACGGCTACCTCTGGAAACGCGACCACGTCGCCCCCTGGCTCGGCACCGCACCCGCCCTCTGGATCGACGACGACTTCACCCGCCTCGACCACCAATGGGCCACCGACCGCACCACCCACGGCCACCCCACCACCCTCATCCAGCCCGACCCCCACACCGGCCTCCTCCCCGAACACCTCCTCAAAGCCCTCGCCCAGGCGGCACGGTGGACATACCGGCCGACTGGGCCGGGGCGGGCTTCGTCGCTGGTCAGCGGAGGGGGAGGCTGCCGATGAAGGTGGTGAAGGCGGTGTCCGGGACGGCGAGGGTGCCGAGGTGGGGGGCCTTGGAGTCGCGGAGGAGGATCGCGGTGCCGGCGAAAGCGGCCTCTACACAGTTGTCGCCGCCGTTGCTGTAGCTGCTCTTGAACCAGGCAGCGTCAGCGAGGTCGATCTTCTTGTTCATGTGTAGCGGTCCTTGATCAGGTCGTGGATAGCGCGCCGCGAGGCTTCCGTTTCGAGCGCCTCACTGCGCAGATGGCCGAACGCCATCTCGTAGCGCCCGATGTCGCTATCTTCCTCCAGGTACAGCGAAGTTGTCATCGGCTCGACCACCACCACGGGCGGTCCGACAGGGAAATGCAGCAGGTGGAACGGCCCGTCGAAGCCGGCGTGAGCCCCCTGCGTGAACGGCAGTATCTGGAGGGTCACATGCTTGTGCTCTTCGGTCACTGCCAGCAGATGTTCGAGCTGAGCCTTCATCACTTGCTTGCCGCCGACCTCTCTTAGGAGCGCCGACTCGTCCAGCACACACCAGAGATGGAGAGGACTCTCTCGCAACAGCGCTCGCTGCCTGGCCATCCGTAGCTCGACGAAGTTGTCGATCTCCCGAGTGGTCTGCCACTTACGGCTGCGCTCCACAACCACGCGAGCGTAGTCAGGGCTCTGGAGCAGGCCAGGGATCATCCAAGCGAACGTCTCGCACTTGGAGGCCAGCTCCTCCAGGTGCAGGTACTCGGCGAACGGGTCACGGACAGACTGGCGGTACTGGTCAAGCAAGTTGGTGCGCTTATTCGAGTTCGCCAGCGACGTCAGCTTCCGGATCTTCTCGATGCGCCCCTTGTCCTGAAGCTCGTACACCTCGAAGAACCCCGCGAGCGCGATGCCCGGCACCCTCTGCTTGCCGTTCTCGATCTTGCTCAGCGCCGAGGCTCCGGAAAAGCAGAGTCGTTCGGCGGCCTCGGTCAGGCTCATGCCCGTGGCCTTGCGTAGGGCGCGCAGTTCCAGGCCCAACCGGCGTCGGTGCAGGTTGGGTTGGGCGTCGGTCATGTTTCCCACCTCCTGGCGCGGAGAGTACCGCCGGCCGGACAGGGCGATGCCAGTTTTCGTACAAGCCACTCGTTAGGGTGATGGGCTTGCGAGACAATTTTCTTGCTGGAATCTTATTGTGAGTCAGGCGACAGCCAACTGCCCAACCCCACCCCTGGAGTTGCCGTGCTGATCAACCACAACGGAGACCACCAGCCCGAGTTCATCCGCCACCTCCCCCACCCCACCGCCTCAGGCCGCCCCGCCCTCCTCATCTCGGACACCCCCTACGGCCCCGTCTCCCGAGTAGCCGCCCAGATGGAGACGGCCCAACTCGCCCTGGCGGAACGCCTGCTGGCCCGGGCCCGCAAAGCAGACCCTCACCGGACTCACCAACTGGCAAGCCTGCTACCCCAGTTGGCGAACGCCCTGGCCGACACCCTCCACATCGCCCACGGCAGGGGCACCCCGTACGACGGCCCGATCCCCCGCTACGACGACACCCTCACCCTCCCCGGCACCGAGGGCACGACTTCCCGCGCCGCCCGCCATCACATCCGGGACGCGGCGCACGCGAAGGGTCTCCCCCCACAGCTGATCGACGACTTGGAGATCGTCACGGGCGAGCTGACCGCCAACGCCCTTGAGCACAGCGGCAGTCGCACGATCACCGTGAGCTTTGTCCTGACCTCCCGCACGGCGGCGGTGACGGTGACGGACGAGGGGAACGGCGGGGACGACGGCCCGGCGCGGAAACACCCGGCCCCCGCCCTGACTCTCGTCCCCACCCAACGCCCCGCCCCCGACGAGGAACACGGCCGAGGCCTCCTGATCACCGCAGCCCTGTCCGCCCGCTGGGGCACCTGCCGCACCCGCAGAGGCCTGACGGTCTGGGCCGAACTCGCCCTCAACTAGCCTCCGTTACCCCCAGCCCCCTAACCCCCCACCCGCTGCTGCGGAATCAACGCCGAAGCCGGCGCCAACCCCCTCCCCCTCTCCCCCGCCGGCATGTCATCCCGGATCAGCTGCTCCGGGATGAAGACCGCCGCGACGACACCCCCGCTCTGGGACCCCCGTACCTCCACCCGTATCCCCTGCCGCTCCCGCAGCCGGTTCACCACGAAGAGGCCGATCTGTTTGGCGTCGAGGAGGTCGACCTTGTCGGACTGGATCTTCCGGTTGGCCTCGGCGAGGGCCTCCTCGTTCATGCCGAAGCCGCTGTCCTCGACCTCGATGAGCACGCCGTCCCGCATCCGGGCGGCGCGCAGTTGGACCTGGGTGGACGGCGGCGAGAAGGAGGCCGCGTTCTCGACCAGTTCGGCGAGCAGATGGATGACGTCCGCGACCGAACCGCCGACCACGGAGACCCGGGGCACGGCCCAGATCTGCACCCGCCCCGCCGACTCGATCTCCGCGACCGCCGCCCGCAGGACGTCCGTGAGCGCGATCGGGTCGCGCCAGCCGCGCCCCGGGGTGATCCCGGAGAGGATCAGCAGACTCTCGGAGTGCCGCCGCATCCGCGTCGCCAGGTAGTCCACCCGGTACAGCTCGTGCAACTCGGCCGCGTCCTGCTGCCGTTGCTCCATCGCGGAGAGCAGATCCAGCTGCCGGTGCAGCAGCACCTGACTGCGGCGCGCGAGGCTGACGTACACCCCGGAGATCCCGCTGAGCAGCTCCGCCCGCTCCGCCGCCGCCTTCAGCGCGGCCCGCTGCACAGCCGTCAACGCGGTCCCGACCTGGGCGAGTTCATCCCCGGCCAGCCGCCGCATGGGCGCCTCCGCGTCGATGTCGACGCCCTGCCCGGCGTGCAGCCGCCGCATGGCCTGCGGCAGCCGCCGCCCGGCGACCTCCAGCGCGGAGTTGCGCAGATCCAGCAGCTCGACGATCAGCCCCCGGCCCACCAGCACCGACACCAGCAGCGAGAGCAGGACGCCTACGAGACCCAGCACCACGGCGACCCCGGACGCCCCCAGGGTGTCCCACCCGAAGGGGTCCGCCTTGGCGGTCGCCCCGACCCCGGCCGCCGCCTCGGCGCCGGCGAGCCCGCTCAGGACGTGCGCGACATCGCCGTCCCAGCCCGCGAGCGAGGGCAGCGCGCCGGGCCGCACCTGGTCCTCGACGGCCTTCATCCGGGCGAACTGCTTGCTGTCCAGCACGTTCTGGTACGCCGTCTGATGGGCGGGCCGCAAGTCGTCGACGGCGGACCGGAGCAGCGCGCGCTGCGTCGCGACGGCACCGACGAAGAGGGCGTACTCCTCGTCGGAGAGCTTCCCTGAAGCCGAAGCCGAAGCCGAAGCCGAAGCCGATTCCGAAGCCGACCCCGCCCCCGAAGCCGCCCCCAACAGCGCCCCCTCCCTCGCCACCGCATCCCGCGCCCGCCCCAACTCCAGCACCACCCGCGCCTCGGACGCCGCCGCGCTCCCCTTGTCCCCGGTGAGCGCCCCCGCGACGGCGAACGCGTGCTCCACGACCGCCGAGTACCGCCCGTACGTCTGCACGGCCGTCGCCGACCTCTCCGTGACCTGCCGCCGCAGCGCCGCGAACCCCCCGGTGTCCGCCTTCAGCTTCGAAAGCCGCCCGGGCAGCGCGGAGTTGAGCAGCCCGGCGTCGGAACCCGCCGAGTCGATGCCCTCGCGCACGGCGGAGGCGGCGTCCTCGGTCGCGGACTGGGCCCTGGTGTACGCCGCCGGATCCGCCGCGTACCGCAGCGCGGCGGCCCGCTCGGCCTGCACGGCCGTCACCAACTCCCCGACCGGCTTCAGGAGTTGGGAGTTGACGGACTTCGCGCGCTCGGCGTCGCCGATGCTCTGCGCGGTCGTCACCGCGGCGAAGCCCCACAGGGCCATCAGGGAGACGACCGGCAGCATCAGCAGCGCGACGATCTTCGCCCGCACCGATCGGGGCCGCAGCCAGGCGGGGGGTCGGGGCATACGCATGGGGACCTCGTCCGGGTCGGGGTACAGGGAAAGTACGGGGGCGCGCACCCCCGTCGCGCGCCCCCGCCGGTTCAGGAAAAGAACAGCCCTCAGGCCGTCGTCAGCTCCACCTCGCGCAGCAGCGCCGCCGCCATCGCGGAGTCCTGCCGCCGCCCGGCCGGGGACAGCGCCACGTACGCGGCGGTCAGGAAGAGGAAGGAGCCGAGCAGGACGGCGAGCGGGAAGATGAACTCCGTGGCCGGCGCGCCCGGCAGGGCCGCGCCGCTCGGGGTGAGTTCGACGCTGACGGCGTACATCGCGGTGTAGTGCATGCTGCTCACTGCCAGGCCCATGACAAGCGCACTGAGGCCGGCGAGGAGGGCGCCGCGGACGACGAGGGTCAGCATCAGCGCGACGGTCGCGGCGACGACGGCGATCACGACGGACGCGATGACCAGCATCGGGTTGTAGCTGACGGTGCCGTGCAGGTTGAGCGCCGCCATGCCGGTGTAGTGCATCGCGGCGACCCCGAGCCCGGTGCCGAGCCCGCCGAAGAGGACCGAGGTGACGCGGGAGCGGCCGTACCCGGCGGTGAAGACACCGGCCGCGACGACGCCGACGGACATCAGCAGGCTCAGGACGGTCAGCGGTACGTCGTAGCGGATCGGGGTGCCCTCGACGCCGAAGCCCAGCATGGCGATGAAGTGCATGGTCCAGATGCCGGAGCCGATGGCGAGGGAGGCGAGCAGCAGCCAGTTGCGCTTGGACGCGCCCTCGGCCTCCAGCGCGCGGACGGTGCAGTGCAGACCCAGCGCCGAGCCGACGCACGCCATCGCGTACGACAGGACGGGGGTGACCCATCCGGCGCTGAAGTGGTCCATGTGTCCCATGGGGGATTCCTCTCGACCAGGGGTTGGCCGATCATGCCACCCCGCGCCGACCGATCAGAGTGGCGCGAAATGGACCATGAACCCACATTGCCGAACATTGGACCGGTGTGGCCTAGCTAACATATCCATGCAGGTCAGCACCGCCCTTACGGGATCATGCGCACCTCTTCACAAGCTCTCCCCAGCGTTCACCGGAAGGTGATTTCAAGCCACCCCGGGTACGACGGTCGCCCCGGCCGCCGGTCCCGGCGCGGTCCGTACGCTCCGGCACGTCCCCGACGCCGCCAGCGCCGCCGCGACCTCCGCCGCGCCCGCCGCGTCCCGGGCGAGGAACGCGGTCGTCGGCCCCGACCCCGACACCAGCGCCGCGAGGGCTCCCGCCGCGCGGCCCGCGTCGAGGGTCGCGGTCAGCTCCGGGAAGAGGGAAAGGGCGGCCGGCTGAAGGTCGTTGGAGACCGTGGCGGCCAACGCCTCCGGGTCCCCCTTCGCCAGCGCGGCCAGCAGCTCGGGCGAGGCGACGGGCTCCGGGATCACCCGCCCCTGCGCGAGCCGGTCGAACTCCCGGTACACGGCAGGCGTGGACAGCCCGCGCACGGCGGTGGCGAACACCCAGTGGAACGTCCCCCCCACCTCCAGCACACTCAGCTGCTCCCCCCGCCCGACCCCGAGCGCGGCTCCCCCGACGAGACCGAACGGCACATCACTGCCCAACTCGGCGCAGATCTCCAGCAGTTCAGCCTGGGACGCCCCGATCCCCCACAAGGCGTCACACGCGAGCAGCGCCCCGGCCCCGTCCGCACTCCCGCCCGCCATGCCGCCCGCGACGGGGATGTCCTTGGCGATGTGGATGTGTACGTCGGGGGCCCGCCCGTACCGCTCGGCGAGGGCGAGGGCCGCGCGGGCGGCGAGGTTGGTCCGGTCGAGGGGGACTTGACCGGCGTCGGGCCCGCTACAGGTGACGCGCAGTTCGTCGGCGGGGGTGACGGTGACTTCGTCGTAGAGGCCGACGGCGAGGAAGACGTTGGCGAGCCCATGAAACCCGTCGTCCCGAGCGGCACCGACGGCCAGCTGGACATTGACTTTGGCGGGGACGCGGACGGTGACGGTCACGGGGGTCTCCTTAGGGGGCGGAGGAGGTGCGGCGGGCATCTCTGCGGGGCGGGGGCGCGGCGGCCCAGGCACATTCTTCCGCCTCAAGGACCGCGACTTTCCAGCGCACGCCCGCACAATCCAGCCCGTCCGGCGCTTGAGGACAAGGCCCGTTCAGGGCCGGAGCGGGGGTCTGGGGGCGCAGCCCCCAGGGGACGGCGCCCGGAACACCGGCACCCTCACCGACCCCGGCCAGTACAGCTCCCTCACGCCGCCCCCTTGCACTCCGCGATCCGCGCGAACTCCTCCACCGTCAAAGACTCCCCCCGCGCCTGAGGCGAAACCCCGGCCCCCACCAACGCCGCCTCCGCGGCGGCAGCCGACCCCGCCCACCCGGACAACGCCGCCCGCAACGTCTTCCGCCGCTGCGCGAACGCCGCGTCGACCACCGCGAACACCTCCGCCTTCGTCGCGTCCGTCTTCACCGGCTCCGCCCGCCGGACCAGCGACACCAACCCGCTGTCCACATTCGGCGCCGGCCAGAACACGTTCCGCCCGATCGCCCCGGCCCGCTTCACCTCGGCGTACCAGTTGGCCTTCACCGACGGCACCCCGTACACCTTCGACCCGGGCGGCGCGGCCAGCCGGTCGGCGACCTCCGCCTGGACCATCACCAGCGTCCGCTCGATGCTCGGGAACGTGTCGAGCATGTGCAGCAGCACCGGCACCGCGACGTTGTACGGGAGGTTCGCGACCAGCGCGGTAGGGGCGGGCCCCGGCAGCTCCCGCACCTGCATCGCGTCGGAGTGCACCAGCGCGAACCGGGAGGCCCGCTCCGGCATCCGCGCCGAGATCGTCGCGGGCAGCGCGCCCGCGAGGACGTCGTCGATCTCGACGGCGATCACGTGATCGGCGGCTTCGAGCAGGGCCAGCGTGAGAGAGCCCAGCCCGGGACCGACCTCCACGACGACGTCGTCCGGCCGGACCCCGGCGGTACGGACGATCCGGCGGACGGTGTTCGCGTCGATGACGAAGTTCTGCCCGCGCTGCTTGGTGGGGCGCACGCCGAGAACGGCGGCAAGCTCACGGATGTCGGCGGGCCCGAGAAGGGCGTCGGGAAGAGGGCTGCTCACCAGGCAAAGGGTACGGGGTCCCCCGTACGCGGCGCCGGACACCGTCACCCATGAAGCCGCCCCCCGCAATGCGGCCAAGGACTGGCCCCCCGCCGCACATACAACTTCTTCGCCCGGAACGTCTGCTCGGCGGCCGGCGCGTCCTGCGGCCGCCCGCTCCCCCCGAGCCCCTGCCAGGTCCGCGTGTCGAACTGATACAGCCCCCCATAAGTCCCGGACGCGTCAACGGCGTTGGCCCGCCCCCCGGACTCGCACGCGGCCAGCCCGCCCCAGTTCAGCCCGTCCGCCCCGGCCACGGACGACGGCAGCGCCCTGGCCCCCACCCGCACCACCTGCGTACGCGCCTCCCGCACGACCTCGACCCGCATCCGCCGGGGCTTCTGCTTGACCCCGTTGACCACCCGCAGCGCGTACGTCACCCGCCGCAGCCCGTACTCCCCGACCTGGTCGACGACCTCGGTCCCCTTGAACAGCGACGGATCCTGGGTCCGCTCGATGTCGAAGGGGATCGGCTCCTCGCGGACTTCTCTGGTCCCGGTGATCCGCAGAACGGTGACCGTCTGCCCGTCGCGGGGGAAGCTCCCCGGCGCCACGGACGTCGTGTCCTGCCCGCCGAGCGTGACCCCGGCCGCCTCGACCGCCTCCCGGACGGTCGCCGCGTTGGTGCGCACGACCCGGGCCCGCCCGTCGGCCATGACGGTCACCTGCCGCTCGGTACGGACGTCCAGCTCCAGCCCCTCCCGCCCGATCCGCCGGGCGCGCGAGGTGGAGATGTACGCCCCCTCCGCGCGCACCCCGAGCTGCCTGAGCGCCCCCGCGACGGTCCGGGCAGTGGTCCACACCTCGCGCCGGGTGCCGTCGAGGGTGAGGCGGACGGGACGGCCGTAGTGCACCTGGACCTGGTCGCCGCTGGACAGGGCGTCGCCGTCGCCGTGCACCACGACGTCGTGCTCCCCGACCTCGACGCCCTCCTGGTCGAGCAGCCCGGAGACGTCGTCGGCGAACGTGTGCAGCGTGCGCGGGGTGCCGTCCACGGTCAGCTCGATCGCCTTGTCCTGGGCGACGAACGCGGTGGTCCCGCCGGCGAGGAAGGCGACGACGAGGGCCTGCGGCAGCAGCCGCCGCACCCCGGACTCGGAGCGGCCCGAGCGTCCTGAGCGGGTCCGGCGGCGGCGGGCGGCGCGGCGGCCGGGGTCGGCGGGGCGGGCGGCTTGGCGGGGGAACTCGGCCGGGGGGCCGGGCACAGGCACGTACGCCGGCGGGCCGGGGTCGTAGGGGTCGACGTACGGATCGTCGTACGCCGGAACCTGCGCGTACTGCTGGCTGCTGCTCACGCCGGACACGCTCCAGGGGGCCGATGGTTCGATCGGGCCCACAGAACCTAGCGGGTCGGCGGTGACTCTCCAAAGCGACACAGTTACGGACGGTCGCGTTCGGAGTTTTTACGACAACTCCCGTCCAGCAAACGACAGGCGCCCCCCGCGCGAACCCTCAGTACCCGAACGCCCGCGCCGTGTTCGCCCCCAGCGCCCCCGCCAGCGCGTCCTCCCCGATCCCCCGCACGGCGGCCATCGCCCGTACCGTCACCGGGATCAGATAGGGGGCGTTGGGCCGGCCCCGGTACGGCGCCGGGGTGAGGAACGGGGCGTCCGTCTCGACCAGCAGCAGCTCCAGCGGCGCCACGGCCACCGCGTCCCGCAGGTTCTGCGCGTTCTTGAACGTCACGTTCCCCGCGAAGGACATGAAGTACCCGGCGCGCGCGCAGAGTTCGGCCATCTCGGCGTCGCCGGAGTAGCAGTGGAAGACGGTCCGCTCGGGGGCGCCCTCCTCCTTCAGGACGCGCAGGACGTCGGCGTGGGCCTCGCGGTCGTGGATGACGAGCGCCTTGCCGTGCCGCTTGGCGATCTCGATGTGGGCGCGGAAGGAGTCCTCCTGCGCCTCTTTGCCCCCGGGCCCGGTGCGGAAGTAGTCGAGGCCGGTCTCGCCGACGCCCTTGACGTGAGGCAGCGCGGCCAGCCGGTCGATCTCCGCCAGCGCCTCGTCCAGCGCCTGCCGTCCGCCCGCCTCGCGCTCGCCTTGGCGGGACCAGCCGTCGGGGTCCCCGTGCACGATCCGGGGCGCCTCGTTGGGGTGCAGGGCGACGGCGGCGTGCACGGCGTCGTACGCCTCGGCGGTCGCGGCGGCCCACTGGGAGCCCTTCACGTCGCAGCCGACCTGGACGACCGTGGTGACGCCGACCGACGCGGCCTTCGCCAAAGCCTCCTCGACCGTGCCCGACTGCATGTCGAGGTGGGTGTGGGAGTCGGCGACCTCAACCCTCAGAGGGGCGGGCGGCGGCGGGGCCGTGTTCTTGTCAGGGGCGGCGTTCGAGGGCATGCCCCGATCTTACGGAGGGGGCATGCCCTCGGTGCCGGGCGGCTGGGTCCACCCACGAGCGGTGAACCGTTTCGCCCAGGCCGGCCCGGGCCGCGCGGGCCGGCCCCTCGGGACAGGTCAGCTCGCCTTGCGGAAAGGGTGCAGCAGATCCGAGAGGTGCCAGTGGTGCTCGGCGGGCTCCCCGGACACCGGCTCTCCTTCGGTCCCGGCCGCCCGCGCCCCCGGCACCCGCGCCGCGTCCCGCACCGAGGACACCTGGCCCGCCCGCATGATGCGGACGACGTGCCCGTCGCAGTTCTGGCAGCCGGGCTGGGACAGCGGCGACGGGACGACCCTCCCGTCGGCGACGTACAGGACGAACTGGTGGCCGTCCCCGTCGGTGTGGTGCTCTATCTCGTACGACTGCTCCCAGCCGTGGCCGCAGCGCATGCAGGCGAAGGAGTAGGACTCGTTGACCACTGCCGTCGCTCCGTCGCGCAGGCCGGTCCGCCCTGAGATCTCGCTCATGCCAGCTCCTCTTGTTCCGCTGGACACGGGACGTTCTTGCGTCCCCTGTACCAGTGGACGCCCGAGGGGCGCCGAACGCATCAGCCCCTGTCGTCTGTTGGACCGGATTTGGCGTTTCCTTACCAAAGGGGCTCAGTAAGAGGCCGTTCGCTTTGCAATTGGGGAAGCGACTTTGCGGGCACATGGGGCGCGCGCTCAAACGGTGTGCGCCCCGCTCAAATCCCCGGTGACCTGCTTAAACGCGAGATCAATAAAGGCCGGTTCATCAGCCCGAATTCTTTGCAGCAACCACCGCGTCGAACACCACCCGCTTCGGCACCCCCACCTCTGCGGCCACCGAGGCGATCGCTTCCTTGCGCCGCTCCCCCGCTTCCTCCCGCACCCGCACCCGCCGCACCAGCTCCTCGGCCCCGAACTCCTCGGGCCCGCGCTCCGGCGCCCCCGAGACGACGACGGTGATCTCCCCCTTCACCCCGGCCGCCGCCCACTCGGCCAGCTCCCCGAGCCCCCCGCGCCGCACCTCCTCGTACGTCTTGGTCAGCTCCCGGCACACCGCCGCCCGCCGGTCCGCGCCGAACACCTCGGCCATCGCGGCGAGGGTGTCGTCGAGCCGGTGCGGGGCCTCGAAGTAGACCAGCGTGCGGCGCTCCTCGGCGACGTCCCGCAGCCGGGAGAGGCGTTCGCCGCCCTTGCGGGGCAGGAAGCCCTCGAAGCAGAAGCGGTCCACGGGCAGCCCGGACAGGGCCAGCGCGGTCAGCACGGCGGACGGGCCCGGGACGGCCGTGACCTTGAAGTCCCGCTCCACGGCCGCCGCGACGAGCCGGTAGCCGGGGTCGGAGACCGACGGCATCCCGGCGTCGGTGACGAGCAGCACCCGCGCGCCCCCGGCCAGCTCCTCGACCAGCTCCGGCGTCCGGGCGGCCTCGTTGCCCTCGAAGTAGGAGACGACCCGCCCCTTGGGGGTGACCCCGAGCGCCTGGGTGAGCCGGCGCAGCCGCCGGGTGTCCTCGGCGGCGATGACGTCGGCGCCCGCGAGCTCCTCGGCGAGCCGGGGCGGGGCGTCCGAGATGTCACCGATGGGCGTGCCGGCGAGGACCAGGGTTCCGGGGGAAAGAGTCACGTTTCCATCCTCGCAGCAACCGATGCACGGGACTCACACAGACGTGTTCCCTACGATGGCGCGGTGACCAGTACCGCGTCCTCCACGGACTCCACGGACCACCGGCCCGCGCAGGACGCGGCCCAGGACGAGGCCCAGCAGGGCGAACAGGCGTCCTGGCAGCGGCGGTTGCGCGGGTTCGGCTACACGGCCCGGCCGGCCACCGGGGTCCGGGAACGGCTGGTCCCGCCGTACGCCGAGCCCAGTCCGCGCATCTGGGAGGCCTTCGGGATCGCCCCAGCGCTGGCCGACAAGATCGCCCGCTGGTCCGCCTGGCTGGGGCCGCTGCTGGTGACCCTCGTCGCGGGGGTCGTCCGGTTCTGGAACCTGGGCAGTCCGAAGGCGGTGATATTCGACGAGACGTACTACGCGAAGGACGCGTGGGCGCTCGTCCACCGGGGCTTCGAGGTCAACTGGGACAAGAACGTCAACAGCCTGATCCTGTCGGGCGGCCATGTCACGGTCCCGTCGGACGCCGCCTACGTGGTGCATCCGCCGGTCGGGAAATACGTCATCGGCCTCGGTGAACTCCTCTTCGGCTTCGATCCGTTCGGCTGGCGGTTCATGACCGCGCTGCTGGGCACCCTGTCGGTCCTGCTGCTGTGCCGGATCGGCCGGCGGATCTTCCGCTCGACGTTCCTGGGCTGTCTCGCGGGCGCCCTGATGGCCGTCGACGGACTGCACTTCGTGATGAGCCGGGCCGCGCTGCTGGACGGCGTCCTGATGTTCTTCGTGCTCGCCGCGTTCGGCTGCCTGGTGGTGGACCGGGACAAGGCGCGCGAGAAGCTGGCTCTTGCTTTGGTGGCGGATTCCGACGGCCGCTACCGCCCCGACCCGGCGGTCGGCGACGGGCTGCGGCTCGGCTGGCGGCCCTGGCGCTGGGGGGCCGGCCTGATGCTGGGCCTGGCGGTCGGCACGAAGTGGAACGGCCTGTACATCACGGTCGCGTTCGTGATCATGATGCTCCTGTGGGACGCCGGCTCCCGCAAGGTCGCGGGCGCCCGCCACCCCTACGAGACGGTCCTCAAGTACGACACCGGCCTCGCGTTCCTCGCGACGATCCCCGTGATCCTGGTGACGTACCTGGTCTCCTGGACGGGCTGGATCCTCTCCCCGGCGGACGGCACCGGCGGCTACTACCGCAACTGGGCGGCCACCGACGGCAAGGGCGGCCACTTCACCTGGCTCCCGGACTGGCTGCGCAGCCTGTGGCACTACGAGCACGAGGTGTACGAGTTCCACACCCACCTCACCTCGCCGCACACCTACCAGTCCAACCCCTGGAGCTGGCTGGTCCTGGGCCGCCCGGTGTCGTACTTCTACGAGTCCCCCTCGCCCGGCACCGACGGCTGCCCGGCGGACGCGGGCGAGAAGTGCGCGCGCGAGGTCCTCGCGCTGGGCACGCCGCTGCTGTGGTGGGCGGGGTGCTTCGCGCTGGTGTACGTGCTGTGGCGGTGGTTCTTCCGGCGCGACTGGCGGGCGGGCGCGATCGCGTGCGGGATCGCGGCGGGCTACCTGCCGTGGTTCATGTACCAGGAGCGGACGATCTTCCTGTTCTACGCCGTCGTCTTCCTGCCGTTCCTCTGCCTGGCCGTCGCGATGATGATCGGGGCGATCGCCGGGCCGCCGGGGTCCAGTGACACCCGGCGGGTGGCCGGGGCGACGGGCGCGGGTGTGCTGGTGCTGCTCATCGCGTGGAACTTCATCTACTTCTGGCCGATTTATACGGGCACGGCGATCCCGATAGACCAGTGGCGGTCCCGGATGTGGATCGATACCTGGGTGTGAGCCTCCCCGCTGACCTAGAGTGCCAGGGTCTACGGGGAGGGGGCGCGGTATGCGCAAAGGGGCCAAGGCGGCCATAGTGGGGTCGGTGTTCGCCGTGATGGTCGGGGGCGCCGGGTACGGGGCGTTCAACCTGGTGTCGGCGGTGGCCGGCGGCTCGGCCGCGGCGGGCCCGGAGCCGGTACGGACGGGACCGCCCACCTCCGGCGAGGTCCGGGAGACGTCGGCCGCCTTCTTCGCCGCCTGGACGAAGGGCGACACGGCTGCGGCGGCCGACCTGACGGACAACGCGGGCAAGGCCCTGACGCTGCTGCGGGCCTACCGCGACGAGGCCCACATCACGGACGTGAGGATCACCCCGGGCACGCCGTCCGGCGGCACGGTCCCGTACGCGGTGACGGCCAGGGTGGTGTACGGCGACCAGAGCCAACCCCTCGCGTACCAGAGCCAGTTGACGGTGGTCCGGGGCGAGACGACCCGCAAGCCGCTGGTGGACTGGCGCCCGGCGGTCCTGCACCCCGAGCTGAAGGACATGGACGACACCCTGGTCACCGGCGGCTCGACGGCACCGGCGATCGAGGCGGTGGACCGGAACGGGAAAGTCCTGACGAAGGATCAGTTCCCGTCCCTGGCACCGATCTTGGACCAGCTGCGGGAGAAGTACGGCGCGCAGGCGGGCGGTACGGCCGGTGTCGAGCTGACCATCCGGCACGCGGACGCGAGCCTCCCGGACACCTCGCTGCTCACCCTCACCGAGGGCAAGGCGGGCGAGCTGCGGACCACGCTGAGCGCGGACGCGCAGGCCGCCGCCGAGAGAGCGGTGCTGAAGTACCCGCAGTCCTCGGTGGTGGCCGTACAGGCGAGCACCGGCGAGGTGCTGGCCGTCGCCAACCACCGCGCGGACGGCTTCAACGCGGCGTTCCTCGGCGAGCGCCCGCCCGGCTCCACCATGAAGATCATCACGGCGGCCACGCTGATCGACAGCGGCCTGACGACCGCGAGCGGCCCCGCCCCCTGCCCGCCGGACGCGCTCTGGGAGGGCCAGACCTTCCGCAACCTCACCGGCATGGAGCCCGACGAGGGCGCGACCCTCGCGCAGAGCTTCGCCCGCTCCTGCAACACGGCCTTCATCAAGTACACCGACGACCTCCAGGCCGACTCCCTGACCCGTGAGGCGCAGGAGCGGTTCGGGATCGGCATGGACAACTGGAAGACCGGCATCGCCTCGGCCGACGGTTCCGTCCCCGCGACCGGCGGCCCCGACATGGCCGCCGCGCTCATCGGCCAGGGCCAGGTCCAGATGAACCCGCTGAACATGGCGTCGGTCACGGCGACCGCGATGACCGGGGCCTTCCGTCAGCCGGTGCTCGTCCCCCAGTCCCTCGACGACCGCCAACTGGCCACCGCGCAGGGCCTGTCGGCGTCGACGGTGGAGCAACTGCGGGCGATGATGCGGCGCACGGCGGTCTCCGGGACGGCGGCCAAGGCGATGGCGGGGCTGAGCGGCTCGATCGGCGCGAAGACGGGCTCAGCGGAGAGCGACGGGTCGGCGAAGGCGGACAGCTGGTTCACCGGGTACCGGGACGATGTGGCGGCTGCGGCGATGGTGGAGAACGGGGGGCACGGCGGGGATGCGGCGGGGCCGGTGGTGGCGGAGGTGTTGCGGGCGGGGTGAACTTGCCTCGCGGGGAGACGCCGACCGGGCCGCCCCGCAAGGGAACGGGGACGCCGGAACCCTCGCGGAGTTCCCTTGCGGGGAGGCCGGAACCCTCGCGGGGAGGTGCCGACTGGGCTGTCCCGCAAGGGAGTTCGGCGCGGGGAGCGCCGGCCGGGCCGCCCCGCAAGAGCATCCGGCACAGGAAGGTGCCGACTGGACTGCCCTGCAAGGGAGTTCGGCGCGGGGAGCGCCGGCCGGACCGCCCCGCAAGAGCGTCCGGCGCGGGAAATCGCCGGCCCGGCCGCCCCGCGGGGAGCCCGCCGCCGAGCCGCCCCGCAAGAGCCTGCGGCGGCCTCGACCGGGCTCCCCTCAAGGGGGTCCGCCAACTGCCCCACCCCGCCCGGGACTCCGCTCAGCCCAGCGGCAACTCCAGCTTCGCCGGGGCCCCTTCGGCCGAGCTGACCGTCGTCGTGCTGCCCTCCCGCTCCGCGTCCGTCTCCGCGTCCGAGTACAGCTTGTCCTTGCTGCCGACGACCAGCATCAGGCGGTGCCCGGCGGCGAGGTCGTACGCGGCGGCCTGGAGGCGCCAGTTGACCGTACGGTCCTGCCCCGGCGTCAACTCGTCGAGCGTGCACGGCTCGTGGGTGATGATGCGGGCCGTGTCGTCGGGGGCGACGTCGAAGAGGTAGGCCACCAGGGTCGCCGAGTTCGCCGAACTCCGGACGGTCAGGGCCAGTTCAGGGACGCCACGGACCTTGCGGGCGGCGTCGAGCGGCGAACTCGTCCACACACCCAAGTAGTTGCGGTCGAACTTGCCCGTCTCGTACGTCTTCGGGCTGCCCTTCCACTCCGCCTGGCCGGTGGTGATGATCTCGTCCACGGCGGTCGCCTCGGTGAGCTGACCGGCGGTGAACTCCTGGGTCCAGCCGGTCGATTGAGCGGTCTGGAGCCCGCTGGCGCCGAGGTACCAGGACTCGGTGGACTGGGTGACGTCCGCCCAGGAGTCACTGGTCTCGCGGACCGCCGGCTCGAACATGACCTGGCTGCGGACCGGCGTCGACACGTCCACCTGGGCGGTGCCCAGGAGGTGGTGGTCCAGCCAGGCGAACGCCTCGTCGACCACCGGGTTGGGCCCGCTGAAGGGGATGGTCAGCCCGGCGCCCTCAGGAGCCGCGTGGTCGCCGATCCAGAGGTTCAACCGCTTGGGGACGGTCAGCCGCTCGAAGTGCTCCACGACCTGGTTCACCGGGAACAGCGTCTCGTGCCAGGTGTTGGAGAGGAACGTGGGGACGCCCCGGGCGTTGGTCTGGTCGACGTACGAGGAGGGCGAGCGCTCCTTGCCCCACGCGACGACCTCGTCGAGGTTCCGCCCCTTCCGGAAGTCCTCCAGGATCTGCCGGGTCGCGGGGTCGAACTTGCGCTTCTCCGGGCCGCCGGTGAAGGCGGTCAGCGCGGCCACCGCCGCGAGGTGCCGGGTGCCGTTCTGGTACAGGCTGTCGGCCAGGTCGCCCCAGGTGCTCAGCGCGACGACCGCGTCCACCCGCGCGGCGGGGTCGTTCGCGGCGACGAGCTGGCTGATGCCGGAGCCGTAGGACTCGCCCAGGAAGCCGATCTTGCTGGGCTCGAAGCGCTGCTGCGCGTAGTCGATGACGGTCGAGCCGTCGGCCCAGTCCTGGGGCCCGGCCACGTCGATCGTGCCGCCGGAGGTGTAGGGGGCGTCGAGGTAGCCGCCGCCCGGGATCGGGAACGTCTGTCCCATCCCGCGCGGGGTGTAGGCGAGGACGTGGTACCCGCGCAGCGCCAGCTTGAGGTAGGCGACCATGAACAGGGTCCAGCCGTACGGCGTCCAGCCCGACGGCATGATGACGACCGGGCGGGATTCGTCGCCGTTGAGCTTGATGGTGAACGCGGACAGCCTGACGCCGTCGTCGGCGGTGATCCGGGGGAAGCCGAAGACGGCCTTCGCCTTCACCTGGTCGACGAGCTGCTGGAGGTCCTGGGGCAGCACCGGCTGCTCGGCCCGGCCCTGGATCACGGCGACCAGCGCCTCGGAGATGCTGACCGCGTCCGGGTCGGCGGACGTGGCCGAGGCGTAGATGCCGCGCGCGGCGACCCCGTCGACCTGTGCGGAGGTGACCGGGGTGATCTCGCCGTCTTCGTTGCTCACGTAGCTGTTCCTGTTCCGTCGAAAACTTGTCTGACGAAGATCACCGCATACCAAACTCGGGCCCCCGCCAAGGGATTTCCTTCAAACTCACCCCTTCCGGTGAACCTGCGCCTAGCGTGGCCCCGACACCGCGATAGACCCCTGGTGTCACAACCCCGCTACGGACCGGTGGCCGAGGTCACAACCGAGTCACCCCGGGCGGACGGGACCCTAGGCTGGGCGCCGTCGTTGGGGTGAGTGAGGGCAGTGGGGTCCCCGGGGAGCGCGGAGGTCACGCAGGTGGGCAAGAGAAGGCGCGTCGAGCAGCGGCGGAGCAGGAAGCGTCCTGCCGTGGTCGGCATGGCCGCCGTGGTGGTCGGCGGCGCCGCGTTCGGCGTGTACGCGCTGTACGGCGGCGGCGCGGCGGCGGAGGGCCAGACCGCCTCGGCGGCGCAGGACGACAAGCCGAAGATCAAGACGGGCCCGCTGACGGCGGTGGAGGTGCGGACGGCGTCCGCCGCGTTCCTGACCGCGTGGCAGCAGGGCCAGGTCGCGAAGGCGGCGGCGGCCACGGACGACGCGACGGCCGCGACGGCTCTGCTGACCGGCTACACGAAGGACGCGCACATCACGGCCGTCACGCTGACCCCGGGCGCGGCGACGGGCGCGAAGGTGCCGTTCACGGTCAAGGGCACGGTGACGTTCGACAAGACCAGCAAGCCCCTGGCGTACGCGAGCGTGCTGACGGTCGTGCGCAGTACGACGACGGGCGAGCCGGAGGTCGACTGGCACGCGTCCGTCGTCCACCCGGACCTCGCCGACGGGGACACCCTGGTCACGGGCGAGTCGGGGACCCCGCCGGTGAAGGCGTACGACCGGGACGGGGGCGAGCTGTCGGCGAAGACGTACCCGTCGCTGGCGACCGTCCTGGACGGGCTGCGGGAGAAGTACGGCAAGAAGGCCGGCGGCAAGGCGGGCGTCGAGCTGCGCGTCGTACGCGGCAAGGCGTCGAAGGAGAAGGAGCTGTCCGACAAGACGCTCCTGGAGCTGAGCGAGGGCACGCCGGGGAAGGTGGAGACGACGCTCAGCCCGGTGATGCAGGCCGCCGCCGAGAAGCAGGTGGCGGCTAAGGCGAAGTCGTCGGTGGTCGTCGTGCGGCCGTCGACGGGGGAGATCCTGGCGGTCGCCAACAACGGGACGTTCAACGTCGGGTTCCTGGGGTCGCTGGCGCCGGGTTCGACGATGAAGGTGATCACTTCGTCGCTGCTGATCGAGAAGGGGCTCGCGGCGGCCGACAAGACGCATCCGTGCCCGAAGTACTTCACGTACGGCGGCTGGAAGTTCCAGAACGACGACGAGTTCGAGATCAAGAACGGCACGTTCAAGGCGAGTTTCGCGCGCTCCTGCAACACCGCTTTCATCAGCCAGGCGCCGGAGCTGGACAACAACAGCCTCACCAAGCAGGCCCAGCAGGTGTTCGGCCTGTCCATGGACAACTGGTCGGTGGGCGTGCCGACCTTCGACGGCCGGGTGCCGGTGCAGTCGGCGGCCCAGATGGCGGCCTCGCTGATCGGTCAGGGCGGGGTGCGGATGAACCCGCTGAACATGGCGTCGGTCGCGGCGACCGTGAAGTCCGGGACGTTCCACCAGCCGTACCTGGTCTCCCCGAAGGCCGACGGCCGCACGCTCGCGACCGCGTCGCGCACGATGTCGGCGGACACCCTCTCCCAGCTGCGCGAGCTGATGAAGTACACCGCGCAGTACGGCACCGCCGCCGGGGCGATGTCCGGGCTCGGCTCCGACATCGGCGCCAAGACGGGCTCCGCCGAGGTCGACAACCAGGACAAGCCGAACGGCTGGTTCACCGCGTACCGGGGTGACCTCGCGGCGGCGGGGGTCGTCCAGGCGGGCGGGCACGGCGGGGACACGGCGGGCCCGATCGTGGCGGCGCTGCTGAAGATGGGCGGCTGAGTCTTTCCGGCGTTCTCAGACGGCCGTCCCGGTGAGATAGGTGCGGCGCAGGAACCGTACGAGGGTCTTCGACTCGAACTGCACGACGGAGACGCCCTGCGCGGTGTGGAACTCGACGACGGCCTGCACCCGCCCGCAGGGCCACACCCGCACCTCACCGGTCCCGGCCGGCGCCCGCAGCCCCTGTTCGAGGAGCTTGCGCGAGACGCTGCGGACGGGTCCGCCGGGCAGCCGCATCCGCACGGAGCGCGGGTCGTCGTCGGGGTCGTACCTGAGGACGACGGGCACGGACTCGCGTTCCGCCTCCACCAGGTCCTCGTCGGTGACGATATGAGCGCGCGCGTACTGTTCGACCACCGACATCGGACAACCCCTTACGCTGCGTGACCTTTGCGGAACTTGTGTAACCCGCTTGTTCTCCAATGTCGCATATTTCCCGTTCGACGCCTCGGGCGCGGTAAATAATTACCCAAGGGATGCTCTTGCAAGTCTTTCGCAAGAAGCCGCATCATCTGATCCGTGCATGTACCTGACGGATTCATCGACGCCCCCACGTCCGCCGTGACCGGCGCCGTCGCGGCGGCGGCCGTGGCGGTCAGCCTGCGCGGCGCCCGGCGCGAGCTGGAGGACCGGGCGGCGCCGATGGCCGGCCTGGTCGCGGCCTTCGTGTTCGCGGCGCAGATGCTGAACTTCCCCGTCGCGGCGGGCACCAGCGGCCACCTCCTGGGCGGCGCCCTGGCAGCGATCCTCGTCGGCCCCTACACGGGCGTCCTCTGCGTCTCGGTCGTCCTCCTCATGCAGGGCCTCCTCTTCGCCGACGGCGGCCTCACCGCGCTCGGCGTCAACATCACCGACATGGCGGTCGTGACGACCGTCGTCGCCTACGCCGTCTTCCGCGCCCTGGTGAAACTGCTGCCGCGCGGCCGGCGTACGGTTACCGCCGCCGCCTTCGCCGCCGCGTTCCTGTCGGTGCCGGCCGCCGCCGTCGCCTTCACCGCGCTGTACGCGGCGGGCGGGACGACGGACGTGTCGATCGGGAAGGTCGCCGGGGCGATGGTCGGGGTGCATCTGCTGATCGGGGTCGGGGAGGGGGTGATCACGGCGCTGACGGTGGGGGCGGTGATCGCCGTGCGGCCCGATCTGGTGTACGGGGCACGGGGGTTGAGGGAGCCGTTGAAGCTGCGGGTGGGGGGTGAGCTGGTGGATACGGTTGAGGTGCGGGGGCCGGTTCCGGGACGGTCGCGGCGGAAGGTGTGGCTGGCGGGGCTCGCAACATCCCTTCTGCTGGCCGGAGTTATGAGCTTCTACGCGTCGGCGGATCCGGACGGCCTGGAGAAGGTGGCCGCCGATCACGGGATCGACGCGAAGGCGGAGGAACACGCCTCCGCCGACTCGCCGTTGGCGGACTACGGGGTCAAGGACGTCTCGGACGCGCGGATCTCCGGCGGTCTCGCCGGGGTGATCGGGGTGGGGGTGACGGTGGCCGTGGGGACCGGGGTGTTCTGGGCGGTGCGCAAGAGGCGTACGGGGGACGTCTGACATGGACCGTCGGCTTTACGTGCAAAGGAGTTCGCGTGTCCACGCCCTCCCCCCGCACACGAAACTCGCGGCGGTCTTCGCGTTCGTCGTCGTGGTCGTCTCCACGCCCCGCGAGGCGGTCTGGGCGTTCGGGGCGTACGCGCTGCTGCTGGCGCTGGTGGCGACGGCGGCGCACCTCCCGGCCCCCCTGCTCCTGCGCCGCCTCCTGATAGAGGTCCCGTTCGTGGCGTTCGCGCTGCTGATGCCGTTCGTGGCGGAAGGGGAGCGCACGGAGGTCCTGGGCGTCTCGCTGAGCGTGAACGGCCTGTGGGGTGCCTGGAACGTCCTCGCCAAGGGCACGCTGGGCGTCGCCGCGTCCGTCCTGCTGACCGCGACGACCGAACTCCGGGAACTGCTCCAGGGGTTGCAGCGCCTGAAGCTGCCGCCGCTGCTGGTGCAGATCGCGAGTTTCATGATCCGGTACGGAGACGTCGTCACCGACGAGATGCGGCGGATGCGGATCGCGCGGGAGTCGCGGGGGTTCGAGGCGCGCGGGGTGCGGCAGTGGCGGGTGCTCGCGCAGTCGGCGGGGGCGCTGTTCATCCGGTCGTACGAGCGGGGGGAGCGGGTGCATCTCGCGATGGTCAGCCGGGGGTACACCGGGGTGATGCCCGGACTCGGCGAGGCCGGGGCGTCCGGGGCGCAGTGGTCGTACGCGTTGGCGCTGCCGGTCGCGGCGGCGGGGGTGTGTCTGCTGGGATGGACGGTATGACGGCGTCTCTTGAGGTTTCCGGTCTGGCGTTCGCGTATCCGGACGGCCATCAGGCCCTGTTCGGCGTGGACTTCACGATCGCGCGGGGTGAACGGGTCGCGCTGCTGGGCCCGAACGGGGCCGGCAAGACGACCCTGGTCCTCCACCTGAACGGCATCCTCACGGCGGGCGCGGGGACGGTCCGGGTCGCCGGACTGCCCGTGGAGAAGGGGAACTTGGCGGAGATCCGGCGCAAGGTCGGGATCGTCTTCCAGGATCCCGACGACCAGCTCTTCATGCCGACGGTCCGCGAGGACGTGGCGTTCGGCCCGGCGACGGCGGGGCTGAAGGGGGCGGAGCTGGAGGAGCGGGTCGACGAGGCGCTGCGGCAGGTCGGCATGGAGGAGTTCAAGTCCCGTCCGCCGCACCATCTTTCGTTCGGTCAGCGCAGGAGGGTGGCGGTGGCGACGGTATTGGCGTCGCGCCCGGAGATCCTGGTCCTGGACGAGCCGTCGTCGAACCTGGACCCGGCGTCGCGCCGTGAACTGGCGGAGATCCTGCGGGAGTTGGACGTGACGGTGCTGATGGTCACGCATGATCTGCCGTATGCGCTGGAGTTGTGTCCTCGGTCGCTGATCCTGAGCGAGGGGGTGATCGCGGCGGACGGGGGGACGGGGATGCTGCTGGGTGATGGGGAGTTGATGCGGGCGCATCGCTTGGAGCTGCCGTTCGGGTTCGATCCGGGGGCGGTGCGGGCGGGGGCGTGAGGGCGGGGCGGTGCGGGCAGGGGCGTGAGGGCGCGGTCGGTGCGGGCGGGGGCGTGAGGGCGGGGGCGGGGAAGCGGGTGCGTGCAAAATAGGCGGGTGACGAACCAGGACCCCGAGGGCCCGCTGCGCCTGGACGACCAGCTCTGCTTCGCCCTCTACGCAGCCCACCGCGCGGTGACGGCGGCCTACCGCCCCCTGCTGGAGGAACTGGGCCTGACCTACCCCCAGTACCTGGTCCTCCTGACCCTCTGGGAGCGGGGCGAGACGACGGTGAAGGCCTTGGCGTCGACCCTGCACCTGGACTACGGCACGGTCTCCCCCTTGCTGAAACGCCTCGAGTCAGCGGGCCTGATCCACCGCCAACGCTCCCCGAAGGACGAACGCTCGGTGCTGGTGACGTGCACGGGGCGGGGGGAGGAACTGCGGGCGCGGGCGGAGCGGATACCGGGGGCGCTGATGTCGTCGACGGGGTTGGCGGGGGCGGAGGTGGAGCGGTTGCGGGGGGAGTTGTGGGGGTTGGCGGAGCGGGCGAAGGGGACGGCGGACCGATAGAGGCGCGGAGCTGTATCGATTCGCGCCCCCCATACCCGGCCACGCCCCCCGATCTGCACACCCCCTCCACACCCCCCACCTGGCGTTACCCCCGGTTGCCACCCCCTGCCAGGGACACCCGGCCCTACCGGCCGGTACCTTGTGCACGAGGTATTGGACAAAACCGTGGGGGAGGTACCGCATGGGCGAAGGTACGCGCGTAGACACCCGGCCGACAAAGATCATGTTCGTCGCCGAGGCGACAGCGCACGGCGGCCGGGACGGCTACGTCACCAGCCAGGACGGCCAGCTGGAGCTGAAGGTGGCGATGCCCCCGGAACTCGGCGGCGACGGCAACGGCACGAACCCGGAGCAGCTCTTCGCCGCCGGCTACAGCTCCTGCTTCCACAACGCCCTGATCATGGTCGGCAACCGGCACGGCTACGACCTCAGCGGCTCGACGGTCGCCGCGAAGGTGGGCATCGGCCCGAACCGCGACCGGGGCTACGGCCTCGCCGTCGCCCTCAGCGTCTCCCTGCCGATCCTCGACCAGGAGATCGCGGCCAAGCTGCTGGACGAGGCGCACCTGGTGTGCCCGTACTCCAACGCCACGCGCGGGAACATCGACGTAACGATCCTGCTCGGATAAGCAGAGTCTTAAGCCGCCCGTAACCCAGGAATCCCAGGCTTGCCGACATGGTTGGACCAGGAGTCGAAGGCAAGCCGAGAGGGCAGTGGGCGTGGACGTGAACGCGGTCAGCGGGACGGTCGTACCCGGTTTCGAGCCGGTGCGGGAGGCGTTCGCGCGGAACTTCGCCGCCCTGGGCGACCGGGGCGCGGCGGTGACGGTGTACCGGCACGGCCGGAGGGTCGTACACCTCTGGGGCGGGACGAAGGATGTCGACGGCACGGCGCCCTGGACGCCGGACACCGCCCAGATCGTCCGCTCGGCAACGAAGGGGGTCGCGGCGGCGGCGCTCCTGCTGCTGCATCAGCGCGGCGAACTGGACCTGGCGGCGCCGGTGTCGGAGTACTGGCCGGAGTACAAGGCGGCAGGCAAGGACCGCACCCTGGTCCACGACCTCCTGTCCCACCGAGCAGGCGTCCCCGTCCTGGACCGCCCCCTGACCCCCGCCGAGGCGGCGGACCCGGACCGGGGGGCGGCGGCGGTGGCGTCCCAGCCCCCGGTCTGGACGCCGGGCGAGGATCACGGCTACCACGCGCAGACGTACAGCTGGCTGACCGGAGAACTGATCCGCCGCGTGACGGACCGTTCGGCGGGGGAGTGGATCGCGGGGGAGGTGGCGGGGCCGGCTGGGGCGGATTTTTGGCTGGGGGTGCCGGTGGAGGGGGGTGGGGCGGCTGAGGCCGGGGGCGGGGTTCCGGGCGGATGGGGGGACTTCGCTGACCGAGTTCGGGGCGGACGGGACGGCTTCACTGACCAAGTTCCGGACGGACGGGGAGACTTCGCCGACCGAGTTCCGGGCGGACGGGGAGACTTCGCCGGCCGAGTTCCGGGCGGACGGGGAGACTTCGCCGGCCGAGTCTGCGGCGCCCGGGGCGACCGAGTCGGCCGCGTGGCCCAGATCGAGGTCCCGCCCCCGCCCGGCGCCCTCAAGTCCCGCCCGAAACAAGCGGTCACCGCCGCCTACGCCGACCCGGACTCCCTCACCCGCCGCGCGTTCGCCGCGATCACCCCGGCGCCCGACGAGAACGACCCCGCCTACCGCGCCGCCGCCCTCCCCGCGTCCAACGGCATCGCCACGGCGGACGGCCTGGCCCGGATCTACGCGGCCCTGATCGGCGAACTCGACGGCGGCACGCGTCTGTTCACCCCGGAGACGGTCGAACTGGCCCGCACGGAAAGGTCGTCGGGCCCCGACCGGGTCCTGATCGTCAACACCCGTTTCGGCCTGGGCTACATGCTCCACGGCACCGCCTCCCCCCTCCTGGCCCCCACCTCTTTCGGCCACCCCGGCAGAGGCGGCGCCCTGGGCTTCGCGGACCCGGAGTCAGGAATCGCCTTCGGGTACGTGACGAACGGCTTCCGCAAGAGCGTCACGGCGGATCCAAGGGCGCAGGCGTTGGTGGCAGCGGTACGAACGGCACTCGCCGGGTAGCCGGGCAACGCCGGCTGGGGCGGACCTCGCCGGGCAGGCGGGCTCCGCCGGGCAGGCGGGCTCCGCCGGGCAGGGCGGCGGTACTGGTGCCGGACGCCGGGCAAGGCTGGCGGAATCCGGGGCCAACACCAGCTGAGGCGGACGGGATCCGGGGCGAGCGCCAGGTAGAACGGCCCCCGCCAGTCAAGGCGAGCCCCGCCAGCCTGGACGGCGGCACCGGTGGCGGACACCGAGCAAGGCAGGCAGGCTTCGGGACTGACACCGGCTGAGGCGGACGGGATCCGGAGCGAGCGCCAGGCAGACCCGCCAGTCAAGGCGAGCCTCACCAGCCTGGGCGGCGGCACCGGTGGCGGACGCCGAGCGAGGCGGGCTAGATCCGGGGCCAACACCGGCTGAAGCGTACGAGGTTCAGGGCAAGCACCGGGTAAGAAACGGGCCCGCTATGTTGGTCGGACATGTGTGGGACATGTGACGACCGGGTGGGGCGGGGATGAAGTCGACGGAGATACCCATAGCGGCACAAAGCCCAGCGGCACCCTCAGCACCCCCGACACCTCCCGGAGCACCCCTGGCACCCCCCTCGGGCGAAGCCCACCCCACAACCCACCCAACAACTCCCCCCACGGCCCGCCACGCAGCCCGTCACGCACCCCAACTCCCGCCCACAGCACCACAGTCGGAGCCACTGCCGCAGCCGCAGCCACTGCCGCAGCCAAGATTCCAACCGCAGCCGGAACCTCCATCGCACCCCCAGCCGAAGTCAGCCCCGAAGCCGCAGCCGCAGCCAATGTTCCAGCCACAGCCGGAACCCCAGTCGCAGCCCAGCCCAGCCCCACAGCCGCAGCCGGCCCCCTCCCCAGAGCCGACCCCGCAGTCCACCTCAGCACCCCACCCAGCCCCACAACCGCACCTCCAGCCGCCCCCAGCACCCCACCCAACCCCACAACCGCACCCCCAGCCGCCCCCAGCACCCCACCCAACCCCACACCCCCAGCCAGCCCCCGAACCAGACCCGGCCCCGCAGTCACCCCCCACCCCCAACTCCCCCTCCTCCCCCACCCCCTGGCCCCGCCACGCCCCCCTCCTCCTCCTGGCCGCAGCCACCCTCCCCGGCCTCACCCTCTTCCTCCTCGGCCGCTGGGCCGAGTCCCCGGCGATGGCCGCCTGGCGGACCGTCGCCATGGCCGTCACCGTCCAGGCGATCCCCTTCCTCCTCCTCGGCACCGCCCTCTCCGGCGCGATCAACGCGTTCGTACCGGAGTCAGTGTTCCGCCGCCTGCTGCCGAACCACCCCGCACTGGCCGTCCCGGTGGCAGGCGCCGCAGGCGTGGTGCTGCCGGGCTGCGAATGCGCGTCCGTCCCGGTGGCAAGCAGCTTGATAGCAAGGGGAGTTCACCCGGCAGCGGCGTTCGCGTTCCTGCTCTCGGCCCCGGCGATCAACCCGATCGTCCTGACCGCGACGGCGGTAGCCTTCCCCGGCAACCCGGAGATGGTCGCCGCCCGCTTCACCGCCTCCCTCGCGACAGCCGCGGCGATGGGCTGGCTATGGCTCCGCTTCGGCCGCGCCGACTGGCTGAAGCCGGCCGTACGCCACACCGGCCACACCCCCGGCGGCAGCCGCTGGCTGGAGTTCAGGCAAGGGTTCCAGCACGACTTCCTGCACGCGGGCGGCTTCCTGGTCGTCGGCGCGATGGCGGCGGCCACCTTCAACGTCGCCGTCCCCCGCGCCTGGGTCGACACGTTCGCGAACTCCCCTTGGCTGTCCGTGCTGTTCCTCGCCGCCCTCGCGATCCTGCTGGCCGTCTGCTCGGAGGCGGACGCGTTCGTCGCGGCCTCCCTGACCGGCTTCTCCCCCACCGCCCGGCTGGCGTTCATGGTGGTCGGCCCGATGGTCGACCTGAAGCTGATCGCCTTGCAGGCCGGCACGTTCGGACGGGCCTTCGCGGTCCGCTTCTCGACGGCGACCGTCGTCGTGGCGGTCCTGGCCGCCGCCCTGACCGGAGGAATCCTGCTGTGAAACGCCTGCTCCAGGCGGCGATGCTGGCCCTGATCGGCGCCGGCCTGCTGCACGCCGCGCTGCTGACGGACACCTATCTGCGGTACGTCAAGGAGGGCATGCGCCCGCTGCTGATCGCCTCCGGCGCCGTCCTCGTCGTCCTCGGTCTCGCGGAGGTCTGGGCGACGCACCGCAACACCGGGTCGGAGGGTCATGTCCCGCGCGTGGCCTGGCTGTTGTTCCTGCCGGCGGTGAGCCTGCTGCTGTTCGCGCCGCCCGCGCTGGGCGCGTACACGGCGGCCCGGGAGACCCCCCAAGTGGTCACGGAGGAAACGGACTTCGACCCGCTCCCCGCCACCGCCCCGCTCCCCATCACCCTCGGCGACTTCACCAGACGCGTCCAGCAGGACCGCACGAAGGCGATCGCGCACCGCCAGGTCACGATGTCCGGCTTCGTCACCCCGGCCGCCGACGGCCACTGGTACCTGACCCGCCTCCTGGTCAGCTGCTGCGCCGCCGACGCCACCGCCCTGAAGATCAAGGTGTACGGCGCCGACGCCCCGAAGGCGGACACCTGGGTGTCGGTCACCGGCGCCTGGCACCCGCAAGGAGCCATCGGAACTCCCTCCGCCCAGGCGGCACTTGACGCCCGCACGGTCCGCGAGACCCCCCGCCCCTCGAACGCCTACATGGACGCCCTCCCCCTGGGCTGATCACCCGGCGTGCAGCATCAGCCCGATCCCCACCACCAGCAGCCCGGCGGCGGCGATCCTCGGCGCCCCGAACCGCTCCTTGAAGAACACGGCCCCGATCGCGGCCCCCACGATGATCGACGACTCCCGCAGCGCCGCGATCGGCGCCAGCTCGGCCCGCGTCTGCGCCCACAGCACCAGGCCATAGGCGAGCACGGACAGCGCCGCCCCGAGCAGTCCAACTCCCGCGTACGGCCGCAGAGTCCGCACCATCTCCCCCCGCCACCGCCACCACCCGTACACCGGTATCGCGAGGCCCTCCAGCAGCATCAGCCACCCGGTGTACCCCACCGCGCTCCCTGACGCCCGCACCCCGAGCCCGTCGACGACCGTGTACGACGCGATGGCCACCCCGGTCGCCAACGCGGCCCCGACCGCAGGCCAGTTGGGCGCCTTCCCGCGCATCCCCCACAGCGCGACCCCGGTAAGTCCCGTACAGCACAAGGCGATTCCGGCGGCGCCCCAGCCGTCGGGCACCTCGTGCGCGAACCCGGCCGCGAACACCGTCACGACGAGCGGCGCGCTCCCCCGCGCGATCGGGTACGCCTGCCCGAAGTCCCCGAGCCGGAACGACCGCATGAGCAGCAGGTGGTAGAGCAGATGGACGACGACGGAGAGCAGCAGCCAGGGCCGGGCCGGCCCGGCGGGAACGGCCCCGAACGGCAGCATCAGCAGCCCGATCACCGCCCCGCCCCCGGCGATCAGCGTGAACGCGACGAGCTTGTCCGGGATCCGGTGCGCGAGCGCGTTCCAGCAGGCGTGCGTGACGGCCGCCAGCAGGACGGCGGCGGTGACGGCAGGGGTCATGACCGGCACGCTAGCGGTAGCTGTACCCACCACGCACCGCATCCGGACACCCGCCGCCCCCAAGGGAGTTCACCCCGCCCGGGCCACCCGGAACCCCACGTCGTCCCCCGCCAGCGCCGGATGGCTCCGCCGCCGCTCCGAACTCCTCCTCAAGTCCGACCAGTTGCCCCGCTGCACCCGGTAAGTCCCGTACACCTGGGGGTCGTACAGATCCCAGCACCACTCCCACACCGGACTCGGCGCGCGGCAGCCGTGCTCCCACTCCGCCTCCGTCGGCAGCCGGTAGCCGAGCGGGTCCGCCAGCAGGTCGACCCCGTCCGCGTGGAAGCGGTAGGCCGGCCGCAACCCCTCCGCCAGGGAAAGGGTGTTGCAGTACCGGACGGCGTCCCACCAGGAGACGCCGGCGGCCGGCTGCGGGGACGCCGAGAGCGGCGCCCCGGTCAGCTCGGCGTAGTCCGCCTGCGAGACCGGGTGCGCCGCCAGTTCGTACGGCGGCAGTTCCCTCGTCCAAGTGCCGCTGCCACGGCTTGAGTTGACGGTGACCTCAGCCCCGTCGACCTTGATCATCTGTAAGTCCATGGGCTGATGATCGCAAGGTTGGTGCCGGTGAGGGCTCCCCGTCCCCACGGACCCTCACCGGCGGCTCGTGCGTACGCCCGCTAGGCGCGTACGAGTTCCTTCCCCGGAGCCGGCTCGGTGCGCAGCCCCTCGCCCTCGACGTCGACGTTGGGCAGCGCCCGGTCCAGCCACTTCGGCAGCCACCAGGCCTTCTTGCCGAGGAGGGCGAGGACGGCCGGGACGATCGTCATGCGGACGACGAACGCGTCGAAGAAGACGGCGATCGCGAGCCCGAACCCGATCATCTTGATCATGGACTCGGAGGCGCCGATGAACCCGGCGAACACCGCCATCATGATCACGGCGGCGGCCGAGACGACCCGCGCCCCGTGCCTGAAGCCGGTGACGACCGCCTGCGTCGGCTGCTCCCCGTGCACGAACGCCTCCCGCATCCGGGTCACGAGGAACACCTCGTAGTCCATCGCGAGCCCGAAGACCACGCCGACCATGAAGATCGGCATCATCGACATGACGGGCCCGGTCTCCTCGACCCCCAACAGCCCCGCGAACCAGCCCCATTGGAAGACCGCGACGACCGCGCCGAGCGCCGCCATGACGGAGAGCAGGAACCCGAGAGCCGCCTTCAGCGGGACGAGCACCGACCGGAACACCACGATCAAGAGGAGGAACGCGAGGCCGACGACGAGGATCAGATACGGCACCAGCGCGTCGTTCAGCTTCTGCGAGACGTCGATGTTCATCGCCGTCGCCCCGGTCACCAGGACTTTCGCGTCGGTCTCCGCCGCGACCTGCGCCCCCTTGTCGCGGATGCTGTGGACGAGGTCCTCGGTCGTCACCGACGACGGCTTGGAGTCCGGGATGACGGTGATCGTCGCGGTGTCCCCGGCCTTGTTGGGCGCGGCCGGGGTGACGGTGACGACGTCCTTCAGCCCCTTGATCTCCTCGCCGACCTTGGTGAACGCGGCCTGCGCGTCCTTGCTGCCCTTGGCGTCGACGACGATCATCAGCGGCCCGTTGAAGCCGGGCCCGAACCCGTCGGAGAGCAGGTCGTAGGCGCGCCGCTGGGTGGTCGACGCCGGCTGCGAACCGTCGTCGGGCAGCCCGAGTTCGAGCGAGGAGGCGGGGATGGCGGCGGCGCCGAGCCCGACAACTCCCAGCAGGAGCACGGCGATCGGCCGGCGGACGACGAAACTCGCCCAGCGGGTGCCCATGTTGGGCCCCGCGGCCTTCGCGGAAGCCTTGTTCCCGCCGAGCAGCCTGCTCTTCGTACCGGTCGGCATGACCTTCTTGCCGGCGTACCCGAGGAGCGCGGGGACCAGGGTGAGGGCGATGAGGACGGCGATGACGACCGTGCCGGCCGCCGCGATGCCCATCTTCGTCAGCATCGGGATGTTGACGACGGCCAGGCCCGCGAGGGCGATGACGACGGTGAGCCCGGCGAAGACGACCGCCGATCCGGCCGTCCCGGTGGCCCGCCCGGCCGCCTCCTCGCGCTCGCGGCCCTCGGCGAGTTCGGCGCGGTAGCGGGAGACGATGAACAGGGCGTAGTCGATGCCGACGGCGAGGCCGATCATCAGGGCGAGCGTGGACGTCGTGGAGCCGAGGTCGAGGGCGCTGGCCAGGGCGGTGATCGTGGCGACACCGATGCCGACACCGATGATCGCGGTGAGCAGCGGCAGCCCGGCGGCGATGAGCGAGCCGAAGGTGATGACGAGGACGACCGCGGCGACGCCGATGCCGATGATCTCGCTGGTGCCGCCGACCTCCGGCGTGGCCTGGAGCGCGTCACCGCCGATCTCGACGGTCAGCCCGGCGGCGCGGGCGTGCGCTCCGGCCTCCTCCAGGGCGGTGCGCGAGGAGTCCTTGAGTTCGATGCCGGAGACCTTGTACTTGACCGAGGCGTAGGCGACTTGGCCGTTCTCGCTGACGGCCCGGCCGGTGTAGGGGTCGGCGACGGAGGTGACCTCGGAGCCGGACTTCAGCTCTTCGACGGTCTTCTCGACGACGGCCTTGTTGGCGGCGTCGTTCATGGACTGCCCGGCGGGGGCCTTGAAGACGACGCGCGCGGTGGCGCCGTCCGCGCTCATCCCGGGGAAGCGCTGTTCCAGCAGGTCGAAAGCCTTCTGCGCTTCCGTGCCCGGGATGGAGAAGGAGGTCGAGCCGGCGCTGGGCGCGCTGGCGGCGCCGACCCCGGCGAGGGTGAGGAGGGCTATCCACATCAGGGCGACGACGTTGCGTCGCCGGAAGGCGAACCGGCCCAGTTTGTAGAGGAACGTGGCCACGGAGGCGTACTCCCGGTCAGTCGTGGGGTGTTGATGGGCAGGGGGGACCGGCCGCGGGCGGGGAGGGCGCGGCTGATCGGCCCGACGACATGAGCGGTGTGACGTCAGGAGGTGCTGGATTACTGCGAGTTGGGGAGGGTCAGTCGTGCGCGGGGACGCCGAGCGCGGGGAGGACCACGGCGTCGATGTACGACAGGAGGAAGGCCTGGGTGGGCGGCTGGTCGTCGAGGAGCATGCGGGTGACGAAGCCGCCGACCATCATGTGGAGCATGAACTCCAGTGCGGGGCAGTCCGGTTGGACCTCGCCGCGGTCGACGGCCCGCTCGATCACCTGGTGGAACTCGGAGAGTTCGGGGTCGACGAGCTGCGCCCGCAGGGCCTCGCGCAGATCGGGGTTGCTGTGCATCGCCATGGCGACCCCCCGCATCAGCGCCGAGTTCCGCTCGTGCACGCAGTCGTCCTCCAGCCGGATCAGCGCGTGCATGTCGCCGCGGAGGCTGCCGGTGTCGACCGGCTCGACGGGATGCGCCTTGCTGTGCCGGATGGCCCTGACGACGAGTTCGGCCTTGCCGCCCCACTGGCGGTAGAGCGTGGCCTTGCTGGAGCGGGTGCGGCCCGCCACGGCGTCCATGGTGAGGGCGTCGTAGCCGACCTCGCGGAGCAGTTCGAGCACGGCCTCGTACAGCTCGGCCTCGCGCTCGGGCGAGATACGACTGCGACGCGCCGTCGCGACCTCAGTCATAGCCACACTCTCCACTCTGCTCTGTCCGCTTCCTCTGACCATGAAGATACCCCGAGCGCCAAGCGAAACGAAACCGTTTCGTACGTGTGCTGGGTCACGTGTGTCAGCGGTGCATAAGTTGCCCGCGCGCAGCCGCCGGAAAAGCATGGGAACCGTGAGCTATCTGCGCCTGCCGCACCTCAGCGGCGACCTCCTGTGCTTCGTGGCCGAGGACGACCTGTGGCTGGCCCCGCTCGACGGCCCCGGCCGGGCCTGGCGGCTCACCGTGGACCGCACCAAGACCGGCCACCCCCGCTTCTCCCCCGACGGCACCGAGATCGCCTACACCAACTGGCACAGCCTCGTCCCCGAGATCCACGTCGTCCCCGTGGCCGGCGGCCAGGACCGCCGCCTCACCTACTGGGGCAGCGTCGACACCCGCGTCTGCGGCTGGACCCCCGAGGGCCACGTCCTGGCCGTCACCTCGCACGGCCAGCCCTTCTCCTACTTCACCTGGGCCTACGACGTCCCCCCGACCGGCGCCCCCGGCGGCCGGCTCCCCTGGGGCCCGGTCACCGACCTCCAGGTCACGGACGTGGAAGGCGAACGCCAGTCCCTCTTGCTGACCGGCACCCCGCCGCACGAACCGGCCGCCTGGAAGCGCTACCGCGGCGGCGCGACCGGCCGCCTCTGGCTGCACGGCCGCCGCCTCCTCGACGGCCTCGACGGCCATCTCGCGAGCCCCCTCTTCGTCGCCGGCCGCGTCGCCTTCCTCTCCGACCACGAGGGCGTCGGCAACCTCTACTCCTGCGCCCACGACGGCACCGACCTGCGCCGCCACACCGACCACGACGCCTTCTACGCCCGCAACGCCTCGACCGACGGCACCCGGGTGGTCTACCAGTGCGCGGGCGACCTGTGGCTGGTCGACGACCTCGCCGCCGGCTCCGCACCCCGCCGCCTCGACGTCCGCCTCGGCGGCCCCCGCGCGGGCCGGCGCCCGTACCAGATCCCGGCCGCGCAGCACGTCGACGGCATCTCCGTCGACGAGACCGGCCGCGCCAGCGCCGTCGTCGTACGCGGCAGCCTCTACTGGCTGACCCACCGCGACGGCCCCGCCCGCACCATCGCCGACACGGCCGGGGTGCGGGTACGGCTGCCGGAGATGCTGGGGCCCGGCGGGCGGGTGGCGTATGTGACGGACGCGGAGGGGGAGGACGCGGTGGAGATCGCGTACCTGCCGCGGGCGTCGGGGGCGCGGGAGGGGAGGCGGCTGGCGGGCGGGGGGCTGGGGAGGGTGCTGGAGCTGGTGTCGGACGCGGAGGGGGAGCGGTTGGCCATTGCCTCGCATGACGGGCGGGTGCTGTTGCTGGAGACGGGGGTTTCGGGGGACGAGGAGGGGGTTGCCGGAGGTGCTGCTGACGATGCTGCTGTGGCCGGCGAACCGGTGGAGCTGATCCGCTCCCTCAACGGCCCGGTCCGTGACCTCGCCTTCTCCCCCGACGGCAACTGGCTGACCTGGTCGCACCCCGGCATCGGCCGTTCCCTCCGCCAGATCAAGATGGCCCGCATCAAGGACCGCCTGATCGTGGACGTCACCAACGGCCGCTTCGAGGACGAGAACCCCGTCTTCACCAGCGACGGCCGCTACCTCGCCTTCCTCTCCTGGCGCGGCTTCGACCCCGTGTACGACGTCCACACCGGCGACCTCAGCTTCCCCCTGGGCTGCCGCCCCTACCTGGTCCCGCTGTCCTCGGCGACCCCGTCCCCCTTCGCCCTCAGCCCCGACGGCCGCCCGGCAGCGGGCGGCCTGGACCCCGGCGAGGAGGTCGAGGGCGCGGCGGTGACCGTGGAGGTCGAGGGCCTGGAGAACCGCGTGACCCCGTTCCCCGTGACGGCGTCGAAGTACTCCGCGCTCTGCCCGGTCGCCGGCGGCGGACTGGTCTGGCTGCGCTGGCCCATCTCCGGCGCGCTCGGCGAGACCTTCGCCAACCCCGCCGACACCAGCGGCCGTCCGACCCTCGAGTACTTCACCATCAGCAAGGCGAAGAAGTCCGAACTCGTGGGCCACCTGGACTGGTTCGCGGTCAGCGGCGACGGCACGCGCCTGGTGGTCGTCGACGAGGGCGAGCTGCGCGCCGTCCCCTCCACCGAACTCGGCGACCTGGACTCGACGGTCTGGATCGACCTGCGCCGCATCCTCCACGAGGTGGACCCCGGCGCCGAGTGGCGCCAGTCGTACGCGGAGGCGGGCCGCCTGATCAAGTCGTACTTCTGGGACCCCGGGATGTGCGGCATCGACTGGGAGGCGGTCCTGGACCAATACCGCCCCTTGGTCGAACGGGTGGCGTCCCCCGACGAGTTCGCGGACCTCCTCCGCGAAGTCCTCGGCGAGCTGGGCACATCCCACGCGTACGTCGCCCCCGCCCGCCGCAACGAGGGCCCGCCGCACTACCAGCGCCTGCAAGGCCTGCTGGGCGCGGATTTCACCTACCGGGACGGCAGTTGGATCCTGACCCGCATCCTCCCCGGCGACTCGTCGGACTCCAAGGCGCGATCTCCCTTGGCGGGAACGGGAATTCGCGAGGGCGCGACTCTGACCCACGTGGACGGCCGCGAGGTTGACGAAGTGGCGGGCCCCTACCCCCTGTTGGCGGGCGCGGGCGGCACGACGGTAGAGCTGACGTTCCTCGACGAGGACCGCCCCCGCCGAGTGGCCGTGGTCCCCCTCACCGACGAACGCCCCCTCCGCTACCAGCACTGGGTGGCCAAACGCCGAGAAGTGGTAAGGGAGTTGAGCGGCGGCCGGTGCGGCTACCTCCACATCCCCGACATGGGCGGCTCCGGCTGGGCCCAGTTCAACCGCGACCTCCGCATGGAGGTCTCCCGCCCCGCCCTGATCGTCGACGTCCGCGGCAACGCGGGCGGTCACATCAGCGAGCTGGTGGTGGAAAAACTCTCCCGCACCATCCTCGGCTGGGACCTGACGAGAAACGCCCAGCCGGTGTCGTACGCGTCAAACGCCCCCAGGGGCCCGGTAGTTGCGCTGGCGGACGAGGCGACGGCGTCGGACGGCGACATGATCACGGCCGCGTTCAAACTGCTGGGCCTGGGCCCGGTGGTGGGCCAGCGGACATGGGGCGGGGTGGTGGGGATGACCGGCCGGCACCAGCTGGGGGACGGGACGGTCATCACGGTCCCGATGAACGCGGCGTGGTTCGACGCGTACGGGTGGACGGTGGAGAACAGGGGGGTGGATCCGGACGTGGAGGCGCTGCGAACTCCGCTGGACTGGGCGGAGGGGAGGCATGCGCAGTTGGACGACGCGGTGGGGTTGGCGTTGGAGTTGCTGGAGGGGGGTGCGGTGGCGGATCCGCCGGGGTACCGGGACGTACCGGACCGGTCGCGGCCGAAGTTGCCGCCGAGGGAGGGGGGTTGAGCCCCCCCCTACGCCCCCCGAGCCACCTCATCCGCAGCACCCCCGGCTCCCACCAACTCCCCCCGCACCCCCTCCACCCGAGCCGCCACCCTCCGCATCTCCCGCCCCCCAGCCGCCCCCACCACCAGAGGCAACACCCCCCGAACCCCCTGCATCCCCCGCAACCACCACTGCGCGTAAACATGCGAGGCCCGCCGCTCCACCCCCGCGACCAGCCGATCAACCGCCGGCCCCAACGGATACGTCTTGTTCGCCGGCCAAGGCAACCGCTCCCTCAACTCCCGCATCACCGCGTCCTGATCAGCCCCCCGCACCATGTCGGTATCGGTCCACGACAGATACCCGACCCCGACCCGCACCCCCCGATACCCCACCTCGGCCCGCAAACTGTGCGCGAACGCCTCCACCCCCGACTTGGACGCGCAATACGCACTCATCATCGGCGCAGGAACCATCGCCGCAAGCGAGGCAATCTGCAACAAATACCCCCGGCTCTCCACCAGCACCGGAAGAAACGCCCGAGCAGTCACCGCAGACCCGATGAGATTGACCTCGATGACCCGCCGCCAGGCCCCCGCATCGGAGTCGAGCAACGTCCCCCCGGCGGCAACCCCCGCATTGGACACGACGACATCGACCTTCCCGAACCGCTCCTTGACCTCAGCGGCAACCCGGGACATGGCGACCTGATCGGTGACGTCGGCGTACCAATACCCGCTCTCACCATGCAGCCGAGAAGCAACCCCCTTCAACGCCTCCAACTCCAGCCCCACCAACGCGACAACGGCCCCCCGAGCCGACAACTTCCGCGCCAGCAACGCCCCGACCCCCCGAGCCGCCCCGGTGACCACGACGACCTGCCCCTCAAGACCCACCTTGCTCATGCGCCCTCCTCCTTCAACTGGCAGTACCGGCCGGACAGTTCACGAATGACGGCACTCACGGCGGCAGGCCGCTCGACGGGCCCCATATGCCCGGCCCCGGCCAACTCGGTGACCCCCACGCACTGAGGCAGCGCGGCAGCGATACGCCGCCCCTGCACAGCCGGCGTGAGCCGATCGACGCTCCCCACAAGAACGGCGACGGGAAGCTCCAACTCCCGTACAAGAGCGTCGAGTTGCAGCCCCTCCAACACCCGGGCCCACGCCTGCCGCACCCCAGCGGGACACGCGTGCACGATCCGCGCACACGCCTCCACCGCCTCCGGCGCGGCCCCCACCCCCATGGTCGCGTACCGCAACACCCGCTTCCCGACCGCGTTCACGGGCCCGAGCGACACCCCCGTCCCCAGAATCCGCCCGGTCACCCACGTCCGCAACCGCCCACCCGGCAACGGCACGACGGTCGCCTCCCCGACCAGCCGCGAACTCCCGGTGTTGCACAGCAGCGCGGCCACGGCATGCTCCCGGAACACCGCCCGCCGAGCGGCGGCGATCACGGTCATGGCCCCCATGGAATGCCCGACGACCACAGCCTTCTCCCCCGCCGAAAGCGTGCCCGCCAACACCGCCTCAAGATCATCGGCAAGGGCATCGGTACTGCACACCGCACTCGCGGGACTACGCCCATGCCCCCGCTGGTCGTACACGATCACCCGATGATCCACCCGCAGCGCACGCACTTGAGCGGCCCAGAACCCGGTCGAACAGGTCCACCCATGCGCGAGCACAACGGCAGGCCCTCGCCCATGAATCTCGACGTGCAGAGGACTGCCGTCCCTGGATACGACGGTCAGCGCGCGGTCGGGAACAGGCGGGGCGTAGGAGTCGATCCGGCTCATGCGGTCACCTCGGCGGAATCGGCGGACCCGGACTCGACAGACTCGACGCCAAAGGACCCGGGATCGCGCAGCACCGCGTACTCCCCGAGATCGACGTACCGGGTAGCCCGCCGGAATTCACCGGTCGTCCCCGGCCACACGGTCGTATTGCGCCCCTGAGCGTCGAGATACCAGCTGACGCACCCCCCGGTACTCCACACCGTCCGCTTCATCCGCTCCTGCACCCGCAGATTCCACCGATGAACGGCACTGGGCCGCGCATCAAGAGCGACCCTCCCACCCAGCATCCCCAATTGCCGAACATAATCGGCCATATAGTTCAACTGTGACTCGATCATCAGAATCATGGACGAATTCCCGAGCCCGGTATTGGGCCCGATGACCGTCATGAGATTGGGAAACCCGGGTACGGTGGCCCCGCGCAGCGCCTCCATCCCGCGCTCTTCCCAATGCTCGGCGAGCGAACGCCCGTCGGCCCCCACGACCCGCTCGGCGATCGGCATATCGGTGACATGGAACCCGGTCCCGAAGACGATCACATCCGCCTCGGCCGTACTCCCGTCGGCGGCGACCAGCGTATTCCCGCGAATCTCCTTGAGCCCGCTCGCGACGACGTCGACGTTGGGCCGGGCGAGCGCCGGATAGTAGCTGCTGGACAGCAGGATCCGCTTGCACCCGATCCGGTAGTCGGGCGTCAACTTCCCTCGCAGCACAGGGTCCTTGATGGATCGCGCGATGTTCCGCCTAGCCAACTTCTCGACGAATCCCAGCTCGTCGGGGTGCTTGGTGAACGCCTGGACCTGCAACTCCCGCATCCCCCACAGCAGTCCACGCCGCAGCCGGGTCGTGAACGGCAACGCCCGGTGCAGCGCCCGCTCGGCGCCGCTGATCTCCCGGTCGACGCGGGGCATGACCCAGGCGGGCGTCCGCTGGAACAGCGTCAGCCGGGAGACGAGCGGCTGGATCGCCGGAACGATCTGAATCGCCGAGGCCCCGGTCCCGACCACCGCGACCCGTTTCCCCCGCAGATCAATTCCATGATCCCACCGAGCGGAATGAAACACCTCACCGGAAAAGGACTCAAGCCCCGGAACATCAGGAACCTTGGGATCGGAGAGCGGCCCGGTAGCCGAAACAACAAAGTCAGCGGAGAACAACCCCCGCCCGGTATCAATATCCCAGCAGAGCCCTTCCGAGTTCCAGACCATCCGCTCGACTTCAGCACCGAACCTCAGATGCCCCCGCACCCCGAACACATCGGCAACCCGCTCCAGATAAGCCCGAATATGCCCCTGCCCGGAAAAGGTACGCGGCCACTCGGCATGGGGAGCAAAGGAAAACGAATACAAATGCGAGGGCACATCACAAGCACACCCGGGATAACTGTTATCCCGCCAGGTCCCCCCCACACTGTCCGCCCGCTCCAGCACAACAAAGTCGGTAACCCCTTCCCGCCGCAACCGAACAGCCGCCCCAAGCCCCCCAAACCCGGACCCGACGACAACCACCCGCACCCGCTCCCGCCCACCCATCGCCCACCCTCCTCCACAAGACCCTGCCAGTAATCACTGGCGCAATGGGGAGAGTAGAACAGCAAGGTACTGATGGGTAGCCCCCAGACAGAGGAAAGTTACCCCCGGTACGACATAGGGTGCGGTCGTGACGGAGAGCCGAGGGGATGGGAGTGTGGGGGGCGGGGAGGACGCTTCGGCCCTGGTCGCGGGCACCCGGGAGGGGGCTTCGGGGTTGAATGCGGGCAGCTGGGAGGGGAGCTCAGGGCTGGACGCGGGCAGCCGGGAGGGGAGCTCGGAGCTGGACGCGGGCAGCCGGAGGAGGGGGACGGGCTTGGATGCGGCCGGCCGAGAGAGGGGCTCAGAGCTGGACGCGGGGAGCCGGGAGGCGGACTCGGGGCTGGATGCGGGCAGCCGGAGGGACACGGCGGACTTGGATGCGGCCGACCGAGAGAGGGGCCTGAGCTCGGAGATGGATGGCCGGAGAGGCGGGGCGGGTCTGAATGTGGTCGGCCCGAAGGGGGGCTCGGACTCGGACGGTCGGAAGGGGAGCCCGGACTCGGACGCGGGCGGTCAGAGGAGTGGCCCAAGCCCAGACGCGGACGGTCGAAAGAGCACGGCAGGTCTGAATGCGGCAGGTCTGAATGCGGCCGGCCCGAAGGAGGCCCCGGACACGAACGGTCGGGAGGGGGGCCTGGACACGAACACGGACAGTCACAGGAGTGGCCCAAGCCCAGCCGCCGACGATCAAAAGGGCGGGGCAGGTCTGAATGCGGCTGACCGGAAAGCGGGCCCGAACCCGGACACGGACGGCCGGAAGGAAGGCCCGAGCCCAGACACGGACAGCCGACAAGGGAGCCCGGACACGAACACGGACAGTCGGAGGAGTGCCCCAAGCCCAACCGCCGACGATCGGGGGGACGCCCCGAGCCCGGACACGGACAACTCGGCGAAGCGCGAGTACCGCATGGCAGAGCTGGCCGAGTTGGCCGGCATCCCCGTCCGCACCCTCCGCTTCTACCGCGAACGCAAACTCCTCGCCCCACCCCGCCGCGAAGGCCGAATCGCCTGGTACGACGACCACCACCTGGCCCGCCTGCGCACCATCACGGCCCTCCTAGAACGCGGCCACACCCTGAACGGCATCGCCGAACTGGCAGAAGCCCTTGACCGGGGCCACGACGTCGCCGACTTCCTCGGCATCACCCCCACCGAGGAAGAACCGGTCCACCTCACCCCCGAAGAACTGGCAGCCCGCTTCGGCGACCAGTCCACCCCGGAAAACCTGGCAGCCGCCCTGGCCCTCGGCTACCTGGGCACCGACGGCGACGAAATCGTCCACATCAGCCGCCGCCTGCTGGACGTCTCCACCACCTTGGTCCGCGACGGCATCCCCCTGTCGGAAATCCTGGCAACAGCCCACCAGGTCCGCACCCACGCCGAAGCCCTGGCCACCCTCTTCACCACTTTCCTCCACCACCACACCCCCACCCCCGACCTCACCCACTTCCGCCCCCTGGCCCAAAGCGTGGTAGCAGCAGAACTCTCCCTGGCCCTGGACCGCCACCTCTCCATACCTCTTCAGCCAAGCGGAGAACACGGAGGTTCGACCTCGGAGGCGGGACCAGGGGCGGCCCCAGACTCAGACCAGCAGCCCCCAGGCTGACCGAGACGGAGACTGGAAGCCGAACCGAGAAGACCGAGCACACGAAAACCGGATACCGAGGCAAGCCAAAAGCCAGAACAGGCGGGGAAGCCGAGCCGAGGGCAAAGCAAGCCAGGGATCAAGGCGGCCCGGAGACCAGGGCGGACAGAAAAGCCAAGGCGGGCCGGAGCTCAGGGCGAACCGAACCCCAAGGCGAGCCAAAGCCCAAGCCCCCCCCCAGCCCAGCCGCCCCACCACCGACTCCGCTCCCCAGCTCCCCAGCTCCCCAGCTCCCCAGCTCCCCAGCTCCCCAGCTCCCCAGCTCCCCAGCTCCCCAGAGCTAACGAAGCCGCCGAAGACTAGTGCTCATACACAACAGTCACCGGAGCATGATCCGACCACCGCTCCGCATGAGTGGCCGCCCGCTCGACATACCCCTTGACCGCCTTACCGGCCAACCCCGGCGTAGCAACGTGGTAGTCGATCCGCCAGCCGGCGTCATTGTCGAAGGCCCGCCCCCGATAAGACCACCACGAGTACGGCCCCTCAACCCCAGGATGCAGCGCCCGCACGACATCGACGTACCCCCCGTCCGCCCCGTCAAAGACCCCGCCGAGCCACTCCCGCTCCTCCGGCAGGAACCCTGAGTTCTTGGTATTGCCCCGCCAGTTCTTCAGATCCGCCTCCTGATGAGCGATGTTCCAGTCCCCACAGACCAACACCTCCCGCCCCTCAGCAGCGGCCCGCTCCCGAAGCCCCTTGAGATAGGCGAGGAACTCCCCCATGAACCGGACCTTCTCGTCCTGCCGCTCGGTCCCGACCTCACCGGAAGGCAGATAGAGCGAGGCGACGGTCACACCGGGCAGGTCCGCCTCGACGTACCGCCCACTCCCGTCGAACTCCGCGGACCCGAACCCGACCCGCACCGCGTCCGGCTCCCGCCGGCTGTAGAGCGAGACCCCGGCCCGCCCCTTGGCCGCCGCCGGCGCATGCACCACATGCCACCCCTCCGGCGCCCGCACCTCCTCCGGCAACTGCTTCTCCTCGGCCCGCACTTCCTGGAGGCACAGCACATCGGCGGAGGTCCCGGCGAGCCACTCCACGAAACCCTTCTTCGCGGCGGCCCGCAGCCCATTCACATTCACGGAGGTCACAGTCAGCAAAACGCTCTCCTCTGCTTCCCGGGTGACCCAGCGATCAGAACACGCCGTCCGAGGTCACAGTCAGCACGGCGGGAACGATACCGGCCCCCAGAACGAAGCCCGGAAATCCACCGCCCCTCTCACCACCCCCCTTCTCCCAACATCCCGCTGCCCCCACCGCCGTTCCCCCGCTCCCGCTGCCCCCACCGCCGTTCCCCCGCTCCCGCTGCCCCCAGCGCCATTCTCCCGTTCTCGCTGTCCCCACCGCCGCCCTCTCGATCCCGCTATCCCCACAGCCCCCCTCTCTCTCACCACCCCGCTCTCCCCACCGCCCCTTTCCCCAGCCACACCAGCCCCCTTTCCCTCTCCCAGCCACTCACCTCCAGATACCCAGCTCCAGATACCCACCTCCTCCATAAATCCCCTCCCCGTAAAGTGCTCGGCATGGACATACGCCCCGTCTCCTTCGACCACCCCGATGCCGCCAAGCTCAACGACATGGTCCAGGCCGAGTACCAAGAGCGCTACGGCGACGGCGACGCCACCGAGCTGGCCCCCACCGACTTCGACCCGCCCCAGGGCCTCTACCTGATCGCCTACGACGCCTCCGACAGCCCCGTCGCCACCGGCGGCTGGCGCAGCCAGGACAGCAGCCCCGAAGGCCACCAGGACGGCGACGCCGAGCTGAAGCGCATGTTCGTCATCCGCGAGATGCGCGGCCACGGCCTCGCCCGCCGTATCCTCGCCACCCTCGAAGAAGACGCCCGCGCCGCCGGCCGCACCCGCATGGTCCTGGAGACCGGCACCGCCCAGCCCGAGGCCGTCGCCCTCTACCAGTCCAGCGGCTACGAGCCCTGCACCAAGTTCGGCCACTACCGCGAGTACGAGTCGAGCCTCTGCTTCGCGAAGCAGCTGTAGCCCCGGCGGCCGGCCTACGACCGGCTCACGCCTCCGATATCACCATCACGCTGCCCCCTCCCTCTTCACCCTTCTCTCCTTACTCCAGCTCCGCCGCTTCCCCGCCCACACCCCTTCATCGCTCCACCCCCACCGGCCGGTTCACGAATCCGCCGACGAATTCCACAAATCTTTTCCGCACGCAGGCACGCACGCACACGCACTCATGCACGCGCGCACGCACACCCACGCCCGCCCAACCCCCGAGCCCGCCCCAGACCCCGCCTCACCCCTTGAGCCCATAAAAATGGATCGGCGAGTTCGGCTCGAACCCGATGCGCAGATAGACAGGCGCCCCAGCACTGGTCGCATGGAGAGTGGCACGGGTGAGCCCAGTACCTCGCCCACCCTCGTAAAGAGCCTTACGCGTCACAGCCTCGCCGTACCCACGCCGCTCCCACCGCGGATCGGTGGCGACGAGCACGACGAACAGACAGCCCTCCGTCCCCACCGTAGCGGCGCACGTCACCGGCACACCGTCCCGCAGCCCCAGATAGGCATGGATCCCCTCCTTCCACAGCCCGGAGCCGGCCAGCCCGTCCCGCCCGTCCTCCAAAGGAAAGCCGTAGGCACGGGAGTTGAGATCCGCGTAGGCCAGCAGCTGCTCGTCAGTGGCCACCCGCACGAACGTGAGATCAGGATGGCCGGGCTCGGGAAGAGGCAGCAGATCCGCAGCCATCCCGGTGCCCGGGAACCCGTACGCGAGCCCGGCCCGCTCGGCCGCGGCGGCGAGCTCCGTACGCGCCCCGTCGTCGAGAAGACCCTCGAACAGCCACAGGAACCCGGGCCGCTCCTTCTCGCGCATGATGTCCGCCACCTGCCGCAGCCGCCGCTCCAACAGCTCCGCGTCCACCCCGGGCTCGGTCAGCGTGACGCAGTTCCAGAAGGCGAACCGGCTGTCGGCCCAACGGACGGCGACACCCGGCAGATCACGCACATCCGCGCCGGCATCCCGATCCAGCACCAACCCCCGCCACCCCGAAGTGAGTTGCCCCACCGACTCGACGACATCCGCAAGTTCCGCCACAGCACCCTCCCACCCACCGCACTCACGCGCAGTGCATCAGCCTTCAACCCTCCGCAACATGATGCCCCGTCACCCACACCTCCGGCACCAGCCCACGAACCCCACACCCCGGAAACGCCAAAGATCCCGCCCGATCTTCCGATCGGACGGGATCTTGTCAACCACTCTTCACAGAGAGGTTGTTGCTGTGGACCTGAGGGGATTCGAACCCCTGACCCCCTCGATGCGAACGAGGTGCGCTACCGGACTGCGCCACAGGCCCTTGCAACGAGTGAAACTCTAGCACCCCGATCGACCTGCCCGGAAATCCGTCCCGGGGCGGGAACCGGCGCCCGCGCGGGCGCCGGACCGCAGGTCATTCGTTGGCCGCGCGGGGCCGCTCCCCGTCCTCGTACTGGTCGAACAGCGGGGTACGGCCGCGCTCGCGGGAGCGGCGGGCCGAGGCCGCGCGGCGGTCGGTGCGCTCGCCGTCGTCCGCGCGCGGGCCGTCGTCAGGGGCGGCGTCCTGGGGCGCGGTGTCGTCCTCGGTGTCGTGGTCCGGGGCGACGGCACTGGAGCGGGCGGAGCTCCAGGTGCCGGGGGCGCCCAGGTCGACGTCGGGGGTCGCGCGGGGGGCGACCGGCGCGGTGACGTACGTCGGGAGGGGCACCGGGACGGGGTCCCAGCTGTCGCCGTGGTCCGGGCGGCGCTGCCGTTCGCGCTGCTGGTCGACCCACTCGGCGTGGTCGGTCTGCTCGACGAGCGCGCGGCGGTCCGCAGCGAGCGCCAGCAGCCCGGGGTCGGTCTCCGGCTCGGGGCCCGTTTCGGGCTCCTCTGCGGCATCCAGGGACGCCTCCGAGGGGGTGGCGGCGGACGTGCGCCGGTGCGGCTGCGCGACGCGCTCCTTGAGGCGCTGGGCGGCGGCCTCGGCGCGCTGGCGGTCCATCTGGTAGGCGAAGCGGCGGCGTTCCTGGGTGCGCAGGTAGGCGATGTAGCCGCTGAGCATCACGGCGGGCACCCCGGGCGCCCAGAGGAACGCGAGCCCGCCGACGGCGGCGACGATCGCGCCGAAGGTGAAGGCGAGGAACAGCATGATGGTGGTGCGCCGACGGCGCGCGAGGACCTTCGTGCGCTGGGCACGCGCGGCGGCCTGCGCCTCCTGGGGCGCGACCGGGGTACGCCGGGCAGCCGGCACGCGCTGGTGCGCGGAATTAGGGTGCGCTTCCCGCGCGGAGGCCGCGTGGACCTCGCGCGGGGAGGCCGCATGTGCTTCGCGCGCGGGATGTGGCTCCCGGACCGGAGCGGCGTGCGCCTCACGCGCGGGCGCCACATGCCCGTCCCGGTGAACGTCCCGCGCGGGCGCGGAGTGCGCCTCCCGCGCGGAATGCGTTTCTCGTCCCTGGGCGCCCTGCTCTCGTCCCTGAGCGCCCTGCGCGGAACCACCGTCCCGCGCGGACGACTTGCCGCCGTCCCGGCCGTCCCTCGTGGCCGCCGGGTGCCCCTGGGGGCGGCCCGGAGGCATGGCGAAGGACCGGACGTCCACCGGTTCGGTGACGGCGTCCGGGTCGGCGTCGGGCTCCCCCGCCTCGGCGGAGCGTGCCCGTAGGTCCCGGGCGTACCGGCGCTCCATCCCGGCCCGTCCGGACAGCAACCGGATGGCTGTGCTGAAGCGTTCCGTCGGACGGGCCTCGTTCAGCTCGTCCTGCCTACGGAGCCACATCGGCACCAAGTAGGCGGCCCAGGCCCCGACAATGACTGCGTAGATGAGGCCGCTGCTGCTCACGCCTCACACCGTAGAGGGGTTTGCGTGAGCCCATCCGCCAATTGGGCCGGTGTGTCGCACGATCTGGCTGATATTTCGAGCTTTTTTTGTGACCGATCTGATCACCAGGCCACAAAGGGGGCGAACTTCAATACGCGTCAGCGATCAACACCCGATCATTTTCGAACACTTATTCAATTTCCCGGTCCGGTGGGATTCCCCGGCGCACGGTGGTGACCATGGGGCGCGTTCTCGTGGTCACGCGCCATGCTCCCGCGCGGCGCACTCGGGGGGCGTGCGCGGCGCCAGCGGCTGAGCAGCCCCTCGGGGACCTCCTCAGCGGTGAGCGCGAACACCAGGTGGTCGCGCCAGGCGCCGTCGATGTGGAGATACCGGGGCCGCAGCCCCTCCTCCCGGAATCCGAGTTTCTCCACGACCCGCCGGCTCGGCCCGTTCTCGGGGCGGATGCACACCTCGATGCGGTGCAGCCCGACCGAGCGGAAACAGTGGTCCACGACGAGCGCCACGGACGTCGGCATGACCCCGCGACCGGCCACCGACTCGTCGACCCAGTAGCCGACGTGCCCGGAGCACATGGAACCCCAGGTGATCCCGGCGACCGTCAACTGGCCGACGAGCCGCCCCTGGTACTCGATGACGAACGGCAGCATGCGGCCCGCGTTCGCCTCGGAGCGCAGGTGGCGGACCATCTGACGGTAGGTCGGCCGGTGCGCGATCGGCCCGCTGGGCGCGGGCGGCGGGATCGTCGCCTCCCAGGGGCGCAGCCAATCCCGGTTGCGCCGGTTGACCTCGCGCCAGGCCCGCTGGTCGCGCAGCTTTATCGGCCTGAGGACGACGTCGCCGTCCACCAGCTCGACGGGCCAGGATGGGCTGTTCAGCTCGCACCCCCGTGACCGGATCTGGAGTGGTCGCCGCCGCGCAGCTGGTCGACGGCGTGGATCAGCAGGGGCTCCAGGACGGCCAGACCGTCCTTCACCCCGCCGGAGGAACCGGGCAGGTTGACGATCAGCGTGCCGCCCGCGACTCCGGCGAGCCCCCGGGACAGCGCCGCCGTGGGCACCTTCTCGCGGCCGTACGCGCGGATCGCCTCGGGGATGCCGGGCACCTCGCGGTCGAGCACCGCATGGGTCGCCTCGGGCGTGCGGTCGGTGGGTGAGACGCCGGTGCCGCCGGTGGTGAGGATCACGTCGTAGCCGGCTGCCACGCCCGCGCGCAGGGCGGCTTCCACGGGGTCGCCGTCGGGCACGACCTGGGGGCCGTCGACGGCGAAGCCGAAGCCCTTCAGGCCCTCGGCGATCAGCGGCCCGCCCGTGTCCGCGTAGACCCCGGCGGCGGCCCTGTTGGACGCGGTCACCACCAGCGCGCGATACGGCCCGCCGCTCATGTCCGGCTCCAGTCGCCCGACTTGCCGCCCGTTTTCTCCTCCACCCGCACGTCCGTGATGACCGCCCCCTTGTCGACCGCCTTGACCATGTCGATCACGGTGAGCGCGGCGACCGAGACGGCGGTGAGGGCCTCCATCTCGACGCCCGTACGGTCCGTCGTCCTCACGGTCGCCGCGATCTCCACGGCGTCGTCCGCGACCGACAGATCCAGTGTCACACCCGCCACTGACAACGGGTGGCAGAGCGGGATCAGGTCCGGGGTCCGCTTGGCGCCCATGATGCCCGCGATCCGCGCGACGGCCAGCGCGTCACCCTTGGGGACGCCCTCGCCGCGCAGCAGCTCGACCACGCGCGCGGAGACCAGGACCCGTCCACTGGCGCGCGCGGTGCGGGCCGTCACGTCCTTGCCTGATACGTCGACCATCCGCGCGGCGCCCGCCGCGTCGATGTGGGTCAGTCGGTCCTGCGTGCTCATCCTGTACGGCACTCCCGGTCACGGCCCCGCGCGATAGGGCTCCCGGGGCCTGCTGTGCGCGACACGGTACCCCTCGCCACGGCGGACGACGGAACGAGCGCCCCCGCGCACGCGCGCGTACGCCCGGTTTTTCCGGTACGACCGCCTCGGCGCCCACCACATGGCCGGGTTCAGCCGAGCAGGACGACCTCGACCTCGGTGCCCGGGTCGACGCGTTCGACGTCCTCGGGGACGACGATCAGCGCGTCGGCGTGCGCGAGGGCGGCCACCAGATGCGAGCCGGAGCCGCCGACGGGCCGCACGGTGTCGCCCGCGTGGGCGGCCCGCAGGAACTGGCGGCGCCCCTTGGGCGAGTTCAGCGGCTTGTCCGCGACCACCCGCGCGCGCGTGGTGGGCCGGTGGACGTCGGTGAGCCCCATCAGCACCCGGATGGCGGGCCGCACGAACATCTCGAAGGAGATGTACGACGACACCGGGTTGCCCGGCAACGCCAGCAGGGGGGTGTGGTCGGGGCCGATGGAGCCGAAGCCCTGGGGTTTGCCGGGCTGCATGGCGAGGGTGCGGAAGTCGATGCCGCTGCCCGCCTCGTCCTCGTCGCCGACGGACGACAGGGCTTCCTTGACGACGTCGTACGCGCCGACGCTGACCCCGCCCGTGGTGACCAGGAGGTCGGCGCGGACCAGTTGGTCCTCGATGGTGGCGCGCAGCGTCTCGGGGTCGTCGTCGACCGCGCCGACCCGGTAGGCGATGGCACCGGCGTCACGGGCGGCGGCGGTGAGGGCGAAGCTGTTGGAGTCGTAGATCCGGCCGCTGCCCAGCTCCTCGCCGGGCTGGACGAGTTCGCTGCCGGTGGACACGATCACCACGCGCGGGCGCGGGCGCACGCGTACGGTCGCGCGGCCGATCGCGGCGAGCAGGGCGATCTGCGGCGGCCCGAGGACCGTGCCGGCGGCCAGCGCGCGATCGCCCGCGCGGACGTCGCTGCCCTGCGCGCGTACGTGCGCGCGGGCGGGGGCGGGCCGGTACACGCGTACGTGCCCGGTGGCGTCCTCGGGGGCGAGGCTGCGCGCGCGCATGGAGCCGACCGGGCCGCCGCCGAGCCCGCCGTCGGTCCACTCGACGGGGACGACGGCTTCGGCGCCGGGCGGCAGCGGGGCGCCGGTCATGATCCTGGCGGCCTGTCCGGGGCCCACGTGCAGCAGGTCGGCCTGGCCGGCCGCGACGTCCCCGACGACCTCCAGGGCGGCCGGGAACTCGCCGCTCGCGCCGGCCACGTCCGCGACCCGCACCGCGTAGCCGTCCATGGAGCTGTTGTCGAACGGCGGCAGGGAGACCTGGACCGTGACGTCCTCGACCAGGACGCAGCCTTGCGCGTCGAGGAGTTGCAGCTCGATGGGTTCCAGGGGGCGGACGGTGGCGAGGACATCCTTGAGATGCTCGTCCACGGTCCACAGGTGGCCCTGGCCTGCGGGGCGGGTCGCGGCGGTGCTCAACGCGGCTGCAACTCCTCGGTGACGTAACTGCGGAGCCAGGTCCGGAAGTCCGGGCCCAGGTCCTCACGTTCGCACGCGAGTCGGACAATGGCACGCAGGTAGTCGCCGCGGTCGCCGGTGTCATAGCGGCGGCCCCTGAAGACGACGCCGTGGACGGGGCCCGCGGCCTTCTCGTCCTGGGCGAGCTGCTCCAGGGCGTCGGTGAGCTGGATCTCGCCGCCGCGGCCGGGCTCGGTGGTGCGCAGGACGTCGAAGATGCCCGGGTCGAGGACGTAGCGGCCGATGATCGCGTAGTTCGACGGGGCGTCCTGCGGGTCCGGCTTCTCGACCAGGCCGGTGACCTTGACGACGTCGCCTTCGACGGTGGCTTCCACGGCCGCGCAGCCGTAGAGGTGGATCTGCTCGGGGGCGACCTCCATGAGGGCGACGACGCTGCCGCCGTGCTGCTCCTGGACCTCGATCATGCGCTGGAGCAGGGGGTCGCGGGGGTCGATCAGGTCGTCGCCGAGGAGGACGGCGAAGGGTTCCTGGCCGACGTGCGGGGCGGCGCACAGGACGGCGTGCCCGAGGCCTCTGGGGTCGCCCTGGCGGACGTAGTGCATGGTCGCGAGGTCACTGGACTCCTGGACCTTCGCGAGGCGCCCCGCGTCGCCCTTCTTCTCCAGCGCGGACTCCAGCTCGTAGTTGCGGTCGAAGTGGTCCTCAAGGGGCCGCTTGTTGCGGCCGGTGACCATGAGGACGTCATCGAGACCGGCGGACACGGCCTCCTCGACCACGTACTGGATCGCGGGCTTGTCCACGACCGGCAGCATCTCCTTGGGAGTGGCCTTGGTCGCGGGCAGGAACCGGGTGCCGAGGCCGGCCGCGGGGATGACAGCCTTGCTGATCCGGGGGTGCGACTGAGTCATGCCGATCAGCCTATCCGGTGCCCTTGGGAGGATTCTGTGGCACCAAAGCGGTGATTCTCATATGAGCGCATGACAACTGGGCGGGAGTGGTGGATGAGTCCTTTCGGGACCGACAAGCGTGCGCTGCGGCGGGAACTGCTCACCGCGCGGAACGCGCTGACATCGGACGACGTGCGAGAACACGCCGCGGCGCTCGCCACGCGCGCGCTGGAGCTGCCGGAGCTGGCGCACGCGCGCGTGGTGGCCGCGTACGTCTCTGTAGGTAGTGAACCGGGCACCCTAGCGCTCCTGGACGCGCTGCGCGCGCGGGGCGTGCAGGTCCTGCTGCCCGCCCTGCTGCCGGACAACGACCTGGACTGGGGCGTGTACGACGGCCCGGGCTCTCTCACGGAGGTCCGCCACGGCTCCCGGATGGCCCTCCTGGAGCCGTCCGGGCCCCGCCTGGGCGCGGACGCCGTGACGGGCGCCGACGTGGTCCTCCTGCCGGGCCTGGCGGCCGACGCGCGCGGCATGCGGCTGGGGCGCGGCGGCGGCTCGTACGACCGCGTCCTCGCGCGCCTGGAGCGGGCCGGGTCGGCGGCGGCTCTGGTGGTGCTGCTGTACGACGGGGAGGTGCTCGCGCGGGTGCCTGCGGAGGAGCACGACCGTCCGGTGCACGCGGTGGTGACACCGTCGGGGGTACGTCGGTTCGGGACCGTATCGTCGTGACGTAGACGTATCGACGCAACGGAATCGTCTCGACGTACGCCGGAAGCGAGCTACGGAAAAGGGCCCTCCACGCGCGTGGAGGGCCCTTTCGTCAAGCGGGGGTGACGGTCACGGTTTCAGGGTGAGGGTGTCGCTGGTGCTCGCGTCGACGGACTTCGACGAGAAGGACCAGTCGAGGAGTTCACCGTTGGCCCACTTGCCGGTCTGGTCGGTGTAGTGGGCGCTGAAGGCGTGTCCCGAGGCGCCGCTGAGGTTGATCCACTTGGACTTGTCGAGGTCGTCGAGGTTGACGACCATCCGCATGGACGGCACCCAGACGACGCCGTAGCCGCCGGCCGCGTTCCAGCCGGTCGCGTTGACCGCGGCCTCGCCGCCGCTGAGCTTCCAGGGGCCGCGGTTGAGGACGTAGCGCAGGAACTCGGGGCCTTCGGTGCCCAGGGTCTGGTTCTTCAGGAACAGGCGGTGCAGCCGGCCCCAGCTCCAGGTGTCGATGTCCTTGCCGAGCTTGGCGGTCAGCTCCCAGCGGGCGTCGATCATCGCGCGCGCGAAGAGCTCGTTCATGTTGTCGGCCTTGGGGCGGGTGCCGGAGGCGGGGGTCTTCCACCAGTCGCTGTCGGGCTGGCTCATGAGGTTGCGGACCACCTCGAACCAGCGGTCGCCGCCGTCGGGCTGGGCCTGGTCGGCGTCGCGCTGGCCGCACTCGCGGACCTTGGTGGTGTCGTCGACGGGCCCGGTGGTGTTGACCGGGTCGACCCACAGGCACTGTCCCTCGACGCGCAGCTCCTTGGGGAGCTTGTTGCCGAAGGCGAGCTTGAGGATGTTGCGCCAGACCGCGTTGAAGTAGGCGGCGGCGGCCGAGTCGGCGTCCTGGGTGTAGTCCCAGCCCTGGAGGAGCTTCTGGGCCTCGCGGACGTCCGGGTCGGAGAGGTCGGTCTTCAGCAGCTTGGGCACGAGCAGCTTGGCGATCTCGCTGCTGTTGTCGAGCTGCATCTGGCGCATGTCGTCGGTGGAGATCTTGCCGCCGCCCTCGATCTTCTGCTTGATCAGATCGGTGATGCGCTGGCTGCGGGTGCCGTAGCCCCAGTCGGTGGTCAGCGTGTAGGGGTACTTGTCGGGGTCGACGACGGCCTGGTTGGCGGTGACGATGTACCCGCGCGCGGGGTCGTGCTCGTAGGGCAGTTCGTCGAACTTGATGTAGCCGGTCCACGCGTACTTGGAGTCCCAGCCGGGGGCGGGGATCGAGCCGTCGTGGTTCTTCCCGCGCGTGGGGATCTTCCCGGGCAGCTGGTAGCCGATGTGGTTCTTGGTGTCGGCGTAGACCAGGTTCTGCGAGGGGACGTCGAAGAGCTTGGCCGCGTCGCGGAACTCGTCCCAGTCGGACGCCTTGTCCATCGCGAAGACGGCGTCCATGGAGGTGCCGGGCTCCAGGGCGGTCCACTTCAGGGCGACGCCGTAGCCGTCGCCGCGGTCGGGCGCGGCGGTGGAGACGGTGGCCCGCTTGCCGACGGTGACGAGTTCGTCGTCGCGGTCGGAGAGCAGCGGCATGCCGTCCTTGGTCTGCCGTACGACGATCTTCTTGGAGCTGCCGCCGGCGACCTTGATGGTCTCCTCGCGCGTGGTGAACGGCAGGACCTTGCCGTCGTACTCGTAGCCGTCGCCGGTGATCTTCTCCAGGTAGAGGTCGGTGACGTCGACGCCGGAGTTGGTCATGCCCCAGGAGATGTCCTGGTTGTGGCCGATGACGACGCCGGGCATGCCCGCGAAGGTGTAGCCGGTGACGTCGAACTGGCAGGTGCTGGAGACGGTGCGGCAGTGCAGGCCCATCTGGTACCAGACGGACGGCAGCGAGGCCGACAGGTGCGGGTCGTTGGCGAGGAGGGGCTTGCCGGTGATCGTGTACTTCCCGGCGACGACCCAGGAGTTGGAGCCGATGCCGTTGCCGTTCACGCCGACGGCCGTCGGGAGATCGTCGAGGACGTCGTAGAGGCCCGAGAGCTGGCTCTGGAGGGCCGAGGAGGTGGTGGCCGAGGTCTTGGCCCCGGAAGTGGTCCCGCCGCTTGTGGAGAGGCCGCTGGAGCTTCCCGAGCCGGTCGACGTCCCGGAGCCGGAGCTGCTGCCGCTCTCGAACTTGCCGGTCAGTTCGTCGTACTGGCCTTCCTGGACGATCGCCTGGTTGCGGCTGTACGGGTACTCGGGGTACAGGTCGGCGATCTGCTTCGGGCCGAGGCGGCTGGTCATCAGCGCGCGGTCGATCTCGTCCTGCATGTTGCCGCGCAGGTCCCAGGCCATCGCCTTCAGCCAGGAGACCGAGTCGACGGGGGTCCACTCGGCCGGGGTGTAGTCGTTGGTGAAGCCCAGGGCGGCGTACTCCAGGGAGATGTCCTTGCCGTCCTTGCCCTTGAGGTAGGCGTTGACGCCCTTCGCGTAGGCCTGGAGGTACTTCTTGGTGGAGGCCGACAGGGTCTTGTCGTACTCCTCCTTGGCGATGCGGTCCCAGCCCAGGGTGCGCAGGAACTCGTCGTTCTTGATCTGGCCCTTGCCGAACATCTCGGACAGGCGCCCGGAGGTCATGTGCCGGCGGACGTCCATCTCGTAGAACCGGTCCTGCGCCTGGACGTAGCCCTGCGCCATGAACAGGTCCTCGTCGGAGGAGGCGTAGATCTGCGGGATGCCGTAGCCGTCGCGCTTGACGTCGACGGGGCCGGACAGGCCCTGCAAGGTGATCTCTCCCGAGGTCTGCGGGAACGACGCGCGGACGGTACTGACCGACCAATAGCCGCCGTAGGCGATGCCGCCGATCACCGCCAGCACCAGGATGATCACGAGCAGGCGGGCTTTGCGCCCCTTCTTCCTGCCGGACTTGCCGGGCTTGTCACCCGATGTGGCGGTGGTGTTGGGGGGCATCGCTGTCCTTGCTGTCCTAACGCGAGCGGCAGGTCGGGCTGTGACTTTGAATGAACGCTGGAGCAACCATAGGCGCAGGGTCCGGCGGGACTTGACTCGGAGTCGGGAACGGGCGGACGGGAAGGGTGGATCACGCCTTGGACAGCGTCAAGAAATCGTCAAGAGTTAGGTAAGGTAACGAAGTAGTTGGATGTGCGGCGTCGGTGCTTCATGTCCGATGTACCTGTGCACCCGCGCGCGGGTGTGTGCGTACGGGTCTCCGCCGCACCCCGCGCGCCACGAAAGGATTCCGTCGCTGACCGTCCACCACCTCAACCAGCTCCTGCTCATCTGCTCGCTCGTCCTGCTCGTCGCCGTCGCAGCGGTCCGGATCTCCTCGCGCAGCGGGCTTCCCAGCCTGCTCGTGTACCTGGGCATCGGCGTCCTCATGGGCCAGGACGGCATCGGCGACATCCACTTCAGCAACGCCGAGATGACCCAGGTCATCGGCTACGCGGCCCTGGTCGTCATCCTCGCCGAAGGCGGCCTGGGCACGAAGTGGAAGGAGATCAGGCCCGTGCTGCCGTCGGCCTCCGCGCTGGCGCTCGCGGGCGTGGCGGTCAGCGTCGGCGTGACGGCCACGGCGGCGCACTACCTGGTGGGCCTGGAGTGGCGGCAGGCGCTGATCATCGGCGCGGTGGTGTCCTCGACGGACGCGGCGGCCGTCTTCTCGGTCCTGCGCCGCATCCCGCTGCCCGCGCGGGTGACGGGCACCCTGGAGGCCGAGTCGGGCTTCAACGACGCGCCCGTCGTCATCCTGGTCGTCGCCTTCTCCACCGCGGGGCCCGTCGAGCACTGGTACATGCTGCTCGCCGAGATAGCTCTGGAGCTGGCCATCGGCGCCGCCATAGGGCTCGCGGTCGGCTTCGCGGGCGCGTGGGGGCTGCGGCACATCGCCCTGCCCGCCTCCGGCCTCTACCCGATCGCCGTCATGGCCATCGCCGTCACGTCGTACGCGGCGGGCTCCCTCGCGCACGGGAGCGGCTTCCTGGGGGTCTACCTCGCCTCGATGGTCATGGGCAACGCCAAGCTGCCGCACTGGCCCGCCACGCGCGGGTTCGCCGAAGGACTCGGCTGGATCGCCCAGATCGGCATGTTCGTCCTGCTCGGCCTGCTGGTCACCCCGCACGACCTGGGTGACGACTTCTGGCCCGCGATGATCATCGGCCTGATCCTGACGATGGTCGCGCGCCCGCTGAGCGTCCTGCTGTGCTTGCTGCCGTTCCGGGTGCCCTGGCAGGAGCAGACGCTGATGTCCTGGGCGGGGCTGCGCGGCGCGGTGCCGATCATCCTGGCGACGATCCCCATGGTGAACGGCGTCGACGGCAACCACCGGATCTTCAACATCGTCTTCGTCCTGGTCGTCGTCTACACGCTCGTCCAGGGGCCGACGCTGCCCTGGCTCGCCCGCAAGCTGCGCCTGGGCGAGGGGACGGAGGCGACCGACCTGGGGATCGAGTCGGCGCCCCTGGAGCGGCTGCGCGGCCATCTACTGTCCGTCGCGATCCCCGAGGGCTCCAAGATGCACGGCGTCGAGGTCAGCGAGCTGCGGCTGCCCCCTGGGGCTGCGGTCACGCTCGTCGTGCGGGACGGGGCGTCGTTCGTGCCCCTGCCGACGACCGTGCTGCGCCACGGGGACGAGCTCCTTGTTGTCGCCACCGACCCCGTGCGGGACGCGGCCGAGAAGCGGCTGCGCGCGGTGGGGCACGGCGGCAAGCTGGCCGGGTGGCTGGGGACGGGCGGGACGGACTGAGGGCGGTGTCCCGCGCGCGGGGGCGTCGTGGCCGTCCCGCGCGCGGGATGACGTTCCGCTGACGGTTAAGGGAACGTTTCGCGGTGCTCACTTTCACAGGCCACAGGCCTGCCGGTCCCTGTACGATGAGCACGCATTCTGATCGGACCAACTCTGCCTGACGCAGAGCTGGCGCGACCGTATGGCGGCCGGAACGCCCCTTTGACAGGGGCCTGGCATCTACCGCAGTCCGCGCAAGAGGACAGCTCTCGGCCGCCCCTCCCAGGGGGTCGCGCTACCAGGCGGCAGAAAGGCACGGGCCGTGGCGTCCACGGTCACCGACGAGTCGTCCAAGGGTTCGTCGTCGTCCTCCCGCCCGGGTTACGGGCAACTGCTGCGCACCTGCGGTGCGTGGACTTTCCTCCTGCCGGGGTTCGCGGCGCGGCAGCCGTTCGCGATGCTCACCCTGTCGATCGTGCTGCTCGTGCAGCACACCACCGGCTCCTACGGCGCGGCCGGCGCCGCGGCGGCCGTCACGGGCGTCTCCATGGCCCTGTTCGCGCCCCTCAGCGGCCGTCTCGCCGACCGCTACGGGCAGCGCGCGGTGCTGCTGCCCGGCGTGCTCGTGCACACGGCGTCGGGGCTGGCCCTGACGGCGCTCGCGCTGGCCCACGCGCCGCTGTGGGCGCTGTTCGCGGCGGCCGTGCCCACCGGGGCCTCCGTGCCGCAGGTCGGGCCCATGGTGCGCGCCCGCTGGGGCGTGACCCTGAAGGACTCGCCCCTGCTGCCGACGGCGGCGGCCTTCGAGTCCGTCACCGACGAACTGACCTTCGTCCTCGGCCCATTGCTGGCGACCGCCCTGTGCACGACCGTCCACCCGGCCGCGGGGCTCGTCACGGAAGCCTCCCTGACCCTGATCGGCGGGCTGCTGTTCGCCGCCCAGAAGGCCACCCAGCCGCCGGTCGCGGCCGACGACCCCGCGCGCGTGGAGCACGCCTTCGCCCTGAACGTCCCCGGCGTGCGCGTGCTGATCGTCGCGTTCCTGGGCATCGGCTCCGTCTTCGGCGGCATGCAGGTCTCCCTGGCCGCGTTCACCGAGTCCATCGGCGAACCGGGCCTCAACGGCGTCCTGTACGGCGTCTTCGCGGCCGGCAACATGCTCTCGGGCATCGTCTGCGGCGCGATCGCCTGGAAGGTCGCCCCCCGGCGCCGGCTGCTCGTCGGGTACGGCGCGCTGGCCCTCGTCGCCTCCGGGCTGTGGGCGGCGCACTCGGTGGCGCTGCTGGCGGGCCTCGGGCTGCTGGTCGGCATGTGCATCGCGCCCGCGCTGATCACCGGCTACACCCTGGTCGAGGACCTGGTCCCGGCCGCCGCGCGGACGGAGGCGTTCACCTGGATGACCGGCGCGGTCGCCCTGGGGCAGGCGGCGGCCGTCACGGTCGCCGGACAGCTGGAGGACCGCTTCTGGGGCGGCTCCGGATTCCTGGTGCCGATGGGCGGGACGATCCTCGCCCTGGGGACCCTGCTGGCGCTGCGCTCCCGGCTGGTGGCGCACCCGCGCGGGCGTACGGTCGCACGTGGCGTCGGTCACCGCGCGCCGGTGGCAGTGGACTGATCCACGGGAATACGTCACTATGGACCGTCGTTAGCACTCATCGAGTGAGAGTGCCAGGAGGAAGACAGTGCCGACCTACCAGTACCAGTGCACCGAGTGCGGCGAGGGCCTTGAGGCGGTGCAGAAGTTCACCGACGACGCCCTGACCGAGTGCCCCAGCTGCAACGGCCGCCTGAAGAAGGTGTTCTCCGCGGTCGGCATCGTCTTCAAGGGCTCCGGCTTCTACCGCAACGACAGCCGCGGCTCGTCGTCGAGCAGCTCGCCGGCCGCGTCGAAGCCGTCCACGTCGTCGACGCCCGCCTCCGGGTCGTCCTCCACGACGTCCTCGGACTCGAAGCCGTCGTCCTCGTCGTCCTCCAGCACGACCGCCGCGTAAGGCACTTCACTTCCCGAAGGACCCCGTTGTCGTACGACAACGGGGTCCTCGGCATCTGCCGCTCCCCCGGGGGACGTCGCTACTGTTCTGATCATGACGAATGCAGAGATCGGCGTGATCGGCGGATCCGGCTTCTACTCGTTCCTCGACGACGTGACCGAGGTCAGCGTCGACACACCTTATGGGGCGCCCAGCGACTCGCTCTTCCTCGGTGAGATCGCCGGCCGGAAGGTCGCGTTCCTGCCCCGGCACGGGCGCGGGCACCATCTGCCACCGCACCGCATCAACTACCGGGCCAACCTGTGGGCGTTGCGCTCGGTCGGGGTGCGCCAGGTCCTCGGGCCGTGTGCGGTGGGCGGGCTGCGCCCCGAGCACGGGCCCGGGACGCTCCTGGTGCCCGACCAGCTCGTCGACCGGACGAAGTCCCGCGCGGGCACCTACTTCGACGGCCTGCCGCTGCCCGACGGCACTGTCCCCAATGTCGTCCACGTCTCCCTGGCCGACCCTTACTGCCCCGCCGGTCGGACGGCGGCTCTGAAGGCGGCTCGCGGGCGGGACTGGGAGCCCGTCGACGGCGGGACGCTGGTCGTGATCGAGGGGCCGCGTTTCTCGACCCGCGCGGAGTCCCTGTGGCACCAGGCCCAGGGCTGGTCGATCGTCGGCATGACCGGCCACCCCGAGGCCGCCCTGGCCCGTGAACTGGAACTCTGCTACACCTCGTTGACCCTCGTCACCGACCTCGACGCGGGCGCCGAGACCGGTGAGGGCGTGTCCCACGACGAGGTTCTCCAGGTGTTCGCCACCAACGTGGACCGGCTGCGGGGAGTGCTGTTCGACACGGTGTCGCAGTTGCCGGCGGCCGGGGAGCGGGACTGTCTCTGCGTGAACGCGCTGGGCAGTCTGGAGCCGGGGTTCGCGCTGCCGTAGCGGCGGAACGACTCGTTCGGGTGGCGGAGTTTTCCACAGGGGCGGGGTGGTCCACAGGCTTCGGCGGGGTCGGGGCGGGAAGCCGGATCGTGGGTCGGGCAAGCCGTTGTCGCGGACTGCGTGATCCGTTTCCACAGGTCACGCGGACCGCTCTCGTGACAGGTGGTGATCCCATGTCGACTCCGATGCCGACCCCCGTGCCGGCCCCTACGGCAGCCCCGTCCCCCTCCCCCTTCGCCTCCCCTCCCGCGCCGGAACCGGCCGGCGTCCTGCCGCCCGGTCCGGACACTCCCGCCACCCGCGAGGTGCCGCATTTCCCGCCCGTGCGGGTGCGCGGCGGGCGGTATCTGCTGCACGGGTTCGTACGGCAGCGCAGGCCGGCGCTGGTCCTGGGGCTCGCGGTGACCGCCGCCGCACTGGTGGCGGCGGGGCCGCGCGGCGCCGAGGGGAGCCGGGGGCACCCCGAGGACGCTCCCCGCGCGGCGAGCGGCCGGACCGCTCCCGTTCCCCCGGCGCCCGCCCCGCCGGCTCCGGTCCGGACGGTGTCCGCGCCCGTGCGGATCGCCGACGCCGAGACCGTACGGCTGCTGCGGCCGGGCGACCGGGTCGATGTGATCGCGGCCGACGAGACGGCGGCCGGCGGCGGGACCGCGCGGTACGTGGCGCGCGGGGCGCTGGTGTCGAAGGTGCCCGAGCCGGTCGGTGGGAGCGCCGACGGTGGTGCGCTGGTCGTCCTTTCGGTGCCCCGTGCCACGGCGGCGGGGCTGGCCGGCGCGGGGGCCACGGCCCGGCTGGCGGTGACGCTGTGGTGACCGTCTCCCGTCCGGTATGTGGGCGTCTTGTGTCAAGTCCCTCGATCGAGGGAGGGAATTGGACACGTCGGGGACGCGGTGCCGTAGGTTGCGGAGCTGTTTGTTCCACAGTCTGTGCATGTGAGGAGAGTCACCGAGGTGAGCGAAAAGAAGGGGTCCGGCGTCTGGGAGGGCTTCAAGGCCTTTCTGACGCGTGGCAACGTCGTCGATCTGGCAGTGGCGGTGGTGATCGGCGCCGCCTTCACGAACATCGTCAACTCGGTGGTGAAGGGCGTCATCAACCCGCTGGTCGGGGCGATCGGCACGAAGAACCTCGACAGCTACAGCTCCTGCCTGAAGGCGCCGTGCAAGCTCGCGGCCGACGGCTCGGTCCAGAGCGGCGTCATGATCCTCTGGGGTTCGGTGCTGGGGGCCGCGCTGAACTTCGTGATCACCGCGGCGGTCGTGTACTTCCTGATGGTCCTGCCGATGTCGAAGTACCTGGCCCGGCGCACCGCGCAGCAGAAGGCCAAGGAAGGCGCGCAGGAGGTCATCGAGGTCAGCGAGCTGGAGGTGCTCAAGGAGATCCGCGACGCCCTGGTCGCCCAGCGGGGCACCGGGCACCGCGAGCAGTAGCGGGCCTGAGGGGCGGCGCGGCCCGGAGGTGGTGGGGCCGGGCTCAGAGGTGGTGGGGCGGCTTCTCGTCGAGGAAGCGCTTGAGGTCGGCCGCCGCGTCCACGCCCGCACCGGAGGCCTCGCCCCGGCCGCGGTCCGTGTCGTCCGACGACTGGCGGTCCAGCGGGTCGTCGAAGACCAGCGCGGCCTTGGGGTCGCGGGGCGCGGCGGCGGAGGGGGTGCTCATCCCTCCAGGGTACGGGGGTGCGGCGCGGGGGGCCGTCTGCTGTGCTGAGGGGCATGACGACCAGCCCCGCCCCCTCCGGTCCCCCCGGCCCCTCCCCCACAGCTCACGGCGCCCCTTCCGAGGCGGCGGCCGGGCGGCCCCTGCGGCGGCTGACCGCGCGGGGGCGGGAGGAGACGCACCGGGTGGCGTCCCCGCTGGAGCTGTTCTTCGACCTCTGCTTCGTGGTGGCGGTGGCGCAGGCCGGGGTCGGCCTGGTGCACGCGGTCGCGGACGGGCACGCGGGGCACGGGGTGCTGCACTACGCGATGGTGTTCTTCTCCATCTGGTGGGCCTGGATGAACTTCTCCTGGTTCGCCTCCGCGTACGACAACGACGACGCGCTGTACCGGGTGGTCACGCTGGTACAGATCGCGGGGGTGCTGGTGCTGGCCGCCGGGGTGACGCGGGCGTTCGACCGGCAGGACTTCGTGCTGGTGTGGCTCGGGTACCTGATCATGCGGCTGGCGATGGCCGCCCAGTGGCTGCGGGCGGCCAGAGCGGCGCGCGGCGCGGAGCGGACGACGGCGCTGCGGTACGCCGGGGGTGTGCTGCTGTGTCAGGTCGGCTGGCTGGGCCTGGTGGTGCTGCCGCAGGGGGCGCGCGGGTGGGTGTTCCTGGTGATGGTGCTGGTGGAGCTGGGGGTTCCGGTGTTCGCCGAGCGGGACTTCCAGACGGCGTGGCATCCGCATCACATCGCCGAGCGGTACGGGCTGTTCACGATCATCGTGCTGGGCGAGACGATCGCGGCGGCCACGGTGGCGGTGAAGTCGGCGGCGGACGAGCACGAGGCGCTGGGTGACCTGCTGCCGATCGCGGCGGGCGGGCTGCTGATCGTGTTCGCCGCCTGGTGGATCTATTTCGTGACGCCCGTCCATGGCCATCTGCGCTCCAACGACCAGGCGTTCCTGTGGGGTTACGGCCACTACCTGGTCTTCGCCTCGGCCGCCGCGATCGGCGCGGGCCTTGAGGTGGCGACGGAGCAGGCCGTCGGCAAGGCGCATCTGCCGGCGACGGGCGCCGCCGCTGCCGTGACGGTGCCGGCGGCGCTGTACCTGCTGAGCGTCTGGGCGCTGCACGCACGGCACTTCAAGGTGGGCGCGGCCCAGCAGGCGGTGCTGCCGGTCACGGCGGCTCTGGTGCTGTGCTGCACGTTCCTGGGGCACTGGGCGGTCCTGGCGGCCGGGCTGGTGGCGGCGGGCGCGGTGGCGACCGGGGTGACGCTGACCGCGCGGACGGCCGCCGGGGAGAGCGGCGGTGTACGGCCCGTGGGGGAAGGACACTGAGCGGTATGACAGTTGACGCGGTGACGGACGTGGCCGGGGTGCGGGTCGGGCATGCGACGCGGGCCGGGGACGGGTGGCTGACCGGGACGACGGTCGTGCTCGCGCCCCAGGGCGGTGCGGTGGCCGCCGTGGACGTGCGCGGGGGCGGGCCGGGGACGAAGGAGACGGACGCGCTCGACCCGCGCAACGTGGTGCGGCGGGTGGAGGCGGTCGTGCTGACCGGGGGCAGCGCCTACGGGCTGGACGCGGCGTCCGGGGTGATGGCCTGGCTGGAGGAGCACGCGCGCGGGGTGCGGGTCGGGCCGCTGCCGGAGCACGTGGTGCCGGTGGTGCCGGCCGCCTGTGTCTTCGACCTCGGGCGCGGCGGCGACTTCCGGGCCCGCCCGGACGCGGCCATGGGGCGGGCCGCGGTGGAGGCGGCCGCGGCGGCCGGGAGCGGCGGACCGGTGGCCCAGGGGTGCGTCGGGGCCGGGACGGGGGCGGTGCTCGGCGGGCTCAAGGGCGGCGTCGGGACGGCGAGCGTACGGCTCGGGTCGGGGATCACCGTGGGCGCGCTGGTCGTGGCGAACGCGGTCGGCTCGGCGCTGGAGCCGGGCACCGGGGCGTTGTACGGGGAGCTGGCCCAGGGGATCGTCGTCCTCCCGCCGGAGCGGGTGCACGAGGCCGCGCGGCGGGCGCTCGCCGAGTCGGCCGAGCGCAACGCCCTGCCCCCGTTGAACACGACGCTGGCGGTGGTGGCGACCGACGCGGTGCTGTCGAAGGCGCAGGCGCAGAAGCTGGCGGGGACGGCGCACGACGGGATCGCGCGCGCCGTGCGGCCGGTGCATCTGCTGAACGACGGGGACACGGTGTTCGCGTTGGCGACGGGTACGCGCGCGGGGGCGGACGAGGACGATCCGCTGGCGCTCAACGAGGTGCTGGCGGCGGGGGCGGACGTGGTGACGCGGGCGATCGTGAAGGCCGTGCGGGCGGCGCGGGGGGTGGCCGGTCCGGGGGGCGCGTGGCCGTCGTACGGGGAGCTCTATGGGTGAGGTGATTGTCGCGGTTTTGTCACGTGCTGGTGTGAAGTCGCTTTCGTGGGAACCCGGTTCGGTGGCGGAGGGCTCTTCCCTTGTGCGGCGGGAGGGCCGCGTGCAGCGGAGGGGAGCACACACTTCACATGGAGCGGGAGCGGGTTGTGACGACGTCGTACGGTCGGGCTCGGCGGGCGCTGGGGGCGGGAGCCGTCCTGGTGGCCGGGGCGCTGGCGCTGACCGGGTGCGGGGGCAGCGCCAAGGCGAAGACCGACGACGGGAAGGGGGGCGGCGGTTCGGCGAAGGAGTCGGTGGCGAAGATAGCGATCTCCGCGCAGGACGGCTCGACCGGGGCGTCGATCAACACGACCGGGGTGAAGGTGAGCGACGGCACGCTGACCGCCGTGACGATGACGGTGGCCGCGAGCGGGCAGGCGGTGCCGGGGACGCTGGCGGCCGACGGGACGTCGTGGAAGCCGAAGGAGCAGCTGGACCGCGGGACGAAGTACCAGATATCCGCGACCGCGAAGGACAGCAGCGGGCGGCCCGCGGCGGCCAACGCGATCTTCACGACCGTGACGTCCGCGAACAGCTTCATCGGGACGTACACCCCGGACAACGGGACGACGGTCGGTGTGGGCATGCCGGTGTCGTTCAACTTCGACAAGGAGATCAGCGACCGGAAGACGGTGCAGTCGCACATCACCGTGACCTCCAGCAGCGGCCAGCAGGTGGTGGGGCACTGGTTCGGGACGCAGCGGCTGGACTTCCGGCCGCAGGAGTACTGGAAGGCCGGCTCCAAGGTCACGATGAAGATCGACCTGGACGGCGTGCAGGGCGCGAACGGGGTCTACGGGGTGCAGAACAAGACCGTGACGTTCACGGTCGGGCGCGCGCAGGTCTCGACGGTGGACGCGAACACGCAGACCATGACGGTCGTACGGGACGGGCAGACCCTCAAGACGATCCCCGTGTCGACGGGCAGCGCGCAGCACACGACGTACAACGGCCAGATGGTGATCTCCGAGAAGTTCGAGCAGACCCGGATGAACAGCCAGACGGTGAACCTGGGCGGCGAGTACGACATCCCGGACGTGCCGCACGCCATGCGGCTGACGACGTCGGGGACGTTCATCCACGGCAACTACTGGTACAACCCGTCGAACCCGCCGTTCGGGCAGCAGGGCACGAGCCATGGCTGCGTCGGCATGCGGGACGTGCGGGGCGGGCAGGGGGACACGCCGGCCGCGTGGTTCTACGACAACTCGCTGATCGGGGACGTCGTGATCGTGAAGAACTCGCCCGACAAGACGGTCTCGCCGGACAACGGGCTCAACGGGTGGAACATGCCGTGGGCCGAGTGGACCGCGGGGAGCGCGGCCTGAGGGAGCTGATCGAGGGGGCGCGCTCCGGGGAGCGCGCCCCGCTGGGGGGCGTGCGGCGCGGGGTGTGCCGCGAGGCGCCGTATCACGCGGAGCCGTTCATGTCGGGCCGCTCGGGAACTTCTCGGGCGGTCGGTGCGTTTTACCCGGCGTACGTTTCCTCGTTCCCGGACACGATGCCCGGGCGAGGGGCTACGGTATGCACCCACAAGGTGACATGCAGCAACGCCGGGAGAAACCTTGAGCGTTCCGTACGAGATGGCGGCGTACGAACCATACGAGTCGCCCGAGTCTCCGGAAGAGCACCTCGCGCGGCTCCTGGGCCGTGCCCTGAACTCCTTCGAGCTGCCCGACGAGGCGCTGCGGCGGCTTGAGTGCGCGCTGGCGCACGCCAGTGCGCTGCACTCGGCCCACCACAGTGCGGGGCTGCACCGCGAGACGTACCGGCACACCTGGCTGCTGGCCGACGGCTCCCCGCTGACGCTGTGGGAGCTGGTCCACAACGTCACGGCGAACGGCGAGGCGCAGCACGAGGTGTACGTGGACGAGGAGGAGCTGCGCACGGCGACCGCGCGGCTGCCGCTGCCGGTGGACTCGCCGGAGTTCGACCTGCCGCCGGTGCTCCTGGAGCTGACGGAGCTGCCGCTGCCGCGGCGCGTGTATGTGCGGGACGACTCGGCGGACCATGCGCGGCGGCTGCTGCGCCGGGCGGAGAACGGGGACCGGCCGGGCCCGGAGACGGCGGCGCTGCTGGCCACGTCGTGCGCGCACGAGATCACCCAGGCTTTCGGCCGCCCCTTGCGCGCGGTCCGCCCCGGCGTCTCCTTCGCCCTCTACGAGCACGCGTTCCTGCTCCCCGGCGGCCAGGAGGTCTCCCTCTGGGAGGTCGAGCACACGGCGACGCCGGACGGGCGGCACATGTGCGAGGTGTACCTCACGGCGGACGAGGCCCACGAGGCGATGGAGCGGCGGGCGTCCCGGTTCTGGTGACGCGAGGGGGCGCGTGGCGAGCTGCGCGACGGGCCCTGTACGCCCTCAACTCTTAGTACTCCAGCAGGATTTCGCTGTCTGAGCTGGTCTTTTCGCCGGGTGGCGGGAGTGTAGCGGGGCTTGGGTCGTGCGGGGGCGGTCTCATGGAGACCGCCCCTCGATCGTGCGACACCGCCGCAGGTAGTGACAGCGGCGGGCGACTGCCTGGCGTCGGCGGCGCCAGTTCGACCAGCTCAGCGCGTGGTGCCGTCCGCGGTGTCCGCTCAGGTGTGGGGGCCGGGCACGACAAGCTGCCAGGAGTCGCCGAACCTCCGCCACTGTGAGCCCGACGGCCCCGGGCGTCTCACCGGTTCCGCCCCCTTTTCGCAGGGCTGGTGTGCCGTGGCGGCCAGGAAGGCGTGAGCGAGCATGGCCAGAGTGACGTGCCGATACCAGCCCACGTAGCGGCGGACCTCGTACTGATCCAGGCCGCACTCGTTCTTCGCGGCCTGGAAGCACTCCTCGATCGCCCAGCGCGTCCCGGCGACCCGCACCAGCTCCTGGACGGTGACCTGGAGGGGCGTGTAGGCAAGGTAGTAGGCGATCTCGTCGGGCCTGCTGATGCTGCGCCGGCCAGTGCCCACCGCATCCGGTGAGGGACCTCGTCCTGGTAGTCGAATTCGGCGACGGCAGGCAGCCGCACCGCCGCCCAGTGATAGACGCGGGGCCCCTTCGCGCCGTCGCCGCAGGAGATCTTCTCCCATACCTCGTCCGGGGCCTGCGCGAACAGGCCCTCGATCCGTGAACAGCCCACGCTGAACTGGGACTTGGGGACGGCCAGTACGTAGCCGGTCCCCGACTGTTCCAGCAGCCGGCGGAACCGGTTGTCCTGACCGTAGGCGGAATCCGCGGTGACCCAGGTGATGGGCAGTGGCGAGGCCAGGGCCCGCAGCACCATGTGCCGGGCCAGTTCGCCTTTGGTGGCGAACTCCCGCTCGTCGGGGACCCTTGCGGTGCGGCAGCGTTCCCGGTCCTCGGTCCAGGACTTCGGGAGGTAGAGCTCACGGTCGACCAGAGCCCTGCCGCAGGCGGAGGCGTAGGCGGCGAAGACGCCGATCTGGCAGTTCTCGGTCCGGCCTGCGGTTCCGGAGTACTGGCGCTGGACTCCGGCGGAGGTGGTGCCCTTCTTGATGAATCCGGTGTCGTCGATGATCAGGACGCCGCCAGTCTCGCCGAGCTTGGTGGCGACGTATTCCTGCAGGTCGTCGCGGATGTCATCGGGTTCCCACTTCGATCCGGCGAGGAGGTGTTGCAGGCCATCGGGGGTGGAATGGCCGGCCTGTTCGGCCAGCTGCCAGCTGTTCTTGCGGGCGACCGGGGCGAGCAGCCCTCGCACGTAGTCCCGCATGCGGCGGCGGAGCTCGACTCGGCCGAAGCGGTGCCCGATGGCCAGGAAGAGATCGTCCAGTTCGAGGTCCCACTGCGCGGCGGCAGACTCGGTGATCACCCTCGGAGGCTGCCCCGCCGCTGTCACTACCTGCGGCGGTGTCGCACGATCGAAGGGCGGTCTCCATGAGACCGCCCCCGCACGACCCAAGCCCCGCTACACTCCCGCCACCCGGCGAAAAGACCAGCTCAGACAGCGAAATCCTGCTGGAGTATTAGATCCCGTATGGCACTTCGCGGCCCGGCCTGCCCGTGAGCCCCGGCGGAGTCCTGCGCGATCCGCTCCTGCGCAGCCGATTCCCGTGCCCCTGCAACGCGCGATCCGGCGATCCCGAAATTCGTGGACGGAACCGTGAACCGATCGGCGGGGCCGGACCGATGAGGGGGTGTGGGCGGGAGAACGGAGGTCCCGCTCAGAGATCGTCGGCCAGCCGGCGGACCAGCAGGGCGAAGGCGTACTCCTCAGCCGGCGTGAGGCGGACGGCTTCGGCGTCCGGTCCGCTGCGGCGCTGACGGGGCAGGGCCGGAAGGCCGTCGGGGCGATAGCGGAGAGGGGTGGTGCGCAGGGTCGGCCCGTACGACCGCTGCGTCCGGGTGCGGCGCAGGACGCGGGTCAGGAGAGCCAGCCAGGCGACGGTCGCCAGGGTGAGGGCGGTCAGGCCGGCCAGCTGGGAGAAGGAGAGGTGCTCGGGCATGAAAACCAGTAGACACCACAGTTCGTGACTTTTGCCGCGGATCGTGATGGATACCCCAGGGATCGCGGGAGGTATTAAACGCGCATACGGGGCGCGGGAGTTGTGAAAGGCGCGGGAGGCGCGGAGGGGGCGTACGACGCCCTGGGCGCTCCTCTTGAGAGGGCGGTGCGGGAAGGGAGGTGAGCGGAGTTGGATGTCGAAGTCGGTGCACTGGAGAAGGTGTTGCGGTGGGCCGCTGGGCGGAGAAGGGAGGTGAGCGCAGTGGGCGTTGAAGTGGGCGCCTTCGGAAGGGGGTTGCGGGGAGCCGCCCTAGGGGGCCGTTTGCGAGGAGCCGTCGCCCGGACTTGCCGGTGGGGAGTCCTCGTCCGGGGGCCGGAAATCGAGCCGGCCGCGGCCCCGTCCGGTTCTCGGTGGGGTCGCGGCCGGTTCTGGGGCCGGGGGGCGGGGTTACGCCGCTATCGGCTGCTTGGGCTCGGTGGTGGCGGGGGCCGGGGTGGAGTCGGCCGGGGCGGGGGCGGCCGGCTTGCGCAGGCCCTTGAGGAGGACGACCAGCGCGGTGGTGACGCAGACGCCGGCCGCGAGGGCGATCAGGTAGAGGAAGGGGTTGCCGATCAGCGGGACGACGAAGATGCCGCCGTGCGGGGCGCGCAGGGTGGCGTCGAAGGCCATCGAGAGCGCGCCGGTGACGGCGCCGCCCGCCATCGAGGCCGGGATGACGCGCAGCGGGTCGGCCGCGGCGAACGGGATGGCGCCCTCGGAGATGAAGGAGGCGCCCAGGACCCAGGCGGCCTTGCCGTTCTCCCGCTCGGTCGCGGTGAAGAGCTTGCCGCGGACGGTCGTCGCGAGGGCCATCGCCAGCGGCGGGACCATACCGGCGGCCATGACGGCGGCCATGACCTTCATCGCGGAGTCACCGGGATCGGTGACGGCGATGCCGGCGGTGGCGAAGGTGTACGCGACCTTGTTGACGGGGCCGCCGAGGTCGAAGCACATCATCAGGCCGAGAAGGGCGCCGAGCAGGACGGCGTTGGAGCCGGTGAGGCCGTTCAGCCAGTCGGTCATGCCCTTCTGGGCGGAGGCGATGGGCTTGCCGATGACGACGAACATCAGGAAGCCGACGATCGCCGTGGAGATCAGCGGGATCACCACCACGGGCATGATGCCGCGCAGCGCCGCCGGGATCTTGACCTTCTGGATGCCCATCACGACGCCGCCCGCGAGGAGACCGGCGGCGAGGCCGCCGAGGAAGCCCGCGTTGATGGTGGAGGCAATCATGCCGCCGACGAAGCCGGGGACCAGGCCTGGCCGGTCCGCCATCCCGTAGGCGATGTATCCGGCGAGGACGGGGACGAGGAAGCCGAAGGAGACGGCGCCGATCTGGAAGAGCAGCGCGGCCCAGCTGTCGGACTGGGTCCACACGAAGTGGTCCATGACCGACGGCGCCTTGTTGATCTTGTAGCCGCCGATCGCGAACCCGAGGGCGATGAGGAGACCGCCCGCGGCGACGAAGGGGACCATGTAACTGACGCCGGACATCAGCCACTTGCGGAGCTTGGTGCCGTACCCCTCGGTGGAGTCGCCCGAGCGCTCGACCGGGGTGGACCCGGCGCCGGCCGGGGCGGTGACGACGCCTCGGGCGGCCTTGTCGCGGACCTCGGCGATGAGTTCGGCGGGGCGGTTGATGCCGGCCTTCACCCCGACGTCGACGGTCGGCTTGCCCGCGAAGCGGTCCTTGTCGCGGACCGGGACGTCATGGGCGAAGATCACGCCGTCGGCCGCCGCGATGGCCTCGGGGTCGAGCCGGGTGAATCCGGCCGAGCCCTGGGTCTCGACGGTGAGCTGGACGCCCGCCTCACGGCCGGCGTTCTCCAGGGACTCGGCGGCCATGTAGGTGTGGGCGATGCCGGTGGGGCAGGAGGTGACGGCGACGATGCGGAAGGGGGCGCCTTCCGTCGCGTCCCCGGCGGCCGGGGACTGCTCTGCCGCTACGGCACCGGTGGAGGCCGCCACCGGTGCCGCAGCGGAGTCTTCGGGGGCGGAGGTCTCGGCGCCGCCCTTGGCACCGGCCCCGCTCTCAGCGCCGGCCGTGCCCTCGGTCCCGGCCCCGCCCTCGGTCTCCGCGGAGACCTCCCTCGGCTCCTTCTCGCCCCGGATCAGCGCCGCCGTCGTCGCCGGGTCGCTCGCCGCGCGCAGGGCGTCGGTGAACTCGGCGTTCATCAGCTTGCGGGCCAGGGAGGACAGGATCGTGAGGTGGGCGTCGTCGGCGCCGGCCGGGGCGGCGATCAGGAAGATCAGGTCCGCCGGGCCGTCCGGGGCGCCGAAGTCGACGCCCGCGGCGCTGCGGCCGAAGGCCAGGGTCGGCTCGGTGACGTGGGCGCTGCGGCAGTGCGGGATGCCGATGCCGCCGTCGAGGCCGGTCGGCATCTGCGCCTCGCGGGCCGCCACGTCGGCGAGGAAACCGTCCAGGTCGGTCACCCGGCCCAGGGCCACCATGCGCTCGGCGAGGGATCGCGCCGCCGCTTCCTTGCTCTCGGCGGACAGGTCGAGGTCGACCAGGTCCGCGGTGATCATGTCGCTCATCGCGGGCTCCTTCGCACGCGTATCGCCTTGGGGGCGGGGGTGAAGAGGGGGAGGGGAGTGAGGGCGGAGGCAGCCGCCGTTAAGGGGAGGCCTTGCCGCTCGGGGGCCAGGGGTACGAGGCCGGCGGAGATCCAGCGGGCCGTGGCCGGCCGGGGACGGGTCCGCTCGCCGGGGTCCGTGAGGTGCCGCCCCTTCACACCGGCCCCGGTGGCCGGCGGGAGCGTCACCGCGGCGGGGTACGCCTCTCGGGCGGAGCCGGTCCTCATGAGACCGGCTCCGTCAGTTCCCGGTCCAGGGGGATCTGGGAGGTCACCGTCACCGTCTCGGGGGCCAGGTCGGCGGGGGTGGGCATGACACTGCCGGGGAGCTGGACGGCGGCTGCGCCGTGGGCGGCGGCGGAGGCGAGGGCGGCGGGGCCGGTGCCGCCGGCGATGAGGAAGCCGGCGAGGGAGGAGTCACCGGCGCCGACGTTGCTGCGGACGGTGGTGACGCGGGCCTGGGCGAAGTACGTGCCGCCGTCCTCGACGAGGAGCTGGCCGTCCGCGCCGAGGCTCGCCAGGACCGCGCGGGCGCCCATCGCGCGCAGCTCCTCGGCGGCCTTGAGGGCGTCGCCGACGGTGGCCAGGGGGCGGCCGACGGCTTCGGCGAGTTCCTCGGCGTTGGGCTTGACGACGTCGGGGCGGGCGCGCAGGGCCTCCAGGAGGGCGGGTCCTGAGGTGTCGAGGGCGATGCGGGCGCCGCCCGCGTGGGCGCGGGTGACGACGTCGGCGTACCAGGACGGCGCGAGGCCGCGCGGGAGGCTGCCGCAGCAGGCGATCCAGTCGGCGTCCCGGGACTGCTCGCGGACGGTGTCGAGGAGGAGTTCCTGTTCGGCCGCCGACAGTTCGGGGCCCGGCGCGTTGATCTTCGTGAGGACGCCGTCGGTCTCGGCGAGCGCGATGTTGGAGCGGGTCGCGCCGGTGACGGGGACGGGGGCGACCTCGATGCCCTGGGCGTCGAGCAGGTCGGCGACGAGGGCGCCGGGCGCGCCGCCGAGCGGCAGGACGGCGACCGTGCGGCGGCCGGCCGCGGCGACGGCGCGCGAGACGTTGACGCCCTTGCCGCCGGGGTCCATGCGCTCGCCGGTGGCGCGGATGACCTCGCCGCGGTCGAGGGAGGGGACCTCGTAGGTGCGGTCCAGGGAGGGGTTCGGGGTGACGGTGAGGATCATGCCGTTCTCGTCAGTCGTGCCGGTGAGCTTCGTACGTCCGGGGTTCGTGCAGCTCATGCGCGCACCACCTCCGGGCCGCCGCGTTCGAGGGCGGACGCCTCGTCGTCGCCGAGTCCGCTGTCGGTGATCAGCAGGTCCACGTCGTTCAGGTCGCCGAAGCGGGCGAAGTGCTCCTGGCCGTGTTTGGCGGAGTCGGCCAGCAGGACCACGCGGCGGGCGGCGGCGACGGCGGCCCGCTTGACCGCGGACTCGGCGAGGTCGGGGGTGGTGAGCCCGTGTTCGGCCGAGAAGCCGTTGGCCGCGACGAAGAGGACGTCCGCGCGGATCTCGCCGTACGCGCGCAGCGCCCAGGCGTCGACGGCGGCGCGGGTGCGGTGGCGTACGCGGCCGCCGACCAGGTGGAGCTGGATGCCGGGGTGGTCGGCGAGGCGGGCGGCGATGGGGAGGCTGTGGGTGACGACGGTCAGGGTCGCCTCCAGCGGGATGGCGGCGGCCAGCCGGGCGACGGTGGTGCCGGCGTCGAGGATGACGGTGCCGTCCATGGGCAGCTCGCCGAGGGCCGCCCTGGCGATGCGGTCCTTCTCGTCGGCGGAGGTCGACTCGCGTTCGGCGAGGTCGGGCTCGAAGTCCAGGCGCCCGACCGGTATCGCGCCGCCGTGCACCCGGCGCACCAGGCCCGCGCGGTCGAGGGACTTCAGGTCCCGGCGGATCGTCTCCGCGGTGACCTGGAACTCCTCGGCCAGCGACACGACGTCCACCCGGCCGCCGTCGCGGGCGAGCCGCAGGATCTCCTGCTGCCGCTCCGGTGCGTACATGTCGTTCGCCTCCGTGGTCCGTTCCGTCTCGCGCGCCGGGGCCGGCGCTATTCGATCAACGTCTGATGCCCAGTGCCCGGTTCAGTGTCCGGTAGATGTCCGTTCACTTCCGGATGACGCCCGAGCTTGTGGTTTCGAGGGGAGGCTACGCGGAGATTTCCGGAAAGTAAACAGGTTCGGACGCTATTCGGGCATGAACGGACTTCGGCTCCGCCGGGAAAGAGGTCAGCTCCTGTCCTGGACAAGGAGGATGCTCGGAGCATGACGACAGGCACTCCCGCGCGGCTGCTTCAGTTGCTGTCCCTGCTCCAGACGCCCCGCGAGTGGCCGGGGGGTGAGCTGGCCGGGCGGCTCGGGGTGTCGCGGCGGACCGTGCGGCGCGACATCGACCGGCTGCGGGAGCTGGGCTATCCCGTGCGGGCGACGAAGGGCGCGGACGGCGGGTACCGGCTGGTCGCGGGGAAGGCGATGCCGCCGCTGGTGCTGGACGACGAGGAGGCCGTCGCCATCGCCGTGGGGCTGCGGGCGGGCGCCGGGCACGCGGTCGAGGGGGTGGACGAGGCGTCGGTGCGGGCGCTGGCGAAGCTGGAGCAGGTGCTGCCGGCCCGGCTGCGCCGCCGGGTCGCCGATCTCCAGTCCGCGACGACCGCGCTGACCAGCGGGGACGGTGCGCTGGTCGCGCCGGAGACGCTCACCGCGATCGCCTCCTCGATCGCCGGGCACGAGCGGCTGCGGTTCGCCTACCGGGCGCGGGACGGCAGCGCCACGCGCCGGCTGGCGGAGCCGTACCGGCTCGTGTCCACCGGGAGGCGCTGGTATCTCGTCGCCTACGACCTGGACCGGGGGGACTGGCGGACGTTCCGGGTGGACCGGCTGAGCGAGCCGTTCGCGACCGGGGCGCGGTTCGCCGCCCGGGAGATGCCCGAGGGCAGCGCCACGGAGTACGTCCGGCGCTCCATCCGCCGGCCGCACGAGGAGTACGTCGTCGAGGTGGACTTCGCCGTGACGCCCGGGGAACTCGCCGGGCGGCTGCCGATGGGGTGGGCGGTGGCGGAGCCGTCCGGGAAAGAGGAGGAGGTGGCGAGCGGGTGGTGCCGGGTGCGCGGGGTGAGTTCGTCGCCGGTGGAGTGGACGGCCGTGCGGCTGGTGGGGGTGGGCGCGGAGTTCGTGGTCCGGGGGCCGGCGGAACTGGTGCAGTGCGTACGGGAGTTGGGAGGGAGGTTCAGCAGGGCGGGCGGTGGATGAGCCAGCCGCCGCCGGGTTCCGGACCCGGAGCGAACACGCCAGCCCCGTCTCCGTCCGCCGGGTTCCGGACCCGGAGCGAACACGCCAGCCCCGTCTCCGTCCGCCGGGTTCCGGACCCGGAGCGAACACGCCAGCCCCGTCCCCGGCACAAAGACGCCCGCCCCCCTCGTCCGCCATCCAGGCGACCCTTCCCCTCCTCTCACCCTCCCCCCGGTCACACCCCGTCCGGAAGGGGTACTGAGGCAAGGACCAGGTGACCCGGCGACACGGCAGGAGACAGCGCGATGGCTTTGCACAGTGGGCCGCAGAAGCACCATGAGGACCGGGCGGTGTCCGTGAACCCGTTCTTCCTCGGGGAGGCGGATCCGGTCGGCGGGATGACCGAGGCGCCGCCCAAGCACCGGCTGGCGGACGGCCCGATGGCCCCCTCGACGGCATACCAGCTGGTGCACGACGAGCTGATGCTGGACGGCAACTCCCGGCTGAATCTGGCCACGTTCGTGACGACGTGGATGGAGCCGCAGGCCGGAGTGCTGATGGCCGAGTGCCGTGACAAGAACATGATCGACAAGGACGAGTACCCGCGCACGGCCGAGCTGGAGCGGCGGTGCGTGGCGATGCTCGCGGACCTCTGGCACGCGCCGGACCCCGCCGCGGCCGTGGGCTGTTCGACCACCGGCTCCAGCGAGGCGTGCATGCTCGCCGGCATGGCGCTGAAACGGCGCTGGACGCGGCGCAACGCCGACCGCTATCCGGGGGCCCGGCCCAATCTCGTCATGGGCGTGAACGTGCAGGTCTGCTGGGAGAAGTTCTGCAACTTCTGGGAGGTGGAGGCCCGGCAGGTGCCCATGGAGGGCGACCGCTTCCACCTCGACCCGCAGGCCGCCGCCGAATTGTGCGACGAGAACACCATCGGGGTCGTCGGCATCCTCGGCTCCACCTTCGACGGCTCCTACGAGCCGATCGGGGAACTCTGCGCGGCGCTCGACGCGTTGCAGGAGCGTACGGGTCTCGATGTGCCGGTCCATGTCGACGGCGCGTCCGGCGCCATGGTCGCGCCGTTCCTCGACGAGGAGCTGGTGTGGGACTTCCGGCTGCCCCGCGTCGTCTCGATCAACACCTCGGGGCACAAGTACGGGCTCGTCTACCCCGGCGTCGGCTGGGCGCTGTGGCGGGACAAGGAGGCGCTGCCCGAGGAGCTGGTGTTCCGGGTGAACTACCTGGGCGGGGACATGCCCACGTTCGCGCTGAACTTCTCCCGCCCCGGCGCGCAGGTCGTCGCCCAGTACTACTCGTTCCTGCGGCTCGGCCGCGACGGCTACCGCGCGGTGCAGCGCACCACCCGCGACGTCGCCCGCTCCCTCGCCGACCGTATCGAGGCCCTCGGCGACTTCCGGCTGCTGACCCGGGGCGACGAACTCCCGGTGTTCGCCGTCACCACCGCCGACCACGTCACGGCGTACGACGTCTTCGACGTCTCCCGGCGGCTGCGGGAGGGCGGCTGGCTGGTCCCGGCGTACACCTTCCCGCCGAACCGGGAGGACCTCTCCGTCCTGCGGATCGTGTGCCGCAACGGCTTCTCGCACGACCTCGCGGATCTCCTCGTCGAGGACCTCACCCGCCTCCTGCCCGAACTCCGCCGCCAGCCCCACCCGTTGACGAGGGACAAGGACGCGGCGACGGGGTTCCACCACTGAGCGCGCCCCACACGTATGGCACAATCTGGCCTCCGGGCGGGCCACCCCGGGGTTCAGGTTCGGGGTGGCCCGTCCTTCTCATGTCCGGCTCAGGTACGGGAACAAAGATCAGGTCCGGGAACAAAAGGAGCCGGCCTCCGGCGCCCAGGGGGGGGAGGGCACCGAAGACCGGCTCGGGAGGTCCCGGCGCCGGGGGGGGATAGCGTCGGGACGTGGTTCAGGATGCCCCCTCAAGGGGCCGTTCACAGCGGGACACGCTCACCGCGGCCGAGCCCATAAAAGCCGAACTCTTGTTCCCTGCTGGGTTGTTCCCTGGCGGCAGGGCGTTGAAGCGGGGTTACCCGGCCATGTTCGCGCGGGCCCGGCCACTCCGGCGTACGCCCCTCGTACATCCCCTCGCGCCCCCTCACCACCGTTTCCGTTACGCCGCCGCCTCGAACCCCGTGTCCCGCGCCAGCTTCTTCAGCTCCAGCAGCGCGTGCTTCTCGATCTGCCGGATCCGCTCGCGGGTGAGGCCGTGTTCCTTGCCGACCTCGGTCAGCGTCCGCTCCCGGCCGTCGTCGATGCCGTAGCGCATCTTGATGATGGAGGCGGTGCGCGGGTCGAGGCGGTCGATGAGGCCGTCCAGCTCCTCGCTGCGCAGCAGGGTCATGACGGACTGCTCGGGGCTGACCGCGGAGGTGTCCTCCAGGAGGTCGCCGAACTGGGTCTCCCCCTCGTCGTCCACCGCCATGTTCAGGGAGACCGGGTCGCGCGCCCAGTCCAGGACGTCCGTGACCCGCTCCGGGGTCGAGCCCAGCTCCGCCGCGATCTCCGCGGGCTCGGGGTCACGGCCGTGCTCACGGTTGAACTCGCGCTGGACCCGGCGGATGCGGCCGAGCTCCTCGACGAGGTGGACGGGCAGCCTGATCGTGCGCGACTGGTCGGCTATCGAGCGGGTGATCGCCTGGCGGATCCACCACGTCGCGTACGTGGAGAACTTGAAGCCCTTGGCGTAGTCGAACTTCTCCACCGCGCGGACCAGACCCGCGTTGCCCTCCTGGATCAGGTCGAGCAGGGGCAGGCCGCTGCGCGGGTAGCGCCGGGCGACGGCGACGACGAGGCGCAGGTTGGACCGTATGAAGACGTCCTTGGCGCGCTCGCCGGCGTCGACCAGGGCCTGGAGCTCCTCGCGGGAGGCGCCGGACGCCGAGGTCTCGTCACCCTCCAGGACCTGGCGCGCGAAGACACCCGCCTCGATGATCTGCGACAGCTCGACTTCCTTCGCCGCGTCGAGCAGCGGGGTCCGCGCGATCTCGTCGAGGTACATGCCGACCAGATCGCGGTCGGCGATCTCGCCGCCGGTGGCGCGAACACTGCGGGCCGCGCCGTCCGTCTCGCCGGTGGCGGACTGACGACGGGCGACGGCACGGGTTGCCATGCGTGCTCCCTTGCGATGGTGGGCTGGCGGTGGGGTCCTGTTCAGTTCCGTTCGAAGGAAACAACGACTGGAATCAGGACAGAATTCCCAACCCGTCCCTCCAATTTTCTGATCTTGCAGTATCCTGCCCGGCCACACGAGGAGGTCGGGATGTCGGACGAATCGACAGAGGTGCAGGTCAGACCGGGGATCGAGGGCGATCTGGCAGCCCTCACCGACCTCTACAACCACTACGTCCGTGAGACGTCCATCACATTCGACACCGTGGCCTTCACTCCGGAAGAGCGCCGCCCTTGGCTGCTCTCCCATCCTGAAGACGGCCGGTACCGCCTGATGGTTGCCACGGGCACGGACTCACAGCGGATTCTCGGCTACGCCACATCCAGCCCTTACCGCCCGAAGCCGGCCTATGAGACATCCGTGGAGGTCACGGTGTACGTCGCCCCCGACGCCGGCCGCCGCGGCATCGGCACTCTCCTGTACGAGTCCCTGTTCGCGGCCCTGCGCGAGAAGGAGGACGTCCACCGCGCGTACGCCGCCATCGCCCAGCCCAACGAGGCGTCCGTGCGCCTGCACGAACGCCTCGGCTTCCGCCACGTCGGCACGTTCCGCGAGGTGGGCCGCAAGTTCGGGCGCTACTGGGACGTCGCCTGGTACGAGAAGAACCTCTAGCAGCCCACCCGAACAAGCCACGCCCGCCGCAAACCCCCAGCCCTCACCCGAACTGCACAGACCTCTTGGCCAGCCCCATCCAGAACCCCTCGATCACCGACCGCTGCGCATCCAGCTCCCCCGCCGCCTCCGCCGCCCCCATGGTCACGAACAGCGGAGCGAAGTGCTCGGTACGAGGATGCGCGTACCGCCCGGCCGGCGCCTTGCCCAGGAAGTCGAGCAGCCCGTCCCAGTCCCGCGCCTCCAGCGCCCGCCGCCCCCAGTCGTCGAACTCGACCGACCAGCTGGGCACGCCCGCTTCGCGCAGCGCGGCCAGGTTGTGGGTGAAGAATCCGGAGCCGACGATCAGGACGCCCTCGTCGCGCAGCGGCGCGAGCTTGCGGCCGATGTCCATCAGACGTACCGGATCGAGTGTCGGCATGGAGATCTGGAGGACAGGGATGTCGGCGGCCGGGAACATCTCCACCAGCGGGACGTACGCGCCGTGGTCGAGGCCGCGGTCGGGGATGTCCTGTACGGGGACGCCAGGGGCGCGCAGCAGCTTGCGCACGCTCGCGGCGAGCTCCGGTGCGCCGGGAGCGTCGTACGTCACCCGGTAGTAGTGCTCGGGGAAACCCCAGAAGTCGTAGACGAGAGGGACAGGGTTGACGGCGCCGAGAGCGAGGGGGGCCTCCTCCCAGTGGGCGGAGACGATGAGGATCGCCTTGGGGCGGGGCAGCTGGGCGGACCACGCGGCGAGCTCGCCCGGCCACACGGGGTCGTCCGCGAGCGGCGGCGCGCCGTGGCTGAGGTACAGGGCGGGCATGCGTTCCTGGGTCACTGCGGACATGGCGGCGGCTCCTTCTCCCGAAACAGGCCGGTTGACCGGTCGGGCCGGTCTCATCCCCCGAGACAACTCGGGTGGCCCCTACACCCACCCCCGGATTACCGAATCGACCGGTCACCTGCCCCTTGGAGGTAGGGCCGACCGACCGACAGGTATCCACCAGATGGACCTTGACACATTCGTACTTGAACTCTCAGCGGTCGGCCTTGAACACTCGACCTCGCGCGGCACGTTCTAGCTCTCTGCACAGCACTGTCAGCTGTTGCTTCAAATCTAAAACATCAACTCACCGCACACTGTACGACCTATTTGTTTAATATTCAAGAATGGTGGCGCTACTGTGGAGTACATGAAGGCAACCCCCTCCCCGCACGCCGACGGGCGCCAGTGGCTCACCGAAGAGGAGCAGCGCGTCTGGCGCGCGTATCTCCACGCGACGACCCTGCTGGAGGACCATCTGGACCGCCAGCTCCAGCGCGACGCCGGCATGCCGCACATGTACTACGGCCTGCTCGTCGGCCTCGGCGACGCCCCCCAGCGGCGGCTGCGGATGACCCAGCTGGCCATGAAGTCGAAGATCACCCGGTCCCGGCTCTCGCACGCCATCGCGCGGCTGGAGAAGAACGGCTGGGTCCGCCGCGAGGACTGCCCCTCGGACAAGCGCGGCCAGTTCGCCGTCCTCACGGACGCGGGCGCCGAGGTGCTGCGCCGGACCGCGCCGGGCCATGTGGACGCCGTACGCGGCGCGCTCTTCGAGCGGCTCACGGCGGAACAGCAGAAGGCCCTCGGCGAGATCATGACGATCGTCGCCGAGGGCCTCCAGCCCAACGAAGCGGGTGCGGACCTGCCCTGGCTGCGCTGACCTCGCCCCCTGGGCCGCGCCGGTCAGGGCGGTGGCTCAGCGGCTCAGTGCGCGGCCACCGGGATCTTCAGCTCGTCCTCGGCACCCTCACCAGCGCCGAGGTCGGGGCGGCCGGCGTTGACGAACGTGAACGCGATGACCGCGGCCAGCGCCAGGATGCCGACGGCGAACCAGATCGCGCTGGTGTACCCGTGCACCATCCCTTCGAGCTGGACCAGCTGCGCCCGGGTGCGGTCGGTGCCGGCCGCGGCGAGGTGGTCCTTGAGGTACGACGTCGTCGCGGACGCGGCGATCGTGTTCAGCAGGGCGGTGCCGATCGCGCCGCCGACCTGCTGCGAGGTGTTGACCATGGCGGACGCGACACCCGCGTCCCGGGGCTCGACACCCGTGGTCGCCAGCGACATGGCCGGCATGAACGCCGTACCCATGCCGAGGCCGAGCAGCACCATGCCGGGCAGCAGCAGCGTGGCGTACGAGGAGCCGATCTCCAGCTGGGTCAGCAGCAGCATGCCGAGCGCGGCGGTGAGGAAGCCGGGGCCCATCAGCAGCCGCGCCGGGACGCGGGTCATCAGACGGGTGCCGATCTGGGTGGAGCCGGTGATCATGCCCGCGACCATGGGGAGGAACGCGAAACCGGTCTTGACCGGCGAGTAGCCCTTCACGACCTGCAAGTAGTAGGTCAGGAAGAGGAACAGACCGAACATGCCGATGATCGCGAGCCCCAGCGAGAGGTAGATGCCGCCGCGGTTGCGGTCGGTGATCACACGCAGCGGCAGCAGCGGGGCCTTGACCCTGGCCTCGACGGCGACGAAGGCGGCCAGCAGGACGACGGAGCCGACGAACATGGCGATCGTCAGACCGTCGGACCAGCCGGCGGTCTCGGCGCGGGTGAAGCCGTAGACCAGCGCGACCAGGCCGAGCGTGGACAGGATCACGCCGGGCACGTCGAGCGGGGAGCGGTTGCGGCCGCCGGCGGGCTCACGGATGACGAAGTACGCGCCGGCCGCCGCGATCATCGCGAACGGGATGTTGACGAAGAACGTCCAGCGCCAGTCCAGGTACTCGGTGAGGAAGCCGCCGAGGATCAGGCCGACCGCGCCGCCGCCGCCGGCGATGGCGCCGTAGATGCCGAACGCCTTGGCGCGCTCACGGGCGTCGGTGAACATCACCGCGAGCAGCGAGAGCGCGGCGGGCGCCAGCAGCGCGCCGAACAGGCCCTGGAAGGCGCGGGAGCCGAACAGCATGGCCTGGTTGGTCGCGGCGCCGCCGAGCGCGGACGCCAGCGCGAAGCCGCCGAGGCCGACGACGAAGGTGCGCTTGCGGCCCCAGAGGTCGGCGATCCGGCCGCCGAAGAGCAGCAGCCCGCCGAAGGCGAGGGCGTAGGCGGTGACGATCCACTGCCGGTTGCCGTCGGATATGCCCAGGTCCTGCTGGGCGGAGGGCATCGCGATGTTCACGATGGTGGCGTCGAGGACGACCATCAGCTGGGCGATGGCGATGAACGCCAGGGCCTTCCAGCGATTGGCGTCGGGCGCCGTGGAGGCTGTCTGAGACATGGGTGGACCCACTCCGGTGCTTCGTTGGTGTTCTGGGTGCGGAAAAGGGCGTGCTGACATGGCCGGCCGGCGCGGTGGGGGCCTGCTTCAGGCGGACGCCGTGACGGTGTACTGACGGTGGGGGGCGTCGTAACTAATCGGTGCGGCGGCGGATCTCACCGCCGCGATCGGTCAGGTCTGGTTCAGGGACGACGCAGGTCCTCCATGGTCAGGGCGGGGGTGCCCGGCAGGGCGGAGGGGGCGGGGGCGCGCAGGCCATCCAGGAAGATCTGGAGGCTGCGGTGGACGAAACGGTCCACCATCACGCACCGGGCGCCCGCCGGGGGGCGGCTGAGCTGGGCGACGACGAGCATGACGTCGCCGGGGCCCACGTCCTCGCGGAGCTGTCCGGCCGACTTGGCCCGGTCCATGATCTCCCCGATCAGCGCCTCGACCCGCGCGCTGGCGGCGGCGAGGTCGGGGTGCTGCTCGTCGAAAGTGGTGGAGATCATCGGGCAGAGCGCGCTGACCCGTTCGTCGGCCGAGACGTGCACGAAGCGCTCCAGGGCGGCGAACGCGTCGCCCGCCTCGGCCAGCGCCTCGCGGCCGGCCCGCGCGGTGCGGTCGAGCACCGAGCAGACGACCTCGCGGACGAGGGCGTCGCGGTCCGGGAAGTTCCGGTACAGCGTGGCGTTGCCGACACCGGCGCGGCGCGCGATGTCGTCGAGCGGTACGTCGGCGCCGAACTCGGTGAACATCTCGCGGGCGGCGGTGACGATCCGCTCCCGGTTGCGCAGGGCGTCGGCGCGGGGCCGGGTCGCCTTGCGCTGCGCGGGGATCGTCGACGACTCCACGAGGACTCCTCTGCCGGGGGGCTGATCTGATCCGGGGAGCGGGTCCCCGTTTCAGTCGGACACGGGGTTAAACGGGGAGGGGGTCCCCGGATATTTCCTAGGGGTTCTGTGAGCTGGGTCACAATGTAGGGGGTCCTAGGGGTTGTACGGGATTTCGGGGGCCGTAGGGGACCTAGGGGCCGTAGGGGATCTCGGGGTCCGTAGGTGCCCTAGGGGCCGTAGGGGATCTCAGGGCCCGTAGGTGACCTAGGGGCCCTAGGGCAGGTCAGGGGCGTGCGCGGGCGCGCCACGTTCGGACCCGCTCAGCGGGCGGGGCCGGAGGCGGCGGCGGAGGGTGAGCGCAAGGGGGCAGCCGGTGAACGGGGGCTGCCTGGAGCGAAGGGCCCCGTATGCAGCCGCAGCCTCGCCGTCGGATACGCACCCGCCGTGCGGCGGCCCTGGTGTCGGTGACCGCGCTGACCCTGGCGGTCGGCACGTCGGCCGGGACCGGGCACCGCGCGCACGGCGGCGGACCGATAGCGGCCGGGGCGAATCCGGTGGCGCAGGCGCGGGCCTCGGCGCTCGGGCCGTGCATGATCAGGGCGGGCGCGGCGGTGCAGATGTCGGAGGGGGTGCCGACGGCCCGGGGGTACGCGCGCTCCACGGGGACGGTCAGGGCGCTGACTCTGATGATCGACTTCCCCGACGCGAAGGGGAAGGGCACCGCGATGGAGCGGTTCCGGGAGTTCTTCCCGCAGACCTCGGAGTGGTTCAGGACGGCGTCGTACGGCCGTCTCGACTACCGCGCGGAGACCCCCGTACGGCACTGGCTGCGGATGCCGAAGCCGTTCAAGGCGTACGGCATAGAGCGCGGGGCGCCGTTCGACCCCGGGTACCGGGAGCTGGTCCAGGACCTCGTCGCGGCGGCCGACCCGGACGTGGACTTCCGTCGGTACGACCTGCTGAACGTGCTGGTCACTCCCAACGCCGGCCCCTCCGCGCTGGACACGGTCCTGTCGGTGACCTTCGCCGGCAACACGGACGCGCCCGTCGCCGACGGCGTCCCCGTCTCCAACGCCTCCTTCGTCTACTCCCGCCAGGACGACGGCAGCGGCAGCTACGCCGAGACCGGCTACCGCGTCCTCCCGCACGAGAACGGCCACGTCTTCGGCCTGCCCGACCTGTACACCCAGGAGGGCGGGGGCGCGGTCGGGCACTGGGACATCATGAGCGAGGACTGGGGGGCCAACAACGACTTCCTCGGCTGGCACAAGTGGAAGCTGGGGTGGCTGGACCCGGACCAGGTGAGCTGCGTGTCGGCGGCGGGGACGGTGGAGTACACCCTGACGCCGCTGTCGTCCGCCGGCGGACGCAAGCTGGTCGTCGTGCCGGTGAACGGGCGGACCAGTTACGTCCTGGAGGTGCGGGTGCGGGGCGGCAACGACGAGGCGGTCTGCCGGCCCGGGGTGCTGATCTACAAGGTGGACGCGGCGGTGGACACCGGGATGGGGCCGGTGTCCGTGCATGACGCGCGGCGGGGGAGCGGGGGGTGCACGCGGAGTCCGAATGTCCATACGGAGCTGTCGGATGCGGCGTTGGGGGTGGGGGAACGGTTCGTGGACAAGCGGAACGGGGTGAGTGTGGTGGTGCGGGGGGTTGAGGGGGAGGGGAGTTATGTGGTGGGGGTGACTAGGGAGGGGAGGGGGGTTGCGGGGTGAGGGGGGTGAGGGGGTGAGGGGTGGCGAGGAGCTGGCGTTCCCCTAGGGGGCGTCGGGGCCCGTAAGGGGAGTCGGGGTCCCTAGGGGACGGGCGAGACCCTTAAGGGAGTCGGGGTCCCTAAGGGACGGGCGAGACCCCTAAGGGAGTCGGGGTCCCTAAGGGACGGGCGAGACCCCTAAGGGAGTCGGGGTCCCTAAGGGACGGGGCGGGTCCCTTAGGGGGCGGGTCGGGTCCCCTAGGTGGGCGGTGGCCCGTAAGGGTGCTCGGTGTCCCGTAAGGGGCGGGTGCTGTCCCGTACGGTGAGCCCGAGATCTCATCCGGGAGTGCCGTGCCAATGCCGTCGTCGTCCGCGTCCGTCCCGTCGTCCGCGTCCCCCCTGCCGTCCGCCCCCGCCCCCGCCGAGGCCGTCGCGCCGCTGATGCGCGGGGTGGCCGTGCTGCGGCGGCTGACCGAGGCCGGGGGTGCGCTGAGCCTCAGCACACTGGAGCGGGAGACGGGGCTCGCGCGGTCCGTCGTGGACCGGATCGCCGTCACGCTGGCGCGCATGGGGTACGTCCGGCTGGCCGGCCGGGAGGCCGTACTCGCGCCGCGCGTCATGGAGTTGGGGAACGCGTACCTCGGCGCGCTGCGACTGCCGGAACTGCTGGGCGGTCTTGCGGACGGACTGGCGGACGAGCTGGACGAGTCGGTGTCGCTGGCCGTCGGGGACGGGGACGGCATCCGTTTCATCCGCCAGACGACGCGGCGGCGGGCCCTGTCGGTGTCCTTCCGGATCGGAGATCTGCTGCCGGCGGAGCGGACGGGGCCGGGGGCGGTGTTCGCCGGGGAGTGGGGGGAGCGGGAGTGGGGGGTATGGCGGGGGAGGTGGGGGGTGGATCCGGGGGGTGAGGGGTTTGTGGGGATGCCCCTTAGGGGGGCGTTGGGCGTGAGTACGGGTTCGGGCGTTGGCACAGGTGGGGGCGTAGGCATGGGCGCAGGTGCGGGTGCAGGTGCGGGTCCGGGCATATTTACGGAAGAGGATTTCGTACGACGGGTACGGGCGGCGGCCCGGGACGGCTACGCCGTGGACGACCAGCTGATCGAACCGGGCCTGGTCGCCGTCTCCGTACCGGTCCGCGCCGCCGGCCGCCTGGCCTGCGTGGCGAGCGTCGTCAGCCACACCAGCAGACACACGGCGCAGGACTTGCGTACGACGCTGCTGCCGCGCCTGCGCGAGACGGTGACGCGGATGGAGGAGACGCTCCGTACGGCCCCCGAACCCCCGGCGGCGCCGCCCGCCACGGGGCTCGCGGCGTGGACGGGGGCGTCGAAGCAGGAGCTGGGCCGGGAGTTCATCGAGTCGCTGGCCCGGGGTCTGAGCGTCCTGACGGCGTTCGGCGCGGGCCGGGCGGAGCTGACGCTGACGGAGGTGGCGCAGGCGACGGGGCTGTCGCGGGCGACGGCGCGCAGGGCGCTGATCACGCACCAGCACCTCGGCCTGGTCCACCAGCCCACGGACACACGGCACTTCGGCCTGACCCCGAGGGTCCTCTCCCTCGGCTTCCCTCCCCTCTCCCGACTGACGCTCCCTCAAATAGCGCAACCGCACATGGAGTTGCTGTCGGCGCTGATCCAGGAGCCGGTGTCCATGGGGGTGTTGGTGGGGTCGGAGATCCAGTACACGGCGCGGGTGACGGCGGGGCATGTGATGTCGGTGAACGCGAGCGTGGGGGCCCGGCTGCCGGCGTGGGCGACGTCGATGGGGCGGGTGTTGCTGGCGGATCTGCCGCAAGAGGAGCGGGAGTTGGGCGAGTTGGAGCCGCTGACGCCCAAGACGGTAACAAGCGAGGAGGAGTTGGAGCCGCTTCTGCGGAGAGTTGCGGCTGAGGGCTACGCCTTGGTGGACGAGGAGCTGGAGGAAGGTCTCCGTTCCCTGGCCGTGCCCCTCCGCGACCACAAAGGCAAGGTCGTCGCCGCCCTGAACACCGCCACCCACACGGCCCGCCACTCCCCCGCCTCCTGCCTCACCCACCTCCTCCCACCCCTCCGCGAAACAGCCACCAAGATCGAACAGGAGACAACCACCGCCTCCCGCTTCACCACCTGACCTGTCCCCTGGGGCCATCCGGTACTGTGGTGCGCGTCAGATGTGACAGTGGTGCGTACCCAGTGCGCATGCCACGCCTTCGTAGCTCAGGGGATAGAGCACCGCTCTCCTAAAGCGGGTGTCGCAGGTTCGAATCCTGCCGGGGGCACGTAGTTGATCAGGGCGGAGGCCCCGGATTTCCCAGCTCAGGGACAGTCCGGGGCCTTCTCCGTACCCGTCAGCGCCAGCCTCCCTACGGGGTACCTACACCCCCGATACACCCTCACTACCAAAGCCGATCTCCTAAATTCCCCCTAAATGATCATAGAGAATGTGCAGGTCAGGCCCACAACGACGAACCCCCGCACTCCCATGGGAGTGCGGGGGTCGTCCGTGCCGGGGCGCCACCAAGTGGGGGGGCACCGTCTCCGTGATGCCCGGCACAACCGAAGCGCAGGGCGAGTTGATCACCACCACGCCATCGGCGGCTGACTGTCAGCCAGAAGGGGCCTAGCTCGCGACGCGGATCGATCAGCATCCACCCGAGTCGCCAACGAGGGTCACCCCCATCCGGCGTCATCAAGCGTGACGACAACCGGACCGGCCGGGGGCGCTCCCCATCCGGCGTCGGCGGTCCCGGCCTCGTTAGCGTGCGCCGCAGCCGCACCGCCGAGCGCGAGCATCACGACCGCCGCCGCAGTGCACAACAGCTTCTTCACTAGAGCCTCCAGAACAGATTCGAACATATGTCCGCACGTCTTGCTCGTGGGCTTAGGCTGACACGTGCAACGCCATGAACCAAGGGCGATTGGTGTGCGGAAACGTGAAGTAGGACTCGCTTCGTAAAAGTGCATCTCTTCGTAGAGGGGGACAAGTGGAGACATCGGACCATGCAGCCCTACCGCTGCCTGAGAAGGAGAGACAGGCTTATCGCGCCATCGCGGGGAACGACGTCATAGGCCACGGCGAGGAGTTGGAGCGCCTGGTAGCTCTGGGGCTCGTCGACACCACCCACTGGGGGCCGGTCGCCCTTGATCCGCGCGTCGCCATGCAACGCCTGCTCGCCGAGGAGCGCGAGGCCATGGCCCACTCCATCGCTCGCATGGGACACATCTCCGAACTCGAAGGCTTGGCCGCACACTTCGACCCGAACAGGATGTTCGGCGGTCCCCCTTCGGAATTCTTCCCATCGCGCACCCTCATGAACGCCCGCATCGGGGAGGCCTTAGGGGTATCCAGCACCGAGTTCCTCTCCGTGCAACCCGGGCGCCCCGAGCAACGCGACCCAGCTACTCACCAACTCGGCGTCCAACGGACCCGGAGGCTCCTTGAGCGAGGGGTAGCCGTGCGCGCGCTCTACACCATCGAAGCCTTGGAGCACGAAGCGACGCGTGGCTATGCGGCAGACCTCCTGGCGGCCGGCGCACAAATCCGTGTCCACGAAGAAACGTTCCTTCTTCCACGTTTCATGATCGTTGACACCCAAGTCCTGTTCGTCGACAACCATGTGGTGGCCGACGCCGAACAGGACGCGGGATGGTGCGTGGTGGACATCGCCTCGGTGACCTGGGCGAAAGCAGTATTCGAAAGCGCCTGGGCGCGCTGCACGCCATGGGAGCAAGCCGTGCTCGGCCGCCAGACGGCCGTGACTACAGCACGCCAGCGGGCGATCTTGCGCCGAATGACCGCCGGAGACTTGCAAGAAGCGGTCGGCGAAGCGCTCGACTTGAGCACCCGAACGGTGAACAAGGAGCTTGCCAGCCTGCAGGACACCCTGGGCCTCAGGTCGACGTACGAGCTGATGATGTGGTGGGCCACAAGCAGCGAACAGAGACTGGCGTAGCCATCCGATAGCACCGCCACGCTGGCGACCAAGGGCTATCTCTGCACATCATGATCATAAAATGCTGAATCTATTCAGCCGACATGACGGCGCACCCGGCCAAAGGTCGACCGGGTGCGCACCGTTCCTGATGACACCTCCTGGATCACCGACTACCTCACGGCCGTCGGTACGAAGGTGCGCGACGAACGGCTCCGTCAGAACCTGACCCAGGAACGGGTCCACCTCGCGGCCGGCATCGACCGCCGTACGCTCCAGGCGATCGAGGCCGGACAGGCGAATCCCACCGTGGCAACGCTCCTGCGGATCTCGTACGTCCTCGACATTCCGCTTGCCGTCCTCATCGCCGGGAAGTAGCCCGACGTCGGCGCGACGGGAAGAGCGCCGCCTGTGGATCGGGCCGAGCCTGGGCGCGGAGGTCGTCATTCTTTACGAACCTTCGGCCCCCCACGACCGGGCCGAGCCCGGGCGCGGGGGCCGTCGAGAAGTCGTCACGCAGGCCGTCCGGGAAGGGCGATGGTCAGGGTGATGAGGTGGACGGCGACCGTGATCGTGGTCAGCCGCCAGGACAGAACCCTGTGTCGACGGTCGGCCGTGAGGTCGTTGTTCATGACGTGCTCTCAGGGCTGGGCGGGAGGAAGAGGTGCCGCGCCAAGTGCTCCCGCGCGGCCCGGTCGCATTCGGCGGTGGAGCCGGGGCAGTCGGCGCAGACGCGGCCGGGGGCGAGGAGGACGTCGGCGTGGTCCGCGACGAGGTGACGGGTGAGGACGTGGTGGTAGTGCCGGCAGCCGTAGGACTCGGTGTCGCCGCTGGCGAGCACGGTGCTTCCGAGTTCCTCCAGCAGTTTCCGGCAGGTGGTGCAGCGCCACATGAAGGCGGGCGGGATCGCCATGAGCCGGTCCTGGAGCACGGCGCCGGGTGCGCGTACCCGGCGCCGGTCGCCGTAGAGCCCCGGCGCCGGGGCGGCGGAGTGGTCCGTGGGGGATGCCGTCCGGTGCGCGGGCGCCTTGGTGCCGCACTCCAGGAGGTGCTGGGGGGAGTGGCGCACGGTCAGGTACCACAGGGCATCCCCCAGGCCACGCTCGGCCAGGAGGCTGTCGGTACCCGCCACCGGCGCATCGCAGGCGGAGCAGTGCAGCGGCGGTTTGCTGGTGCGCGGGTGGATGCTGAGGAGCCGGTCCCGAAAGGAGTCGGCGGCGGGGCACCGCTGGTGTACTCCGCACTCCAGGTGGGTTTCGGTGTGGGCGGCCCAGTCGAGGTGGACGTAGAGCCATGCCTGGTGGGCCGCGTAGCAGAGGAAACACGCGTGGGGGCGGGAGACGACGTCCGGGTCGAGGTGAATGGTGAGGGTGATGCCGGGGCCGGTGCTGAGGTCGGTGGAGCACCAGACGCAGACCGTGCCGGCGCGCTGATCGGCGGTCAGCCTGCGGGGGACGTCGCCCTCGACGATCAGCACGTGGAGGCGCGCGGCCTCCTCGGGCAGGACGAGTGCGGGCATGTACACGAGAACTCCTGAGGAGAAAGGAGAGCAGCGAAGTGGGTTGCGACCCTTACCCATCGGTCGCCATGGGGCCCGTGCCACGGGCGGAGGGCCCGCCGCCGACGTTGGGGCGCCGGCGGCGGGCAGGATGCCCGGCCTCCTCGGGAGCGGCCAGACCGGGCGGAAGAGATGTCAGGCGGCCGCGGCCGTGTTCTCAGCCGGGTCGGGGTGGTGCCGACGGATCAGCACATTGGCGTCCACCACCGCGGAATCATCCCGCGGCCGGGCGGCTCGGGCCGCACGCCGCTTCTTGACCAAGGTCGCGCACGCTTCGCAGTTGGGAGGTGGAACCGGGTCGGGGCGGCTGAAGCCGATCCGGAAGTACTCGTCAGGAGTCACCGGAGATCCCTTCGAGGTTTCTGGCCTGCGTCGGTCCCAATCTCGGGTAGCGGCGCCTACGCTCTCCGTCGCTCTCCGCCTCGCTGAGGGCCTGGTAGTGGTCGCAGAGCGCGTTGACGACGATGGCGAGCCAGCAGACGTAGTCCAACGGGTTGCCGTTGTACTGGTCCGGTTCGGTTTTCAGCCGGTCACGGGCCTCGCCAAGACACGCGAGAACGCCGTAGCGAAGATCGCCATGGTCCTTGAGCCGCTGTAGGGCTGTCTCCACCAGCGGAACGAGGCGGGTGAGGTACTGGCGCATCGTCTCGGTGAGCGTCGTCACCTCGGCACTGACTAAGTCCCGACGAGGACGGTCCTCGGGGTCCAGAAGACGGTTCACGGCCGTACGGACCTCCACCAGGTCCGGCGCGTCCTGCTTCTGGACGGTCTCAAGGGCTTGGCGGAGTGCGGTTGCGGAGGTCAGTCCCTTGTCCCGAGGGACAAGCCAGTACGGCCCGGGCGGCGCTTCCTTTTCGGAAGGCGGGATCACCACGTGGGTGTTGGTGCTGAGAACGGTGGTTTCGGAGATGTCCCATCCGACAGTGCTGCCGGGCGGGACGAAGAAGTAGAGCGCAGGCCCAGCGGGAGACGGGTCCACGGCCACAGCCCCTGGAGCCTCGATCATCTCCATCACGCGGACTGCGAGATGGCGGCTGATCTTGACCGCGTCCCACTTCACTCCGGCTGCCTTCACCGAGAAGCCCATCAAGTCGGTCATGTTTCCGTCCTTCATTGCGACGTGCGCTGAAGGTACGGGTCCAGGAACGCCCCTACCCGAACTGTGAGTTCGGGTGAGCTGTGAGTTCGGGGTCCTTAGAGGAGGTTGAGGCCATTGGCAAGATCGGTGACTTGGCGGCGCAGGATAGGCCGGACCCGTTCTTGCAGGTCACGCACCATACTCAGAGCGAGCGGGCTGCGCATGAGGTCCTCCGGCGCCAGTTCCTTCAGGTCCAGCAGGTGGACGAAGACAGCGGCGTCCTCCTTCCGGAGGTCGTAGCACCTCGCGACTTCAAGACCGAAGGTGAACTGCCTTTCGAGGCTGGGCAATACGCTCCTGTCGATCCCGTCGGCTACGCGTAGCCCCTCGGCCGCCTCACCGGCCAGCATCTCGATGCTCATGGCGTGCATGGCGACGTTCGTCGGCCCGAGCACCGTCCAAGAAACGTTGCTTCCCTCCCCCACCTCCTTCGCGAGCGGAAGGGCCCGGCGTTCAAGCCTCTGCCGGGCGTCCCACCAACGGCGCCTCCGCCCGTCGGAGACCACCGCCACCAGCTCCAGGGCACCCTCGACAGCCTTGGTCTCCTTGGTCACCGGCGCCTGCCGTAACTGGTCGACCGCCTGGAGCGCGACCTCCTTGGCCTCTTCGACGGCACCGGGTTCGCTGTGGGAAAGGAGTACGTGCCCGAGGTTCCATTGAGCGGCGGCCATACGCAGGGGATCGTCCGCGTCCTCGGCGGCCCGGATCGCCCGGTCCGCGACCATCAGCGACAGATCGAGACGCCCTGCGCGGCGGCAGTACGACCTCAGCAGGCCGTACAGATCGACGGCTACGCGCAGAACTTCCCGTCGGGCTGCTACGTCGTTGCCCCTGCGGTGCGCGCGTACAGCGTGCTCGACATCGGTGATCAGGTCAGGAAGGTCAAGGGCCGCGTCCGTGAAGCGCGTCTTGGACGACTGCCAGCTCTCCCACGACTCCTCGACGCGCTCCCTCAAGACGGTGACCGCGACAGGGGAAGTACTGAGCGGCGGCCCGTACCCCCTCAGCGCGCGGGTGATCTCCGGGGCCACGGTGAGCGGAACAGCCGATGCCTCCACCGGATCCTCGGCGAGCAACGCGGCTACTGGTACGCCGAGTTCGGCCGCGAGCCGGGCGAGCACATCAGCCGACGGGATTTTCTGGCCGGCCTCGATCTGCTGTAGATAACGCTCGGAGATGGCGCACAAGCCGGCGACCGCGGCCTGTGTACGACCGCCTTTGCGCCGGTAGTGCTTGACCATCTTTCCCACGGGCAGCCTCGGTGAGATCACCGTTCGGCCCCCTTCCGCTCTCACGTCTCGTAACGTCAGCGTAGGACTACGCACGTGGCCACGCGCGGAGTCTGACCCGTTCGTGTGGCAGATAATGCCCAAGTGAAACAACGCAGTTGAGGACGGCATCATGGCGCGGCTCGTCTTGTGGGACATCGACCACACCCTGATCGACACCAGAGGTGTGGGCCATGACCTGTCGGCCACCGCGTTCGAGCGCACCACCGGCCTGGTCATGCGTCAGCAAGCGACGATCGACGGGATCACCGAGTCGGTGATCTTCCGCGAGACGGCGCGGCTGCACGGCTTGACGACCGGCCGTGACGACTTCGAGAGATTCGCTACCGCCCTGCTGGAAGAGCATCTGGCGCACGTCGCTGAGCTGCGAGAGCGTGGCCATGCCCTTCCCGGCGCGGCTGCGGCTCTCGACGCGCTCAACACCGAGGGCGTTCTCCAGACCGCGGTCACGGGGAACGTCCGCCGCGTCGCCGAGATCAAGCTTCAGGTGTTCGGGCTGGATCAGCACATCCTGTGGAACCTCGGCGCCTACGGAGAAGACGCCGACGTACGAGCCGATCTGGTCCGGCTCTGCCTCCAGCGCGCGAGCGTCTCCCCTGCGGATGCAGTGGTGATCGGTGATACGCCGGCCGACGTCGAAGGTGCTCGGGCCGCAGGAGTACGTGTGGTCGCGGTGGCCACCGGGAAAAGCGGCGAGGCTCTGCTGAAGGCAGCGGGCGCGGACGCAGTATTGCCCGACCTCCGCGACACGGGGCTGTTGATGAAGCTGGCGCACGGCGACGGGCAGAGGGACTGACCCAACAAGACGATGCCCCCCTGTACGGCCCAAGATGGGCCGTACAGGGGGGCATGTCGCGTCAGCGGGCGAGGAACTGGACGGCAACGCCGATTGCGGCGCCGAGGACGGCGGCGGCGCCGGCCGCGCGCCATCGTGTTTCTTCGAGGGCGCGGATGCGCTGTGCGTGGTCGCCGAGCTGCTCGCCATGGTCCTTGAGGGGGTTCCTGGCCTCCGAGCGGATCTCCTGAACCGCGGTCTCGACTTGGCACACCTGGCCGACTGGCCGCACGATTGGGTCCTGTCCACGGTGAACGGCGAATGGTGGCGTCGTTCGAACTTCCGGCGGGAACTCCGGCCGGCCGCAGACGGACGTCCCGAGCGCCAGCGGCGGCAAGGAGTGTCGTACAGACCGGCGTGGGAACCCATCGCACCAGGTATGACGATGCGGCTGCTGCGCCACACCCACGACTCGTGGCAAGACCAGATCGGTGTGCGCGAATCCCTCTCCCACGAACAGGCCGGCCACAAGAGGCCCGGAATCAAGGGCGTGTATCAGCACCCGACGCCGCAGATGCGGCAGGAGCGGATCAACAGCCTGGAGGCCATGTTCTGGAGCGCCATGGGCAACCTGGGCTGGACCTCACTCTGGGGGAGAGTGAGCCTGGTGAGGCGCCCCAGCGAAAATGATCTCCTAAATTCCTCCCAAACGATCTTCGTAGCGAACCCGCAATAGGGTCGCACCGGGCTCGGCAGCAGGTCAGAGGAACACAATGATCAGCAACAGCCAGTTCGAACCTTGCTCTCCTAAAGCGGGTGTCGCAGGTTCGAATCCTGCCGGGGGCACAGCGTGTTACCGCTCTGGCCTGGGATTTCCTTCCCGGGCAGACGCTCTCGACGGCCTCGGACTTCTCGTCCGAGGCCGTTCGCGTGAGCGGGAGGAGAGCCGGCGCGACGCAGGTCGGGTCGGGGCTGTTCGTCTCGGGGGCGGCCGGCGCATTGCTGAAACGTTGTTCCGCCCAGCCACCCCCGTGATCTCACATCACATCCACGCACCGGGCGACACCCGCGAGCCCTGTAGGACCCACCGCGGGTAATGCGATGAACGCCGGCTCCCCCGCCGGACCGGGGTCAGATGATCAAGGTGGCCGCGGGGGTTCGGCCGCTCGGCCGCACCAAGATCACCCATGCGAAAACCAGCCGTATGGGCTCAGACCACCAGCGGTCGGGTGATGAAAAGCGCCGTGGAGTGGGCGAGGAGGGTGCCGTCAGGGGTCATGACATCGGCGTGGGTGAGGATGCGTGGCCCCTGGGTCTGGGTGGCGCGTCCTACGCAGGTGATCAGCTGGCTCCCGGCCGGGACCGGCTGCAACAGGTTGAGGCTGAAATTGCCGGTCACGGCCTGGGTGCCGCGCCGTACGGTCGACAGTGCGGACAGTGCGCACGCCGTGTCGCAGAGGGTCGCGGTGAAGCCGCCGTGGGTGAAGCCGGGCCAGCTGGAGTGGCCGTCGGTCGGGGTCACGGCCAGGACGACCCGGCCCCGCTCGGCGGTCTGAACACGAAATCCCAGCCCGTCGCTGAACGGGAAGAACCCGGTGCCGTGCGCGGCGGACTCCTGGATGGCCTTCAGTCCGCTCATACGGCGAAGCCGCCGCACGAACGGGCTGTCGGCGGACAAGACCCCCCTGGAGGAGGCCGGGGCGGGCACGAAAGTGGCAGTAGTCATAGGTGTACTCCGGGCGCGTCGTGGGGAAGCCCCCATGCAACAACTCGGGACGAACTATTCCAAGAGCCCCATAACCGGCGCAGCAGCAGAGGGGCGCGAAAAAGGGCGTGCGCGGCTTGTGGGCTGATATGCCTTCGAGCTGTACGCGCCCGCTGGACGGCCTATTCGGCGACGCCGGCGACCTCGGCGACGCTGGCGTCTTCAGCGCCCCCGGCGCCTTCGGTGGACTCGGCGTCTCCGGTGGACCCGGCGTCTCCGGTGGCCTAGGCGCCTTCGGCGGACCCGGCGTCTCCGGTGGCCTAGGCGTCCTCGGTGAACTCGGCGTCTTCGGCGGACCCGGCGCCTTCAGTGGCCTAGGCGTCTCCGGTGGCCTCGGGGGCAGCCGCCGTCAGCAGCGCCCCGAACCCGAGCGGCGCCGCCACCTGATACCCCACCCACACCTCGCCCCCGAACTCCCCGCCCGCCCGGCCACCACTAGCCCGCCCACCGCCGCCAGCGCCCACCCGCAGTCGTACGCGACCATCAGTCTCAGATACGTACGCCGAGACCGCCGCCGCACGAACGCCAGCTCGGCGCCGCCCCCGGCCAGCAACGCCAGACCGGCTACGACCACCAGCGCGCCCGGCACCCCGAGCGCCCCCGCGCACCACCCCGCCCCGACGGCGAACACGGCGCCCAGCAGCCAACGGGCGCCTTACTACGCGGAGTTGACGGAGATCGTGCCGGTCGGGCTGGGGCTGACGGACGCCGTCGACGCGTTCGCCCGGGACTACTACCGGCGCAACTGCCTTGCCCCGCAGGCCCGTTCGATGCTGGTGCTCCAGATCACGCTGCTGGACATGGCCGTGCACGACCCGCGGCTCGGGGCGGAGGTCGCCGCGTCCGTGCGGGCGCAGGAGGCGCAGGTCGCCGAGCTCTTCGCGGGGCGGCGGTACGACGGGGGCGTCCTCGGCCCAGAGGAGGCCCGGCGGGTGGCGGTCGCGTTGCGCGGGGCGCTCGCGGGGCTCACTCAGGGGGTACTGCTGGGGCTGGCGCCGGGGACGCGCGCCCCTTACGACCCTTACGGGTCCGGCGCCCCTTACGACCCCTACGGGTCCTGTGGCCCTTGCAACCCTTACGGGTCCGGCGAAATCGATGCGCCCAGTGACATCCGCGCACCCGGCGAGATCGGCGAGGAACACTTCGCGAGCCTCGCCCGCGCCCTCGTCTCCCCTTCCTCCCTCTTCAACGTATAACCCATGGGGGGCCTTGCGGCAAGGCCCCCCAGTTGTCGCAGAATCTGCGGGCACACAGCGCACGACCTGCGGAAATGGGGGCCCTTATGGGTACGACGAGTGAGCTGACCGGCGGCATCGCCGACGGCGTGATCGTGGTCGGCGGCGGCCCCACCGGGCTGATGCTCGCCTGTGAGCTGCGGCTCGCCGGCGTCCGGGCCGTCGTACTGGAGAAGGACCGGCAGCCGGCCTCCTTCTCGCGGGCCGGCGGGCTGCACGCGCGCAGTATCGAGATCATGGCGCAGCGCGGGCTGCTGGAGCGGTTCCTCGCGCTGGGCGTCAAGCATCCGCTGGGCGGGTTCTTCGGCGGGATCGGCCGGGGCGAGCCGGTGGAGGTGGACAGCGCGCACGGGTACGTCCTCGCCGTCCCCCAGGTGGAGACCGAGCGGCTGCTGGCCGAGCGGGCGGTGGAGCTGGGGGTGGAGATCCGGCGCGGGTGCGAGGTCGTCGGGGTGGAGCAGGACGAGCACGAGGTCCGGGTCCTGCTGGCCGACGGGGGTTCGCTGCACGGCTCGTACGCCGTGGGGTGCGACGGCGGGCGCAGCACCGTGCGGAAACTGCTCGGGATCGGGTTCCCCGGGGAGCCGAGCCGGGTGGAGACGCTGCTCGCGGAGGCGGAGATCGGGGTGGCGCCGGCGGAGATGGACGCGGTGGTGGCGGAGGTGCGCAAGACGCATCACCGGTTCGGGACGATCCCGCTGAAGGACGGGGTGTACCGGTTCATCGTGCCGGCGGCGGACGTCTCCGAGGACCGGTCCGCGCCGCCCACCTTCGACGAATTCACGCACCGTATGCGGGAGTTCGCCGGTACCGACTTCGGCGCCCACTCCCCCCGCTGGGTCTCCCGCTTCGGCGACGCGACCCGGCTCGCGGAGCGGTACCGCGAGGGGCGGGTGTTCCTCGCGGGCGACGCGGCGCACATCCATCCGCCGACCGGCGGGCAGGGACTCAACCTCGGGGTGCAGGACGCCTACAACCTGGGGTGGAAACTGGCGGCCGAGCTGCGCGGCTGGGCGCCGGCCGGGCTGCTCGACACGTACCACTCCGAACGGCACCCCGTCGCCGCCGCCGTCCTCGACAACACCCGCGCCCAGATGACCCTGATCGCCCCCGAGCCCGGCCCCCGGGCCGTCCGCGAACTCCTCGCCGAACTCCTTCAGTTCGACGGTGTCCACCGGCATCTGATCGAGAAGATCACCGCCCTGGGCATCCGCTACGACCTCGGCCCCGGCCCCGACCTCCTCGGCCGCCACCTGCGCGATCTGCCCCTGCGGGAGCACGGCCGGCTGTTCGGGCTGATGCACGACGGACGCGGGCTGCTGCTGGACCAGACCGGGAAGCTGTCCGTGGACGGGTACGGGGACCGGGTGCGGCATGTCGTCGACACGGTGGAGGTGTACGACGACGCCGGGGCCGTGCGCCAGGAGTTCAACTTCCCGGCGGTGCTGCTGCGGCCGGACGGGCATGTGGCGTGGGCTGGGGAGGAGCAGGGGGAGTTGGAGGGGGTGCTGGAGAGGTGGTTCGGGGTGGGGGGAGGGGTTTAGGGGAGAGGGGGGCTGCCCGTACGGGGCTGGCCTTAGGGGACGCGGCCCTTAGGGGCAGGGTCCGTAGGGGAACGATCCGTAGGGGGCTGGCCTTAGGGGATGTAGCCCTTAAGGGCAGGGCCTGTAAGGGAGGCGACCCGTAGGGGACAGGGCCCTTACGGGACACGGCCCCTAGGGGACACGGCCCGTAGGGGCAACTGGGCCCGGCGGCGCTGGACCGGCAGTGCTGGCCCGAGGGCACTGGCCCAACGGCGCTGGCTCGGCGGCGCTGGACCGGCAGCGCTGACCCGAGGGCGCTGGCCCGGCGGCGCTGGCCCGGCGGCGCTGACCCGACGGCGCTGACCCGAGGGCGCTAGCTCGGCGGCGCTGACCCGAGGGCGTTCCTGAGCTCTGAGAGCATCTCTGCCTCGCCCCAAGGGCGCCCGCCTCCCCGCGCCGCAGGCCCCACCCCCTCGGCATAATTCCCGTATGTGCGCCCGCCGCCCCCTCCTCGAAGACCTCCTGGCCGTCGGCGCCGCCTATCCGCTTGCCCTCACCGGTGCCTGTGCTCTGCACGCCCATGGAGTGCTGGACTGTCGGCGCGACGGCGTCACCGTGGCCACCGACCATCCCTCGCGGCTGGAGTGGATCGCCTCCCAAGTGCAGCTGGGGCTGAGGGAGTTGGGGTGGCCGGCGGAGGTCGAGGAGAAGGGGGCGCTGGCGGCGCGGATCGAGGTGGGCCCCAGCCCCAGCCCCGGCCCCAGCCCCAGCACTGGCACTGGCACTGGCACTGGCACTCCAGCCAACCCAGCCGACGCGGACGAGGGAACCGGCGCCGCACCCTCCTCTCTCACCGACGCCGACCCCCACCTCCTCACCGACGCCGACCTCCACCCCCTCACCGACGCCGCGCCCAACCCCCTCACCAACGCCGCTCTCTACCCCCTCACCGACGCCGCCCCCTACCCCCTCACCCGCACCGGAACCTCCGCCGCCCCGCGCACCCCCACCACCCCCGGCCGACAGACGATCCGCATCCTCAAGCAACTCCCCCACCGACCCCCCGTCCCCACCCCCCTCGGCCTCGCCCTCCCCCTCCCCGACGCCGTCGGCGTGAAAGTCCGCGATCTCGCCGACCGGGGCCTCCCCCGCGACCTCGTCTGCGTGCACGCCGTCGCCGACCGCTGGAGCTGGCCCGAACTGGAGGAACTGGGCCGCCGCCACAGCCACGACGGCCTCGAACTCACCGATCTCCGGGGCAGGTTGGAGCGCGTCGAGTGGATGATGGACGACACCGACCTGACCGGCTGCGCGGACGTACGTCAGCTGCGGAGGTGGGCCCAGCAATGGGCGGACGACATCGGCGAACGCCTGCTGGAGGGCGGCCCACCGGAGGAGACGCCGTAGCGGCGGACCGGTACGGGATCGGCGGCGCCGCTGCTGCCTACGACACCGGCGACGCCGTTCTCGCCACGGCACCGGCGACCTCACCCCGCCGACCTCCGCCGACGCCCCCGCCCAACTCCCCCTCACCCCAAGCAACTTCCCCGCACCGACCCTCACCCAGCCCAACTGCCCGCCACTTCAAGCCACTCCCCCCCCTCTCAGCCCAACTACCCGCCACCCCAAGCCACTCCCCCGCGCCGACCCCCTCCGCCGCCCAACTACCCCTCACCTCAAGCCACTTCCCCCACCCGATCCCCCCTCACCCCCCTCCCCACCCCCCACAACCCCACCGTCACCCCCACCGAAACCACCGCCACCCCCGCCATCGCCGCCCCCGGCGACGTGAGTTGAGCCAGCGACCCCGCCACCGCCGCCGACACCCCCTGCATCGTCAGCATCCCCGCCGAATGCAACCCCAGCGCATGCCCGCTGAGTTCGGCCGGAGTCAGCCTCATCAACCGCTCCTGCTGAACGAGGCTCGCGCCGAAGCCGACGGACGCGAGCAGTGCGGCGGCGCCGGCCAGGGGGAGGGAGGGGGCCAGGGCGAACAGGGTGTACGGGGCCGCCAGCAGGAGGAGCAGCGGGGTCGCCGCCTTCGCCCGTGCGGACGGTTTCAGGAACCGGCCCACCGTCACGTCCCCCACGAACATCCCCAGCGCCGCGCACGCGAACAACGTCCCCGCCCCGCGCGGCGCGTACGGCACGAACAGCGATTCGCAGCCGACGACCAGCCCGTTGGGCACCCACAGTCCGAGATACGTCAGCCGCCGCTCCCGGGACCGCCACAGCTCGCCGTTCGTCCGCCAGGTCGCCGCCGCGCTCGGGCGGCCGGACGCGCGGGGCGGGCGGGGGGTCAGGGCGAGGCGGGTGAGGGTCCCGGACGTCACGTACAACAGGCTTGCCAGGAGCAGGACTTGGGACGGGGTGACCGCCGTGAGCAGCAGGCCGCCGAGCGCGTAACCGCTCACCTGCATCAGGCCGCTCATCATGTTGAACACCGAACGCCCGGTCACATAGCGGCCGTTGGGCAGGATCTCGTTCAGCAGGCCCCACCGCACCCCGCCGCCCAGCGCGGCCACCACCCCTTGCGTGAACAGGGTGGCGAAGACCGCCCACACCGGCAGGCCGGGGATCGCCACAACCGCCGTCGTGGCGGCGAACGTCAGCGAGAGCGCCGCCAGGGCCGTACGCGGTGGAAGGCGGTCGGAGCCGGACAACAGGACGGTCGCGCCCAGGACTTGGGCCAGGGACGGGCCGAACATGCTGAGCGCGGAGAGGAGGGGGGAGGAGGTGGTGCGGTAGACGAGGGTGCCGAGGGCGAGTCCGGCCAGGGTCTGGGCGGACATGTGGGCGGCGGAGGAGAGGAAGAACGGGGTGAACTCGGGGGTGCGGAACAGGTCCCGGTAGGCGGGCGGCACGGTGGTGGACGACATGCGCGGAGTCTCCGGCCGGGCCCGCCGGGACGGTTAATGTTTCGCGGACACGCGAAACCACGCGCCGTGCGCCCCGCGACGGCATGACCGGCCGGCCCCCTCTAAAGAGACGTGCCCCTCTAAAGAGACGTGCCCTTCTGAAGAGACGTGCCCCTCTGAAGAGACGTGCCCCTCTGAAGAGACCCGCCCTCCCGAAAGGACCCCACACCATGGGCTGGTGGCAGCTCAACGCGGACACCCTCGCCCGCAGCCGCTTCGTCCTCTCCCCCGCCGCCGAGACCTTCGCGAGCCTGAAGCTGCTGCACTCCGGCGCGGGGGCGCACCCCGGGGAGAGCAGGTGGCTGGCGGCGCACCGGCCCGCGTACCGGGCGCTGCTGGCCGGTGATCCGGTGACCGGGGCGCTCGTACGGGCCGGGCTCGGCAAGGAGTGGATCGCCGACTTCCTGACCCCTACCCCTAGGGGCGGGGAAGTGTTCGAGGCGGAGGTGGCCCGGGTCAGGGGCGCCACCGGGGTCAGGGATCACCTACGGATGTCCCTAGGGGGCCCGCTCCCCAAAATCCTCGACCGGGACGACCGCGACCTCGCCGAGCGGGCCGCCGTCCTCCTCGAACGGGTGTGGCGGGAGAGCGTGCTGCCGTACTGGGAGCGGCGCCGGCGGGTGCTGGAGGCCGATGTCAACGGGCGGGTGGACCAGGTCAGCCGGGGCGGCTGGGCGGCGGTGCTGGACTCGCTGCGGCCGGGGACGCGATGGCTCGGGGAGAGCCGGTTCCAGGTCAACCGGCACGAGTACCCGCCCCGGGAGATCTCGGGGGCGGAGCTGGTCTTCGTGCCCGTGACCCCTAGGGCGGGCTGGGTGTCGTGGGAGGACGGCGAGCGGTACGCCGTCGTCTACCCGTGCGCGGGGGTGCTCGCCGGCGCCGAGCCCCCTGGGGAGGAACCCCTAAGGGCACTGCTGGGGGCCGGGCGGGCGCGGGTGCTGGTGCTGCTGGGGCGGCCGATGAGTACGACGCAGCTGGTCGCCGTCACCGGGCAGGGGCTCGGCGCGGTCGGGCGGCATCTGCGGGTGCTGTGGGACGCGGGGCTGGTGGAGCGGCGGCGGGTGGGCCGGTCGGTGCTGTACGTGCGGACCGGGGTGGGGGACGCGCTGGTGCTGCGCTCCGCCGGGGACTGACCCCCAGCACTCCGCCGGGAGCCGGCGCGCGCCGCGCAGCGAATCCGGATGCCCCCTAGGGGCCCGCCCCCCTCAACGCCCGCGGAGTTAGCATCCGAAGCATGACTATTGACGCCACCTCCCCCCTCAACGTCGAGATCGAGACCCTTAAGGGCGACGCCGCGAACCTCGCGCAGTACGCGGGTCAGGCCGTCCTGATCGTGAACGTGGCCTCCAAGTGCGGGCTCACCCCGCAGTACGCCGGGCTCGAGAAGCTCCAGGAGCGGTACGCCGCCCAGGGGTTCACCGTGCTCGGGGTGCCGTGCAACCAGTTCCTCGGGCAGGAGCCCGGCAGCGCCGTCGAGATCGCCGAGTTCTGCTCCGCCACGTACGGCGTGACGTTCCCGATGACCGAGAAGGTCGAGGTCAACGGTGAGGGCCGGCACGCTCTCTACGAGCGGCTCGTCGGCTTCGCGGACGGCGAGGGGCACAGCGGCGACATCCGCTGGAACTTCGAGAAGTTCCTGATCGGCCGGGACGGCAGCGTCGTCGCCCGCTTCTCGCCGCAGACCGAGCCGGAGTCCGAGGAGGTCGTCACGGCGGTCGAGTCCCAGCTCGCCGGCTGAACCCCCTAAGGGCAGGGAAGCCCCCTAAGGGCTCGCCCGACCGCTAAGGGCAGGGTCTCCCTTAAGGGCTCGCCCGACCGGCACCTCCCCTAAGGGCCTCCGCCCACCTGCGGAACCCCCCTCCCCCTAGGCCCCCCCTTGACCTTCCCCCAAGGGCAACCCCCAGCCTCCTCCTCGCCGGGCGGAACCGTCCGGTGACGGAGGATGGCCAGGTGGACGACGAGGAACTGCTCACCATCGGCGCGTTCGCCGCCCGCTCCCGGCTCTCGGCGAAGGCGCTGCGCCGCTACGACCGGCTGGGGCTGCTCGCGCCGGCGCGGGTCGACGAGGCCAGCGGCTACCGCTACTACCGGGCCGGGCAGATCGAACCCGCCCGGCTGGTGGCCCTGTTGCGCCGGCTCGACATGCCCCTCGCGCTGATCGCGGAGGTCGTGGCGGCGGGCGACGCGGCGGGTGCCGGGCTGCTCGACGGCTACTGGAGCGACGCCGAGGCCCGCCACGCGGAGCGGCGCGCGCTGGTCGGCTACCTCCGTGGACGGATGTCAGGGAGGAGTACCGACATGCGGTTCGAGATCCAGCTCGTCGACGTGCCCGAGCAGGTGGTGGTCAGCGAGACGCGCCATCTCCTCGCGGACGAGCTTCCCGTGTGGATTCCCGCCGCGCTGGGGCGACTTGGGCAGGTGCCCGGCGGCGGCAGCGGCGCGCCGTACGTGATCTACCACGCGGAGTCGTCCATGGACAGCGACGGCCCGGCCGAGGCGTGCGTCCCGGTCGCCGACGAGGCCGCCGCGCGAGCCTGGGCGGCAACTCAGGGTCGTACCAAGGACGTTAAGGTCCGTGTCGAGCCCGCCCGGCGGCTCGCGTTCACCCGGGTCGCCAAGTCCCAGGTCGCCCACCCCCAGATCCTCGCCGCCTACCAGGCGGTCGAGGACCGGATGAGGGAGGAGGGGTGGGAGTACGACGGCCCCTGCCGCGAGGTCTACTTCACCGACTGGGACGCCGCAGGACCGCAGGACGAGGTGTGTGACATCGCGTTCCCGGTGAAGACGGCCTAGGCACAAGGGGAGTTGAGGAGCACCCCTCCTCAACTCCCCCCGCACACAAGCCGAGCCCTCTCGGCAAGGACGGCGAAATCTCGTCGAGAGGGCCCACAGTGAAGCTTGTTCAGTTGTGTAGAGGCTTGGCTCGGAAGCGTTACTTGACCGACGCCACGAAGGTGTTCCACGAGTCCCCGTGGAACGTCAGACCGGCCAGCTCGGGACGCTTCGAGTCACGCACGGCCAGCGCGGCGGAAGGCGACTTGACCTCGACGCAGGCACCGTTGCCGGCCGAGTACGAGGACTTGGTCCAGGCGCAGGTGGATCCCTGGCGAATAGCCATGTTCACTCCAGTGACTTGATCGGGTTCACGCCAACACGGGTTGATGGTTGACGTGTTTCGACGCTACCCAGCGGCCCGCGCCTTGGGTACAGCCGTTCACCCGATCTGGTGGCATATTCCAGAAGCCTTGGCGCCTGCTCCCACCCCCGTTGTAAACTCCGCGACTTCTCGCGTCACATCAGCCACGCGCGTAGTCCTTGGCCACGTTCTCGATGAACCGCGCGGACTGCTCGACGTTCAGCGCCTGGGCCCGCAGGTGCTCGTACATGAGGGTGTACGTCTGGAGGTCGTGGTGCTTCTCCAGGTAGAGGTCGCTGGTGACGCCCTCGATGTAGACGACGCTGGTGTCGGCGAGTTCGGAGAACTCCAGGATCGAGTAGCCGCCGCTGAGGCCGGGGTGGGCGCCCGCGTCGAACGGCATCACCTGCACGGTCACGTGCGGCAGTTGGGACACCTCCAGCAGGTGCTCCAGCTGCTCGCGCATCACCGGCCGGCTCCCGACGGTCCGGCGCAGCACCGCCTCGTCGATCACCGCCCACAGCCGTACGGCGTCCTTGAGGGCGCCCGTGATCGGGTGCGTCTGCTCCTTCAGGCGGCCCTGGCGGCGCATCCTGACGTCGACGCGCTTCTCGATGTCCTCCGGGGTCGTCTCGGGCATCGCGCCCTTGATGACGGCTCCCGCGTACGCGGGCGTCTGGAGCAGCCCGGGGATGACCTGCGGGGCGTACTCGCGCAGGCTGGAGGCGTCGTCCTCCAGACCGATGTAGACGCTGTAGGGGATGTCCTTGAAGGCGTACCACCAGCCTTGCTGGCGGGACTCCTTGGCCATCTGCATCAGCGCCTCGACCATGCGCTCGTCCTCGATCTCGTAGACCCCGCAGAGGTCGCGGACATCGCGCGGGCTGATGCTGCGCCGGCCGTTCTCCAGCCGGCTGATCTTGGACTGCGAGACCAGGAGCCGGGCGGCGACCTGTTCGGCGGTCATGTTCTTCGACTCGCGGAGCCTGCGCAGTTCCATGCCCAGACGCCGACGACGCACGGTGGGATTGGTATTGGACGCCACGGGGACGTGCACCTCCGGCTGCATGCCTGTACTTGCTTGATACTTTGCGTATCTGCTGTTGAGCAGACTGCCACCAAGTGACTTTATGCCGCTGGAAAACGGTGGATATGCAGGCGGGACCCGCCAGTTCGGGGGATGGTGGAAGGCTGTACCAGCTTCGACCGGCGGTTTTCGGACATGCGTCCGCGCGGGGTGGCGGACCGTTTCGCCATTGACTGGCTTCACGGATTCCACCACCCCGCGCGTGCGCTGCGGCTCCCGAACGGGCCTTGTGGGGGCGCGGAGTCGGCGTACGGCTAGTGCGCCACGACGCGCGCCATGGCTCCCCGGCGCGGCTGCGCCGGGACGCCGTGGGCCGGCTGCTCCGCGACCGCCCGCGCGGCGGGCGCGGGCTGCTGCCGGGGTGCGCCCTGCTGCCGGTCGCGCCGGGGCTGGGCCGCCACACCGTTCTGGACGTCCATCACGGCGTGTGCCACGAGTCCGCCCATCGGGTCGTGCCGGATCAGGTCCCGCAGCCGGGAGCGGGACGAGCGGCCCTCGTTGCCCGGGTAGAGGTGCTTGCCGAGGCCGACCGCGTGCGCCAGCGCCGCGAGCGCCGCGGTCCGCGGGTCCGGCGGCACGCCGGTGCGGATCGCGGTGTCCAGCCGGGCCCTGATCTCCCGGCTGATCGCGGTGTCGGTCGCCTGATAGCGAGTCGTCGGCAGCACCCCGCACATCTGGCCGGCGACGGCGGCGACCATGCCGCACCGCTCCAGATGCGAGAGATACGTCTGGCGCAGCCCCAGCCGGGGCCCGCCGATCCAGTGCACGGCCCGTACCGGGGCGCCGCGCCTGCGCAGCAGCTCCAGTGCGGAGTCCAGCGTCGGATCTCCGGTCGGCCGTGGGGCCACCACGGCGATACGATCCCCGTCAGGGGCTATCCGTCCGGCCAGCGCCAGCTCCACTAGCTGCGCTCCGGCCAGACCGAGGTCGAGCGACTGCGGCTGTGCGGTGGTGCCCGTGGTCGGGTCCAACGCCAGCAGCAAAAGCTCTTCCGGAATGGTTCTGCGGCTCCTGCCCATCCATGCCTCCCCGCGTGGATGAAAGACAGGGTGACCCCTCTCACATTCATCTGTCGAGGGTGCGTGACCTGTTTGTAAGGGAACCGGCAGGTATGTCGTTCTCGTCTACCGCAGGGGCCCGGGGTTCCACGCAGGACACTGGGTACCCGGTCCAGGTCGGTTCAGGTTCACGGTTTCGTAGCCGTACGGCAGGGTGTGCGGCGTTTGAGGAGGCATCGGTGGCGGGCGAGTCCCCCGACAGGTCGAAGCAGCGCGAGCACGAGTCGTCGGTACGACCGACGCCCGGCGCCGCGGGGACGGTTCCCGAGGGGCGCGATCCTCGGGTGTCGGTGATGGAACCGGCGCGCGGGGGCGTCGATACGGTCGAGGACACCAGGGACACCGAGGAGGAGGACTCCAAGGCCCCTGAGGCGGCCCCTGAGCGCCCGGAGAAGCCCGAGGGCCCCGGGGAGCCGAAGGAGGCCGCCGAGACGCCTGAGGGGGACACAGAGCCTTCGGAGGGGGATCCCGAAGAGGGGGACGACGACGTCGTAGCGGAGGCCGCCGAGGAGGACGACGAGGCTGTCGCCGAGGGCGAGGCCCCCAAGGACGACGATTCCCCTAAGGCCGATGAAAAGGACAAGGCCGATAAGCCCGAGTCCGAAATTGTCGAAAACGCCGCCCCTAAGGCTGACGAGACCCCTAAGGCTGACGAGGCTCCTAAGGGCGACGAAAAGGACACCGACGCCCCTGAGGACGACGACCCCGTCGATCAGCCCACGGCGATATTCAAGGCGCCCAAGCCGAAGCCGGACGTCGACCAGCCGACGACGATGCTGAAGCTGGGCGAGGTCCCCAAGAAGGCCGCCGAGAAGGCCGCCCCCAAGGACAAGGCCGCCCCCAAGGACGACGACAAGGCGCCCGCCCCCAAGAAGCCCGAGCAGCCCGAGGCCCCCGAGAAGCCCGCCGAGCGGACCAGTAAGTTCGTCGCGCTGAAGCCCCTCGACGAACCGGCCGCCCGCAAGCCCGCCCCGGCCGCCGACAAGCCCCGTACGACCCCGGAGTCGACCGCTGTCGTCCCCCAGGTCGGCCCGGAGCGCACCACGCAGCAGCCGCTGCCGCCGAAGCCCCCGCTGGACCTGCTGGCGGAGCTGACGAACACGCCTCCGCCGCCGCCCACCCCGCTGCGCGCGCTCGCGCGGCGGGTGAAGATCTGGACGCCGCTGGTCATCCTGCTGGCGATCGTGTTCGCGGTCGTACAGAGTCTGCGGCCGGTGCCGCGGCCGACGCTGGACCTGACCGCGCAGGACAGTTACACCTTCGCCGGCGGCAAGGTCGACATCGCGTGGCCGGCGCAGGGGCAGGCCGCGCTCGATGTGCAGGGCGTGGGCACGTTCGGCTCGTCCGGGGACCAGAAGCCGGTGCCGATCGCCAGTGTCGCCAAGGTCATGACGGCGTATCTGATCCTGCGCGACCACCCGCTGAAGAGCGGCGCCGAGGGTCCGAAGATCACGATCGACAAGGCCGCGCAGGACCAGTCCAACGCGGGCCAGGAGTCGACGGTCGACGTCACCGCCGGTGACTCGATCACCCAGCGCGAGGCCCTGGAGAGCATCCTCATCGCGTCCGCGAACAACGTCGCCCGGCTCCTCGCGCGCTGGGACGCCGGTTCCGAGGCCGCGTTCGTCGCGAAGATGAACGCCGCCGCGAAGGACCTGGGGATGGCGGACACGACGTACACGGACCCCTCGGGGCTGACCGACTCGACCGTCTCCACGGCCGTCGACCAGGTCAGGCTGGGCCGCGCGGCGATGCGGCTGCCGGTGTTCCGCGAGGTCGCCGCGATGATGTCGTACGACGACTACAAGGGCGTCAACCACTCCAACTGGAACCAGCTGGTCGGGCACAACAACGTCGTCGGCATCAAGACGGGTACGACGACCTCGGCGCTCGGCAATCTGCTGTTCGCGGCGAAGAAGGAGGTCGGCGGCGAGACCCGGACGATCGTCGGGGCCGTCATCCGCCAGCCCGCCGGGGGCACCGACAACACCATCCTCAGCGCCGCCCTCACCGGCGGCGACGCGCTGATCCGGGCCGCGCAGCGGGCGCTGGAGTCGGCCGTGATCGTCAAGAAGGGCGCCGTGGTCGGGTACGTCGACGACGGGCTCGGCGGGCGCACCCCGGTCGTCGCCACGCAGGACGTGACCGCCGTGGGCTGGGCCGGGCTGAAGGTGAAGCTGTCGTTCGCCTCCAGTGAGCTGCCGCACACCGCGAAGGCGGGCACCCAGGTCGGCACGCTGACCGTGGGCGACGGCGGCGCCGACAGCGCCGTCAAGGTACCGGTGGCGCTCCGGAGCGACTTGGCCGAGCCCGGTTTCGGGGCGAAGCTGACGCGGCTCGGCTGAGCCGCGCGGCACCGCGCACAGTCACGCGGCCCGTCGGGGAGCACCACCTGGTTCTCCCTGGCGGGCCGCGTGCTAGCGTCACGAAACGGACACAACTCGGCGGGCGCCCTTCAGGCGGTCGTAACCCGGCGGTCGCGGCGGCGCCGGCGGGAGCGAGAACGGAAGACGGGACACGGGGAGTGCCAACAGGTGGCCACAGCGGAGCCGACACGCGCCGACGACACCAGCCCGCGAATAGCGCTTGACCGGTCCCCTAGGGGACAGCGCGTGAGAGGTCTGCTGGACTCCACCCGTACGTGGCTGACCCGCCACCTCGTCCTCACCGTCACCGCCCTGTCCGGCGGGCTGCACCTCGCCTGGTTCTTCACCTTCGCCAACAGCGGCGGCGACCTCGCCGCGCAGGACGCGTGGGCCGAGTTCGTCGGCCGCCACCCCGACTCCGCGTACAACCTGGCCTGGTACGGCGGGATGCACCCGGTGTCGTACAGCGTCGTCTCGCCGTATCTGATGTCCGTGCTGGGGGTGCGGACGACGATGATGATCGCGGGGACGCTGTCGGCGGGGCTGCTGACGCTGATCCTGCTGCGCTGCCGGCCGGTGAAGAAGCCGCTGTGGCCCGCGCTCGTCGGGGTGTTCGCGCTGCTGTGCAACGCGGCGAGCGGGCGGGTGACGTTCGGGCTCGGCACGATGTTCGCGCTCGCGGCGGTCGCCGTCGTCTTCTGCTGGCCGCACCGCTGGCGCTACAAGCGGTGGGCGAAGGCGCTGTGCGCGGCGCCGCTGGCCGCGCTCGCCACGATGTCCTCGCCGGTCGCGGGGCTGTTCGTCGGTCTGGTCGCGGTCGCGCTGTTCCTCCAGAAACGGCGGCCTGGCGCCTGGGCGTTGGGGCTCGGTCCTGCCGCCGTCGTCGCCGTCTCCGCGCTCGCGTTCCCCTTCTCCGGCACCCAGCCGATGTCGTTCGGCTCGGCATCCTTGCCGTTCATCTACTCGGTGATCGTCTACCTCGCCGTCCCCAAGGACTGGAAGACGGTCCGCATCACGTCGGCGGTGTACGGGCTCTCGGTGCTCGCGGTGTGGATCGTCAGCTCGCAGATCGGGTCCAACATCACCCGCCTGTCGATGCTGTTCGCGGGCGTCGTGCTGGCCTGCGCGCTGCCGTTCGCGGTGCCGCGCAGCCGCAAGTGGTACGCCCTGCTGATCGCGACCGTCGGGTTCGCGGTGTGGATCGGCGTGAAGTCGGTGGACGACGTGGTGCGGACGACGCCCGCGGCGTCCTGGGCGCGTGAACTTGCGCCGCTCGTCAACGAGTTGCAGCAGGTCGGCGCCGAGCGGGGCCGCGTCGAGGTGGTCCCGGCCCGCTCCCACCGGGAGGCCTCCGCGCTCGCGCCGTACGTCAATCTCGCGCGCGGCTGGAACCGGCAGGCCGACATGAAGCGCAACCCGCTCTTCTACGACGACACCCTCAACTCGGCGAATTATCACGAGTGGCTGAAGCGCTGGGCCGTGCACTTCGTGGTCGTGCCGAAGGACGCGCCGGACGGGGACGGGGCCGAGCGGGAGCGGGAGCTGGTGCAGAAGGGGCTGCCGTATCTGAAGCAGATCTGGGGCGACGCCAACTGGCAGCTGTTCCGGGTGACCGACCCGGCGCCGCTCGCCGAGCCGGACGCGGTCGTGCAGCGGGCCGAGCAGGGCGAGATGACGATCGACGTGAAGCGGGCCGGCCGGGTCCTGGTGAAGATCCCCTACTCGCCCTGGCTGAGCGTCGTCGACGCCGACGGCAAGAGCCTGAAGGCGCCGCAGGAGACGGAGGCGTCGAAGCACCGGGCCGAGGGCGAACCGAAGGTGTACGACAACCTCAACGGGTGCCTCTTCGAGACGGAGGAGGACACGCAGGGGGACCGGTGGACGATGCTGATCGCGCCGAAGGCGGGGGTGTACCGGCTGGCGGCGCCTTATCAGCTGCCTCGGGGGACGCCTTGTCCTGATGAGCTGAAGTAGGGCTTGCCGGGAGGGTTTTGGGGCAACTCAGGGGGGCGCGGCTCCGATTGGGTGTTCGGCTCTCGAACCGCTATAGTTGATCACGCGCCGGCCGCCCCCAACAGGGCGGCGCGGAACACGCGTTGGTGGTCCAAGGAAAGACGCCCCGCTTCCTGCGGGGAGATGTAGGTGCAAGGCCTGCCCGGCGCTCCGCTTCAAGGTCCGGCTCCCCTCGGGGAGCCGGACCTTGAGTGTTTTACGGGTCAACTCGGCCGGCGGGTCACCGGAGTTCGGCGACGTACCGGTCCGTCCCCGGCACCGTCGGGATGAACGGCGCGACCAACTCCACCCGCCCCAGGCCCACTTCGCCCACCTGGACGTCGAGCCCGGTGAACCGCTCCCAGCACTGCCGGGGGTCGGCCTCCAGGAACCACAGCAGCGTGAGCCGCGTCCCGACCCCCTCGACCTGCTTGACGTACGACATCCGGTCGCCGGGCAGCGGGGTGGGCCGGAAGACCGTCACCATGGCCGCCGGTGAGCCCGCGAGCCGCTTCGGGAGGTGCCGGGTGCGCAGCCAGTCCAGCAACTCCCCGCGCTGCTCGGGGGTTTCGGCGTCGACGACCTCCAGGATCAGGCCGGCGTAGGGGTGGTCCAGGGCGTGGAAGTCGCGCGGGCCCGCCGCGCCGTCGCGGTAGACGGTCGTCTCGTGGTCCTGGAACGCGGTGAAGACGTGGGTGCGGTCGCGGTAGACGCGGGCGTCGTGGTTGAGGCGCCGGTTGATCGCGACCGTCCAGCGCATGTGGTCGGCGTGGCGGCCTTCGGTGATCCAGTACGTCGAGAGGTAGCAGCCCTGGGAGACGGGCTGGGCGACGGCCGACTTCTCGGGGTGGCGCAGGAGTTGGAGGTCGCGGGTGGCGACCCAGCGGCGGCCGGCGAACATCCAGGGCATGGCCATCGCGCCCGCGTAGTAGTGGTCGTCCTCGTACCAGCGGTTGTAGGCGTACTCGTGGCCGGGGTGCGGTTCGACCATGGTGATCAGGGCGTGGCCGGGGTGGACTCCGTAGGGGCCGGTGGCGGCCAATTCGCCGTACGGGTCAGTGCTGTTGCCCTTGTCGGGGCGGTCCTCGCTCATGCCCGTTCCCCTCTCCCTCTGCTCGGCCCATACTCTGACGGTCCGTCAGGAAATCCGCCAGCACCAGGAGGCCCCCATGTCCCTGCTCCCCGGCAAGACGGTCGTCGTCTCGGGTGTCGGTGCCGGTCTGGGGCTCCGGGTCGCCGAGGCCGTCGTACGCGAGGGCGGGAACGCGGTGCTCGGCGCCCGTACCGAGGCCCATCTCGCCCGGACCGCAGCCGAGTTGGACCCGGGGCTGCGGCGCACCGCGTACCGCGCGACCGACATCACTTCCGAGCAACAGTGCGGCGGGCTCGCGGAGTTGGCGGTGGAGCGGTTCGGGGGGATCGACGCGGTCGTCCATGTCGCCGCCTGGGACTCCTATATGGGCGGGGTCGAGGACGCCGACTTCGAGACGTGGAAGGCGGTGCTCGACACGAATCTGCTGGGCACGCTGCGGATGACGCGGGCGTGTCTGCCGGCGCTCAAGTCGGCGGGCGGGGCAGTGGTGTTCATCGGTACGCAGTCCGCCGTGGCCGCTCCCTCACAGGTGCGGCAGGCCGCGTACGCCGCTTCCAAGGGGGCGCTGACGAGCGTGATGTATTCGCTGGCGCGGGAGTTGGGCCCGTATCGGGTGCGGGTGAACACCGTGCTGCCGGGGTGGATGTGGGGGCCGCCGGTCGAGGCGTACGTGCGGTTCACCGCGCAGGCGGAGGGGGCGGCCGAGGAGGAGGTGCGCGGGAGGCTCGCGGCGCGGATGGCGCTGCCGGAGCTGGCCACGGACGGGGACGTGGCAGACGCGGTGGTCTTCCTCGCGTCGGCGCGGGCGCGGGCGATCACGGGGCAGTCGTTGCTGGTGAACGCAGGGGAGTTGATGCGCTGACCGGACTCCCCGATCATCAACTCGTCGTTCATGTACGGGAATTGGGGTCACCGCAGCGAACGATTTTACGTCCCCTTGGACTAACATGCACTTGTCATGATCACCTCATGGCGCGGACAGTGCACATGCCTGGCTCCTCCCCGCCTGCCCCGAGGGCGAACCCTGGAAGGGGGCTCATGAACGGTCTCGACTGGGCCGTGCTGGTCGGATACTTCGGTGTGATGGTCGCGATCGGTGTCTGGTCGCACCGGCGGGTCGACAACGTCGGTGACTTCTTCACCGCGGGCGGCAGGATGCCGTGGTGGCTCTCCGGTATCTCGCATCACATGTCGGGCTACAGCGCGGTGATGTTCACCGGGTACGCCGGGATCGCCTACACCTACGGCGTGACCTCGTTCGTCACCTGGTCCTTTCCGATCGCCCTCGGGATCGCGATCGGCTCGAAGCTGTTCGCGCCCCGGATCAACCGGCTGCGCTCGCGGCTGCATGTCGCCTCGCCGCTCGAATACCTCAAGAACCGCTACGACTTGAAGACCCAGCAAGCACTCGCTTGGTCGGGGATGCTGCTGAAGATCGTGGACGTGGGCGCCAAGTGGGCGGCGATCGCGACCCTGTTGTCGGTGTTCACCGGGCTCTCGCTGAACCACGGCATCCTCATCACCGGCGGCATCACGGCCGTGTACTGCACGATCGGCGGCCTGTGGGCGGACGCGCTCACGGAGTTGGGGCAGTTCGTCATCCAACTCCTCGCCGGGGTCGCGATGTTCGTCGCCGTGATCCTCGAACTGGGCGACCGGGGCATCGGGTTCCTCGACGCCTGGGACCAGCCGGCGCTCCAGGGCCACGACAAGCCGCTGGTCGGCCCGTACGGCACGGTCTTCCTGCTGGCGTTCCTCTTCATCAAGCTGTTCGAGTACAACGGCGGCATGCTCAACCAGGCGCAGCGCTACATGGCGACGTCCTCGCCGCGCGAGGCCGAGCGGTCGGCGCGGCTGTCGGCGGCGCTGTGGCTGGTCTGGCCGGTGGTGCTGTTCTTCCCGATGTGGATGTCGCCGCTGCTGGTCACCTCGCACAAGCCGGACGGCTCCGACTCCTACGGCCTGATGACCGAACAGCTGCTGCCGCACGGCCTGTTGGGCCTCGTCATCGTCGGTTTCTTCTCGCACACGATGGCCATGTGCTCCTCCGACGCCAACGCGATCGCGGCCGTCTTCACCCGGGACTGCGCGCCGGTGCTGTGGCGGCGGGCGCGGGTGTGGAACGAGGGGCAGGGGCTGCGGGCCGCGCGGCTGACCACCCTGGTCTTCCTCGGCCTGTCCATGGCCGCCGCGACCCAGGTCAACTCCCCCGCGTTCAAGGACATCATCACCGTCGTCATCAAGTGGGTCGCGGGGCTCATGGGCCCGATGGCCATCCCGATGATGCTCGGCCTGCTGCGCCCGTTCCGCCGCTCGGGCCCGACCGCCGCGCTCGTCAGCTGGGCCATGGGCCTGCTGGCGTTCTGGCTGGTCAACTACCCGGTCAACTGGAGCGTGGAGGGCGGCGTCCCCCTCCAGTACCAGGTCTCCGTCCCGCTCGCCGTCTCCCTCGTGCTGTACATCCTCATCGGCTTCCTGAAGCCGGAGGACACCCCGGAGCGGCTGGCGATCATCGACAAGGTCAACACGGACGACGACAGCACCGCGGTCACCGCCCCCGCGGCCCCCGCTTCGGCCCCCTGAACGCGCCGTCCCCGTTCGATTACAGTGGCGAATCGTGCCGCACGGGGACGGTGACCCGGGGAGGACCAGGTGAGTACGTCGGCCGGCGCCGTCTGGGGCCGTACGGAGCAGCAGGACTTCCGCAGCCGGGTGCGCGGGACCCTGCTGGGCGGTGCGCTCGGGGACGCGCTCGGCGCCCCCGTCGACGCTCTGCCGGACCAGGCGATCCGGCAGGCGTACGGGGCCGAGGGCGTCGTGGATCTGCTGCCTTTCCACGGGCGGCGCGGGGCCGTCTCGCATCTCACGCAGCTGACCCTGTTCACCGTGGACGGGCTGATCCGGGCGCAGGTGCGGCGGGACACCGGGGCCTGGCATCCGCCGACCGATCTGCACCGGGCGTATCTGCGCTGGGCGGCGACGCAGCGCGACTGGGGGCCCGATCTGCGGCGCGCGGACGACGGGTGGCTGGCGCGCGAGGAGTGGCTGTACGCGCGCCGACAGCCCACGCGGGCGCTGCTTTTGGGGCTCGGGGACGACACGATGGGCACCCTCGACGTGCCGAAGAATCCTGACGCCGAGGGGCCCGAAGTCGTGGGCAGGTCAGCGCCGTTCGGGCTGCTGGTGGGCTGGGAGCCGGAACTGGTCGTCCAGTTGGCGGTGGAGTGCGCGGCGCAGACGCACGGGCATCCGTCGGCGTACCTCGCGGCGGGCGCGTACGCCGTCGTCGTCCACGCGGTCGCGCGCGGTGACGGTCTCGACGGCGCCGTCCAGCAGGCCCGCGCCCACCTCGCCGCGCGGCCGGGGCACGAGCCGGTGGCGGAGGCGCTGCAACGCGCGCTCGGCGCGGTCAGACAGGGGCTGCCGGGGCCCGCCAGAGTCGCCGGACTCGCCGGTCCCGGCACCGCTCCCGGCGTGCTGGCGGCGGCCGTGTACTGCGCGACGGTCGCCCAGGACGTACGGCACGGGCTGCGGCTCGCCGTCAACCACGGCGGCCCCTCCGCCGCGACGGCCGCCCTCACCGGCTCCCTCCTCGGCGCGCTGTACGGCGAGACGGCTCTTCCGCCGTCCTGGGTCGCGGAGTTGGAGGGCCGGGCGACACTCCTGGAGCTCGCCGACGACTTCGCGATGGAGATGACGCAGGGGCCGGCGCTACACAACCCGGCCGGGGCGGCGCCGGGTTGGCTCGCGCGGTATCCGCGAGGGGCGTACGAGGTCGGCTATTGATCATGGGTGAGAGCCGCCCGCGCTGGGCACAACTCCCCGGTGACTTCCACCCACAGCGCCAGAGCGCTCACTCTCACCGCCACGCTCCTCACCGGGACCGTGGCCCTCTACATAGCCCTCGTGGCCTTCGGCAACATCACCGACTTCGGGACGAACCAGCAGTTCGTGCAGCATGTCCTCGCCATGGACACCACGTTCAAGGACGACGACCTGATGTGGCGGGCGATCACCAGCAAGGGGCTCCAGAACGCCGCCTACGTCGCGATCATCGTGTGGGAGACCCTCGCCGCGCTGGTGCTGGTCCGGGGGACCTGGCTGTGGACGCGGCGCGACCTCGACCGGGCGCGGCAGATCTCGACGTACGGGCTGCTGATGCTGTTGCTGCTGTTCGGGGCCGGGTTCGTCGCGATCGGCGGGGAGTGGTTCTCGATGTGGCAGTCGAAGACGTGGAACGGTCTTGAGGCGGCGACCCGGGTGATCGTGCTCAGTGGGGTGGCGCTGATCGTCAACCATCTGCCGGTCCGCGGGGACGCGGATTAGCAGACTTGTTCAGCTGATGACTCTGACCCGGGTCTCCGTCGCGCCGAACGCCCAGAGCGCCGCGCCGTCCGCCGTGCGCAGGCGGATGCCGCCGGTCTGGGAGCCGGTGGCGGCGGGGGGCGGGGAGGCGCCGTCGACCGCGTTGGAGAACGCGATGTTGATGCCGGATTTGACCGAGAAGTACATGATGTGTTCGATCGCGACCCCGTCGGAGCCGGTCGTCGACGCTTTTCTGACCGAGATGGTGTAGGTACCGGGGTCGGGGTCGACCGTTCCTGGCCACACCGTGAACGTCCGGCGGGCCTGGTCGTCGGCGTCGACGAGCCAGACCCGGTCCTCGGAGAGCGAGTAGACGACGCGGCGGCCGGTGCCCGAGTTCTCCGGGAGCACCGGCTCGGCCGGGATGGACGCGGGCGCCGACGGCTTCGCGGACGCCGTCGCCTGCGGGCGGGACGCGGCCGTGGGGTGCGGGTGATCACCCTGGTCCGCCTCAAGAGCCAGGGCGCCGACCGCGACGATCGCACCGGCGGTCAGGCCGGTGACCCAGACCCATGAGGGAAGCCGCAGGGCAGCCACGGTCAAGCAACTCCTCAGTCTCCGACCCCCGCATGTCGGGGGTCGGATCATCGTACTGTGAGGCGACTGTCCGCTGGGCTCGGTCAGGCGCCGGTGCGGGCCGGTGCGGCGGGCCCGGCGGGCTCAGTCCAGCACCGGCAGCAGCTCCGGCAGGTGTCCGTCGGAACGTTCCGCCGCCTGCCGCCGCTCCTGCGGGACCTCCCCGTAGAGGGTGGTACGGGGTTTCGCGGGGCGGCCCGCGAGGTCGGCCACGGCGATCAGGTCACGGACCGACTTGTACGAGCCGTAGGAGGAGCCCGCCATGCGGGAGATGGTCTCCTCCATGAGGGTGCCGCCCAGGTCGTTCGCCCCGGAGCGCAGCATCTCCGCCGCCCCTTCCGTGCCCAGCTTCACCCAGCTGGTCTGGATGTTGGGGATCCAGGGGTGCAGGAGGAGGCGGGCCATGGCGGTGACCGCGCGGTTGTCCCGCATGGTCGGTCCCGGCCGGGAGATACCGGCGAGGTACACCGGCGCGTTGGTGTGGATGAAGGGCAGGGTCACGAACTCCGTGAAGCCGCCGGTGCGTTGCTGGATGCCGGCGAGGGTGCGGAGGTGGCCGAGCCAGTGGCGGGGCTGGTCGACGTGGCCGTACATCATGGTCGACGTCGAGCGGATGCCCAACTCGTGGGCGGTGCTGACGACTTCGATCCAGGTGGAGGCCGGCAGCTTGCCCTTGGTGAGGACCCAGCGGACCTCGTCGTCCAGGATCTCGGCGGCGGTGCCGGGGATGGTGTCGAGGCCGGCCTCCTTGGCGGCCGTCAGCCACTCGCGGATCGAAAGCCCGGTGCGCGTCGCGCCGTTGACGACCTCCATCGGCGAGAAGGCGTGGACGTGCATGCCCGGGACGCGTTCCTTGACGGCTTTCGCGATGTCGAAGTAGGCGGTGCCGGGCAGGTCGGGGTGGATGCCGCCCTGCATGCAGACCTCAACGGCCCCCACTTCCCAGGCCTGTTGGGCGCGGTCGGCGACCTGGTTCAGGGAGAGGGTGAACGCGTCGGCGTCGGTGCGGCGTTGGGCGAAGGCGCAGAAACGGCATCCGGTGTAGCAGACGTTGGTGAAGTTGATGTTGCGGGTGACGATGTAGGTGACGTCGTCGCCGACCGCCGACTTCCGTACGTCGTCGGCGACTTGGGTGAGCGCGTCGAGGGCGGGGCCGTCGGCGTGGAAGAGGGCGAGGGCCTCGGCGTCGGTGAGTTTCGTAGGGTCGTCGGCGGCGGTGCGCAGGGCCTGGCGTACGTCGGTGTCGATGCGCTCGGGGACCATGCCGGGGGCGGCGGCCTCGCGCAGGGCGGACCAGTCGCCGTACACCTCGTCGAAGTCCTCGCGGCGGTCGGCGGTGCGGCCCTCGGTGTCGATCGTGCGGTGCAGGTCGGTGCGGCCCGTCGCCTCGAAGACCTCGTCGGGCTCCTGCCAGGGGTGGCCCTCGACGACGGCGTCCTCGCGGGCGAGGCCGGTCTCGGGGTCGGCGAGGGCGCGGACGTGGGGGAGGAGGCGGGGGTCGAGCCAGGGTTCGCCCCGGGTGACGAACTCCGGGTACACGCACAGGCGTTCGCGGAGCTGGAAGCCGGCCTGTTCGGAGCGGCGGGTGAGTTCCTCGATCTGGGGCCAGGGGCGTTCGGGGTTGACGTGGTCGATGGTGAGGGGGGAGACGCCGCCCCAGTCGTCGATACCGGCCGCGATGAGGCGCTCGTACTCCTCGTCGACCAGGTTCGGCGGGGCCTGGATGTTGGCCGCCGGGCCCATGATCAGGCGGGCCGTGGCGACGGCGGCGATCAGCTCGTCGAGTTCGGCGTCCGGCATGCCGCGCATCGCGGTGTCCGGCTTGGCGCGGAAGTTCTGGATGATCAGTTCCTGGATCGCGTGGTGCGCGCGGGCGGTGCGGCGCAGCGCGAACAGGGACTCGGCGCGCTCCTCGTAGGTCTCGCCGATGCCGATCAGGAGGCCGGAGGTGAACGGGACCGAGGAGCGGCCGGCGTCCTCCAGGACCCTGAGGCGGACTGCGGGTTCCTTGTCCGGGGACCCGTAGTGGGGGCCTCCGGGTTCGGACCAGAGGCGGGTCGCGGTGGTCTCCAGCATCATGCCCATGCTGGGGGCGACGGGCTTGAGGCGCTGGAAGTCGGTCCAGGACAGCACGCCGGGGTTGAGGTGGGGCAGGAGGCCGGTCTCCTCCAGGATGCGGATGGAGATGGCGCGGACGTAGGCGATGGTGTCGTCGTAGCCGTGCGCGTCCAGCCACTCGCGCGCCTGCGGCCAGCGGTCCTCCGGCTTGTCCCCCAGGGTGATCAGGGCTTCCTTGCACCCTAGGGCGGCACCCTTACGGGCCACGTCCAGGACCTCGTCGGGGGACATGAACATGCCGTGGCCGTCCCGGCGGAGTTTGCCCGGGACGGTGACGAACGTGCAGTAGTGGCACTTGTCCCGGCACAGCCGGGTCAGCGGGATGAAGACACTCTTGGAGTACGTGATGACTCCGGGCCGGCCCGCCTGCGCCAGGCCCGCGTCACGTACCCGGGCGGCGGAGCGGGTGAGATCCTCCAGGGCCTCGCCGCGGGCCTGGAGCAGGACAGCCGTCTCGGACACGTCGAGCGCGACGCCGTCCCGGGCGCGTTTGAGGGCGCGACGCATGGAGTTCTCGGTGGGGCCGGTTCCCGAGGTCGCGGAAGTCGTCATCCTTTGAGCATACGTTCGGGGTGATCAGAGGCGGGGGGTGTGCCCCTTTGGGGGGCTCACCGGGGGGCGCGGGGCCCTTAAGGGCGGGGCCCTAAGGGGCGGCTCCCGTAGGGGACGGCTCCCCTGGGGCGGGGTCCCTTAAGGGCTGCGCACCCTAGGTGTCGGCCCCTAAGGGCGGCCGCCCGTACGGGTCCGCCCCTACGGGTTCACGAAGTCCGCCAGGCCGTCCAGCACCCGCAGGGTCTCCGTCTCGCCGACCGACGGCAGCTGTACGACCGCCTCCTCGATGCCCAGCTCCGCGTAGTACGCCAGCTTGCCCGCGTCCGGGACCACCGCGTACGGGACGATCTGGAGCGCCGCCGCGTCCCGGCCTGCCTCCTCCCACGCGGACCGCAGCCGCGGCAGCGCCTCGCCGAGTCCGCGCCCGCCGATCGGCAGCCAGCCGTCGGCGAACTCGCTGATGTGAGCGAAGAGTTTGGGCCCGGCGGCGCCGCCGATGAGGGTGCGCGGGCCGACGACCGGTCCGCGCGGCTTCCGCACCGGCTTCGGATGCGCCTCGCTGGCCCGCACCGACCCGAACGTCCCCTCGTACGCGGTCGGTTGCTCCGACCACAGCGCGCGCATCAACGCCATCCGGTCGCGCACGAGTTCCCGCCGGGTGCGCCACTCGACGCCGTGGTCGGCGGCCTCCTCGACGTTCCAGCCGTAGCCGATGCCGAACGTCAGCCGGCCGCCGGAGAGATGGTCGACGGTCGCGATCTGCTTCGCGAGGTCGATCGGGTCGTGCTGCGCGACCAGCGTGATGCCGGTGCCGAGCCCGAGCCGCTCGGTGACGGCCGCCGCCTGGCCGAGGGCGACGAAGGGGTCGAGGGTGCGGCCGTACTCGCGCGGGAGGTCGCCGCCCGCCGGGTACGGGGTGGTCCGGTCGACCGGGATGTGCGTGTGCTCGGGGAGGTACAGCCCGGCGAACCCCCGTTCCTCCAGCTCGCGGGCGAGGCGGGTGGGGGTGATGGTCTCGTCCGTGAGGAAGACGGTGACGGAGAGGCGCATGGGGGGCCTTTCGGGGGTGGGGGGTGGATACGGGTGCGGGTATGCGGTGCGGGGGTGCGGGTTCCCGATCTCGGGGTGCGGGTCGCTCTCATCTGTACCCGGCGGCATCCCGCTTGTCCATACCGACCGGTCGGCACTGACTGTCCTGCTGTCGCCCGTCCGTTCCCGGGAGTTCACGACCCTCCCCCACACTGGGCCCATGTGCGATGACGCGAACGGCATCGGCAGACGCGCCCTCTTTGTGACGGGTGCGGCGACCGCGCTCACCATCGGAAGCATGAGCTTCGCTGCGGCGGGTCAGGGTCAGGCGACACAGACCGTACGGGGCACCCTGCCCCCCGGCGCGCCGGACTTCGTCTACGTCCCGGTCGAAGTACCGCCCGGCGTACGGGAGTTGCACGTCTCCTACAGCTACGACCGGCCGCCGGTCCCGGCCGGCACCGCCGGCAACGCGCTGGACATCGGCCTCTTCGACGAACGCGGCACCGAACTCGGCGGCCGGGGCTTCCGGGGCTGGTCGGGCGGGGCGCGCACGGAGTTCTTCGTGCGCGCGGACGACGCGACGCCGGGGTACATCCCGGGCCCGGTGCGCCCCGGGACCTGGTCGGTCGCGCTGGGCCCGTACACGGTGGCGCCGCAGGGGCTGTCGTACGAGATCACCGTCACCCTCACCTACGGGTCCCCCTCCGGGATCACCCCTAGGTTCTGTCCGGCGGATCATGGCTGGAGCCATAGCTTGATGGCCGCGGTGGTGACGGTGCCGTGGAAGACGTAGGCCCTCTTGTCGTATCGGGTGGCGACGGCGCGGGAGTTCTTGAGCCGGTTGATGGTCCGCTCGATCTCGTTGCGGCGTTTGTAGATCTCGCTGTCGAAGCCGGCGGGCCTGCCGCCCTTGCTGCCGCGCCGTTTGCGGTGGGCCCGCTGGTCCTTCGGTTCCGGGATCGTGTGCTTGATCCGGCGTCTTCGCAGGTAGCGGCGGTTTCTGCGGGAGCTGTATGCCTTGTCGCCGCTGAGATGGGCGGGCCGTGTGCGCGGGCGTCCGCCGTGGCGGCGGGGCACGCGGATGCGGGAGAGGACCTCGATCATCTGCGGGGCGTCACCGCACTGGCCGGGGGTGAGGAGCAGGGCCATGGGGCGGCATCCGCCTTCGCCCGCAAGGTGGATCTTGCAGGTCAGGCCGCCCCGGGACCGTCCAAGTCCCTCGTCGGGGCGGTGGTTTCGGGGCGTCGTCCTTTTTTCGGGACGCGCGGCCTGGTCTTGCGGGCACCGGCCGCGTGCTGATGAGCACGGCAGGACGTC
>NZ_JBVLTJ010000013.1:0-48143 GCF_055597585.1 Streptomyces sp. AMJ-169
CCTCGGTGCTTTCCAGTTCCCCGCTTTTGTTTCGCGGTTTCCTTTCCGGCGGCTCCGACTTTATCAGAAGTTCTGAGCCGGATTTCCCACCCCCCTGGAGAACCAACAGGCCCACACAGTGGCGAACCGGGTTCCCGTCGAGGCGGAGCCGTAAACGTACTGGAGCGGGGCTCCGGGACGCAAATCGCTTGACCTATGGTCTAGCCCCTAGGACTAGACCACGGTTCTGTCGGATCAGGGCCACGGATCGGGCGCTCTCATGCGGAACCGGTACTACATATGACATACGCTGCTGCTCAGTGTGCCGTCGGGAACAAACAGTGACGGTCAAGTACATCTCCGTCCCCCTGGGAGGCTCCTCATGACCACCGTGACGTCCCCGCTCTCCGGTCGGGCCATCGGGCTCGCCGCTGTGCCGGACCCGGTCTTCTCCGGGGCCATGGTCGGTCCGGGTACCGCGATCGACCCGGTCCGGGAGACCGCCGAGGCCGTCGCCCCCGTGGACGGGGTCGTCGTGTCCCTTCACCCGCACGCGTTCGTCGTCGTCGACAGCGAGGGGCACGGTGTGCTCGTACACCTCGGTATCGACACCGTGCAGTTGAACGGTGAGGGGTTCGAGCTGCTGGTGAACAAGGGGGACAGTGTGCGCCGGGGGCAGGCTGTCGTGCGGTGGAACCCCGCGGCGGTCGAGGCGGCCGGGAAGTCGCCGGTCTGTCCGGTCGTGGCACTCGAGGCCACTCCGGACTCCCTCGGGGACGTGAGCGAGAGCGGCGATGTGAAGTCCGGGGACGCTCTGTTCTCCTGGCAGTGATTTGCTGGCGGCAGTGACACACCGGCTGTAGGCCGACGGCCGGTGGAACAGCGCAAGGGCGGCGGGACCCCGCCGCGACCTATCGGAGACGGTGAGATGGAGACAACGCTGCGAGGCGTCGGCGTGAGCCACGGGGTGGCGATCGGCGAGGTTCGGCACATGGGAACGGCGGTCCTGGAGCCGCCCGCCAAGCAGGTCCCCGCGCAAGAGGCGGAGCGCGAGCAGGGGCGCGCCCGGCAGGCCGTGGACGCGGTGGCGGCCGACCTGACGGCGCGGGGCAACCTGGCCGGCGGCGAGGCCCAGGCGGTTCTTGAGGCGCAGGCCATGATGGCCCAGGACCCGGAGCTGATGGCGGACGTGGACCGGCGGATCGCCGTCGGCAGCACCGCCGAGCGGGCCGTGTACGACGCGTTCGCCTCGTACCGGGAACTGCTCGCGGGGGCCGGTGAGTATCTCGCCGGGCGGGTGGCCGACCTCGACGACGTGCGCAATCGGATCGTGGCCCGGCTGCTCGGGGTGCCGATGCCGGGAGTGCCGGACAGTGACGAGCCGTATGTGCTGGTCGCGCGGGACCTGGCGCCGGCGGACACGGCGCTGCTCGATCCGGCGCTGGTGCTGGGGTTCGTGACCGAGGAGGGCGGGCCGACCAGTCACAGCGCGATCCTGGCGCGGGCGCTGGGGGTGCCGGCCGTGGTGGCGCTGCCCGGTGCGGGTGAGCTGCCCGAAGGCACGGTCGTCGCAGTGGACGGCAGCACGGGTGAGGTCTTTGTCGGTCCGGACGAGGAGAAGAAGGCTCAGTTGACGGCCGCTGCCGCGGAGCGGAAGGCCGCGCTGGCGGCGTCCTCGGGGCCGGGGGTGACGGCGGACGGGCACAAGGTGCCGTTGCTGGCGAACGTCGGTGGTCCGGCGGATGTGCCGGCCGCCGTCGAGGCGGGTGCGGAGGGCGTGGGTCTGTTCCGTACCGAGTTCCTGTTCCTGGACGACAGCAAGAGCGCGCCGTCGGAGGAGAAGCAGGTCGAGGCCTACCGTCAGGTGCTGGAGGCGTTCCCCGAGGGGCGGGTCGTCGTACGGGTGCTGGACGCGGGGGCGGACAAGCCGCTGGAGTTCCTGACGCCGGCGGACGAGCCGAACCCGGCGTTGGGGGTGCGGGGGCTGCGGGCGTTGCTGGATCATCCGGAGGTGCTGCGGACGCAGCTGACCGCGCTGGCGAAGGCGGCGGAGGGGCTGCCTGTCCATCTGGAGGTCATGGCGCCGATGGTGGCGGACCGGGCGGACGCGCGGGCGTTCGCGGAGGCCTGCCGGGCGGCCGGGCTGCGGGCGAAGTTCGGTGCGATGGTGGAGATTCCGTCGGCGGCGCTGCGGGCGCGGTCGATTCTTCAGGAGGTCGAGTTCCTTTCGCTGGGGACGAACGATCTCGCGCAGTACACCTTCGCGGCCGACCGGCAGGTCGGTGCGGTGTCGCGGCTCCAGGACCCTTGGCAGCCGGCGCTGCTGGATCTGGTGGCGCTGTCCGCGGAGGCGGCGGGCGCGGAGGGGAAGAGCTGTGGGGTCTGCGGTGAGGCCGCGGCGGATCCGTTGCTGGCGTGTGTGCTGACGGGTCTGGGGGTCACCTCGCTGTCCATGGGGTCGGCGTCGATTCCTTATGTGCGGGCGGCGCTGGCGAAGCACACGCTGGCGCAGTGCGAGCGGGCGGCGGCTGCGGCGCGGGCCGCTGACAGTGCCGAGGAGGCGCGGGCCGCCGCGCAGGCGGTGCTGTCGGGCGAGTAGTCGGAGGGCGGGCCGGTTCGGTCCGGGGAGGGGCGTCCTGCTTTCGAGTGGGGCGCCCCTCCCCGTTGTGTGCGCCGAGGTCGGGGTCCGGGGCTCTGTCAGTGATGGTGGCCGGGCGGGCTGAGGGCTTCGCCGAGGTCGGGTGGGGCGCAGTAGTCGACGTGGGGTTCGGGGGCGATGAGGTCGCCTGATTCGGCGTCGGTGCAGTAGGCGTCGAAGACTTCGGCGGCGGTGAGGGGGGTGAGTCCTTCGGCGGTGAGGCGCCAGCCGTAGACGCGTTCGCGGGTTCCGGGGGTGCTGACGCGGATGACGAGGCCGCCGGCGCGGCGGGTGGCGATGCCGAGGGCGAGGACGGTGGTGAATTCGAGGGCTTCGGTCTCGTCGAGCCGGGTGGTGCCTTGGGGGGTGGATTCGGCGTGGAGGGAGGTGACGAGGGTTTCGGGGTGGGTGGAGACGCTGCACACGAGGTGGCGTTTGCCGGGTGGGGCGGTGTCGAGGATGCGGGTGAGGAGGGTGGAGGCGCGGGAGAAGGAGGCGCGGCCGATGTCCTCGCCGCAGCCGGCGCAGGGGCCGAGGCGGGCGAGGAGGGTGGCGGCGTACTCCCAGGTGGCGTGGCGGACGGCTTCGTCGACGAGGGCGGGGAGGAGGTCGGTCAGGGGCCTGCCGTCGTAGGGGACGGTGGGGCCTGTGGTGGCGAGGCGGGCCGTGTAGTGGGTGCGGCTGTGCGGGGTGTCGGGGTCGAGGCCCTGGTCCGCGCAGAATTCGGCGTAGTCCTGGGGGTCGAAGAGGGCGATGGCGGTGAGCTGGCCTTCGGCGGCACGGATTTTGAGGATGGCTTCGATCTGGCGGAGGTAGGTGCCGTGGTTGTCGAAGGCGAAGCTGCGGTAGCGGCGCATGGCGCGGAAGTCGTGTTCGTCGGTGAGCAGGCCGATGGTGCCGGCGATCTCTCGGCGCAGGACGCGGCGCATGGTCCGTTGGTCGGTGTAGGCCGTCATGGTTCCCCCTGTGGTGCAGATCGGTCGATCAATGCTCACTCACAGTAACCGGCACCACTGACAACGGGGTCCGGGCGAGGCGTTCGCGGACGAGGCGGTGCTGGATCGCGCAGGTCAGGGCGGTGGTGGTGCCGAACGCGGCCCAGCCGAGGGGGCCGGTGGCGATGGCGGCGGTGACGGCGAGCGGGCCGATGCTGCGCTGGGTGGCCTGGGCGAGTCCGTGGACGCCGAGGTAGGCGCCCTGGGCGGTGTCGGGGGCGAGGGCGACGGAGAGTTCCCAGGCGGTGGTGGCGTGGAGGATCTCGGCGAGGGTGAAAGCGGTGGCTGCCGCGGTGAGGAGGAGGATCGCGGTGGCGGGTCCCGCGGTGTCGGCGAGGGCCATGGCGGCGCCGCCGGTGGCGAAGGCGGCTGCGATGGGGGCGAGGAGTCCGCGGGCGGCGCGGGGGGTGGTGCCGAAGCGGGCGAGGGGGACTTGGAGGGCGACGACGAGGATGTTGTTGAGGACCATGAGCAGGGGTGAGAAGCCTGGTGGGACGGCGTCGGTGTGGGCGATCCAGAGCGGGAGGCCGACTTTGAAGACGGCGTCGTCGAGGCAGAGGACGGTGTCGGTGGCGACGTAGGCGAGGTAGGTGCGGTCGCGCCAGGGGCTGTGCGGGCGGGTGGTGGGGGCGGGGGCCGCGGAGCCGGTGACGGTGCGGGCGGGTGAGGGGGGTTCGCCGCAGCGGAGGGTGAGGAGGGCGACGGCGGCGAAGGAGAGGGCGTCGCCGGTGAGGAGCCAGCGGTAGGCGGCTTCGCTGCCGAGGGTGAGGGCGGCTGCCGCGGCGAGTCCTCCGATGGCCCAGCCGGCGTTGGCGACGGTGCGCTGGACGGCTTGGTAGCGGACGCGGTCGGGGCCCGCGACGCGGGTGGCGTAGAGCTTGGTGAGGACGCTGCTGGCGCGGTCGCCGAAGCCGCCGAGGGCGGTCAGGGCGAGGAGGAGGGCGTAGTGGTCGGTGGTGAGGAGGCCGAAGGAGCCGATGGCGCGCAGGAGTTGGACGGCGACGAGGACGCGGGTGAGGGGGAAGCGGTCGGCGAGCCGGCCGCCGAGGGGTGCGCCGGCGATGCCGAGGGCTCCGGCGGTGGCGGCGAGGGTGCCGGTCTGGGCGAGGGAGAGGTGGGCGACGTAGGTGAAGTACAGGACGGAGACGGAGGCCCACAGTCCGCTTCCGATGCGGTCGACGAGGGCGATGGTGAGCATGCGGCGGCCGTCGGGGCCGCCGGGTATGCGGGGTTTGCGGGTGGCTGCTTCTTCTGTCGCTGCGCGGCGTTCTCGCGGCACGGCTCCCCCTTGCGCTGTCATTTGTATTGATACATAATCATCAATGTGGCAACACAATATGCGATCAGTGGGACGACGGCCAAGGAGATCGCCGCGTCCGTGGAACAGGGCGTGGCCGAGGGGGCTTTGGGCCCGGGCGCCGCGCTGCCCCCCGTGCGGCGGCTCGCGGACGGCCTGGGCGTGAGCCCTGGGACGGTCGCCACCGCGTACAAGGAGCTGCGCGCGCGGGGCATCGTGGTGACCCGGGGCCGGGGCGGGACGGTGGTCGCCGCCGTCCCGGCGGTGGCTCCGCGCCGTCCGCCGAAGGTGCCTGAGGGGCTGCGGGACCTGGCCGGCGGGCATCCCGATCCGCTGCTGCTGCCGGGCCTCGCGCCGCCCTCGCGGCTGTCCCCCGGCGCCCGTTCGCACCGGTCGACGCCCCGGCTCGCGCGGCTGGAGGAGGTCGTGCGGGAGTGGCTGCGGCCCGACGGGGTGCCGGTGGAGCACGTGACGTTCGCCCATGGGGCGCTCGATCTGGTGGCGCGGCTGTTCTCCGTGGAGCTGCGGCCCGGGGACGCCGTGGCGATGGAGGACCCCGGGTATCACCATCTGCTGGACCTGGTGGCCGCTCTGGGGCTGCGGGTGGTGCCCGTGGCGGTGGACGACCAGGGGCTGCGGCCCGAGGCCCTGCGCGCGGCACTGCGGGCCGGGGTGCGGGCGGTGGTGTACAGCCCGCGCGCGCAGAACCCGTACGGCGGCTGCTTCACGCGCGCGCGTAGGGACGCGCTCGCCGAGGTCCTGGGGGCGGCGCCGGACGTGCTGGTGGTGGAGAACGACCATGCCTCGGAGGTCTCCGGCGCGCCTTTGTGGACGCTGGCCGACGGGCCCGCGCGGTGGGTGCATGTGCGGACGGTGAGCAAGTTCCTGGGCACCGACCTGCGGTGGGCGGCGGCGGCCTGTGACGCGACGACGCTGGCCCGGCACGACGGGCGGCTGCTGCTGACCTCGGGGTGGGTGAGCCATCTCCTCCAGGAGACGGTGCTCGGGCTGATGACCGACGACGGCACGCGCGCGCTCGTGACGCGCGCGCGGGATGCCTATGCGCTGCGCCGGACGGCGCTGCTGGAGGAGCTGTCCGCGCGCGGGATCGTCGCGCACGGGGCGGGCGGGATGAATGTGTGGGTACCCGTGCGGGACGAGTCGGCGGTGGTCAACGGGCTGCGGTCGTACGGCTGGTGGGTCGCGGCCGGGGCGCGGTTCCGGGTGGCGGCGGGGCCCGGGGTGCGGATCTCGGTGGCGGGGCTCGAGCCGGACGACGGGGGGCGGCTGGCGGTGGACTTCGCGGCGGTGCTGGGTGAGTCCGAGGCCACCTATGGAGGCTGATCGCTCTTTGCCGGGGCTCCTTAGGGAGCCGCCCTCCATAAGTGGCCCCCTAGGGAACCGCTTCTCCCTAGGGATCCCCGTCAGCTCCGTGTGCGGGCCAGCTCCTCGTAGAAGTGCAGGAGGTCCAGGTTGTCGATGGACCCGGGGTTGACGGCCTTCTCCAGGGGGGTGCCCTGGAGGAGGCGTTTGACGGGGACCTCGATGCGTTTGCCGGTGAGGGTGTGGGGGATGCCGGGGACCTCGACGACCTCGTCGGGGACGTGGCGCGGGGAGAGCTGTTCGCGGATGGCCTGTCTGATGCGGGCGAGGAGGGCGTCGTCGAGGACGGAGCCGGGTGTCAGGTGCACGAAGAGGGGCATCCAGTAGCCGCCGTCGGGCTGTTCGACGCCGATGACCAGGGATTCCTTGATCTCGGGGAGGCGTTCGACGACTTCGTAGATGTCGGCGGAGCCCATGCGGACGCCCTGGCGGTTGAGGGTGGAGTCGGAGCGGCCGTGGATGACGACCGTCCCGCGCGCGGTGACGGTGATCCAGTCGCCGTGGCGCCAGACGCCGGGGTAGGTGTCGAAGTAGCTGTCGTGGTAGCGGCTGCCGTCGGGGTCGTTCCAGAAGCGGATCGGCATGGACGGCATGGGGGCCTTCACGACGAGTTCGCCGACCTCGTCGACCACCGGGTGCCCGTCCGGGTCCCAGGCCTCCAGGTCGGTGCCGAGGCAGGCGGCCTGGAGTTCGCCGGTGTACACCGGGAGGGTGGGTACGGCGCCCGCGAAGCAGGAGCAGACGTCGGTGCCGCCGCTGACGGAGGCGATCCACAGGTCGGCGCGGACTTCGTCGTGCAGCCAGCGGAAGCCGTCGGGCGGGAGCGGGGAGCCGGTGGTGGCGACGCACCGGACGCGTGAGAGGTCGTAGTCCCGCGCGGGGTGCACGCCGGCTTTGCGGCAGGCCATCACATAGGCGGCCGACGTGCCGTAGAGGGTGGCGCCGGTGCGTTCGGCGACGCTCCACTGGGCGCCCGTGCCGGGGTACCCGGGGCTGCCGTCGTACAGGACGACCGTGGTGCCCGTGAGGAGGCCGGAGACGAGGAAGTTCCACATCATCCAGCCGGTGGAGGTGTACCAGAAGAGGCGGTCCTCGGGGCCCAGGTCGCAGTGCAGGCCCAGTTGTTTGAGGTGTTCGACCAGGATGCCGCCCTGGGACTGGACGATGGCCTTGGGCAGTCCGGTGGTGCCGGAGGAGTACAGGACCCACAGCGGGTGGTCGAAGGGGACCTGTTCGAAGACGGGTTCCTCGTCGGCGGCCGTCAGGGCGGCCCACTCCAGGGCGCCTTCGGGGGCGGGCGTGTCCAGGAGGGGGATGTGGACGACCGCGCGGAGGGTGGGCAGTTCGCGGCGGAGTTCGGCGACGGTGTCGCGGCGGTCGTGCTCCTTGCCGCCGTAGCGGTAGCCGTCGACGGCGAACAGGACGACGGGTTCGACCTGCTGGAAGCGGTCGAGGACGCTGCGGGCGCCGAAGTCGGGCGCGCAGGAGGTCCATACGGCGCCCACGGCGGCTGTGGCGAGCAGGGCGGTCACCGCCTGCGGGACGTTCGGGAGATAGCCGCTGACGCGGTCTCCCGGGCGTACGCCGAGGCCGCGCAGGGCGGCGGCCAGGGAGCCGACCTGGCGGCGCAGTTCGGCCCAGGTGACCGCGCGGGGTTCGTGGGTCTCGTCGACGTGCAGGAGGGCCGGTTCGTGCGCGCGCGTGGCGGCGGTGCGCAGGGCGTGTTCGGCGTAGTTGAGGGTGGCTCCGGTGAACCATTGGGCGCCGGGCATGGCGGGGTCGGCCAGTACGCGCGCGTAGGGCGTCGAGAAGCGGACGTCGAACCATTGGGTGACGGCCGTCCAGAACGCCTCGGGTTCGTCGACGGACCAGCGGTGCAGGGCGGGGTAGCCGCCGTCGGCGGGGGCGCCGTGCCTGGTCGCCGCCCAGGCCTGGAACCTGGTGACCTTCGCGCGGGCGATACGCTCGGGGCCCGGCTGCCAGAGCGGCTGGGGGTTCAGGGTCGGCATGCGGCGGCTCCCGGGCTGTGCGCGTGACGCGGCGGCTGACACGGACGATGCCATGTGATCGACTTCTGCACCAGGGTGCGCTCCGCCGGGCGGCGGTCGTGAAGATCCGGTCCCGCCCTGGGTGAACGGCAGTTGAACGGCACGCGCGCGTGGAGCGCTCAATGGCAGGGTGAGCAGCATGAACGGTCGTGACCTGGTGCGTTCGGTGAGGATGGTCGGTTTCGTGGGGGCGACGCAGGGGTTGCGTACGGTCCGGGCGGCGTGGCGCAGGCGGCGCGCGGACGCGTCGGGGCTGGTGCCCCGGGGGGCCGAGCGGGCACGGGTGCCCGGTCCGGTGCGGGAGGCGGAGCCGGGGCCCGGCGGGGGCGTCGTGCGGTTCGAGCGGTCGGAGCTGCGGGTCCTGGTGGCGGTCAACGGTGCCGTGTTCTGGGGCTGGGACGGGGCTTCTCCCGACCCGTCGTACGCGTTGGCGGGAAAGTGCCCGGAGCCCGATCCGCGGGCCGTCCTGGAGCCCGACAAGGACGGCGGCTGGCGGGTGGTGGCCGAGCGGGTGACGGTGACGGTGTCGCGGCACGGGGCGATCGAGGTGTGCACGCCCGGCGGGGTGGTGCTGCGGCGTGATCTGCCGCCGCGCTGGTGGGAGCCGCTGGACGGGGGTCCCGCGCGCTGGATGCAGCGTTCCGAGGTCGCGGCGGACGCGCGGTTCTTCGGGCTGGGCGGGCGCGCGGACGGGCCCCGGCTGCGCGGGGGGACGTACCGGCTGTGGAACACCGACCCGGGCGGTTCGTTCGCGCCGGGGGACGATCCGCTGTACATCACGATGCCGGTGCAGATGGTGGTCGCGGACGCGGGCACCCATCTGGTGTTCCACGACACGTCCTGGGACGGCACGGTGACCCTCAAGGAGGGCGAGGAGGGGGCCGGTTCGGGGCACGACCGGGGCGGTTCGTGCGAGGTGCGGGTGGAGGGCGGGCCGCTGCGCTGCTGGGTCGTCGTCGGCACTCCCGCGCGCGTGCTGCTCGGCTGGGCGTCGCTCACGGGCGCGCCCGCGCTGCCGCCGTCCTGGGCGCTGGGCTACCACCACGCGCGCTGGGGCTTCGGCAGCGAGCAGGAGGTGCGGCGGGTCGTCGCCGGCTACCGGGAGCACGGGCTGCCCCTGGACGCCGTCCACCTGGACATCGACCACTACGACGCGCACCAGGTGTTCACCGTCGACCAGGAGCGCTTCCCCCAGCTGCCCCAATTGGCCGAGGAGTTGCGGGCGGACGGTGTCCGGCTGGTGTCGATCGTCGACCCGGCGGTGCGCGCGGAGCCGGGCAACGCGGTGTACGACGCCGGGGCGGAGCGGGACGCGTTCGTGCGGGACGCCTCGGGGCAGGTCGTGCGCGGGGTGGTGTGGCCGGGCGAGTCGGTGTTCCCGGACTTCACCCAGCCGCGCGTGCGCGCGTGGTGGGGCGAGCTGTACGCGGAACGGCTGGAACAGGGGTTCGCCGGGTTCTGGCACGACATGAACGAGCCGACGTCGTTCGCCGCGTTCGGCGACACGACGCTGCCGAGATCGGCGCGGCACGACCTGGAGGGCCGCGGCGGAGACCATCGCGAGGCGCACAACGTGTACGCCCTGTGCATGGCCAGGGCGGGCCACGAGGGCCTGCGCGGGCTCGTCCCGGACGAGCGGCCGTTCCTGTTCTCCCGGTCCGGCTGGGCGGGCATGCAGCGCTACGGCGGGACGTGGTCGGGGGACGTCGGCACGGGCTGGCCGGGGCTGCGGGCGTCGCTGGCGCTGGTGGTGGGGCTCGGGCTGTGCGGGGTGCCCTATTCGGGGCCGGACGTCGGCGGGTTCGACGGGAGTCCGTCGCCGGAGCTGTACCTGCGCTGGTTCCAGCTGGGCGCCTATCTGCCGCTGTTCCGCACGCATTCGGCGCTCAAGGCGGGGCGCAGGGAGCCGTGGGAGTTCGGGCCCGAGGTGCTTCAGCACGCGCGCGAGGCGCTGCTGGAGCGGCGGCGGCTGCTGCCGTACTTCGTGACGCTGGCGCAGCTCGCGCGGCGCACCGGGGCGCCCTATGTGCGGCCCCTGTGGTGGGGCGCGCCGGAGGACCGGGCACTGCGGGACTGCGAGGACGCGTTCCTGCTGGGCGACTGTCTGCTGGTGGCGCCGGTGCTCGGGCCGAACGTCGACCGGAGGGCGGTGCAGCTGCCCAAGGGGCTGTGGTACGACACGGCGACCGGGCGGTCGTACGAGGGGCCCGGGCAGGTGCTGCTGGACGCTCCCCTGGGGCGGGTGCCGGTGCTCGCGCGCGCGGGGGCCGTGCTCCCAGTACGGGGGGACGACGGCGGTCTTGAGCTGGAGGTGTGGGCGCCCGCCCAAGGGCGGACGGGCGGCGGTCTTGTGGTGCGGGACGGGGGCGACGGCTGGGAGGAGCCGGAGATCGAGCGCTACGTCACCCGCTGGGCGGACGGGCGGGTCGTCGTGGAGCGGGAGGGCGAGGACGGCGTGCGTGAGCCGTCCTGCCCGGTGCGGCTGCGGGGGCCGGCTCAGACGTAGCGGCCCTCGAAGAACGCCCGTACGGCGAGGGTGTGCAGGGGGAAGGCCAGCTCCTCGGGGCGGCGCAGGAGCTGCCAGCCGTCCGTCTCGTCGGTCTCGGCGGACGCCGGCAGCCGGTCGGCGGGCCGCTCGGGGAGCATCCCGAACAGCAGGAGGTGGCCGTCGCCGCTGCTCATGGCGTCCGCGAGGCGTACGTCCCGGCTCGCGGCGTCGATGCCGGTCTCCTCCTTGAGCTCGCGGACGACGGCGTGCTTCCAGTCCTCCCGGTCGTCGATGTACCCGCCGGGCAGGGCGAGGCCCCCGCGCGCGGGGTCGATCGTCCGCGTGACGACGACCAGGGCGGTGCCCTGGGTGTCGTACACGGGCTGTAGGGCGATCGCGACGGGCAGGGGGTTGCGGTAGTGCACGGTGGAGCAGGCCGGGCAGATGCGGGGCCAGCCGGTGACGCCCTCCCCATAGGGGGCTCCGCAGCTCGAACAGTGGCTGTCCCGTGCGGAGTTCGAAGTGGTGTGCTGAGTTTCTGACACGCGGCGGACTGTACCCAAAGAAGGGGTGGGCGTCTTGTTGACGGGTTTCAATCCCCCCTGGTGAGGGATTTACGGGAGTTGGGGAAGTCGAAGTACGTGTCGGGATAAGCCTCAGGCTTGTAGGTGAAGTGCCACCATTCCTCGGCGAGGTTGACGAAACCGAGACTCTCCAGGGTGTTCTTCAGCAGCAGTCGATGGGCGCGCTGTTGACCCCGGACGCGCGGGTCGAGGGTGTGCGACAGGGTGTCGAAACAGTCGTAACCGGTCCCCATGTCGACCGAGTTGTCGGGGAAACGCTCTCCCTTGGGTGCGTGGCAGGGCTCCAGGGGTTCGCCGGGGACATAGGGGCGGGTCGGGCGGGCGGGGAGCTTCACCAGGGTGACGTCCAGGGTGGAGCCGCGGCTGTGTCCTGACTTCTCGGCGATGTAACCGTCCGCGAAGAGGCGGGACTTGTCGACGTCCGGGTAGAACTCCCCTTTCATCGCCTGGTCGTCGAGGTCCTTCGCCCAGCGGACGAAGTGGTCGACCGCGCGCTGGGGGCGGTAGCAGTCGTAGACCTTCAGGGTGTGGCCCCGGGGCAGCAGGCGGGTCTGCGCGCGGTGGAGGGCCTGGGCTGCGGGGCGGGTGAGGATGCACAAGGGCTGGCGGTAGCCGGCCACGGGTTCGCCGACGAAGTTGTGGGGCGTGACGTAGCGGATCTCCTGGAGGATCGTGGGGTCGACGTCCGCCAGGGCGACGAAGCCGGCGGGGGCCTTGGGGTCGGTGGGCGCCTGCGCGTGTGCGGGCGCGGGGGCGAGGGTCAGGGCGGGCAGGGCGGTGAGGGAGCCGCGGAGGGCTCCGGGGCGGCGTGTCATGGGCCGGTGTCGTCGTGTCATGGGCTGATCACTTCCCCCGCCTCGCCGCGCGCCCACCTCCCTTCAGGCGCGGCGTGCACCGCGCCCTGCCCATTTGCGGGCGCCCGTGGCACACTCCTGACGTTCCGTCAGATCTCGGTGCGGGGAGGTCTCGTGGCACGTGTGCGCAGGCCCGTGGTGGACGGCTGGTTCACCGGGGAGGGCGACGGTTTCAGGCTGCTCGGGACGCGCTGTGCGGTGTGCGCGGCGGTGTTCTTCCCCCGGGAGGACGTCCACTGCCGCAACCCGGCCTGCGCGGGGGGTGAGCTGGCGGAGGTGGCGCTGTCGCGGCGGGGGCGGGTGTGGTCGTACACCGACTGCCGTTACCGGCCGCCGTCACCCTACGTGAGCGACCGGGAACTTCCGTGGGTGCCGTACGCGTTGGTCGCGGTAGAGCTGGTGGCGGAAGGGATGGTGGTGCTGGGGCAGGCGGCCGAGGGGGTGGGGGTCGCGGATCTGGCGGTGGGGACGGAGGTGGAGCTGGTGCCGGGGGTGCTGGGTGAGGACGGCGAGGCGGTGTGGACGACATGGTGGTGGCGGCCCGTGGAGGTGGGGGCGTGACGGCGGACGTGGCGGTGCTGGGTGTGGGGCTGCACCCCTGGGGCAAGTGGGGGCGCGGGTTCGCCGAGTACGGCGTGACGGCCGCGCGGGCGGCGCTCGCGGACGCGGGGGTCGGCTGGCGGGAGGTCGACGCGGTCGTCGGCGCGGACACCGTGCGCGGGGGCTATCCCGGGTACGTCGCCGGGGCGACCTTCGCGCGGGCGCTGGGGTGGCAGGGCGCGCGGGTGACGAGCGTGTACGCGGCGTGCGCCTCGGGTGCGCAGGCGATCGACGTGGCGCGGGCGCGCATCCTCGCGGGGCTGTCCGAGGTGGTCCTGGTGGTGGGGGCGGACGCGGCGCCCAAGGGGTTCTTCCGGCCGGCCGGCGGCGAGCGCCCCGACGACCCGGACTGGCTGCGCTTCCGGCTCCTGGGGGCGACGAACCCGGCGTACTTCGGGCTCTACGCGCGCAGGCGCATGGCGGTGTACGGCGACACCCTGGAGGACTTCGCCCGGGTCAAGGTGAAGAACGCGGCCTGGGGGGCGCTGAATCCGAACGCCCGCTATCGCGCGCGGGTGACGGCCGAGGAGGTCGCCGCCTCCCCGGTGGTGGCCGATCCGCTGCGGCTGCTGGACATCTGCGCGACCTCCGACGGCGGGGCCGCAATCGTCCTGGCCGGCGTGGAGTACGCGCGCCGGCGCGGGATCGCCGAGCCGGTGCGCGTCCGCGCGGTGTCGACGGTGACGCCGAGCTACCCGGTGACGGTCCTGGACCTCCCGGACCTCGCCACGGACGCGACGACCGGAGCCGGAGCAACCGCGCGGACCCTGCGGGCCTCCATCGCGCGGGCCGCCTACGAGGAGGCTGGCCTCGGGCCCGGGGATCTGTCGCTGGCCGAGGTGTACGACCTGTCGACCGCCCTGGAGCTCCAGTGGTACGAGGACCTCGGGCTGTGCGGCGCAGGGGAGGGCGCGAAGCTGCTGCGGGAGGGGGTGACCGGGCCGGGCGGGCGGGTTCCGGTGAACCCGAGCGGCGGGCTCGCGTCCTTCGGGGAGGCGGTGCCGGCGCAGGCGATCGCCCAGGTGTGCGAGCTGGTGTGGCAGCTGCGCGGGCGGGCGGGGGCCCGGCAGGTGCCGGGGGCGCGGGTGGGGATCACCGCGAACCAGGGGCTGTTCGGGCATGGTTCGGCGGTGGTCGCGGTGCGGTGAGGAAAGGGGCGGGCCGCCAGTCGTGAAAGGCGGCTGCGCGGGGCAGACGGAGTCGGAGAGCGATCGGTCGTGAGCCAAGGGGGCGTGTGGTTGTCGGTACGGACGGCGAGCGGGCCGGAAACCCGTGTGAACGTCTCATGAACGGCGCCGGAGCGCGCCCCGGGGAAGGTCATCATGCTGGCGTGAACGCCTGGACGGACACTCTCCGGTTCGCTTTTCAGCCGGTGGTCAACCTGGCCACGGGAGCGGTGGCCGCGCTGGAGGTGCTGGCCCGCCCGGAGACGGGCGACGTCCTCGGGGAGGCTCGCCGCGACCCCGAACTGGACGTGCGGCTCGCGGTGTCGGCGGTGCGCGCGGCGGCCCGGCGCGGTACCGCGCTGCCGCTGCACGTGAACGTGTTCGCGGGCACGCTGGCCGACCTCGGCGGGCTGACGCCGGTGCACGCCGCGGTCCGGGAGGCCGGGCGGCTGCCCTGGGAGGTCACCCTGGACGTCGTGCCGCCGCACACGCATGTGCCGCGCGCGGCGCTGCTCGAAGCCGTCGGACGGCTGCGGGAGGCGGGCTTCCGGATCGCGGCGGACGGGGTCGGGGACGGGGACGTGCCGTTGCGGCTGCTCGCGGATCTCGCGCCGGACGTCGTCAAGCTGGACGCGTCGCTGCTGGCGCGGCCCGCGGCCGTGCGCGCGATGCGGACGCTGTGCGACGGGTCGGGGGCGCTGCTGGCGGTGGAGGGCGTGGAGACCGAGCGGCAGTACGGCGTCGCCCTGGAGGCCGGCGCGCAGCTGGCGCAGGGCGAGCTGTTCGCACCACCGGCCCGGCTGCCGACGACCCAGGTGTACGTCCCGCAGCGCTCCCCCGGCTCCGCGCGGCCGGCTCCTTCGGGGCCTTCGGTGCGGGAGTTCGTGCGGCCGGCCGCGCTGCTGCCGGTGACCGCGTCCGCCGGGCAGGTGCGGGCGCTGCTGACCGGCTCGCCGGAGGTGTCCGGGGTGCTGCTGGTGGACCGCGCGGGTGCGCCGGTGCGGGCGGTGGACCGGGCGCGGTTCCTGTTGTCGATGTCGGGGCGCTACGGGCACGCGCTGTACGCCGACCGGCCGGCCGCGCGGCTGGGGGACGTGCCGCGGACCGTGGGCGTCGACGCGACCGCGTGGGAGGTCCTGGACGTGGTCGCCGCGGGCGGCGGGGAGCGTGCCTCGGACGACGTCGCGGTCGTCGACCGGCAGGGGCGGTGCGTGGGCGTCGTACGGCTCACCGATCTCGTGCGGGCGCTGGCCGAGCGGCGGGTCGAGGAGGCGGCGGGGCTCAATCCGCTGACCCGGCTGCCGGGTTCGGACGCGGTCACCGGCGAGGTGGACCGGTGGATCGCCGACGGCCGTGCGTTCGCGCTCAGCTGGCTGGACGTCGATCACTTCAAGGAGGTCAACGACGGGGCCGGGTTCGCGGCGGGCGACGAGCTGATCCGGGCCGTGGGGCGGGCGTTGCAGCACGCGGCGGTGGGGTCCACGCGCGTGGGGCACATCGGCGGGGACGACTTCCTGGTGCTCGCCGACCCCGGGGCGCTCGACCCGCTCGCGGCGGCGGTCCTCGACGCGCCCTGGTCGGCGGGCGGGCGGCCGGTGACGCTGTCCCTGGCGACGGTCCTGTGCGGGCCTGGGAGCGTGCGGGACCACCGGGAGGCCGCCGCGTGCCTGGCGCCCCTCAAGAAGGCCGCCAAGGGGCTGTACGGGGCCTCGTGGGTCGTCGGGCGGGCGGGGCTGCCGGGGTACGCGGTGCGGCGGGGGGCCGAGGTGGTCGGGACGGGGTGAGCGAAGCGGCCCGTACCCCCGTCGGCGGAGGTGCGGGCCGCTCCCCCGGTCAGGTCCCGACGGTGTGCCGGCGGCTGATGGAGAAGTCCATGGCGTGCTGGACCACGCCGACCAGGACGTCCTTGACCGAGCGGCGGTCGCGGGCGTCGCACAGGACGACGGGGATGTCGTCGTCGAGGTCGAGGGCCTGGCGGACGTCCGCTATGGGGTAACGGTCGGCGCCCTCGAAGCAGTTGACGCCGATGATGAACGGGATGGCGCGCCGCTCGAAGTAGTCGACGGCGGCGAAGCAGTCCTCCAGGCGGCGGGTGTCGGCGAGCACGACCGCGCCGAGGGCGCCCTCGGTCAGCTCGTCCCACATGAACCAGAACCGCTCCTGTCCGGGCGTGCCGAAGAGGTACAGGGTGAGGTCCTCGCGCAGGGTGATGCGGCCGAAGTCCATGGCGACGGTGGTGGTGTTCTTGCTCTCCACGCCGGTGGTGTCGTCGACCGGGCGGCCCGCCTCGGTGAGGATCTCCTCGGTGCGCAGCGGTCTGATCTCGCTGACGGCGCCGACCAGGGTGGTCTTGCCGACGCCGAAGCCGCCGGCGACCAGGATCTTGAGCGTGACGGGCTCGACCGGAGGCTTCCCGCGCTCAGAACGCCCGAAGATCATCGTTCACTTCTCCTGCTTGCTGGGATGGGTGGGGTGGGCGGGGGGTTGCCGTCGCGGCGGGGCCGGTCATTGCTTTGCCGTACGACCGTATGCATATCGGATGGGTGCCGTTCCGGTCAGGAAGTTGCCGGAACCGGCAAGGGACGACGCGTTTGCCGGCCGGGGGACCGGATACCGCGCGCCCAGGGAGGCGGGGCGGCACACCATGGCGGTCGTCCGAAGCTCGCTCATGTGGTCCACCCCGCTTCCGCGCTCACAAGGCCCTGAGGCCGCTGATCACGTCGCGCAGAATGTTCTCGTCCGGCAGCTCCGCGGGCGGCACCGGACGGTTGACGTGGACGTACTGGGCGTCCACAAGGTCCCCCACGAGGACGCGCACCACGCCGATCGGCAGGTCGAGCCCGGCGGCCAGTTCGGCGACCGACTGCGGGGCGTCCAGGCACAGTCCGACGATGTCCACGTGCTCGGGGGAGAGCCCGTGGTCGTCCTCCGCCTCCTCCGCGCGGGGTTCGGCCACCACCACGGCGATGAGGTCGAGGCGGTGCTGCCCCGGGCTGGTGGTCCGCCCGCGCGTCATGGCGTACGGGCGGACGACCGGGCCTGCCTCGTCGTCGAACCAGTGGCCGTCGTCCCGGCCTTGGCCTTCTGTGCTCATGCCATCCCGCTTACCCGCCGTAGGGCAGGTCGGTGCGCGGGGCGGTCGCCAGGTGGACGCCCACCCGCTTGACCAGGAGGGTCATCTCGTAGGCGATCTGGCCGATGTCCGCGTCCGGGTCGGAGAGCACGGCCAGGGCGCTGCCGTCGCCGGCGGCGGTGACGAACAGGAAGGCCTCGTCGAGCTCGACGACGGTCTGGCGGACGTTGCCCGCCTCGAAGTGGCGGCCGACGCCCTTGGCGAGGCTGTGGAAGCCGGAGGCGACGGCGGCGAGGTGCTCGCTGTCCTCCCGGGTCAGGTCCTGCGAGACCCCGGTGGGCAGGCCGTCGCCGGAGAGCACGACGGCCTTGCGGATGCTGGCGACCCGGCCGACCAGTTCGTCGAGGAGCCAGTTGAGCTCGCCCTGGTCGGTCGTCCTCGGTGCGGTCATCGACCGTCCCCCTTAGTCGTTCCTCGTGGTGCTGTGCCGTGCTGGGCGCTGTCGCCCTCGGCGTTCTCCGTACGGCCGCGCTGCCAGCCGCGCTGGAGCGATGCCATACGGCTGCGTACTTCGTCCGCGTCGCGTTCGCCGAGGTCGGTCCGTTCCTCGGCGCGCGGCGCGGGGCGCTGTCTGAGCTGGGGGGCCAGGTTGGCCTGCCGGACCCGGCGCGGGAGCGGGCCGGTGCGGACGCCCTGGGCGGGGTCCGCGGAAGGCTGTGAAGGGGCCTCCTGGCGGCGCTGGGGCAGCGGGGTGGGGGCGGACGGCCCCGCCCCCCGCTCCGGCCGCGAGGCGGGGTTCTGCGGCGTCTGCTCGGCGGGGCGCGGCTGGTGGGCCGAGGAGCCGCGGCGGCGGGACGGGAGGGGGGCCAGGGGGCGCTCGTCGGGGTCGGTCCCGAAGCCGGTCCCGGAGGGAGCCCCGGTGCCGAAGGGAGCACCGCTCCCGGCAACCCCGCCGCTGCCGAAGGAGGCGCCGCTCCCGGCAACCCCGCCGCTGCCGAAGGGTTCGTCGCTGAAAGGCCCCCGGTCTGCCTCGTACTCCGTCTCGCGGCCGTAGGGCCCCTCCTGCGCGCGCGGGTCGCCGACGGGGCGGCCGTGGGAGCTGACCAGCTTGGGCGTGCGGCGCAGGGGCAGTTCTACGGTCGTCTCGGCGGGCGGGGTGTCCAGGCGGCGGAAGACGGCGTCGTCGTCCTCGCCCAGGGGGTAGCCGGTGAGCGCGTCGAGGCCGACGGGGGCCTCCAGCTCGACGGGGCCGTCCAGGACGGCCGCGGGCCTGCCGCCGGGCAGCTGGGCCGGCATGCGGCCGTCCAGCTCCTCCTTGGGGCGCGGGCGGTCGAGGCGGAAGCCGATGCCGTTGGTGTCGGGGACGTCGTCCGTGAGGAGGGCCTCGGGGATGAACACCAGGGCGGTCGTGCCGCCGTAGGGCGAGGTCTGGAGGGAGACGCGGACGTTCTGGCGCTGGGCGAGGCGGCTGACGACGAACAGGCCGAGGCGGTCGGTGTCGGACAGCTCGAACTCGGGGGTCTCGGCGAGCCGCAGGTTGGCGTCCAGGAGCGCCTCGGGGGCCATGCCGAGGCCCCGGTCGTGGATCTCCAGGGTGAAGCCGTTGGCGACGCGCTCGCCGAAGACGTGCACGGCGGTGTGCGGCGGGGAGAACACCGTGGCGTTCTCCAGGAGTTCGGCGACCAGGTGGGTGAGGTCGGCGACGGCCGGTCCGGTGACGGCGATGCGGGGCAGCCGGCGGACCTCGATGCGCTCGTAGTCCTCGACCTCGGCGACGGCCGCGCGGACGATGTCCATGAGCTGGATGGGCTTGCGCCACTGCCGGGAGGGGGCGGCGCCGGAGAGGATCACGAGACCCTCGGCGTGCCGGCGCATGCGCGTGGTGAGGTGGTCGAGGCGGAACAGGTCCGCGAGTTCCTCGGTGTCCTCGGTGCGCCGCTCCATGGTGTCGAGCAGGGTGAGCTGCTTGTGCAGCAGGACCTGGCTGCGGCGCGCGAGGTTGACGAAGACCTCGGAGACCCCGGCGCGCAGTTCGGCCTGTTTGACGGCGGCCTCGACGGCGGCGCGCTGAAGGGTGTTGAGGGCCTGGCCGACCTCGCCCATCTCGTTCTTGTCGTACTCCAGGCGCGGGACCTCGGTCTCGACGTCGACCTGTTCGCCCGCGGAGAGGCGGCGCATGACGCTGGGCAGCCGTACGGCGGACGCCTCGTGGGCGTCCAGGCGCAGCTGGCGCAGGTCGCGGATGAGGGCGCGGCCGACGCGCACGGACAGGAACAGCGACAGCAGGAGGGCGATGAGGCCGAAGACACCCGCGACGACGGCCTGGACGATGACGCCGACGGCGACCGGGCGGACACGGTCCTGGTAGCGGTCGCCGGCCTGTTCGTCGAGGTCGCCGAGCTGGTCCAGGACGTTGCCCGCGGCGGTGTCCCACGCGCGCGCGGTGATGCCCTTGGGGACGCCGTCGTTCTCCATGGCCTCGATGGCGGCCTGTTCGGCGCTGCGCAGGGGCGCGGTGCCGGCGCCCGACCAGAAGCTGTCGTAGCGCTGCTGCTCGGCGTCGGGCAGCTGGGGGAGGCTGATCTGGTAGATGACCTCGCGCTGGGCCTGGAGGTCGGAGACGACGCGGCTCTCGTCGTGGCTGATGCCGCCGGTGACGAGGGAGGAGCCCAGGAGGGCGTCCTCCCGGGAGAGCAGCTCCCGCGCGCGGGCGACGGCGACGAGGGCGCGGTACTGCTTGTCCATCTCGACGCTGTCGACGACGTCCAGCTTGGCCAGCAGGGTGTAACAGGGGTCGACGAGGCGGTTGTAGAGGTCGAGGGCCTGCGCGCGCGTGACGGTGCTGTCGTCGACGCCGCGGCGCAGGTCGGCGACGCCCGCGAAGGCGTCGAGGACGGTGGTCAGGCCCTCGACGTCGCCTTGGTCGAGGCCGTCGCGCAGTTCGGGGTCCTTGGTGTTCTTGCGGAACTCCGCGAAGGCCTCGTCCGTGGCGGAGCGGGTGCGGCGCAGGGCCGCGACCGCGTTCCGCGCGTCGGGGTCGGCGAGGTAGACGAGGCTCTGGCGGCGCTCCTGCTGGATGACCCGGACGGTGTCCTCCAGGGGGTAACCGACCTTCTCCATCAGGGAGGAGACGGTGTACAGCCGGCTCGCCTCACGCCCTGTGAGCACCGTGGAGAAGCCCCAGACCGCGGTCAGGGACAGCAGCGGCACGAGAAGGAGCGCCACGATCTTCCGGCGGATCGACTTCCCGCGAAACCGCATGGCCTCCCCTAGTTCGGACCCCTGTCCGCCAGGGGTACGCATGTGCGTCAACAAACGCCGCGAGCCTACTACCGACACACAGTTAACTCGAAGACCAGTCCGGAACCAGATGTTCCGGATCGCCGCCGGGGCGTGGGGAGTTGTCCGGGCATTACGGGAGATTGCCGCCTGGAATCGGCCGCCGGGATCATGGTCGTGGCCAAACTGTTTCCTGCCGGGGTTGGCGAGATTTTTTCCCCGGGCGGGAATCTTCGGGGCGGGTTGTTCGTCCTACTCATTGCGAATGGGCGGAATCGGCCACATGGGCCGCATGCCGTACCTGGGCGGGCGTAGAAGAGCGTGAGCCGGGCAGCCACTGGGGAGCCGGTCCTTGGGGACCGGGGCGAGGGGGCGGGCCGGGCGGTGGGGAGATGACATGGCGATGGACACGATGGACGCGGCGGACTCGGCGGAGCGGTCCCGGCCGGCGCGGGGCGACGCGGTGAGGCGGCGCGGGGAGAATCGGGCCTACGGGACTCCGGTCGCGCCCGGCAGATCCGACGCCCGGCGCGAACAGCCGCCCCGGCAGCGGGCGTTGTGGATCGAGGAGCCCGCGCGCCGACGCCGGATGCCGGACCCGGTGCGCGAGTCGGCGGTCCGCGCGGTGCTGATCATCGCGGTGACCCTGCTCCAGGCGATGATCGCGTTTCTGTGCACGATGGCGGGGTCCTGGCTGGCCCTCCCCATGGTCGTCAGCAGCATAGCGAGCACCGTCGTCGCGACCTGGGCCGCGCTGGACGTCTGGGTGACCCGCCAGGTGTGGAGCCAGCGCTACGGCGTCGTCTCCGCCCCCAGCTCCACCGCCCGCGCCCGCCGCCGCGAGCGCCGGGTGGCCCGGGTGATGGAGCGGGAGCAGAAGCGGATACGCAGGCAGCAGGGCGCGGCGGGACAGCTGTCGCACCTCTGAGCCGAGCCGAGGGGTACGGCCACCACCCCGGCCCCTCAGCCCTGTGCGCTGCGCCGACGCCCACCCAGGGGCGTAGCGCCCCCCTTCTTGGGTAGGCGCGCTTCGATACCATGGGTATTCCGCATAGTGAACCAAATCCCGCTATGCGCAACAGAATCAGGGGCGAGCGCCCTCACTCAGGGGGCTCCCCCGAGACGCGGCCCGAACACGGCCGCCAGGTGGTGAGAGTCGAGCTATGGCCCGTACGCAGAGGCAGTCCGAGGGCGAGGAGAACTCCGGGGGCGGGGAGCAGCGCGGCGGCAGAGGCACCGCGAGCGCGGTGCAGTCGGTCGACCGCGCGGTGAGCGTCCTGGAGATCCTCGCGCGGCACGGCGAGGCGGGTGTCACCGAGATCGCGGACGAGCTCGACGTCCACAAGTCGACGGCGTTCCGGCTGCTCGGCGCGCTGGAGAACCGGGGGCTCGTCGCCCAGGCCAAGGACCGGGGGAAGTATCACCTCGGGGCAGGCGTGCTGCGGCTGGCCGGCGCCGCGGCCGTACGGCTGGACGTCTCGCAGGAGGGTGTCCCCGTCTGCCGTGAACTCGCCGACGAGCTGGGCGAGACGGTCAACATCGCGGTGCTCGACGACGACGCGGCCGTCAACATCATGCAGGCCCGCGGCACCGCCTCCGTCACCGCGCAGAACTGGCTCGGCCGGCGTACCCCGCTGCACGCGACGTCCAGCGGGAAGATCCTGCTCGCCCATATGCCGCCGCCCCTGCGCGAGAGCGTCCTCGCCAGCACCCTCCCGAGGTTCACGGAGCGCACGATCACCGGCGCCGGGGCGCTGCGGACCGAGCTGGACGCGGTCGTCGAGCAGGGCTTCAGCGTCAACTCCGAGGAGCTGGAGCTGGGGCTGACCGCGGTGTCGGCGCCGGTGCGGGCGCACGACGGGCGGGTCATCGCGGCGATCAGCGTCTCGGGCCCGGTGTACCGGCTGAGCACCGAGCGGGTGCCGGAGCTGGCCAAGCGGACCGTCGCCGCCGGGTCGGAGCTGTCGCGGCGGATGGGGTACGGGTTCTGAAGGGGCGCCAGGACGGCGTCACAGGTGAACCTCCGTCAGCCCCCGCCCCCGCCACAAACGAACCTCCGCCGACCCCCGTCCCCATGTATCACGCAGGTTTCCCGCTCCCCCCGCGTTTTCCCGAGGGTTAACTCACGCCTCTTGACGGCCACTTGATGCCGTTCTCAATATATCCCTCATCGCGCAACCCATCCTGTATGGCGCAACAAGGCGCACCAACGCAAGGAGCAGGTCGTGCCGCATGAGGTCCGTGCCGTCGTCGCCACCGGGAGAGGTCTGCCGGTCGGGACGCGCACGATCGTCGTCCCGGACCCCGGTCCCGGGGACGTCCTGGTCGCCGTACAGGCCTGCGGGGTGTGCCCGGACGATCTGCGCCGCCGGGAGGGCGCGGCCGACGGCGGGTTCCCCGTGCTGCTCGGGCACGAGGCGGCCGGGACGGTCGAGGCCGTCGGGGCGGGGGTCGCGGAACTGCGGCCCGGGGACTTCGTCGTCCTGGCCGCGCGGGCGCCCTGCGGGAACTGCCGGCCTTGTCACCGGGGGCGGCCCTGGCACTGTCTCGCCCCCCGCAGAGCGGGCCGGCCGATGACGCTGACCGACGGGACACCCCTCGAAACCGCCTCCGGAATCGGCGCGTTCGCGCAGAAGACGCTGGTCGCGGCGGGGCAGGCGGTGAAGGTCGACCCGGCCGCACGGCCCGAGGCGGCGGGGCTGGTCGGCTGCGGGGTGACGGCCGGGTACGGCGCCGTCGTCAACACCGGGAACGTCGGCCGGGGCGACTCCGTGGCCGTCGTCGGCGGCGGGGTCGTGGGCGGCGCTGCGGTCGCCGCCGCGTGTCTGAACGGCGCGATGAAGGTCATCGCGGTCGGCGCCGACGACCGGGAGCTCGACCGCGCCGAGAAGTTCGGCGCCACCCACACCGTCAACTCCCAGGGCACGGACCCGGTCGAGGCGGTACGGGAACTCACCGGCGGCCATGGGGTGGACATCGCCGTGGACGCCGTCGGCAGCCCGGAGACCTTCCTCCAGGCGTTCCGGATGCGCGACGACGCCGGGGTGCTGGTCCAGGCCGGCGTCCCCGCGCCCGGGTCGGGCCTCGAACTGCCGCTGCCGGAGCTGTTCGCGCGCGGCGGCGCCATCAGGCCGTCCCCCTATGGCGACTGCCTGCCGAGCCGCGACTTCCCCTACCTCATCGACCAGTACCTGTACGGCCTGCTCGACCTGAACGCGTTCGTCTCCGAGGCGATCGCCCTCGACCAGGTGGAGGAGGCGTTCGCGAGGCTGCGGCGGGGGGAGGTGCTGCGGTCGGTGGTGGTGCCGTGAGCGGCGCCGGCCGGACCGGACGAACATCACATCGTCCTCCCGCCATGAATGGGTTCCGTGAACCGGGGCAGCAGCCCCCTCAGGCTTTGATCACCGAACGTGAAGACTTGCGGAGGTAAAGAAGCACATGCCGGACCTGTTCATCGACGGCGCGTGGCGCACCGCGCGCGAGAAGGCGACCCGTGAGATCCGATGCCCCGCCGACGGCACACTCGTGGCGGTCGTCGACGAGGCAGGGCCAAAGGACACGCACGACGCGATCGCCGCCGCCCGCCAGGCCTTTGACACCGGACCCTGGCCCCGCGTCCCGGCCGCCGACCGGGGTGACCTGCTGCTGCGGGTGGCCGCGCTCCTGGAGCGCGACAAGGAGGCGCTGGCCCGCGCGGAGTCCCTCGACACCGGCAAACGGCTCGTCGAGAGCGCGTACGACATCGACGACGTGGCCAGTTGCTTCCGCTATTTCGGGAAGCTCGTCGCGGCCGAGCCGGGCCGGGTCGTCGACACTGGCCGGACGGACGTCGACAGCCGGGTCGTGTACGAACCGGTCGGCGTCTGCGCGCTGATCACGCCGTGGAACTATCCGCTGCTCCAGACCGCGTGGAAAGTCGCCCCGGCGCTCGCGGCCGGCAACACGTTCGTGCTGAAGCCGAGCGAGCTGACCCCGCACACCGCGATCCACCTGATCCGCCTGCTGGAAGAGGCCGGGCTGCCGCCGGGCACGGCCAACCTCGTCCTCGGCGCGGGCCCGCAGGCCGGCGCCCCGCTCGCCGTGCACGCCGACGTCGACCTCGTCTCCTTCACCGGCGGGCTGCACACCGGCCGCGCCCTGATGGCCGCCGCCGCGGGGACGGTCAAGAAGGTCGCGCTGGAGCTCGGCGGCAAGAACCCCAACATCGTCTTCGCGGACGCCGACTTCGGCGCGGCCGTCGACATGGCGCTGACCGCCGTCTTCCTGCACTCCGGGCAGGTCTGCTCGGCCGGTGCCCGGCTGCTGGTCGAGGACGCGCTGCACGACCGGCTGGTCGACGAGATCGTCCGGCGCGCGGGGCTGATCAGGCTGGGCGGGCCGTTCGACGAGCAGGCGCAGACCGGCCCGCTGATCTCCGCCGCGCACCGCGACAAGGTCGAGGCCTACGTCGCCGCCGGGCTCGCCGAGGGCGCCGTACTGCGCTGCGGCGGGGCACGTCCGGACGGGGAGCTGTTCGCCGACGGGCACTACTACCTGCCGACCGTCCTCGACGAGTGCACCGCGGACATGTCGGTCGTCCGCGAGGAATCCTTCGGCCCGGTCCTCACCGTCGAAAGGTTCACCGGCGAGGAGGAGGCGGTGCGGCTCGCGAACGACACCGTCTACGGGCTCGCCGGCGGGGTGTGGACCAGCGACGAGGCGAAGGCGAACCGGGTCGCGGCGGCGCTGCGGGCCGGGACCGTGTGGATCAACGACTTCCACCCGTACGTCCCGCAGGCCGAGTGGGGCGGTTTCAAGCAGTCCGGCACGGGCCGTGAGCTCGGTCCCGCCGGGCTCGCCGAGTACCGCGAGGCCAAGCACATCTGGCGCAACACCGACCCGAAGCCGCAGGGCTGGTTCGCCTAGCGCGCCGCACTGAGGGCACGGGGGCGCACCCGCCCAGGGCCGCCCCCTGCCTTCAGCCGATCGACTTTCCAGCGTTTTGCCCCGTTTCGCACAGTTCTACGGCACCCGCGCGAGCCGCTCCCTCCCCTCCCCCAGGAGTCAGCTCATGACCACCACCACCCCACCGTCCGACCCCCACCAACCCACCGCCGCCTCCCAGGACGACACCGAACTCGCCGAGTTCGGCTACAAACCCGAACTCAAGCGCACCCTCGGCAACTTCCACACCTTCGCCGCCGGCATCAGCTACATCTCCATCCTGACCGGCACCTTCCAGCTCTTCTACTTCGGCTACGGCAGCGGCGGCCCCGCCTACTGGTGGTCGTGGCCGATGGTCTTCGCCGGCCAGTTCACCGTCGCCCTCTGCTTCGCCGAACTCGCCGCCCGCTACCCGGTGGCCGGCTCGGTCTACAACTGGTCGAAGAAGGTCGGCAACCCCCATCTGGGCTGGCTGGCCGGCTGGATGATGCTGATCGCCTCGATCGTCTCCATCGCCGCCGTCGCCCTCGCCTACCAGCTGACGCTGCCGCAGATATCGTCCTTCTTCCAGTTCGTCGGCGACGGCACGGGCACGTACGACGTCGCGACCAACGCGGTGATCCTGGCCGCCGTGCTCATCCTCTTCACCACGCTCGTCAACGCGTTCGGGGTGAAGCTGATGGCGACCATCAACACGGCGGGCGTGTTCATCGAGCTGATCGCCACGGTCGTCCTGATCGCGCTGTTCGCCGCGCACATCACGCGCGGGCCGCAGGTCGTCATGGACACGAACGGGACGGGGGCGTCGTACGGGAACGGGTATCTCGGGGCGTTCCTGGTGGCCTCGCTGGCCTCGGCCTATGTCATGTACGGGTTCGACACGGCGGCCTCGCTCGGTGAGGAGTCGCTGGATCCGACGCGCAACGCGCCGCGGGCGATCATCCGGGCGATCGTCGCGTCGTTCGTGCTCGGCGGGCTGATCCTGCTGCTCGCGCTGATGAGCGTGTCGAACCTGAAGGGCGAGAAGCTGTCCACGGACGGGTTGCAGTACATCGTCCTGGACGTGCTCGGGCCGACGGCCGGCAAGGCGATGCTGTGGTGCGTGCTGATCGCGGTCACCGTGTGCGCGCTGGCCGTGCACACGGCGGCGATCCGGCTGGCGTTCGCGATGGCCCGGGACAACAACCTGCCCGCGTCCTCGCGGCTGGCGAAGGTCAGCCCGAAGTTCCAGACCCCGGTCCTGCCGACGGTGATCATCGGTGTGCTGGCGCTGGCGATCCTGGTCGTCAACATCCGCCAGCCGCAGATCTTCACCGTCGTCACCAGCATCGGCATCATCATGATCTACCTCGCCTACCTGGGCGTGACCGTGCCGATGCTGATCGCCCGGGTGCGCGGGACGTGGCGTCCGGCCGGGGACGGGAAGTTCTCGCTGGGCCGCTGGGGGCTGCCCGTCAACGTCGTCGCGGTGCTGTGGGGCGGCGCGATGACCCTCAATCTGATCTGGCCGCGCGCCGCGGTCTACAACGCGGCGGCGCCGTTCCACTGGTATCTGCGCTGGGGCGCCGTGCTGTTCGTCGCGGTCATCGCGGGCGGCGGCTTCGCCTACTACTGGTTCGTCCAGCGCCACCGCACCGGCGTCCTCGCCGAACACCGCCTGGAGAGCGCCGAAGCGGCCGTGGCCGACTGAACCACCGAGGAGAACAACTCACCATGAACACCGAAGAGTTCGACTATGTAGTGGTCGGCGGCGGCACGGCGGGCAACGTCGTCGCGGCCCGGCTGTCCGAGGACCCGGCGGTCACGGTCTGCGTCCTGGAGGCGGGCCCGAGCGACGTCGGCGACGACGACGTACTGAAACTGGACCGCTGGATGGGGCTGCTGGAGTCCGGCTACGACTGGGACTACCCCGTCGAGCCGCAGCCTTACGGCAACTCCTTCATGCGGCACGCGCGCGCGAAGGTGCTCGGCGGCTGCTCCTCGCACAACTCCTGCATCGCCTTCTGGGCCCCGGCCGAGGACCTGGACGCGTGGGCGGCGGGCGGGTGCGCCGGCTGGGGCGCGGACGACGTGTTCCCGCTGTACAAGCGGCTGGAGAACAACGACGCCCCCGGCGACCACCACGGCCGCGGCGGCCCGGTGAAGCTGCGCACCCTGAAGGGCGACGACCCCTGCGGCACCGCCCTGCTGGAGGCGTGCGCGCAGGCGGGCATCCCGACGACACCGTTCAACAGCGGCCGTACGGTCGTGCGCGGCGCGAACTGGTTCCAGATCAACTCGGACGAGAACAACATCCGCCAGTCGTCCTCGGTCGCCTACCTCCACCCGGTCCTCGGCAAGCGGCCCAACCTGGACGTCCGCACGGGCGTGCGCGCCAAGAAGCTGGTCCTTCAGGGGCGGCGGTGCACCGGCGCCGAGTACCTGGACCCGGACCTGGTCCACACCCGTACGGTCCGCGCCCGCCGCGAGGTGATCCTGTCCTGCGGCGCCATCGACTCCCCCAAGCTCCTGATGCTCTCCGGGATCGGCCCGGCCGCGCATCTGCGGGAGATCGGCGTGGACGTGGTCGTCGACTCGGCGGGCGTCGGCGAGAACCTCCAGGACCACCCCGAGGGCGTCATCATGTGGGAGGCCAAACAGCCCATGCCGACGGCGTCCAGCCAGTGGTGGGAGGCGGGCATCTTCTACGACACCGAGCCCGGCCTCGACCGGCCCGACCTGATGTTCCACTACGGCTCGGTCCCGTTCGACATGAACACCGCCCGGCACGGCTACCCCACCTCGGAGAACGCCTTCTGCCTCACCCCGAACGTCACCCGCGCCAAGTCGCGCGGCACGGTACGGCTGCGCACCCGCGACTACCGCGACAAGCCGAAGGTCGACCCCCGCTACTTCACCCACGAGCACGACGCCCGCGTCATGACGTACGGCCTGAAGCTGGCCCGGGAGATAGCGGCCCAGCCCGCCCTGTCCGGCTGGGCCGGCGCGGAGCTGGCCCCCGGGCCCGACGTCCGCACGGACGACGAGCTGCTCGACTACATCCACAAGACGCACAACACCGTCTACCACCCGGCGTGCACGGTGAAGATGGGCGCCGACGACGACCCGTCCGCTCCGCTCGACGCCCGGCTGCGGGTGAAGGGGGTCGAGGGGCTGCGGGTGGCGGACGGGTCGGTGATGCCGGATCTGGTGACCGTGAATCCGTGCATCACGACGATGATGATCGGGGAGAAGTGCGCGGACATGGTGCGGGAGGATGCGGCTGCTTGAGGGGGCTTGGGCGGGCTCGGGGGCCTGGGGGTTCGGGGGGGCGGGGAGTTTTAAAGCGCTTTAGGTTCTTTAAAGCGCTTTAAAGCGTTACGCCCCTCACGCCGGCCTCTTGAACATCCGTGTCGCCGTGATCTCCGTGTGCACCGCCTCTCCGGCCGGGATCTCCCTCGGGAGTCCCGGCCGGAGGTGTTCCTCGACGGTGATGTATTTGAGCCCGGCGCGCAGGTCGGCGTCGTTGCGCAGCCGGATGACCAGCGGGAACTCGGCGAGCGCGGTGGTGTCGAACAGGCCGGTGGTGTACAGCAGCTGGACGCCGAGCGCGTCCGACACGGCCCGCTGCAACTCCAGCAGGTACGTCGCGTTGGCGCGCCCGATGGGGTTGTCGAGGAACAGGGTGCCGGCGTGCCGGTGCTTGTCGCGGCCCCGGTCGTTGGAGCGCAGGGCGGCCATCGTGCAGTACAGGGCGATGGCGGCGGTGAGGAGCTGGCCGCCGGAGAAGACGTCGCCCATCTGCCCGACGGGCACCCGCTCGGCGCGCAGCACGGCGTCGGGCTTGAGGATCTCGACGGCGACGCCCTTGGGCTGGAGGGCGGCGGCGACTCCGCGCAGCAGCAGGGACATCCCGTCGCGCCGCAGGTCGGAGTTCTTCTTCACGGCGGCCCGGGTCGCCTCGTCGACGACCTCGCCGAGCCGTTCGGTGAGCGTGGCCTGGTCGGGCTCCTCGAAGCGGATGCGCAGGAACTCCTGCCCGGACCACTCGCCGAGCCCTTCGGGCAGCCGGGAGAGCCGCTGGGCGGAGCGCAGGGTGGCGAGCGCGGACTCGACGAGGCCGCGCAGCCGGTCCACGATCGAGTCGCGGTTGCGCTCCAGCTGGGCGAGTTCGTCGGTGAGCACGCGCAGCCGGGGCGCGAAGGCGTCGGCCCACTTCTGGGCGTGCTCGGGCAGCGCGGCGGCGGGCAGCTCCCGGATCTGCTGCCGCGCGGGCGTGCGGACCTGCTCGTAGCGGGTGGAGTTGGCGTGCCGCACGAGGACGTCGCCGGCCTCGCGTACGGCGGCCTCGGCGGCGGAGAGGTCGCCCGCGCAGCCGCGCAGGGAGCGGCGGGCCTCGGCGGCGGAGGTGCGGGCGTCGTCCAGGGAGCCGGGGTAGGGCTCGGGGGTCTCCTGGTCGTCGTCGGCGGTGTGTTCGCGCAGGAGGTCGCGGAGCATGGCGGCGATCTCGTCGAAGCCGCCGGCGCCGTCCTCGGCCGCGCGGTGGGCGTCGAGGAGTTCGGCGTGCGCCTCGCGGGCCTGGGCGAGGGCTTCGGCGCGGGCGGAGAGCTCGGTGGTGGCCGTGCGCAGGAGGGCCTGCGCGTGCTCGGCGTCGCGCGGGAGGAGTTCCTCGGAGAGCCCGGTGTGCTCCTCGCCGTCCTCGGGGGCGAGGCGTTCGTGTTCGCCGCGCAGCCGGCCCAGCTGTTCGCTGGCGGTGGACATGCGGGTCTCCAGGAGCTGCACGAGCTCTTCCGCGCGGGCGGCGGCGGCCTGCCGGGAGGGGCTGTCGGAGCCGTCGGGCGACTGGAGGAGCTGTTCCGCGCGGGTGCGGACTTTGTTGCTGAGGCGGTCGAGCTCCGCGCGGGCGGCGCTCTCGTCGCTCTCCGCGCGGGCCTGTTCGGCTCGGAGGTCGGCGCCGACGCCGACCTTCTCGTAGACCTGGGAGGCGGCCCGGTAGGCCTCTCTGAGGGCGGGGAGGGACGTCTCGGGGGTCTGGGCGTCGTCGACGGGGACGTCGTCGGGGGCGCCGGCGATCTCGGAGCGCTCGGCGCGCAGGGCGCGGGCGGTGCGGCGGGCGTCGTCGGCGGCGCGCTGGGTGGCGCGGCGGTCCTCGTCGGCCGCGCGGGCGCGCTCCAGGCAGGTCTGGGCGCGGGCCTCGGACTCGGCGGCCTCGTCGGCGAGTTCGCGCAGCCGGACCTGCCAGCCGGCGCGTTCGCGCAGCCGGAAGGCGAGTCCGGCGAGGGCGTCGGCCGCGCGGCGGGTCTTCTGGGCGGCCTCCTGTTTCTCGTCGCGGACCTGGGCGGCCTCGGCGGCGGTCTCCTCGGCCTCCGCGCGCGTGGTGCGTGCCTCGGCGAGTTCGGCCTCGGTCTCCTCGGCGAAGGCGCGGGCCTCTTCGGCGGTCTGGGCCATCTCGGTGAGCCGTCCGGCGGGGCAGCCGGTGCGCCAGGAGTTCAGCCGTGCGGACAGTTCGCGGTCCTTGCCGAGGCGGGCGGCGAGGCGGCGGATCTCCTCGTCGCGCTCGGTGGCCCGCGCGCGCAGGGCTTGGCGTTCCTCGTCGGCGGCGTGTTCGTCGTGCATGGCCGGGTTGGGCGGCACCAGGAAGACGCCCGTGTCGGTCGTGTCGGGGGCCGGGGTGGGGGCGAGGAGGGCGGCGGCGGTGCCGACGGCGACGGTGGAGCGGGGCAGCAGGGCGGCGTCGGAGAGGGCGTCCCGCGCGCGTGCGTGGGAGTCGGGGTCGGTGATGATGACGCCGTCGACGAGTTCGGGCCGGGCGGCCAGCACGCGCGCGTGGTCGGCGGCGTCGACGGACTGGGCGAGGTAGCGCCAGCCGGGCAGGGCGGGGATGCCGTGCTCGCCGAGGAACTCGACGGTGGCCAGGACGTCGGGTCCGGGCGGGAGGAGTCCGCCGTCGCCGAGGGCGCCGAGGATGCGGGCGTCGTCGGCGGCGGCCGTGCGCAGGTCGAAGAGCTGGCGTTCGGCGGAGGTGACGGCGTCGTCGAGGAGTCCGCGCAGTTCGTCGGCGTACCGGTCGAGGTCGGCGGCGGTCAGCGCTTCGGTGGCGCTGAGCAGCGCGGCGAGCCGTTCTTCGGCGGCGAGCGCTTCGGCGATGCGCTGTTCGGCCTCGTAGGACCGTCCGGCGGCCGTCGCGGCGTCCGCGGCGCGGGCCGCGGTGAGTTCGGCGCGGGACTCGGCCGCGGCGGCCTCACGGGCGCTCTCAGCGCCTCGGCGGGCGGCTTCGCGGGCGGTGTCCCAGGCGGCGACGGCGGTCTTCTCGGCGTCGCTGGCGGCGAGGGCGGCGCGTGCGGGGTCGGCGTCGGGGGTGCTGTCGTCGAGCCAGCCCGCGCGGACGGCCTCGGCGATCTCCTGCTCGACCTCGGTGAGGCGCTGGCGCAGGTGCTGGGCCTCGCTGCGGGCGCGCTGGGCCTCGGTGGCGGAGGCGGTGTTGTCCCGGTAGGCGGTCTCGCTGACGTCCTGGAGGGCGGCGGAGCGCTCCTCCTCCTCGTTGGCGAGGGCTTCGGCGCGGCCGGCGGCGGCGTGCAGCGCGCGCACGAGGTCGACGGCGGCCTTCGCGCGGGCGGCGAGGGCGGGGGCGGCGTCGCGTTCGGCTTCCTGGATGGCGGCGGAGACCCGCGCGGCGCGGTCGGAGGCCGCGCGGTGGCGCAGGACGACCTCGGCGGCCTGCCAGGCGGAGTGCAGGGTGCGGGCGTCGGCGAGTTCGCGTTTCTGGGCGGCGGCGGACTTCTCGGCGGCGGTGAGTGCCAGGGAGGCGTGCCGGAAGGCGAGTTCGGCGGCGATCAGCGCGCTGCGCTCGCGGGCGCCCTCGGAGTGGGTGACGGCGTAGGCGGCGGCCGTGACGCGCTGGGCGAGGTCGGCGGCCCGGACGCGTTCTCGCACTCCGCGCGCGGAGAGGCGGCGGGCCAGCGCGCGCGTGCGTCGTTCGGCGCCGGCGTGGACGTCCCGCGCGCGTGCGCGGGTCTCCGCGGCCTCGACGATGCGGCCCAGGAGGTCGACCGAGCCGGCGGTGAAGTCGCGTTCGGCGATGAGTTCCGCGCGGCGGCCGAGTTTGCTGCCGAAGCCGCTGACGAGGTCGGCGAGGCCGTCGGTGTCGCGGGTGTCGGTGACGGCGCGCAGCAGGAGGTCGGTGAAGTCGGAGTCCTTCTTGACCGCGAACAGGCCGGCGGCCTCGCCCTCGTCGGCGTTCATCTCGCGCTGGTAGCGGAAGAGTTCGGGGTCGAGGCCGAGTTCGGTGAGGTGCTCGACCCAGCGGTCGTGGATCTCCTCCCAGTGGACCTCCAGGTGCGGGTAGGCCTTGTCCGCGTCGGTGATGGCGTCCCGGAAGCCCTTCATGGTCCGCCGGCGCCCCTGAGCGCCCGAGGCGCCCTCCACGGGGGGCCGTACGGCGGTGGACTCGGCGACCGGGAGGCTGTCCAGGGAGAGGCCGGGTCCGGGGCGGAAGGAGTACCAGGCCTCGGCGAACTTGCGGGGGTCGTTGGAGACCTGCCGGCCGCGCCATTCGCTGACCTTGCCGACGACGACGCACTCGCCGGTGAGGACGTGCTGCCACTCCAGGGCGACGTGGCCGCAGTCGTCGGCGAGGAGGAACTTGCGCAGCACGCCGGAGGAGGCGCCGCCCAGGGTGTTGCGGTGGCCGGGGAGCATGACCGAGAAGATCAGCTTGAGCAGGACGGACTTGCCGCCGCCGTTCTCCAGGAACAGCACGCCCGCGGGCGCGGGCCTGCGGGGCGGGCCGACGGGCTCGTCCGCGAAGAACTCCGCCTGCGTGGGGGCGGGGTCGGGGACGATGTCGCCGACCCCTCGCAGGTCGAGCACGGTGTCGGCGTAGCGCGCACCGGCAGGCCCGATGGAGTAGAGGCGGACCCGGGACAGCTCGTACATGGCGGCTCTCGTCGTTGAATCGTGCGGTGTTTCTTGAAGCGTTTTAAAGCGCTTTGAAGCTCTTTAAAGCGCTTCAGGTGTCTCGCGGCGGCTTGCTTGAGGGGGGCTCAGGGGTCTTCGGGGGGGCTCAGGAGTGGAACGGCAGCCCGGCGTCGGCGACCAGCTCCAGGTCCTCGCTCTCCTCGGCGGGCATCAGCGTCGGCGTCCCGTCGGTGACGGGTACGACGCCCAGTTCGAGGAGTTCGGCCAGGGCGGCGGTGCCGGCCAGGTCCCGTACCTGGAGCTGGTAGCGGGCGGTGGTGCGGTAGGTGCCGCCGTTGTCGTCGCCGGTGCGCTGGAGGAACCCGGAGTCGGTGAGGAAGGCGACGGCCTTGCCGACGATGCCGGTGGTGGACCCGGCGAGGCGGCGGGCGTCCTTGGTGGCGCCGGTCGCGCTGCGCCGCGTCCACACCCGCCACGCGGACTCCAGACCGGGCGCGTCGGACGCCGGGTCGGTGTTCTCGCCGTCCTCGGCGGCCCGCTCCTCCAGCCGCCGGCAGGCCTGCCGTACGAACGCGTCGACGCCGTGCACGCTGACGCGGCCGATATAGCCGTCGTCGGCGAGGTCCTCGGGGCGGGGGAAGGCCATGGCGGCCACCGCGAGGTGCGCGAGGCCGTGCAGGAACCGGTCGCCGCCGTCGGCGGACGTGCGGCGCGCGTAGTCGCCCATGCGGACGGCGAACACGGAGTCTTCGCCGGCGGTGACGGCCATCCCCGCGCGCGGGGAGACCTCCAGGACGACGAGCCCGAGCCCGGTGGCGACGGCGTCGGCGAGCCGCGCGAACGCGGGGTCCTCGCGGTAGCGGCGCAGGAGTTCGGCGTACTCCTGGTCGCGGGCGGGCTGTAGCTTGGGCTGGAGGCCGAAGGCGACGAGCCGGGCGGCGTCGGCCGCGTCCGCGGGGGTCAGGGGGGCAGGGGCCGAGGGGGCGGGGGCCTCCGGTTCGCTCCACTCGACGTGCTCACTCACAGCAAGAACTCCAGAACATCAAGCCGCCTCGGTCCGGTCCGCGGTCATCGCGGCGGCGTCCAACAGTGCGGTTCCGACGATCAGGTCGGCCCCGCCGAACTCGGGGTCGTCCAATTCGGTGCCGTCGTCCACGGCGAACAGCAGTTTCTCCTCGCCCTGCCGGTAGGCGGTGCCCACGGCGGGGCTCGCCGCGTGGACGGCCAGCAGGGCCACCAGGTAGGGCAGTTCGGGGTCGGCGCGGCGGGCCTCGGCCAGCAGCCCGGAGAGCCTCCTGGGCGCGTCGGCGGGCAGGTCGAGCAACTCCTTGGCCGCCGCCAGCTGTTCCTCGCTGAACCGGCTGTCGTCGGGGGTCGCGATGAGGTCGGGCTCCGGCATCTCCGCGCCGAGGTGCTCGCGTTCGACGGGGGGCGTGAGCAGGATCTCGACGAGGTCGGCGACCCGCACGGACACCGGCGTGCGCATTCCGGCGCCCCGGGCGAAGAACGCCCCGGTGACGCGGGCGGCCTGCTCCAGGGGCAGCGGCAGGACGGGGGCGACGAGATGGCCGTAGAGGTCTATCCCGGAGGACGTCATGGGGGTGGAGAACGCCTGCCGGTCCTGCTCCGCGCGAAACAGCGGGCCGGCCTCCAGGAGGCGGGACTGGAGCTGGGTGTGGCGGCGGATGCAGTCCTTGACGATGTCGACGAGTTCGGCGGCGCGGCGCTTGTTCTCGGCGTCCTCGATCTCGTCGCGCGCCTTGCGGATGTTGGTGAGGATCGCGTTCTCGTGGCGGTAGCGCTCGGCGACGTGGTCGAGCGCTTCGGCGATCATGTCGGGCACGGTGTTGAGCCAGTCGACCGCGCGGACGTTGCGCCGGGTGGCCTCCAGGGCGCGGCGCAGGGTCTCGGAGTACTGGACGGTGCGGTAGCGGGCCTGTTCGGCGGCGAGCTGGGCGTCGGCGAGCCGGCCGCGCCGGATGAGGACCTCCAGCTTGACCTCGGCGGCGATCTGCGCGCTGGTGACGTCCGTATCGAGGGCGCCGACCAGGACGTTGACGGCCTCGTCGGTGGTGCGCAGGTACACCGCGCCGCCGTAGCCGGGGACTTCCTCGATCAGCTTGAAGTCGTAGTCGCGGCGCACATAGACGCCGTCCTGCGTGAACGTGCCGTAGGCGGCGCGGAAGCCCCGGTCGACGCTGCCGACGTTGATGAGGTTCTCCAGGACCCAGCGGGCCACCCGCTCGTGCTCGGCGGGGGTGCGGTCGGGGGCCTGGGCGGCGATGCGGGGGAGCAGGCGGACGACGATCTGGTCGTGGTCGGCGCCGGTGTCGAAGTCCATGTTGAGGGTGACGAGGTCGATGGCCGCGAGGGCGATCTCCGCCATGCCGTAGACCGAGTACTCGCCGGCGAGGTTGGCCTTGCGGGCGTCGAGGTCGTGGATCGGCGCCGTGCAGGCGAGGGCGCGCAGCCGGCGCGCCAGGCCCTCGTCGGCGGCCGGGCCCGGTGCGGGGCGCGGCGCCGCGCTGAGCTGGGCCGGAGCACGGTCCGTCGTTGCAGGCGAAGTCACGGTGCACAGACTAGGTCCTCGGTCTGACATCGGCCCAAACGCGAAGCCGCCACCGGGGTGACCGACCGGATTCCGGCGCGTTTCAGGGCATGTCCGACACCCGGCGTTCGTAGGCCTCTGTCACTCGTTCGCGTGAGTCCCGCAGGTAGACGGCGAGCAGCACCTCGGCGGCGTCGCGCTCGCCGTCGCGGAGGGCCTGGAGGATCTGGTGGTTTCGCGCCAGGTAGGGCTCGTGCAGCCGGCGCGGGTCGTCGACCAGGTGGAAGGCGAGGCGCAGTTCGGCGAAGACGCTGCGCATCAGCTCGTCGGTGCGCTCGCTGCCGGCCAGCGCGACCAGCGCGCGGTGGAAGTGGATGTTCGCCGTGCCCAGCGATTTCCAGTCACTTTCGCGCAGCGCCCGCTGCCCCTCGGCGACGGCCGCGGCGAGGGCGTCGAGGGCGTACGGGGGGTCGTCGAGGCCGCGGACGACGGCGCATTCGACCAGTGCGCGCGTGCGGTAGATGTCCTCGACGTCCTGAACGCTCAGCACCCGGACGAAGACGCCCCGGTTGAGTTCGTGGACGAGGAGGCGTTCATGGGTGAGCAGCCGGAACGCCTCGCGCAGGGTGTTGCGGGAGACCCCGAGGGCGCCGCCGATGCTGTCCTCGGACAGGCGGGTGCCGGGCGGGAAGTAGCCGTCGGCGATGCGTCCTCTGAGGATGTCCGCGACCCGTTCGGCCGTGCTCGTGCGCCCGAGGAGGGCGCGGTCGTCCGCCAGTCCCGTCAGCTGCTCCGCCATGCCCGGAATTCAACCGCAGACACCTGAACGAAACAACATGGGTATTGAGGGATCGTTGAACGATCCTCTACGGTGCTACGCATCCTGGCCAGTTCCCGCACGGCTCATTCCCGTCCCCTCCCGCGAGGTGCGCCATGAGCACGACCCCTCCGCCACAGGCCCTCCCCAAGCCCTCCCCTACGAACGCCGACGACGGCCCCCTGGGCTGGCTGCACGCACTCGGCCCGCGCGGCCGGCGCGCCTTCGCGGGCGCGTTCGGCGGCTACGCCCTCGATTCGTACGACTACTTCACGCTGCCGCTGAGCATGGTCGCGCTGACCGCGTACTTCGGCCTGGACAGCGGCCAGACCGGCCTGTTCACGACCGTCACGCTGGTCGTCTCCGCGATCGGCGGCGCCGTCGCGGGCGTCCTGGCCGACCGGATCGGCCGGGTGCGCGCGCTGCTGATCACGGTGGTCACGTACGCCGTCTTCACCGTCGCCTGCGGCTTCGCGCCCAGCTACGAGGCCCTGCTGGTGTTCCGCGCCCTCCAGGGGCTCGGCTTCGGCGGCGAGTGGGCCGTCGGCGCGATCCTGGTCGCCGAGTACGCGGGCGCGAAGCACCGGGGCCGCACGCTCGGCGCGGTCCAGTCGTCCTGGGCCGTCGGCTGGGGCCTGGCCGCGCTGGTCTACACCCTGGTCTTCTCGTTCGTCGGCGAGGACCTGGCCTGGCGGGTGATGTTCTGGACCGGCGCGCTGCCCGCGCTGCTGGTCCTGTGGGTGCGCCGCCGCGTCCAGGACGCCCCCAGGGCGAGCGCCGTACGCGAACAGGGCACCGCCAAGGGCTCGTTCACGGCGATCTTCAAGGGGCCCCTGCTGCGCACGACCCTGTTCGCCGGGCTGCTGTCGACGGGCGTCCAGGGCGGCTACTACACGCTGGCGACCTGGGTGCCGACCTATCTGAAGAATGACCGGGAGCTGTCGGTCGTCGGCACCGGCGGCTATCTGACATTCCTGATCTCCGGCGCCTTCCTGGGCTACCTGACGGGCGGCTACCTGACCGACCGGCTGGGCCGGCGGCGCAACATCTGGCTGTTCGCCCTGCTCTCGGCGGTGTGCATCCTGGCGTACGCGAACATCCCGCACGGCGCGAACACCCTGTTGCTGGTGCTCGGCTTCCCGCTCGGGTTCTGCATGTCGGCGATCTTCAGCGGCTTCGGCTCGTACCTGGCCGAGCTGTACCCGACGGCCGTGCGCGGCACCGGCCAGGGCTTCACCTACAACACCGGCCGCGCGGTGGGCGCCGTCTTCCCCACCACGGTCGGCTTCCTGGCCGACAGCTGGGGCGTGGGCGGCGCCCTGGTCTTCGGCGCCATCGGCTACGCCATCGCCGCACTGGCCCTGCTGGGCCTGCCCGAGACGAAGGGAAGGGAACTGACGTGAAAGCCACTGCCCACGACCGCCCTGTCGCCGCCGTCGACCCGCGCGCGCACGCGTGGAGTCCGAAAGCCGCCCGCGCCCGCTTCCGCGAAGGTCTCGCGGGCCCCACGGCCGGGGTCGCGGCGGGCCACACCCAGGCCAACCTGATCGCCGTACCGGCCGACTGGGCCTACGACATGCTGCTGTTCTGCCAGCGCAACCCCAAGCCCTGTCCGGTGCTCGACGTGACCGACGCGGGCTCCTGGACGACGCCGCTGGCCGAGGGCGCCGACCTGCGGACCGATCTGCCACGCTATCGGGTGTGGCGCGACGGCGAACTGGTGGACGAGCCCACCGACGCACGCGCGTACTGGCGCGACGACCTGGTGGCGTTCCTCATCGGGTGCAGCTTCACCTTCGAGTCGGCGCTGTCCGAGGCGGGCGTCCCGATCCGCCACATCGAGCAGGGCCGCAACGTGCCCATGTACGTCACCGACCGCCCCTGCCGCCCCGCAGGCCGCCTCTCGGGCCCCCTGGTGGTGTCCATGCGCCCGGTGCCCGCCCGGCACCTGGAGACGGCCATACGGGAGACCGGCCGGCTCCCCGCGGTGCACGGCGCCCCCGTGCACCTGGGCGACCCGGCCGGGCTCGGCGTCGCCGACCTGGCACGGCCCGACTTCGGCGGCCCGGTGGACCCGGAGCCCGACGACATCCCGGTGTTCTGGGCCTGCGGCGTCACCCCGCAGGCGGCGGTCATGGCCTCCCGGCCGCCGTTCGCGCTCACCCACGCCCCGGGGCAGATGTTCCTGACCGACGCCCGCGACGCGCAGTACCGCGTGGGCTGACCGGCCGTCCTCGTCGTCCCTAGGAGACGCACATGATCGATCTGAACGCCGACCTCGGCGAGGGCTTCGGCCGCTGGCGGCTCACCGACGACGAACAGCTCCTGTCCGTCGTCACCAGCGCCAACGTGGCCTGCGGCTTCCACGCCGGGGACCCGGCCACCATGCGGCGCGTGTGCGCGCTGGCGGCCGGGCGGGGCGTGACGATCGGCGCCCAGGTCTCCTACCGGGACCTGGCCGGCTTCGGGCGGCGCGCCATGGACGTGCCGCCCGCCGAGCTGGCCGCCGAAGTGGCCTACCAGATCGGCGCCCTGGACGTCTTCGCGCGGGCCGCGGGCGCGCGCGTGGCGTACGTCAAACCGCACGGCGCGCTGTACAACCGGATCGTCCACGACGAGGAGCAGGCCCGCGCGGTCGTCGACGGCATCCTCCTCGCCGCCCCCGGCCTGCCCGTCCTGGGCCTGCCCGGCTCCCGTTTCCTCGACCTCGCGGCGCAGGCGGGCCTCCCGGCGGTCCAGGAGGCGTTCGCCGACCGTGCCTACACCGACGCGGGCACGCTCGTCCCGCGCGCGCAGGAGGGTGCCGTCATCGACGACCCCGAGGCGGTCGTCGCACGCTCCCTGGGCTTCGCCCGCGACCACCGGGTCACCTCGGTGACCGGCACCCCGATCACCGTCCACGCCCGCTCCCTCTGCCTCCACGGCGACACCCCGGGCGCCGTCGACCTGGCCCGCCGGGTGAGACGGCGCCTGGAGGAGGCCGGGGTCGGGGTGGGGGCGTTCGCGTGAGGGGGCGGGGCGTTACGGTCGGGGTGAGGAGCTGGGACTCCGGGCTCGGCCCACGCGGGCGCGCGGGTCGGCGCGGAGGAGACCACGGGCAGGATCTGCGCGGGCGCGCGGGACGGGACCGGAACTCCTGGCGCAGTTCACGCGAGCGCGTCGGCCGGCTCCGGATCTCCGGGTCCGCCCCGCGCACCCGGTCCCAGGATCCCCGCAGGCCGGTCAGGAGGTGACCGTATGAGCGCGCGGCTGCGTGTGCTGCGTGTCGGCGACGACGCCCTGCTCGTCGAGGCCAGTTCGGGGCCGGAGGCCGAGGCGCTGCACGCCGAGCTGGAGCGCCGCCGGGCGGCCGGAGTGCTCACGGTGCGTGAACTCGTCCCCGCGGCCCGTACGGTCCTCCTGGACGGCCTCACGGACCCTTCCCGCGTCGCCGCCGAGCTGGCCGGCACGGACATCCCGCCGGTCACGGCGCGCGCGGAGCCGGTCGTGGAGATCCCGGTGCGCTACGACGGCCCGGACCTGGCCGAGGTCGCCGCGCACTGGGGCGTCCCCGAGGACGAGGTGGCCCGCGTCCACGCGGCCACCGAGTTCCGCGTCGCCTTCTGCGGCTTCGCCCCCGGCTTCGGCTACCTCACCGGCCTGCCCGAGCGGTACGCCGTCCCCCGCCGCACGACCCCCCGTACGGCCGTCCCGGCGGGCTCGGTCGGTCTCGCGGGCCCGTACACGGGCGTGTACCCACGCTCGTCCCCGGGCGGCTGGCAGCTGATCGGCACGACAGAGGTGGCGCTGTGGGACCACACCCGCACGCCCGCTGCACTGCTGTCGCCGGGGACACGGGTGCGGTTCGTGCCGATGGGGGCGAAGGGGGCGGCGGACTTGGCCGATCCGGAGGACACGGCGAACTCGAAGGGCTCGGCGGCTTCGAGGGGCCCGGGGGATCAGAAGGGTTCGGCGGCTCTGGGGGACCCGGGGAATCCGAACGACCCGGTGACCCCCGTGACCGCGAAGAACCCGGCAGCCCCCAAACCCCCGGCAGACCCAAGGACCCGCACGTGACCGACCGCGCTCTGGCCGTCGTACGCGCCGGTGCCCTCACCACTCTCCAGGACCGGGGGCGTCCCGGGCACGCGCATCTGGGTGTGCCCCGCTCGGGTGCGCTGGATCCCTTCGCGGCGGCGCTGGTCAACCGGCTCGTCGGGAATCCGCCGGAGGCCGCCGTCCTGGAGACCACCCTCAACGGCTGTGCCCTGCGCCCCCGTTCGGCCGTCACGGTCGCCGTCGCGGGCGCCCCCTGCCCGGTCACCGTGGACGGCCGCCCGGCACCCTGGGGTGCCCCGGTCCACGTCCCCGCGGGCACCCTCCTGGAGATCGGCACCCCCACCTCCGGTCTGCGCTCCTATGTCGGCGTCTCCGGCGGCTTCCTGGTCGAGCCGGTTCTGGGCAGCCGCTCCACCGACCTCCTCTCCGGCCTCGGCCCCACCCCCTTGGCCAACGGCACGGTCCTCCCCCTGGGCACCCCGGCTGCGCCTCCCGCGCGCGTGGACGCCGCCCCCCAGCCGGCGCCCCCGGCCGAACTCCTCCTGCGCGTCACCCTGGGCCCGCGCGCGGACTGGTTCACCAAGGAGGCGCTGCTCACGTTCACCACGCGCGCGTACCGCGTCTCCCCCGCCAGCAACCGCATCGGCCTGCGCACGGAGGGCCCGCCCCTGGAGCGTGCCCGCACGGACGAACTCCCCAGCGAGGGCATGGTCCTGGGCGCCGTCCAGGTCCCTCCCGACGGCCACCCGGTCGTCTTCCTCGCCGACCACCCCACCACGGGCGGCTACCCGGTCATCGCGGTCGTCCGCACCCCGGACCTGGCGGCGGCGGCCCAGGCGGTCCCGGGCACCCCGGTGCGGTTCCTGGCGGTACGGCGCCGGTGAGGCGGCGGCCCGAGCGCCATGGACTGCCGCCTCACCGGCGCCGTGGATCGAGCACCAGGGGCAGCACCCCCCGAACCGGCGGGACGAGAGGGGCGGTGCCCGGAGATCCCCCGGGCACCGCCGCTCGGACCGGCCACGTTCAGTCGGCCTCCGATCGAACGCCCCCCCCAGCAGCGCGTCCCGCCCCTCCCTCACACCGCCCCTGACCGCTGCTTCCCCATGGAGACCCCGGGAACCCCAGAGCCCCCCATAGGCACCCCGGAAGCCGCCGTCCCTATAGCTGTCGCCGACCCCATAGAGGTCATCGAAGCCGTCGCCCCCATGGCCGCCGCCGAAGCCGAGGCCGCCGACACGGACACCGCCCCCAACGCCGCCGACACGGCCGCGGCGGCCCGCAGATCGAGCCGCGCGCTGGTCCCCCGCACCCGGTGCCGCACCTCGTCGGCCGCCAGGGTCAGCAACTGCGGCAGCAGATCGGTGCAGCGCCGGGCGACCCACGCGCTCCCCTGGGTCGCCAGCCACCACAGGCTCTCCGTGCGCGTGGGCACGGGGAACTCGGGTTCCGGGGCCGGCGCGGGCCCGTCGGCGAGCCCCGCGTCGGCCAGCAGCGCGTGGAAGCGCACCGCGAGCTGCCGGTGACCGCGCTCGCCGGGGTGGAGCCGGTCGGCGCTCCACATCGCGCGGTCGGCGAGCCAGGCGCCCTCCGCGGCGTGCAGGTGGACGGCGCCGTGGCGTTCGGAGAGCGCGTGGACGACGGTGTTGACCGCGCGCTGGCGCCGGGCGAGCGGCCTGGCGAGGGCGCCGGGGAGGCCGAGCATCGCGCCGGGGTCGGGCAGGCAGGCGGTCAGCAGGGTCACGCCCCGGCGGGCGAAGGCGCCGTAGACCGTGTCGAGGCGGGCGGTGACGGCGTGGATGTCGAAGGTGCAGCGCAGTGTGTCGTTGACGCCGACGACGACCGAGGCGACGTCAGGACGCAGCGCGAGGGCGGTCGGCAGCTGGCGTTCGACGACGTCCCGGGTCTGCGCGCCGCTGACGGCCAGGTTGGTGAACACGGCCGGCTCCCCACCGAGCCCACCCGCCAACAGCGCCGCCCACCCCCGCCAGCCCTCACCCACAGGATCACCGACCCCCTCGGTCAGCGAGTCCCCCAGAGCGACGAAACGGACGGGGCTCATGCGAGACTCCGGGACACGTCGGGACGGGACGGTGCCGTCGCGCCGCTTCCGGGCACGTCGGGACGAGACGGTATCGTCGCGTCGTCCCCCGGCACGTCGGAACGAGACGGTATCGTCGCGTCGCCCACCCTCTCGCCAGAACGACACGGCACCGTCGCATCGTGCGCAACAAGAAACGCGTCTACCGCCGTGCTCCACCCGAAGCACTCAGCACGCGCGCGTGCCTCGCCCCGCCGCTGCGCCTCCCCCCTCCCAAGAAGCACCTCAACAGCATCCGCGAACGCCTCCCCCCGATCGGCGGCGACAGCCCCCGCGCCCCCGATCACCTCAGGCAGCGCGGAGGAGGCGCTGACCACGACGGGCGTCCCGCAGGCCATGGCCTCCAGCGCGGCGAGTCCGAACGTCTCGGCGGGCCCGGGGGCCAGGCAGACGTCGGCGGACGCCTGGAGGGCGCCCAGCTCCGCGCGGTCGCGGACGTGCCCGAGGAAGGTCACCGGCAGCCCTTGCGCCCGCTGTTCGAGCCGCGCGCGCAGAGGCCCGTCCCCGGCGACGACCAGCCGTGCCCGCACCCCTCGCGCGCGCAGGGCTTCGAGCGCGTCCAGGGCGGTCCCGGGCCGCTTCTCCACGGACAGCCGGGTGCAGGTCACCAGCAGCACCTCGTCGGCGCGCGCGTACCGCTCCCGCAGCCCCGGGTCGCGCAGCGCGGGGTGGCGTTCGACGAGGTCGACGCCGAGGGGGGCGCGTACGACGTTGCGGGCGCCGATGCGGACGAACTCGCGCTCGGCGAACTCGGTGGTGCACACCACGCGCGCGTAGGTGTGCGCGGTGCGGACGTTGAGGGCGTCGGCGGCCCGCCGGGCGGCGCCTTCGGGCAGGCCCCAGGTGCGCAGGACGCCGTCGGCGGTCTCGTGGGAGACCATCACGGCGGGCACCCGCGCGCGGCGCGCCCAGCGGCCGGTCCACCTGAGGGTCGTGCGGTCGGAGACCTCAAGGCGGTCGGGGGCGAGCTCCTCCAGGACGCGGGCGACGCGGGTCTTGTCGGTGAGGACGCGGTAGCCGCCCGTGCCGGGGACCAGGGGGCCCGGCAGGGTGATGACGCGGCCCTGTTCGGTCTCCTGGTCGGTGTGGCGGGGGCCCGGGACGATCAGGACGGGTTCGTGGCCGGCTTCCTTGAAGCCCTTGCCCAGCTCGCGCAGAGCGGTGCGCAGGCCCCCGGAGGCGGGGGCGACGAAGTTGGCGAGGCGGACGATGCGCAGGGCGTCGGTCTTCATGCCGCCACCACCTGACGGCGGCGCGCGGCGAGGACGTCCGCGTAGTGCCCGATGAGCTGGTCCCCGACGGCCGCCCAGGTGCGGCCCTCGACCATCGCCCGCGCGGCGGCGCCGTACGCGGCGCGCTTGGCGGGATCGGCGGCCAGGGAGGCGATCGCGTCGCGGACGGCGGCCCGGTCGCCGACGGGGACGAGGAGGCCGGTGCGGCCGTGGGCGACGAGGTCGAGCGGCCCGCCCGCGGCGGGTGCGACGACCGGGACGCCGCTGGCCATGGCCTCCTGGACGGTCTGGCAGAACGTCTCGAAGGGGCCGGTGTGCGCGAAGACGTCGAAGGAGGCGAAGAGGCGGGCGAGTTCGGCGCCGGTGCGGCGGCCCAGGAAGACCGCTCCGGGGAGCTGTTCGGCGAGCGCCGGGCGGCTGGGCCCGTCGCCCACGATGACGACCTTGACGCCGTCCAGGCCGCAGGCCCCGGCGAGCAGTTCGATCTGCTTCTCGGGGGCGAGCCGGCCGACATAGCCGACGATCAGCTCACCCTTGGGGGCGAGTTCGCGGCGCAGCGCCTCGTCCCGGAGGTCGGGACGGAACCGTACCGTATCGACGCCGCGCGGCCAGAGCTTGATCCTGGGGACGCCGTGTGCGGAGAGGTCGTGCAGGGAGGCGCTGGAGGGCGCCAGGGTGAGGTCGGCGGCGGAGTGCACGGAGCGGATGCGCCGCCAGGCGGCGGCTTCCCCGGCGCCCATGTAGGTGCGGGCGTAGCCGGCGAGGTCGGTCTGGTAGACGGCGAGGGCGGGGACGCCGAACTTGGCGGCGGCGGCCATGCCTCGCACGCCGAGGACGAAGGGGCTGGCCAGGTGGACGACGTCGGGCTGGTGTCCGACGATCGTCGCGGCGAGGCGCCGGCTGGGGAGGGCGACGCGGACCTGGGGGTAGCCGGGGAGCGGGAGGGAGGGGACGTGGACGACGGGGCAGGGCGCCGAGGCGTCCGGCCGCTGTCCCGGCGCGGGGGCCGGGGCGACGACGACGGGGGCGTGACCGCGATCTACGAGGTGCCGGGCGGTCTGGAGCGCGCAGTGGGCCACGCCGTTCACGTCGGGGGGAAAGGATTCGGTCACGATGACGACACGCATACGGGTGTTGTCTCCGCGCCGGACGTGGACGCGTCAAAGTGGATCTTTCCGAACGACAAACGTCCCATGAGCGTTGCGCTGCACGCCCGGGCAGGTCAGACAGCGTCCATGTCCGTCTGACCCCAGGGTCGCCGGTTGTTCACTCTGCACGCAGAGAGGGGCCCGGTTTCAATCAGGAACGATCACAAGGCGGCGGTATCCGGCCCGATCCGGCTGCGTACGGCCGTCTGGACCTCCGCCTCCTCGGCCGGGTCGGCGGCGAGCCGGCGCAGGCGTTCCACCACGCGCGTGTCCCCGGTCTCGGCGTGCCGCGCGGCGATCTCGCGGGTGGACTCCTCGCAGTCCCAGAGGCACTCGACGCCGAACCCGGCGGGGAAGGAGGGGTCGGTGGCGGCCAGCGCGCGGGCGCAGTGGCCGCGCAGATGGGAGGAGGCCGTCTCCCGGTAGATGTGCCGCAGGACGGGGGCGGCGCAGACGATGCCGAGGCGGCCCGCGCCGTCGACGAGGGGCCACAGGGTCGGCGCGTCGCAGCCCTCGCCGCGCACGGCCTCGCGCAGGGCGCCGAGGACGAGGTCGCTGTCGCGGGTGGCGCCCCGGCAGGCGAGGACGCGTCCGGCGGCGGCGCCGAGCGGATCGGGCCGGTGGACCCACCCGCGCGCGCGGTCGACGGCGGCGACGCTGCGCATGCGCTCGAAGGCGTCGACGGCGCCCTCGACGACCGGGGGCGTCCCGGTGGCCACGGCCTGTTCGACGAGGTCGAGGACGGCCGGGTCATGGCTGTCGGCGAGGTAGCGCAGCGCGGTGCAGCGGGCGCCGTCCGAGCCGTTCTGGGCGGCGCGCAGGATCTCGGAGCGGTCCTCTGGGCCCGCGACGGCGGCCAGACATCGGGCGGCGGGCACATGCAGCGCCGCGCCGCGCTCCAGGCCCTGCTGGGCCCATTCGAAGACGGCGGCGACGCTCCAGCCCGGGCGGGGTCCGCTGGGCCGCATCTGGCGCTGCCAGCGGTCGAAGCAGCCGGTCTCCTGGGCGGCGCGCACCCGCAGCGAGACGTACTCGCGCGGGTCCTCGGCCCACAGCCGCCAGGGCCGCGGTTCGAAGGAGTCGCGGACGGCGGCGGCCAGTTCGGCCTCGCCGTCGGCGTCGGTGGCGAACCGGGCCAGCACGGGCGTCGCCAGGGCGCGCAGCCCCGCGTCGTCGTCGCGCAGGGCGAGTTCGTCCAGGGCCCAGGCCCAGTTGGCGCCTGTGGCGGCGTAGCGGCGCAGCAGCTCCAGGGCGTCGCGCCGGCCGTAGGAGGCGAGGTGGCCGAGGACGGCCAGGGCGAGGCCGGTGCGGGACTCCTCGGTGTCGAAGGCGTCCTCGGCGTCGAAGAGGTGCGCCTCGATCTCGTCCAGACCGCCGTCGAGGTCGAGGTAGAGCCGGGCGTAGTAGAGGGAGCGGTTCTCCACCTGCCAGTCGTGGCGGGGATCGCGCAGCACACAGTGGTTGAGGGCCGCGAGCGCCTGGGGGCGCGGGGCGGTGAGCGCGTGCAGCGTGCCGTCGCCGCGGCCCCTCTGGAGGAGCCCCAGCAGGGTTCCGCTGGGCGCTATGACCGGATCGAACATGGGAAACAGCCTCACATCAAGCGTCGACGCAACCGGGGATCGTGCACTACCTGGCCGCGTGACAACACGTCGGGGCGCCCGCCGTCTCTTGCTTGCTGTAGACCATCTTCCTCTGCCTCTCGTCGGTGGCCCTGCGGACCGCATCACGGCCCGCGCGGTGCGGCAACACCTGCCCAGCCATCGCGTCCGTGAATCACGACGTCATGATGACCCGGCCGTTCCAGCTGCCGCGACCGAAATTTCCGGCGGCCTTGTACCGCCTCCCCCGTGGTCGTCGATTTACCTGATCAGAACTTGTTCACCCGGTGGCCGTGAGCTGCTTCCCCGAGCTTCTTGAAGCGCTTGAAAACACAGCGCCCGAAGACCGGTCGCCCACCCCGCCGCACACCCGCGCGGCCGGCCACGATCCGTACGGCTCACTGCGCGCCGAACAGCTCCAGCAGTTCCGTTCTGCCGAACATCCGCGCGGTGTCGATCGCGGAGGGAGTGCCGGCGGCCGGGTCGGCGCCCGCCTCCAGCAGGACCCTGGCGACCTCGGTCGCGCCCTTGAAGGCGGCCCCCGCGAGGGGGGTCTGGCCGCGGTCGCCGACCCGGTCGGCGGCGCCGCCCCGGGCGAGGAGCGCGCGGACGGCCCCGGCGTGGCCGTGGTAGGCGGCGAGCATCACGAGGGAGTCGCCGCGGTCGTTGGTGAGTTCGGCCGGAACTCCCGCGTCGAGGTAGGTCACGAGGTCCTCGGTCCGCCCCTGCCGGGCCAGATCGAAGATCTTGGTCGCCAGCTCCACGACCTCGGGGTCGGGGGCTTCAGCCATGGGTTCGTCTCCGCCTCTCGGTGCCGGCGCTCTGCCGTACGGGTGAATCGCCAGGGTACTGGCTCGTCGTGGGACTGGGGCACGTCCGCCGTGGCAAAGATCACCGACAGGCCGGTTCGGCGGAATTATCCCGTTCGGGCGGCGCAAGCCAAGTGCCGCCGAACGAGGGAAATTCACAGAAATCCACCCTTTTGCACCTTTTATCGTATGGATACATCCTGTGAGCCTGGAAGTACTCATGGTGACTGTCCCCGCGAACCAGGAGAACTCAAATGATCCTGTCCATCTCAGGTGTGGTCCTGCTCGGCATCATCGTCTTCCTGTTCTTCCGCAAGGACGGACTGAAGGCGTCGCACGCGCTGGTCTCGGCCCTGTTCGGCTTCTACATGGCCAGTACGGCCATCGCCCCCAGCATCAAGGCAGGCGGCGAGAGCCTGGCGAGCCTGCTCGGCGGCATCAAGTTCTGATCCCCCGTCCCGTACGCACTTCCAGGAGACAGCCGTGGCCCGCCCCCTCCCCCGCATCCTGAAGCCAGGCAGCGCGCAGATCGCCCGGAGCCGGGAGCTGGCCCGGACGGCGGCGGACAGCGCCACCGACGTCCTCCACCCGCTGATCACGGTCAGCCGGGGCCTGGGGGGGGGGGGGGGGGGGGGGGGGGGGGGGGGGGGGG
>NZ_JBVLTJ010000013.1:48153-109234 GCF_055597585.1 Streptomyces sp. AMJ-169
TTGATCCGGAAGGGAGGAGAAACCCCCCCCCGCCTCCCCCCCCCCTCGAACCCCGCCCACTCTGGCCCCCCCCCTCCCCCCCGCGGCCGGCCGGCGCAGGTGGACCGAGACCCCCAAGGACAAGCGCGGGCCGCTGCTGTTCCTGGCGGCCTCGGTGATCCTGGTCGTCGCGCTCGCGCCGTACGGGCCGCTGCTCGCCGTCGTCACCCTGATGGGCGCGGCGGCCTGGCAGGGCCGGGACCGTACCCCACCGGCTCCCGAGGGCCCCGACGAGGCCCAGACGGCGCGGCTCGGGTCGCTGTACGAGGCGCTCGTCCCGTACTTCTCCACCGCCGAGGACCCGAGCCCGCTCTACTGCCACGGCGGCGACTGGGAGAAGGCGTTCCCGTCCCACGAGTTCGACACCTCCGGCCGCGTCACCCGGCTGAGCATCCGCTACCCCGCCTACTTCCCCGACGGCGAACCGGAAGCCCGCGCGCGCGTGGAGCAGCTGCTCGCCGCGAAGGCCGGCCGGGGCCGCGAGTACCTCTTCCGCTGGGACGAGGAGGGCAACGAGCTGACCGTCGATGTCCTCGCCCCGCTCCCCGCCGACATCGCCGCCCAGCCCTTCGTCACCTCCCCAGGCGAAACGGTCCTCGGCTTCACCGACCCCTCCCTGGTGCAGCGCACGCTCCCCCTCACGTACGAGGACGAGCGGCGCGACGTCCCCCCCGTCGTCTGGCGCACCGGTATCCGCTCCACCGAACCCCACCTCCTGGCCGTCGGCCACCCCGGCGCCGGCACCTCCACCCTGTTGCGCTCGATCGCCCTCCAGGCGCTGCGCCACGGCGACGTCCTGATCGTCGAGGGCGGCGGCACCGGCGAGTACGCGTGCCTGACCGGCCGTGACGGCGTCCTGGCCGTCGAGGTGGGTCTCGCGGGCGCGCTGGCGAGCCTGGAGTGGGCGGCGCAGGAGACCGAGCGCCGGCTGATCGCCGCGAACCGCGCCCGCCAGGCCGGCCACGCCCCGCCGGAGGACACCAAGCGCCCCCTGTGGCTCCTCCTGGACCGCCCGACCTCGTTCAGCCACCTCGCCGCCGCCGACGGCCGCCGCGACCCCCAGAGCTTCCTCCAGGTCCCCCTGAGGCACGGCCGCGCCGCGGCGGTGACGGTCGTCGTGGCGGAACAGTTCGACGCGCTGGACGCCCTGACGGACGCCGTCCGCCAGCACACCCGCGCGCGCGTGGTCCTCGGTCCCGCCTCCCACGGCCACCTCGCGGCGGTCCTGGGCACGCCCCCGCACACCACCCCGGTCGACCACATGCCCCAGGGCCGCGGCTACGCCCGCCTCGGCGCGGGCCCGGTCCACCGCCTCCAGGTCCCGGCCACCCCGGACCCCTACGACGACGCCACGAGCGACGCCCACCGCCAAGCCGTCCTGGACCTCCTGCCGCAGCGCAGCGCCCCGGTGGACGAGGACACGGTGTCGGTGGAGACGGTGTCCATGGAGAAGGCGTAACTCCTATAGAGGTCTGTGTAAGGGGCGTCCTCAATAGAGGGCGCCCCTTACACATGCGCACACCCCCCTCACCCCCCTCACGCCACAAACGTCCGAGGCCCCTCCCCGCCACTCCCCCACTTCCCGCTCTCCACCAGCCGGGCCGCCGCGGCGAGCCGTGAGGCGGCCTCCTCCGCGACCGCGCCCCCCACGGTGAACGGCAGCCGCACATACCCCTCGAACGCCCCGTCCACCCCGAACCGCGGCCCCGAGGGCACCCGCACCCCGACCCGCTCCCCCGCCTCCGCGAGCCGCGACCCGGACAGCCCCCCGGCCCGCACCCACAGCGTGAGCCCCCCGCGCGGCACCGCGAACTCCCACCCGGGCAGCTCCTTGCGCACGGCGGCGACGAGATCGTCCCGGTTCTGCCGGGCCTGCACCCGGCGCAGCTCGACGGCCTCGGCCCACCCCCCGGTCGCGAACAGCCAGTTCACGGCCAGCTGCTCCAGCACCGGCGTGCCCAGGTCGGCGTACGCGCGCGCGGCGACCAGGCTGCGCACCACGTCGGGCGCGGCCCGCACCCAGCCGATGCGCATCCCGGCCCAGAACGCCTTGCTGGCGGAGCCGACGGTGATCACGGTGGACCCGGCGGGGTCAAACCCGCAGACCGGGCGCGGCATGCCCGCGCCCTCCAGGGGGTCGAGCCACAGCTCGCTCATGGTCTCGTCGGCCACCAGCACGGTCCCGGCCGACCGCGCGGCCTCGACGAGCTGCCGCCGCTGGTCCTCGTCGGCGAGCGCCCCGGTCGGATTGTGGAAGTCGGCGACCACATAGGCGATGCGCGGCGCGGCCTCCCTGAGGATCTGCCGCCAGCGGTCCATGTCCCACCCGGCGAGCCCCTCGGCCATCGCGACGGGCACCAGCCGCGCGCCCGCCTCCCGCATCAGCTGAAGGATGTTGGCGTAGGAGGGCGACTCCACGGCGATCCGCTCGCCGCGCCCGCCGAAGAGGTGGCAGATGGCGTCGATCGCGCCCATCGCGCCGGTCGTCACCATGATCTGCTCGGGCATCGTGGGGATGCCCCGCGCGGTGTACCGCTCGGCGATCATGGCGCGCAGCGCGGGCAGCCCGGCCGGATAGTCGCCATGGGTGTGCGCGTAGGGCGGCAGTTCCTCCAGGGCGCCCTGGACGGCCCGGGTGAGCCAGGGCTCGGGCGCGGGCAGGGCGGCGCAGCCCAGGTCGATCATCGACCCGAGGGTCTCGGGGGGCAGCGGTTCGAGCCCGCGCGCGGGCAGCGGGTTCCCGGCCGGTACGACGGTCCAGCTGCCGGCCCCGCGCCGCGACTCCAGGAACCCCTCCGCGCGCAGCGCCTCGTAGGCCGCCGCGACGGTCGTACGGCTCACCGCGAGGGCCACGGCGAGTTCACGTTCGGCGGGGAGGCGGGCGGCGACGGGGACGCGGCCCTCCAGGACGAGGAGGCGTACGCCGTCGGCGAGCGCCCTGTAGGCGGGCGGGCGGCGGGTCGCGGCGCCCGCGGGGCGCTCCTGCTGGGAGGTCAGCAGCCGCGCGAGCTGCGCCGGCCCGATCGCCGAGGTCCACTGCGCCATACGGATCAGTCCACCTTCCTCGAATTGGCCATGGATGGTCCGTCCTGTCTCCCCACAGAGTGGCACGCGGCAGTCCACTTCGACCAGCAGGGGGTCCTCCTTGGCCACCAACCGCCGTCTCGGCCGACGGCTCGTCCAGCTCTACGCCGGTCTCGTGCTGTACGGCGTCAGTTCGGCGCTCCTCGTGCGCGCGGGGCTCGGTCTGGAGCCGTGGGGTGTGCTGCACCAGGGGCTCGCCGAACTGACCGGGCTGACGATCGGGGTGGTGTCGATCGTCGTAGGGGCTCTGGTGCTGCTGCTGTGGATACCGCTGCGTCAGCGGCCGGGGCTCGGGACGGTCTCCAACGTGTTCGTGCTGGGCCTCGCGATGGACGGCACGCTGTCCCTCGTACCGGACGTCCATGGGCTCGTCGTACAGGTTCCGCTGCTGCTGGCGGGGATCGTGCTCAACGGGGTGGCGACGGGGCTGTACATCGCCGCCGCGTTCGGGCCCGGGCCGCGGGACGGGCTGATGACGGGGCTGCACCGGCGGACGGGGAAGTCGATCCGGCTGATGCGCACGGCCGTGGAGGTCGCGGTCGTGGCGGCCGGGTTCGCGCTCGGGGGGACCCTGGGGGTGGGGACGGTGCTGTACGCGGTGGCCATCGGGCCGCTCGCCCAGGTGTTCCTCAAGGTGTTCGCCGTCGCCCCGGCACCGGCCGGTCCGGCGGCCGTTGCCGCCGGGACACCGCGGGGGGCCATACTGCGGCGGTGACCACCCAGACACGCCATCCGTACCTCGACCACCCGGGGCCCATCCCGTTCGCGCACCGCGGCGGGGCCGCGGACGGCCTGGAGAACACCGTGGCGCAGTTCCGGCGCGCGGTCGCGGCGGGCTACCGGTACATCGAGACGGACGTCCACGCGACCCTGGACGGCAAGCTGGCGGCCTTCCACGACGCGACGCTGGACCGGGTCACCGACGGCGCGGGCCGGATCGGGGAGCTGCCCTGGGCGGACGTCTCCCAGGCGCGCGTCGGCGGCAAGGAGCCCGTGCCGCTCTTCGAGGAGCTGCTGGAGACGTTCCCCGAGGTGCGCTGGAACGTCGACCTCAAGGCGGAGCCCGCGCTGCACCCGCTGCTGAACCTGATCGCCCGCGCGGACGCCTGGGACCGGGTCTGCGTCGGCTCCTTCTCGGAGGCCCGGGTGGTGCGCGCCCAGCGCCTGGCGGGCCCGCGCCTGGCGACCTCGTACGGCACCCGGGGGGTGCTGAACCTGCGGCTGCGGTCCTGGGGGGTGCCGGTGGGGGTGCGCCGGTCGGCGGTGGCCGCTCAGGTGCCGCAGTCCCAGTCGGGCATCCCTGTGGTCGACCGGCGGTTCGTGGACATCGCGCACGCGCGCGGGCTGCACGTCCACGTCTGGACCGTCAACGAACCCGGGCCGATGCACCGCCTCCTGGACCTGGGTGTCGATGGCATCATGACCGATCACATCGACACGCTGCGGACGGTCATGCAGGAGCGGGGCGTCTGGAACTGACGCCCCGCGCGCGGGGGAGGCGAAGGGTTGAGCACCGAGACGGCCGAGGCCACGGACACCGGACGCGAGCGGCGCGGCTGGTACTTCTACGACTGGGCGTGCTCCGTCTACTCGACGAGCGTCCTGACCGTGTTCCTGGGCCCCTATCTGACGTCGGTCGCCGAGCGCGCCGCCGACGCCGACGGGTACGTCCACCCCCTGGGCATACCCGTGCGCGCGGGGTCGTTCTTCGCGTACTCGGTGTCCTTGTCGGTGATCGTCGCCGTCCTGATGATGCCCCTGGTGGGCGCGGCGGCCGACCGCACGGGACGTAAGAAGCCCTTCCTGGGCGCCGCCGCTTACACCGGGGCCGCCGCGACGACCGCGATGTTCTTCCTGGACGGCGACCGCTATCTGCTGGGCGGGCTGCTGCTGATCGTCGCGAACGCGGCCCAGTCGGTCGGGATGATGCTCTACAACGCCTACCTGCCGCAGATCGCGGGCCCTGAGGAGCGGGACGCGGTCTCCTCGCGCGGGTGGGCGTTCGGGTACGCGGCCGGGTCGCTGGTCCTGGTCGTCAACCTGGTGCTGTATCTGGCGCACGACTCCTTCGGGGTCTCGGAGACGACGGCCGTGCGGATCTGTCTGGCCTCGGCGGGCCTGTGGTGGGGCGGTTTCACCCTGATCCCGCTGCTGCGGCTGCGCGACCGCCCCGCCGCCCCGCGCGCGGAGGCCACCGCGCCGGGCCTGCGGCAGCTGGCGGCGACCTTCCGGGACATGCGCCGCCACCGTCTGACCCTGTCCTTCCTGCTGGCCTATCTGATCTACAACGACGGCATCCAGACCGTGATCTCCCAGGCGTCCGTCTACGGCTCCGAGGAGCTGGGCCTGAGCCAGTCCACCCTGATCGCGGCGGTCCTGCTGGTCCAGGTGCTCGCGGTGGCGGGCGCCCTGGGCATGGGCCGCCTGGCCCGCGTGTACGGCGCTCAGCGCACGATCCTGGGCTCGCTGGTGGCCTGGGCGGTCATCCTGGGCGCCGGCTACTTCCTGCCCGCAGGAGCGCCCGCCGGGTTCTTCGCGCTGGCGGCGGCGATCGGCATGGTCCTCGGCGGCAGCCAGGCCCTCTCCCGGTCCCTGTTCTCCCATCTGGTGCCGCCGGGCAAAGAGGCCGAGTACTTCTCCGCATACGAGATGAGCGACCGGGGCATGAGCTGGCTGGGCCCGCTGTTGTTCGGGATCACCTACCAGCTGACGGGAAGCTACCGGGACGCGATCATCTCGCTGGTGGCCTTCTTCGTCATCGGGTTCGCCCTGCTGGTGAGGGTCCCGGTGCGGCGGGCCATCGGCGACGCGGGAAATCCCGTTCCCGAGAAGATTTAGCGCTCACGGCGAAAGGGCGGTAGTGTACGCGTTTGGCCTGCCAGGCGTACCGTTACTGCGCGTCAAAGATGCCGAAACGCTGGGTGACATCTCATAGCAGAGGTGACAAACCGGGCGCCGGTGGGTACTGCACTGGTTGACAAGGCTGCGGCCACGACGGCGAGCTTGACCCGGAACGGGACTCGGAACGGGAATCTTTACCGCCGACCGGACGTTGACCGGATGACGACGACAGCGACACCTGTCCTGTGGGCGACAAGCCCGGGAGGCACGATTCATGAGTGAGCGAGCTCTTCGCGGCACGCGCCTCGTGGTGACCAGCTACGAGACGGACCGCGGCATCGACCTGGCCCCGCGCCAGGCCGTGGAGTACGCATGCGAGAAGGGGCACCGCTTCGAGATGCCCTTCTCGGTCGAGGCGGAGATTCCGCCGGAGTGGGAGTGCAAGGTCTGCGGAGCGCAGGCACTCCTCGTGGACGGCGACGGCCCTGAGGAGAAGAAGGCCAAGCCCGCGCGTACGCATTGGGACATGCTGTTGGAGCGGCGTACCCGCGAGGAACTTGAGGAGGTCCTTGAGGAGCGTCTCGCCGTACTGCGGTCCGGTGCGATGAATCTCGCGGTGCATCCCCGAGACAGCCGTAAGTCGGCGTAGCCCTTCGGGGCTCGGGCCGGCTGATCAGCGCACGTTTATGACCGCGGGCGCCGTACGTGAGGTTACGTACGGCGCCCGCGGTCTTTTTACGGATCTGGACCGAACAGCTCGGATCTGGGCCGAACAGCTTGGAAAGCCCCGCTCAGTAGGTCAGCGGGCGCCTCGGGCCCTCGTTCTGCGGGCCCGCCGGCGTTCCGTCCTCGCGGATGACCTCGCCCTGGACGACCTTGCCGTCGGGGCGGTGGATGCGGGCCTGCTGGAAGGCGTCGCCCAGGCTGCCCGGGGTCGCCGCGCGGAGTCTGCGCTCCACCGCGCGCTCCGCGTAGGCCGCTATCGCCTTCTGGACCGGGGGGATCAGCAGCAGGAGGCCGAGGGCGTCGGAGATCAGGCCGGGGAGCATCAGGAGGAGGCCGCCGAGCATCATCAGGCCGTTGCCGCCGCTGGCCGAGGGGGAGCCGCCGCGCTGGAGGGACTCGTTCAGCGCGCGGAACGCCCGGCGGCCGGCCCGCTTGATGACCACCGCGCCGAGCACGATCCCGGCGATCAGCAGCAGGAAGACCACGAACCCGCTCGCCGCCTCGGCGACCACGGTCAGCAGCCAGATCTCCAGCACCAGCCAGGCCGCGATCCCCAGCGGCAGGAACGTCCGCAGGCGGGAGCGCGGAGGCCGGGCGGGGTACGTGGGGGTCGAAGCGCCAGTCGTCATGCTCCCAGTGTGCCTGGACACGCCTCAGAGCGGCATAAGCGCATGGTCGGACGGAGCTGTGAGCAAATGCGCGATACGGCCCCCTGCTGCCGCTCCTACTGCCCCTGCGGACGCGGCTGCGGCGCGGCCCCCTTGCCGGCGATCTTGCCGACCCGCTCGCCCACGCCCCACGCGGTGACCCGCCACAGCGCCTCGACCAGGATGTCCTTGCTCATCTTCGAGTCGCCCAGCTCACGCTCGACGAACGTGATGGGGACCTCGACGACGTGGTAGCCGGCCTTGACCGCGCGGCGCGCGAGGTCGACCTGGAAGCAGTAGCCCTGGGAGGAGACCTCGTCGAGGCCGAGGCCCTGGAGGGTCTCGCGGCGGAAGGCGCGGTAGCCGCCGGTGATGTCGCGCAGCGGGAGGTCGAGGGCGACGCGGGAGTAGAGGCTGCCGCCGCGGGAGATGAACTCGCGGGACTTGGGCCAGTTGACGACCCGGCCGCCGGGGACCCAGCGGGAGCCGAGGACGAGGTCGGCGCTCTTGAGGGCGGTCAGCAGGCGGGGCAGTTCCTCGGGCTGGTGGGAGCCGTCGGCGTCCATCTCGACGAGGACGCCGTAGTCGTGCTCCATGCCCCAGCGGAAGCCCGCGAGGTAGGCGGCGCCGAGGCCTTCCTTGCCCTTGCGGTGCAGGACGTGGACCTGGCCGTCGGAGGCCGCGAGCTCGTCCGCGAGCTTGCCGGTGCCGTCGGGGCTGTTGTCGTCGGCCACGAGGACGTGGGCGTCGGGGACCGATTCGCGGACCCGGCCCACGATGCTCTTGATGTTCTCCGCCTCGTTGTAGGTCGGAATGATCACCAAGGCGGTGCCGAGCGGCCCGAACCGCCTCCCCCAGTCCTGTGCCTCAAGGGTCCCGTCGTCGTTCACTGCTGCCCCATTCATGTCCGTGCGCAGAGCACCACCATAGTGCGCGCCGCCTGCGATGACGGGACAGAACCTTCACACAGCGGTGTCGATTCCCCAAGAGCGGGGTAAGAGGCTTTTTTCCCGGCGGCCGGGCGGTGAACCCCGCGCGGGGGCGAGGTGAACGGGGCTGCGGATGGGGGCCCGGCGCCCTTCGGGCCGACCTGGGGCCCGCTGGCTGCGGGTCGACCGAGAGCCGTTGTCTACTGAGCTCCCGGGCCCCATCCGGGTCACACCTCCCCGATCGGCGGAACGTTCCGTCGCCGCTGCGCGGGCGCTGGGCCTGGCTCCCAGTGGCGGCGCTTCTTGGGCACCGCCCCTGACCCAGCGGCGCCGCGGCGAGCCGTGGAGGTCTGCCGTCGGGGCGTCCGGTGGTGGACTCGGCCGAACCTACCGGCCCTCCGCCGCCCGCTGTCAACACCCGTTCGACCTGCGGGTCTTCCAGCAATGCCCTGGTCAGGGCAGAGGCGGAACGTTCCGCGTGAGCCCGCGCAGACGGGTGATCTTGGGGCGGGCGCGGGGCTCGGGTCACTCGGGCGGCCGTACGAAAGACGTACAGCTGCCTTTGGGGCTACGACGCCCCCCGCACTCACCTACCGAGACGCTCGTACACCGTCCGCCCCCCGACCACCGTCCGCAGGCACACCGGCAGTTCTCGGCCCGGGGTGAGGTCGGGCAGGCCGGGGGTGCCGGAGCGGGGGTCGGTGGACCAGCGGGCGACGCGGTCGTCGGGGGCCTGGACGATCAGTTCGCCGGTGTGCCAGACGGCGTAGTCGGCGGGGGCGCCGGGGACGAGGACGCCGGCGTCGTCGCGGCCGGTCGCGCGCCAGCCGCCGCGGGTGTGGGCGGTGAAGGCCGCGCGGACGGAGACGCGGTGCTCGGGGGTGTGGTGGAAGGCGGCGGCGCGGACCGTGCCCCAGGGGTCCAGGGGGGTGACGGGGCTGTCGGAGCCGAAGGCGAGGGGTACGCCCGCGCGCAGGAGGGCGGCGAAGGGGTTGAGCCCCCGCGTGCGGTCCGCGCCGAGCCGCTGGGCGTACATTCCTTCGGCGCCGCCCCACAGGGCGTCGAAAGCGGGCTGCACGGACGCGGTCAGGCCCAGCTCGGCGAAGGCGGCGATGGTCTCGGGGGTGAGCATCTCGGCGTGCTCGACGCGGTGGCGGGCGGCGCGGACGCGGGCGAGGCCGACCTTCCCGACGGCCGCGCGGATGCCGTCGACGACGGCGGTGACGGCGGCGTCGCCGATCGCGTGGAAGCCCGCCTGGAGGCCCGCCTCGGTGCAGGCGACGACATGGGCGGCGACGGCGTCCGCGTCCAGGTAGGCGAGGCCGGTTCCGGGTCCGTCGGCGTACGGCTCGTGCAGGCAGGCCGTGTGGGAGCCCAGGGCGCCGTCGACGAAGAGGTCCCCGGCGGCGCCCGCCGCGCCCAGTGCGCGGGCCTTGGCGACGTCCTGTTCGGCCCAGTAGCCGACGACCCGGGGGCCGCTCCCCTCGGCGGCGAGCCGCAGCAGGGCGGTGAAGTCGTCCTCGGAGGAGATCTCGGGGCCGCCGCACTCGTGGACCGAGCCGATGCCGAGGGAGGCCGCGCGGGCGAGGGCGGTGCGCTGGGCCTCGGCGCGCTGGGCCGGTGTCACGGCCGCGTACGCCGCCGCGCGGACGGCGTGGTGGGCGCCGGCCGTCAGGGGGCCCTCGGGGCGGCCGAGGCCGGTCAGATCCAGCAGGGCGGTGCTGACGACCGCCGAGTGGACGTCGATGCGGGACAGGTACAGCGGGCGCCCGCCGGTCGCCTCGTCGAGCTCCGCGCGCGTGGGGGGCCGTCCGCCGGGCCAGCGGGAGGCGTCCCAGCCGTGGCCGAGGAGCACCTTGTCGGCCGGGCGGGCGGCGGCGAACGACCGTACGCGCGCGAGGGCGTCGTCCAGGGTGGGCGCGGTGGAGAGGTCCAGGCCGGTCAGGGCGAGGCCGGTGGCGGTGGTGTGGACGTGGGCGTCGGTGAACGCGGGGGTGACCAGGGCGCCGTCGAGGTCGACCACCTCGTCGACCCCGGCCGCGAACGCGTCCGCGGCCCCTTCCGAGCCCACCCAGGCGACCTGCCCGCGCTCGACGACCATGGCGGTCGCGAACGGGTCGGCGGGGCTGTGGACCTCCCCTCGGCGCAGCAGGACGGTCTGGGGATCGGGGGTGCGCTCACTCATGGACAACAGTGTCCCGCTTGGGGGGTCCGCTCCATCCACAGGGCCTGTCGTCTCGTACGACGATCAGCCCGCGCGCGCCGCTAGATCCGCGGCGGCCGGGCCTCGTACGGCGTGGAGAGCACCACCGTCGTCCGGGTCGACACCCCCGCCAGCGCCCGCAGCCGGCCCAGGAGCTCCTCCAGTTCGTGCGGGGTCGCCACGCGGACCTTGAGGATGTAGTTCTCGTCGCCCGCGACGCTGTGGCAGGCCTCGATCTCGGGGACGCCGGAGAGGCGGTCGGCGATGTCGTCGGGGGCGCTGGGGTCGAAGGGCTTGACCGAGATGAACGCGGTCATGGGCAGCCCGACGGCCTCCGGGTCGACGACGGCCGCGTAGCCGCGGATGACTCCCCGCTGCTCCAGCCGGCGCACGCGCTGGTGCACGGCCGACGTGGACAGGCCCGTGGCCTTGCCCAGGTCGGTGTAGCTCATCCGCCCGTCCTTGACGAGCAGCTGCACGATCTGTCGGTCCAGCTCCTCCATGGCGCTGAACCTACAGGGCCACCGTTGCCCTCGTATACCTATGCAGCGCAGGTCATAGCGGGTTCTTGTGCGGCGGGCGGGGCCGCTGGGGCGGGTGAGGGGGTGTGCGGCGGGTCCGGCACACGCGGATGGCATGTGACGAACGCCACATCACCTGGGCGGGCTTCGTGATGGGCCCGTGATTACCGCGCGGACCCGCTGGGAAGTGCTTGCTGTGGTCGAGGCCGCAGTGCCTTCACGGCCCAGCCCGAGGGGGAGAATCCCATGCAGAGTCTTCAGCGCCCTGGTCGCCCCGCGCCCAAGCGGCTCCATTCGGTCGCCCCGCCCGAGCCGGAGGGCGTCGAACCCGACGACTTCGACTCCGCGGAGCCCGACGCGTACGACACGCTCGACCTGCTCCGGGTGGTCTGCCCGGACTGCGCGCAGCCGATCGCGCTGCTCGCGGACGACGAGGTGCTCCCGGAGCACGCGCTGTACGCCTCCCCGTGGAACCCGTTCGGGCTCACGGTGTGCGCCGGTACCGGCCGGGCCGCCGCCGACGCTCCTTCCGCCGACGAATCGTTCGAGCAGCCGCAGGAGCAGGAGACCGCGATCCTGCTGACGCTGCCGCAGGGGCTCGACTGGCGCACCCAGCCCTTCTCGCACGTCGGTGGCCCGGGTTCGCGCCCGATGCGCCCGGTGCGGGTGCCGGTGCTGCGCCGGCAGGCCGCCTGAGGCCCGCACGCCTCCAGCTCCCGTACCTCCTCGGCGTCGGCGCGCCTTGACCCGGCCCGCCGCCCACTCCAAGTGGCCTGTGAGATACGGGAGTTGACGTTTTCCCGGTCGGCCGCGCACCTGACCGGGGCATCCCACGAACTGACGCCCGAGCGGGCGGTGCGGTGACCTCAGCCCGGCGGGGCGCGTTGGCCCAGGCATGACTGCCGCATATTCGACACCGCGCCGGCTGAGCTACGTGCCGTCCCCGCCCCAGTTCATATCCCGCACCCCGCAGACGCCCGTGCCGGATCCGCCCATCTACCGTGACCTGATGCGGACTTGGGAGGACCGGGGGCGTACGGTGCCGGGCCGGCACGACCCGGAGTGGGCGCGGCTGGCGGCGCCGGTGGTGCGGCCGGGGGAGTTCGGCGGGGGGTTATGAGGCGGTGAGGGGTTGCGCGGCTCGGGGTTGCGCGGCTCAGAGTTACAAGGCTCGGGGTTGCCAGGCGCGGGTGGAGCGGCTCAACTGGCCGTCCAGCGGCTCCGGTTCGTCAACTTGCCGTCCGGCGGCGCCGGTTCGCCGACTCGCTTTCCGGGGGCGCCGGTTCGCCGACTCGGTCTCCGGCGGCGCCAACTCACCCCCGGTACGCCTCAACTCCCCTCCCCCTCCCCCGAGTTCCCCCCTCACTCCTCCCGCTGCGCCGCCTTAGGCGCCGGGTACTCCGGGTCCAGTTCCTCGATCGCCCGCATCGCTCCGCCCAGCGTCTTCACCAGCAGTTCCCCCATCTCCGTACGGGTGAGGAGGCCCGGCCGGTCGACCCAGTCGAGGGTGGCGCCCTCGACGCCGCACACCCAGGACAGCAGGCCCATGCGGGCGAGCGGGGCGATGTCGGTGTGGCCGTAGGCGCCGTCGGCGATGGTGGCGACGATGGCCTCGCGGACGCCGTCGCGGATGGCGTGCACCTCGGTGTCGAAGCCGACGCCGCCGCTGACGATCGTCCGGTAGGCGGCCTGGTTGTGCTCGGCGTAGCGCAGATAGCCGTCGATGGTGCGCTGCACCCGGTCCACCTGGGCCAGTTCGAGGCCGCTGGCGGCGAAGGTGACCAGGTCGGCGACGGAGTCCTGGATGATCGCCAGGTAGTAGCCGCGCTTGGACTGGAAGTAGTAGTAGATCAGCCCCTTGGCGACCTGCGCCTGGCGCGCGATGTCGTCCATCGACAGCGCGTCGTAGGACGTGTCGGCGAACAACTTCCGCCCGATGGAAATGAGTTCGGCGCGCCGCGCCACGGAGCGCTCGGTGCCGCGGGCCCGGGGGCTGACGGCGTCGCGCTGTCGGCTGATGTTCAATACTCGACCCTGGTCTCGGGCGGCCTGTGGGACCCCCGCAGTATGTCAGGTCAAGGGTGGGTCAGGTCACATCAGCCGACTGATCGGGCCACGGCACCGCCGCCGGGTCACAGCAGCCCCAGGGCGGTCACGAGCATCGCGACGACCACGACGAGGACCCAGCCCATGACGTGCTCGGCCAGCTGGGGACCGTCGTCCTTGGGCCCGCCGGTGCGGACGCGGGCGGCGAGAGCGGAGTTTGCTGTCATTCGTCCACCTTGCCATCGGACACGGCTTTCGCGGCGGAGACGTTGCTCACGAGACGCAGCTCACAGCGCCGCCCGCTCCGGGGTCGCCCGAACGGGTCAGGCCCGCACCCCCACCTTCGAAAGCGCCGCCCGCTGAAGGGGGTTGGGCCGCGCCGGGAAGTACAGGTAGCAGACTCCCCCGCTCCCGGAGGACACCTTCCCCTGCGCGTCGTACCGCTTGGTCCGCAGCCAGATGTTCTCCCACTCCCGCCGCCGGTAGACCCGCCGCACCCCGTCGTCGGTGGGCGCGGCGGGGTCGTTCGCGATCACGTCGCCGTCCGCCGTGAACCCGATCACGGTCATCAGGTGCCCCGGCGTCCCGTACCCCGCGCCGGTCAGCTCCTCCTTGAGGAAGGACTGGGAGGTGATCACCGGGATGCCGGCCGCGATCAGGGTCTCCAGGTCGGTGAGCGAGCGCAGTCGCGTGATCACGCCCTGGAGGCCGGGGAAGGTGGCCGCGTAGGCGGCGTTGAAGGGCCAGTTGCCGCAGCCCTCGTACTGGTGGTCGTAGGTATAGCGGGCCGCGTGGCACACCTGGGGGTCGGTGAACTGCGGGTTCACCCAGGCGAGTTGCTCCGGTGACAGCCGTTTGCCCCAGGACTCGACGATCATCTGGGACGAGGTCGGGCTGCACCACGCCTCGCCGCCGCCGTCGTACTCCGGGTACTGCCCCTTGTGGATCTCCTGCGAGTAGCGCGGGACGGTGAGTTCGCGGGCCGGCGTCGGGGTGGAGGCGGGGACGGTGAACCGGTCGGGGACGGCTGAGGCCATCGCGCCCAGTCGCCAAAGGGTGGGCGTGAGGCGGGAGTTGGGGCGCCGGTAAAGAGTCGCGCGCAGGCGGTACGACGTGAGGCGCGGTCCCTCCGCCGGGTCGTCCAGCGCCCAAGTGTCCGTGGAGATGCTGGACTTGCCGTCCTTCTGGCCGTCGACCGAGGTCCGCTTGATGTCCTGGTCGCCCGCCGCCCAACGGCCCATCACATACCAGGGGGTGGCTGTGCCGTCGGCGTACGTGCCGCTCAACTCGGCCTGGAGCCAGGTGCCTTCGGGGGTGTGCGCGTTCCAGGAGGCGATCGCCTCGGTGGCGCCGAAGGGGAGCGGGTGCGCCGGCGAGGTCCAAGTGGCGTACTCCCAGGTGGACTTGGTGCCGGTGTGCGGGTCGGTGTAGTCCGTCGTACCCGCCGGCGCCGCGATCACCACCCCCGGCCGCCGCCCCGCGACGGCCCGCGTCCCGCCGTGTTCCCCGCCCCGCCAGTCCGTGTACGACGTCCAGCCCCGGTAGTCCACGCTGTGCTGCTCCTCTGTCTCGGCGGCGGCCGGGCCGCTCCCCGCGGCGACGGCGGTGACCAGGGCCGCGGCCAGGACGGTGCGGCGGGACGGGTGTGCGGCGCTGTTCATGCGGGACCCCGGGGTTCGGCGGACGGTACGCGCGCCACTATGGCCGCGCGGACCCCCACGCGGCCAGCATCCCGGACGGCCGCGCCGCGAGTTTCGGCAGCCGCCCGTACTCAGCGCCTCCCCGCACCCCGGCCCACACCCGCAAGGACCCGGCACCTCCCCGCGCCCCCCGATCCCCGCCCCCCTAAGCTGGCGCCACCCCTCCCTACGACCCCCAGGACCCGCCATCCACCCCCTCACCAGCGCCCTCCCCCGCCTCGCCCCCTCCTGCGGCCCCGTCCGGCTGGTCGGGATCGACGGGCATGCCGGGTCCGGGAAGTCGACGTTCGCCGGGCGGCTCGCGGCGGCCCTCGGCGGCGCGCCCGTGCTGCATCTCGACGACTTCGCCACCCACGAGGAGCTGTTCGGCTGGACCGGGCGGCTGCTGGGGCAGGTGGCCGGTCCGTTCGCGCGCGGGGAGGCCGCGCGGTACGCGCCGTACGACTGGGAGGCGCGGCGGTTCGGGGCGGAGCGGGTGGTTCCGCCGGCGCCGGTCGTGCTGGTCGAGGGGGTCGGGGCCGGGCGGCGGGCGCTGCGGCCGTATCTGGCGGGGCTGGTGTGGATGGAGCTGGGCCGGGAGCGGGCGTGGGAGCGGGGGCGGGCGCGGGACGGGGCGGGGCTGCGGGGGTTCTGGGACGGCTGGGTCCGCGCGGAGGAGGCACATTTCGCCGAAGACCCTTCACGGCCGTACTCAAATTGGCTGGTACGGCAGGGAGTTGAGGGGTACGAGGTGCTGGCGGGGCCCGCGGGACGACTTGGTGCGGACCAATGAGTCACGTAGCGTGACCGACTCCTCGTGTTGTGGTGAACCTGTGAAGAGGCTGGCCGAAGATTGTGACCAAGTCCCTCAACTCGGCTTGACCGACGGGCCGTACAGGACTTACGTTCTCAATGTGCGGCATTCGAAGCCGCCTTTGGACGCGAAGCCCCCGGTTGTTCCCCCGTGATCGGGGGCTTCGTTCTGCCCGGAAGTCCTTCCGGGGCCCCTCGAAGCCCCTCCCAAGGCGTGTTTTCCCGCCGGGAGTTGGCCATTTCCGCTCACCCTGGGTCACCGTCCGCGATCTGTCACATCTGCTCCCACCTCGCCAAACGTCCTGTGCGGCACCCTTCGGTGTGCCCGGTCGGCGCGGGTACGCTTGTCCGGTGCGACCTACCGGACAGCTGCTTCGCGCACATCTCAACTCCGGTCCGCGGCACAGCGGTTCGACTCAAGGACCCGTCGGGCGAGGCCCGGCGGCTATCCGACGGGGGCACGGTTTGTGGGGGACGTGATGGACTTCGGCACACGGGGACCCGAGGCCCCGGCCGACCTCGCCTGGCTGCGGGGCCTGGACGCCTACACGATGGGCGCCTATCCGCAGGCGGAGGAGGAGTTCCGCACCGCGGTGCGGATCGACCCGGGCATGGCCGACGGCTGGCTCGGGCTGCACGCGCTGCGGGTGGACACGACGACGGCGCTGCTGCGGATGTTCCGCCACCGCGAGCGCTTCGGCGAACAGCGCACCCGGCACCGCCGCACCCTCAACTCCTGGTACTGGCTGGGCTGGTGGGTGCAGCCGGTGCTGGAGAGCCCGCGCGATCTGCTGCTCGCGCACGCCTCGCACTGGCTCGACGGACGCCATGTCCCCGAGCTGGACCGGGCGTTGGCGGGACTGCCTCCGGTCGACACCGACCACCAGGTCCGCTTCCTGCACGCCTGCCGGGCCTACCTGGTCAAGGACTGGGAGCAACTGGTACGCAACACCGACCAGTTGCTCGACGATCCGCTGCTCGGCATCGAGGCCGGCCTCTTCGGCGGGATGGCTCGCGTCAGACTGGAGATGTACGGCCAGGCCGAACCCCTGCTGTCCACCGCCCTGATGCGCTGCCGCAGCGAGCAGCCGCAGCGCAAGGAGCTGCGCTACTGGCTGGCCCGCGCCCACGAGGGCACCGGCCGCTCCGCCGCCGCGCTCCCCCTCTACCGCGCGGTCCACCGCGTCGACGCGGCCTTCATGGACACCTCGGCCCGCCTCGCGGCGATCGCCGAGGGCGACGGGTACGACGACTCCTCCGACCTCGCCGCGATCACCCTCACCGGGTTCGGGCAGGACAGCGTCGACGGGCCCGACGGGTTCGACCCGCTCTTCGGGACCGAGGGCCGGGATCTGAAGCTGCCCGAGCCGGGCGAGCTGCCGCCGGCCCTGCCGATACCTGTCGGCGACCCCGGCGTACGGGAGAAGTCGGGGCCCGCCTCCGTGCTGCCGCCCGGCCCCACCGACCCCGGCTTACTTGAGGAAGCCCTCGCCGAACTGGAGCGGATGGTCGGGCTCGAACCGGTCAAACGCCAGGTCAAGGCGCTCTCCGCACAGCTCAACATGGCCCGGCTGCGCGCCGGTCAGGGGCTGCCGGTCCAGCCGCCGAAACGGCACTTCGTCTTCTCCGGCCCCTCCGGCACCGGAAAGACCACCGTCGCCCGCATCCTCGGCCGCGTCTTCTACGCCCTCGGCCTGCTCGGCGGCGACCACCTGGTGGAGGCCCAGCGGGCGGACCTGGTCGGCGAGTACCTGGGCCAGACGGCCGTCAAGGCCAACGAGCTGATCGACTCCGCGCTGGGCGGTGTGCTCTTCGTCGACGAGGCCTACTCGCTCTCCAACTCCGGTTACGGCAAAGGCGACGCGTACGGCGACGAGGCGTTGCAGGTCCTGCTGAAGCGGGCCGAGGACAACCGGGACCACCTCGTCGTCATCCTCGCCGGCTACCCCGAGGGCATGGACCGCCTCCTCACCGCCAACCCCGGTCTCTCCTCGCGCTTCACGACCCGCGTCGACTTCCCGTCCTACCGCCCCATGGAACTCACCTCGATCGGCGAGGTGCTGGCCGCGGAGAACGGGGACGTCTGGGACGAGGAGGCCCTGGACGAGCTGCGCTCCATCGCCGGGCACGTGGTGGAACAGGGCTGGATCGACGAACTCGGCAACGGCCGCTTCCTGCGCACCCTGTACGAGAAGAGCTGCGCGTACCGGGACCTGCGGCTGTCGATGTACAACGGCCCCCTGTCCCGGGACGACCTGTCGACCCTGCGCCTGCCGGACCTGATGCAGGCGTACGGGGAGGTGCTGTCGGGGAGGGGACCGCAGGATCCGTCGGCGCTGTAGGGGCTCGTTACGAGGGAAAGGGGCGCGCCGCCTGAGCAACGCGCCCCAATTCCCGGCGGGGAACCCCGCCTCGGCGGCACGCCCCCGACGGCGCGCGCCCCAGCCTCAGCCGGCAGCGCGCCCACCTTCAGCGGCGCGCGCCCCTCAGCTCGCCAGCACCTGCTCCGGCACCTCCCGATGCGCCGGATCCCGCACCTCCCCCACCAGCAGCTCCAGCACGTCCTCCAGAGCCACCAGCCCCAGCACCTTCCCCGAGGCGTCCGCGACCTGCGCCAGATGGGTCGCCGCCCGCCGCATGACGGTCAGCGCGTCGTCCAGCGGCAGCTCGGACCGCAGCGTCGTCATGGGCCGCCAGATCTGCTGCGGCACCGCCCGCTCGGACTCCTCCAGGTCGAGGACGTCCTTGACGTGCAGATAGCCCATGAAGGCGCCGGTCTCGGCCGCTATCGGGAACCTGGAGTAGCCCGTACGGGCCGTGAGGGAGACGATCTCGCCCGGCGTCACCGAGGGCGCGACCGTCACCAGGGCCTCCCGCTTGAGCAGGACGTCCGTCACCGGGCGCGAGCCCAGCTCCAGCGCGTCCTCCAGCCGTTCGCGCTCCTCGGGGCCGAGGAACCCGGCCTGGCCGGAGTCCTCCAGCAGCCGGTTCAGCTGCTCGCTGGTGACGACGGCCTCCACCTCGTCCTTGGGCTCCACGCGGAAGACCCGCAGGATGCCCTGGGCGCAGGCGCCGAGCGCGATGGTGACCGGCTTGCACAGGCGGGCGAACCAGACCAGGCCGGGGCTCAGCCACAGCGCGGCCTTCTCGGGGGCGGCCATGGCGAGGTTCTTCGGGACCATCTCGCCGATGACGAGGTGGAAGAAGACCACCGCGGCCAGGGCGATGACGTACCCGAGCGGATGGATCATGCCGTGCGGGAGGTGGACCGCCTCGAACAGCGGCTCCAGGAGTTCGGCGACCGTCGGTTCGGCGACCGCGCCCAGGGTGAGGGAGCACAGCGTGATGCCGAACTGGGCCGCCGCCATCATCTGCGGCAGCCGCTCCAGGCCGTGCAGGACCTGCCGGGCGCGGGCGGTGCCGAGCGGTTCGATCTGGCTGCGGCGGACCGAGACCAGGGCGAACTCGGCGCCGACGAAGAACCCGTTGGTGAGGACCAGCAGGGCGGCGAAGACGAGTTGGAGGACGCTCATCGGGCGGCCTCCACGGCGGCGCCGGTCCGCACCAGCCGGACCCGCTCCGCGCGGTAGTGCCCGACCCGGCGCACCGACAGCCGCCAGCCGGGCAGCTCGGCCCGGTCACCGACGGCCGGGATCCGGCCGAGGAGGTCGGCGACGAGGCCCGCCACGGTCTCGTACGGCCCCTCGGGGACGTCGAGGCCTATGCGCTGGAGGATGTCGACGCGGCAACTGCCGTCGACGTCCCACGCGGGGCGGCCGTCCTCCGGGGGGAGCTGCGCCAGCTCGGGGGTGTCCAGTCCGTCGTGCTCATCGCGCACCTCGCCGACGAGTTCCTCGACGATGTCCTCCAGCGTGACCACCCCGGCCGTGCCGCCGTACTCGTCGACGACGACGGCGATGGGCTGCTCGCTGCGCAGCCGGGCGAGGAGGGGCTGGACGGGGAGGGTCTCGGGGACCAGGAGGGCGGGGCGGGCGATCCGGGCGGCGGGGGTGCGCAGCCGTTCGTGGACCGGGACGGCGAGGGCGTCCTTGAGGTGGACCATTCCGGCGATCTCGTCGATCTTGTCGCGGTAGACGGGGAAGCGGGACAGGCCGGTGGCGCGGGTCAGGTTGACCACGTCCTCGGCGGTGGCCGACGCCTGGAGGGCGCTGACCTTCACGCGCGGCGTCATCACGTGCTGCGCGGTCAGCTCGGCCAGGGAGAGGGTCCGTACGAACAGGTCGGCGGTGTCCTGCTCCAGGGCGCCGGCCTGCGCCGAGTGCCGGGCCAGGGAAACCAGCTCGCCGGGGGTGCGGGCGGAGGCCAGCTCCTCGGCGGGCTCGACGCCCATGGCGCGCACGAGCCGGTTGGCGACGGTGTTGAGGGCGGCGATCACCGGCCGGAACAGCCGGGAGAACGTGTGCTGCGGCCCGGCGACGAACCGCGCCACCTGGAGCGGCTTGGACACCGCCCAGTTCTTGGGCACGAGTTCACCGATGACCATCTGCACGGCCGAGGCCAGCAGCATGCCGACGACGACGGCGACGCCGGAGACCGCGCCGTCGGGGACGCCGATCGCCTCGAACGGCCCGTCGAGCAGCTGGGCCAGGGCGGGTTCGGCGAGCATGCCGACGACCAGGGACGTGATGGTGATCCCGAGCTGGGTGCCGGAGAGCTGGAAGGAGAGCTCCTTCAGCGACTCGACGACCGTACGGGCGCGTCTGTCGCCGTCGGCGGCGGCCTTCTCGGCGTCCGGGCGTTCCACGGTGACGAGGCCGAACTCGGCGGCCACGAAGAAGCCGTTGGCCAGGATCAGGACGAAGGCGGCGGCCAGGAGAAGTAGCGGGGTGGTCATGTTGCCGCCGCCTCAGAGGTGAGGGAGGGGGCGGCGCAGGTACTACAGGACGGTCCGTCCATTGCCGGAGGGAGTCACTCCTCGGGTAGAGGTGGCCCCCCGCGCGCCGGGCACGGCACGGCAGGGGCGGAGGTGCAAGGAGCGCGCCTCCGGCACCAGATTAATCAAGACAAGGCCCCCAGCGGCAGGCCCGACGGCCCCGAGTCAGCCCTGATCTTGCCGCCGCCGGGTCCCAGGGGTCTCTCAGGGATGTCCCCGAGACCCTCTCAGGTGCGGTTCTCGGGGTCCTGGACGGAGTGCGCCTCGACGAGAGCGCGCAGGCTGCGGGCGTCGGCGATGGCCTGTTCCTTGTTGATGCCGGGCTGGATGCCGAGCACGGGCAGGCTCGTTCCGTCGCTCAGATTCAGGAACACCCAGGGGTCACCCGGACGGAGGTTGACCTGAAGGATCTCGGCCCAGTCCAGGCGCCGCCGGCTCGCGATGTTGACGACCGTGACGCCGGAAGTCTCGGCGAGGACCCGGACCCGGGCGAGCAGCGACAGCACCCAGAAGATCAGCGCGCCGGTGACGATGAAGCTGAGCCGCTCGCCGGGGCCGAGCTGTTCGAGCAGCAGGGCGACCGCGGAGATGGTGAGGAAGATCAGCACCCCGGCCGTGAGCAGCACCGCGCGGGTGCGGCCCGGCCGGAAGGTGACGGGAAGGTGGTCCGGCATGACAGGGTTCCTCGGGAGGCCGCGGGCGGGTCAGAGACGGCAGGCGTGGATGGCCGTCGTCAGGATGGCGCGCGCGCCGATGTCGTAGAGGTCGTCCATGATCCGCTGGGCCTCCTTGGCGGGGACCATCGCGCGGACGGCGACCCAGCCCTCGTTGTGCAGCGGGGAGACCGTCGGGGACTCAAGGCCCGGGGTGAGGGCGACGGCCTTCTCCAGCTGCTCGACGCGGCAGTCGTAGTCCATCATCACGTAGGTCCGGGCGACCAGGACGCCCTGGAGGCGGCGCAGGAACTGCTGGACCTTCGGGTCCTCGGCGTCCGCGCCGGTGCGCCGGACGACGACGGCCTCGGACTTCATGATGGGCTCGCCGAAGACCTCAAGTCCCGCGTTGCGCAAGGAGGTTCCGGTCTCGACGACGTCGGCGATGACCTCGGCGACGCCCAGTTCGATGGCCGTCTCGACGGCGCCGTCGAGGTGGACGACGGACGCGTCGATGCCGTTGTCGGCGAAGTACTTGGCGACGATGCCCTCGTAGGAGGTGGCGACCGTCTTGCCGTTGAGGTCCGCGACGCTCGTGGCCGTACCCGGCTTGGCGGCGAAGCGGAACGTGGAGCGGGCGAAGCCGAGCGGGAGGATGACCTCCGCGTTCGCGCCCGAGTCGACCAGCAGGTCCTCGCCGGTCAGGCCGATGTCGAGGCGGCCGGAGGAGACGTAGATCGCGATGTCGCGGGGGCGGAGGTAGAACAGCTCCACCTCGTTGACCGGGTCGACGACCCGCAGCTCCTTGGACTCGCGGCGCTGCTGGTAGCCGGCCTCATGCAGCATGTCCGCCGCAGGGCCGGAGAGGGAACCCTTGTTGGGGACGGCGATGCGCAGCATGAGGGCGGCTTCCTTTGCTCGGTGGGGTGTCGGGGGGATGGTTCAGAGGTGGGCGTACACGTCGTCCAGCGAGATGCCGCGGGCGACCATCATCACCTGGACGTGGTAGAGCAGCTGCGAGATCTCCTCGGCAGCGGCGTCCTTGCTCTCGTGCTCGGCGGCCATCCAGACCTCGGCGGCCTCTTCGACGACCTTCTTGCCGATGGCGTGGACGCCCTTCCCGACCAGTTCCGCGGTGCGGGAGGTGGCGGGGTCGCCGGTGGCGGCCTTCTGCTGGAGCTCGGTGAACAGCTCCTCGAACGTCTTCTTGGACATGGTGACGCCCACCTTATTGCACGGGCCCGCGGGCCTACCGCCAGGGTTCGGATACCGAGCGCAGGGCGGCGACCGTCGCCAGCGCCGCCGTCACCGCTTCGTGCCCCTTGTCCTCGTTCGAGCCCGCGATCCCGGCCCGGTCCAGGGCCTGCTCCTCGGTGTCGCAGGTCAGCACGCCGAACCCGACGGGGATGCCGGTCTCGACGGACACCTGGGCGAGGCCCTGGGTGACGCCCTGGCAGACGTACTCGAAGTGGGGCGTCCCGCCGCGGATGACGACGCCCAGGGCGACGACCGCGTCGTAGCCACGCCCGGCGAGGACCTTGGCGGCGACCGGGAGCTCCCAGCTGCCCGGGACCCGCAGGAGGGCCGGTTCGCCGACGCCGAGGTCGCGCAGGGCGCGCAGGGCGCCGTCGACCAGGCCGTCCATCACCTTCTCGTGCCACTGCGCCGCGACGACGGCGACCCGCAGGTCACCCACGTCGTGTACGGACAGCTCCGGTGCACCCTTGCCGCTCACGTCTCTCCTACTTGCTTTCGCTCGTTCGCTCACTGATTCGCGCACCGGGACGCCGGAGCCTGCTCCAGCCAGGGCAGGTCATGGCCCATCCGGTCCCGTTTCGTGCGCAGATACCGCAGATTGTGCTCGCCCGCCTGGACGGGCATCGGCTCGCGGGCGGTGACCGTCAGCCCGTGCCGGACCAGCGCCTCGGACTTCGCGGGGTTGTTGGTCAGCAGCCGCACCCCGCGCACCCCGAGATCGGCCAGGATCAGCGCCCCGGCCGCGTAGTCCCGGGCGTCGGCGGGCAGCCCCAGCTCCAGGTTGGCGTCCAGGGTGTCCCGGCCGCGCTCCTGGAGCTCGTACGCGCGCAGCTTGGACAGCAGCCCGATCCCGCGCCCCTCGTGCCCGCGCAGATAGACGACGACCCCGCGCCCCTCCTCCTGCACCCGCCCGAGCGCCGCCTCCAGCTGCGGCCCGCAGTCGCAGCGGACCGAGCCGAAGACGTCGCCGGTGAGGCATTCGGAGTGGATGCGGACGACGACGTCCTGGCCGTCGCCGATGTCCCCGTGGACCAGGGCGACGTGCTCGACACCGTCGGCCGCGCGGTAGCCGTAGGCGGTGAACGTGCCGTGCGCGGTGGGCAGTTCGGTGACCGCCTCGCGCTGTACGACGGGTGCGGTGGGTGCCTTGAAGTCGACGGGGCCTTCCGGCTCGCCCTCCCGTTCCCGCCGGTACGCGATCAGGTCCTCGATCGAGATGATCGTCAGACCGTACTTGCGGGCGAACGGGACGAGTTCGGGGAGGCGGAGCATCCGGCCGTCCTCGCCGGCGATCTCGACGATGGCTCCGGCCGGGCGCAGCCCCGCGAGGCGGGCGAGGTCGACGGCGGCCTCGGTGTGGCCGTCGCGGGCGAGGACGCCGCCGGGGCGGGCGCGCAGCGGGAAGATGTGGCCGGGGCGGACGAAGTCGGCGGGCTCGGCCTCGCCGCCCGCCAGCAGGCGCAGGGTGGTGGCGCGGTCGGCGGCGGAGATGCCGGTGGTCACGCCGTGGGCGGGGCCCGCGTCGACGGAGACGGTGAACGCCGTCTTCATGGACTCGGTGTTGTCCTGGACCATCTGCGGCAGCGCGAGCCGGTCGAGTTCGGGGCCCTCCATGGGCGCGCAGATCAGTCCCCGGCACTCGCTCATCATGAACGCGACGATCTCGGGGGTGATCTTCTCGGCGGCGACGACGAGGTCGCCCTCGTTCTCGCGGTCCTCGTCGTCGACGACCACGATCGGGCGGCCGGCGGCGATGTCGGCGACGGCCTGGGCGACGGGGTCGAGGGTGAGGTCTTCCGCGGCGAGGCCGAGGCCGGCGCCGATCTCGTACCGGGCGGTCGGTGTGCTGATGCTCATGCGGGCGCTCCTTCCAGGACGGGCCGGCGTGAACGCAGCCACCAGTCGCGCATGCCCCACAGGACGAGGGCGCCGTAGATGACGTAGACGAAGCCGGAGAAGGCGTAGCCGTTGGCGAAGTTGAGCGGGACGCCGACGAGGTCGACGAGGAGCCAGGCGATCCAGAACTCGACCATGCCCTTGGCCTGGGCGTACATGGCGACGACCGTGCCGACGAAGATGTACGCGTCCGGCCAGGGGTCCCAGGACAGGGTGGGGAACGCCTGGAAGAGCAGGGCGACGGCGACCGTGCCGACGGCTCCGGCGGCGGTCATCGCGCCGCGCTCGGACCAGGTGGCGAAGCGCGGGACGACCCCGCCCTTCTGCTTGCGCCCCCACTGCCACCAGCCGTACGCCGCGACCACCATGACGATGACCTGCTTGCCGGCGCTGCCCGCGAGATGGCCGTAGAACGCGCCGAACAGGACGAGTCCGGAGAGGAACTGGACCGGCCAGGTCAGCACGTAGCGGCGCCAGCCGAGGGCCAGGGCGGTGAGGCCGAGGATGTTGCCGATCATGTCCGACCACAGGATGTGCTGGCCGAACAGGACGAACGCCTCGGAGTTCAGCGCGTTCACTTCCCCGCTCCCATCAGCCGCTCGACGTACTTGGCGACGATGTCGACCTCGAGGTTGACCGGGTCGCCGGGCTGCTTGAGGCCGAGCGTGGTCAGGTCGAGGGTGGTGGGGATGAGGCTGACGGTGAAGAAGTCGGCGCCCGCCTCGACGACCGTGAGGCTGATGCCGTCGACGGTGATCGAGCCCTTCTCGACGACGTAGCGCGCGAGGCCGGCCGGGAGGGAGACCTTGACGATCTCCCAGTGCTCGGAGGGGGTGCGGGCGAGGATCTCGCCGGTGCCGTCGACGTGGCCCTGGACGATGTGTCCGCCGAGGCGGGCGCCGACGGCCGTGGGGCGTTCGAGGTTGACGCGGGAGCCTGCGGCGAGGGCGCCCAGGCTGGAGCGGTTCAGGGTCTCGGCCATGACGTCGGCCGTGAACTCGTCGCCCTCGTGCTCGACGACGGTCAGACAGACGCCGTTGACGGCGATGGAGTCGCCGTGCTTCGCGCCGTCGGTGACGACGGGGCCGCGCAGCCGGAAGCGGGAGGCGTCGCCGAGGTTCTCGACGGCGGTGACCTCACCCAGCTCTTCGACGATTCCGGTGAACACTTCCCGGGTCCTCCTGCCTCATGGGGCACGGACTCCGGGGCCTGTCGAGAGACGACAGAACACGGGCACACGCACTGAGGAGGACGCCGGACACACTCATCCGCCGACGCGGACGAGTACGCATACGGCGGCGCACCACAGGTGCCTGCCCGCCGCGCACTGCCTCCCATCCGGACTTTAACCGTCGGTCCAGGAATTCCACCTGGTCAACCGATCACTGAAAGCGATCGGGTCGCGGACTATAACCGCCGGTTCGGACTTTCACCGACCCCGGAGTGCGCTGCTACTGGTACAGAGTCAGTGTGCCACGGGCGGGGGTGGTCCATACGGGTGAGGGGTGTGGTGTGGGTCACAGAGGGTGGTGCCGGGCTTCCGCTGCGTCAGCTTCTGTGATGGCCGGCGGCGGCTTCGGGCGGCCGGGGCGTCGACGCTTCGGGCCGGGGGCGGCCGGGCCCGTGCGCTCGGGCACAGTGTCCCCATGACGACCGCGCTCGCCGCCGAGTTCGAGGCCCACCGTCCCCGCCTGTTCGGTCTCGCCTACCGCATGCTGGGCTCCGCCCAGGAGGCGGAGGACGCCGTGCAGGACGCCTATCTGCGGCTCGACGGCGCGGACCGGTCCGCGATCGAGCACCTCGGCGCCTGGCTGGCGAAGACCGTCACCAACCTCTGCCTCAACCGGCTGACCTCGGCGCGGGCCCGCCGGGAGCGGTACGTCGGCGCCTGGCTCCCGGAGCCGGTGGCCACCTCAGGCGACGCCCTCGGCCCGCTCGAATCGGCGGAGCAGCGCGACGCCGTGTCCATGGCGATGCTGGTCCTGCTGGAGCGGCTGACGCCGACGGAACGGGCGGTGTATGTGCTGCGGGAGGCGTTCGGGTACGGGCACCGGGAGATCGCGGAGGTGCTGGATCTTTCGGAGGGGAATTGCCGGCAGGTGTATCGGCGGGCGGTGGGGCGGGTGGCGGAAGAAGACCACCGGTTCGAGCCCGCCCCTGAACGGCAGGCCGAGCTGGTGGCGTCCTTTCTCGCGGCGGCTCAGGACGGCGACCTCCCCCAGTTGGAGAAGCTGCTGGCGGCGGACGTGACGTGGTGGGCGGACGGCGGCGGCAAGGTCACGGCGGCGCTGCGGCCGGTGGTCGGCCTGGACAAGGTCGCCCGTTTCTTGAACGGCATCCGCGAGCGGTTCCTGTTGACGATGACGTTCGAGCACGCGGAGCTGAACGGGGCGCCGGCGCTGCTGGCGTGGGACGGGGACCGGCTGATGGGGACGGTCGGTTTCACGTACCGGGACGGGTGGATCGTGGACATGTGGGCGGTCCTGAACCCGGACAAGTTGCGTTATCTGCAAGGCCAGTTGGGGAGGTAAGGCCGATCCCCCGGAAACAGGTCGCCCACCCTTGTCACATCCGGCGCCGCCGTCCGGTCTGTTGAGCGGAGGGCGTTCCACCAGGGGCCGCCCGCCGCACGGGAAGGCTGGACGTCATGACCAGGATGCTCACGGTGCTGGTGACGGGCGGAACCGGAACGCTCGGCCGGCCCGTCGTCGAACGGCTGCGGGCGGACGGCCACGAGGTACGGGTGGTGAGCCGCCGCAGCGAGCGCCATCCGGTGGACCTGCGCGCGGGCGGGGCGGGGCTGGACACGGCGCTGGCGGGGGCGGACGTCGTCGTGCACTGCGCGAGTTCGCCTCGCGGCGGCGACGAGGAGGCCGCCGGCCATCTGCTCGACGCGGCGCGGCGGGCCGGGGTGGGGCACGTGGTGTACATCTCGATCGTGGGCGTGGACCGAGTCCCTCTGGGCTACTACAAGTCCAAGCTGGCGGTCGAACGCCTCGTCATGGCTTCGGAGTTGCCCTGGACGATCCTCCGGACGACCCAATTCCACGACTTGGTGGCTCAGTTGCTGGCGGGCCTGACGAGGTCCCCTGTGGTCCCGGTCCTCGCCCATGTCCGGGACCAGCCGATCGAGGTCACCGAAGTGGCGTCCCGCCTGGCCGAGTTGGCGACCGCCGCCCCTGCGGGCCGGGTCCCGGACATGGGCGGCCCGGAGATCCGCTCCTTCGAGGACTTGGCCCGCGCCTACTTGCGCTCCCAGGCCAAACACCGCCCACTGCTCAGGATCCCGCTATGGGGAGCGGCATACCGGGGCTTCCGAGCGGGCGGCCACTTGACCCCGGAACAGGCGGTGGGGAAGGGGACGTTCGAGGAGTACTTGGCGAACAGGGGTTAGTAGGCGGGGAGTTGGGAGCGAGCCGGAGAGACTGCGCCCCATACGTACGACGCCGTCACCCCGCCGTGTCGAACAACTGATCCTGCGCCGCCCCCCGAGCCGTCAGCAACGCCCCCCGCAGCACGGCCCCGTCACCAAGCCCGCTGGCCCGTACCTCGGTGGCCAGCGGAACCATCCCCCGAACCCGCTCCGCAACCCGCCCGGCCAACTCAACTCCCCCAGCCTGCCCAACCTCCCCACCCAGCACGACACACCCCGGATCAAGCACGGCCACGGCGGAAACGACACCGAGGGCGATGCGCTCGGCGAGAGCATCGAGGAAGGCGGGGGCGGCGGGCCGGAGCGGGGGTTCGTGACGGGGTCTCACGGGGGACGACTGCTCGCCGTCCGGCGCCACAGAGACCGGCTGCACATCGGCCGCGGGCCGCAAAGACCCGCCGCCCGGCACCGCAGAGACCGGCCGCGAAGGCCCGCCGCCCGGCACCGAGACCGGCTGCACACCGCCCGGCACCGCAGAGACCGCCCGCACGTCGGCCGCCGACCGCAAAGACCCGCCACCCAGCGCCGCAGGGACTGGCCGTGAAGGCCCGTCGTCCGGCGCCGTAGAGACCGGCTGCACGCCGTCCGCCGGCCGCGAAGACCCGCCGCCCGGCACCACATCGACCGGCTCCTCACCACCCCCCGCCGCAGAACCCGACGCCACCCCCCGCCGCCCCTCCTCAGCCACCCGCGCAGCCTCCCGCACCACCCCCGCCGCCCCCGACCCCCCGCGTACCCCGAACTCCCCCGCCAGCCCCAGCACCGCCGCCGCGCCCACCAGCGTGTGGAACCCCCCGTCGCAGTCCCGCGCCGACGGCAACCCCGTCGCCCCCGGGACCGGCAGGAAGCCGATCTCGCCGGTTCCGCCGGAGGCTCCTCTGCGGAGGCGGCCGTCCAGGAAGACCGCCGCGCCGATGCCGTGGGCGAGCCAGAGGAAGACGAAGGTGTCGCGGTCCTGGACGACGCCGTCGGCCCGCTCGGCGAGGGCCGCGAGGTTGGCCTCGTTCTCGACCAGCACCCGCACCTTCGGGAAGCGCTCCTGGATCGCCGAGGCGAGCCGGCGGTGCCAGGTCGGCAGGCCGGTGGAGTCACGGAGTTCCCCGCTGCCGGGGTCGATGAGCCCGGGCGCGCCGACGCACACGGTGTGCAGGGCGTCCGCGCCGGCCTCCTTGACGGCCCGCTCCAGCAGCGTCACCGCCTGCTCGACGGCGGGCCCGGTGCCGGTGTCCCCGCCGATCGGCACGGACGCCTCCGCGAGCACATGGCCGACGAGGTCGGAGACGACGACGGCGACCCCTTCGGTACGCACGTCCAGCGCCGCCAGATGGGCCCGGCCGCCGACGATCCCGTACACCTTCGCGTTCGGCCCCCGGCGATGCGCGCCCGCCTCCCCCGTGACCTCGATCAGCCCGGCGGCGGTGAGGCGTTCGACGAGGTCGGCGACCGACGGGCGGGACAGGCCCGTGAGCTGTTTCAGCTGGGCCGCCGTGAGGGGGCCCTCCTGCTGCAACAGGCCGAGCGCCAGCCGGTCGTTGATGGCTCGGGCGGTACTCGGTGATGCGGGCATGCCGGGAGTCTCCCATGGCCCCGGCGCCCTCGAACGACCGCTGCTTCCGTGCACTCCGCTTACCCCCTATTTATCAGGCAGCCTTCCTGATAATTTACGCCCCGACACTGACACCGAGGTATCAAGAGGAGTGGTCCGATGGGCGACGTGCGACGCGGCCGGTACGCGCTGGCGGCGGTGTTCGCCGTGCACGGCGGGGTCACCGGCTCGTTCGCGACGCGGGTGCCGTGGATCCAGGACCACGCCGGCGTGAGCACCGGCGAGCTGGGGTTCGCGCTGGCGTTCACGGCGTTCGGCGCCGCCTGCGCGATGCCGCTCGCGGGCCGCGTCACGCACCGGTTCGGCAGCAGGGCGGCGCTGCGCGGACTCCTCGCGCTGTGGACGCTGTCGCTGACGCTGCCGTCGCTGGCCCCGGGCCTGCTCACCCTGTGCCTGGCGATGTTCGTCTACGGCGCCTCGGCGGGCATGGCGGACGTCGCGATGAACGCGCTCGGCGTCGAGATGGAGCACCGGCTGAAGAAGTCGATCATGTCCGGGCTGCACGGCATGTGGAGCGCGGGCACGCTGACCGGCTCGGCGGCGGGCACGCTGGCGGCGCATCTCGGCGCGGACGCCCGCCTGCACCACGCGCTGGCCGCCCTCACGCTGACGGTCCTCGGCGCCGTCGCCTGCTCGTGGGTGCTGGACCTGCGTCCGACGGCGGACGAGGAACCGCCCCCGCGCTTCGCGCTGCCGCCGCGTTCGGCACTGCTGATCGGCGCGGTCGGGTTCTGCGCGGTGTTCGCGGAGGGCGCGAGCATGGACTGGTCGGCGGTGTACCTGGAGGACCGGCTGGAGTCCTCGGCGGCGCTGGCGGCGGCCTGCACGACCGGTTTCATGCTGACGATGGCGATCGCCCGGCTGGCCGGGGACGCGGTGGTGAACCGCTTCGGGAGCGTACGGACCGTGCGGCTGGGCGGGGTGCTGGCGGCGCTGGGCGGGCTGCTGATCGTCGTGGCGGACGAACCGCCGGTCGCGATGGCCGGCTTCGGGCTGACCGGGCTCGGCATCGCCGTCGTCGTCCCGCTGTGCTTCGCGGCGGCCGGGCACAGCGGGCCCAATCCGAGCCAGGCGATCGCGGGGGTGGCGACGGTGACGTACACCTCGGGGCTGATCGCGCCCAGTCTCATCGGCGGGGTGGCCCAACTGTCCAGTCTGATGGTGTCGTTCTGTGTGGTGACGGCGCTGGCCTTCGGGCTCGTCCTCTTCGCGAACGTGCTCAAGGGGGCGGACCGCAGTGTGGCGCCGGCGGCCTGGGAGGTGCCGGTGCCGAAACCCTGACACGTCCCCCTTTCGGGGAACTCCGCCCCTTTTCCCCGTTCCGGCTGGCACGCTTCCCCCATGACGGAGTTGGAGGAGTTCGCCCCGGCCGCCCCGCCCGCCGCCGTGGACGCCGTGATCGCGCGGATGCGGGCGCTGGGCGCGGGCCTGCCCGAGCGGGACGGGGTCGGGGTGTTCAACCGGGTGTATCTGACGGTGACCGAGGAGGTGGACCGGCGAATCGACAGGGGCGCGTTCGAGGACGCCCGCGCGGCGGCCACGCTCGATGTGCGGTTCGCCGAGCGGTACCTGAAGGCCGTCGACGCCGAGACCAACGGCCTGCGCCCGCCCGCCTGTTGGCGCCCCCTCTTCCAGATGCGCCGCCATCCGGGCGTACGGCCGCTCCAGTTCGCGCTGGCCGGGATCAACGCCCATATCGGGCACGACCTGGCGCTCGCCGTCGTGGACGCCTGTCACAGTCTGGACTGCCGACCAGCGGATCTGGAGGACGAGTTCGACCAGGTCGGGGACATTCTGGTGGCGCTGGAGGAGCGCATCCGCGAGGACTTGATGCCGGGCCCGGATCTGCTCCAGCTCGCCGATCCGCTCACCCATCTGGTGGGTTCCTGGAGTCTGGAGCGGGCCAGGGCGGCGGCGTGGGCGGCGGCCCGCGCGCTCTGGGCGTTACGTCAACTCCCCGAGCTGGCCGAGGACTTCGCCGACCGCCTGGACGCGGCCGTCGGCTTCGCGGGCCGCATGCTGCTCACGCCGCTGCCGGACTGACGCCCAACTCCCCTGACCCATAAGGCCGCACCCCAACTCCCCTCAGTCCTCCGGCAGTTCCACCGGAGCGATCTCGTCGAACACGTCCCCGGGCCCCGGATTCGCCGCGTCCGTGGCCCCGCCGAAGTGCCGCATCACTCCCCACACGGCGTTCAGCGCGGTCTGCACGGCCCCCTCCGCCCACCCTGCGGTCCACGAGATGTCGTCCCCCGCGAGGAACAGCCCCCGCCGCCCGGCCGGCAGCCCCTCCTGCATGAAATGCGTGAACAGCCGCCGCTGGTACCGGTAATGACCCGGCAGATTGGCCTTGAACGCGCCCATGAAATACGGCTCGCTCTCCCATGACACGGTCACCGGACTGCCGATGATGTGCTTGCGGATGTCGACCTTCGGATAGATCTCCCCCAGCGACTTCAGCATCACCTCCATCCGCTCCCCCGCCGACAGCGGCAGCCACTTGGAGCTGTCGTCGCACCAGGTGTACGACAGGCAGATCACCGCCGGCCGGTCCGGACCGTCGTCGAGGAGGTAAGTCCCGCGCGTCATGCGGTCGGTGAGGGTCATCGACATCACGTCCCGCCCGGTCTCCGGGTCCTTGTCGAGCCAGAACGGGCGGTCGACGGGGACGAAGAGCTTGCTGGACTCCATGTAGTGGGTGCGCTCGATGGCGGTCCAGTGGTCGGCCGGGAAGAGGTCGTCGTCGCAGACCACCTTGGACAGCAGCATCCAGGACTGCGCGGTGAAGACGACGGCCCGGTAGGTGCGGATGCCGCCGGCCGCGTCGGTGACGGTGATCCGGTCCCCGGCGGTGCGGTGCAGCCGGGTCACGGCGGGCAGCGGGGCGCCGCCCTCGTGCAGGCTCGCGAGCGACGTCCCGTACGGCCAGTGCACGGCCTTCGGCGGCTCGGACTCCCAGAGCCTGAGCGGCAGTTGCTGGGAGCCGCCGACGATTCCCCGGTGGTGGTCGTCGGCCTCGGTGTAGACGACGCGCAGGATCTCCAGGATCGAGTTGGGGAAGTCGGTGTCCCAGCCGCCGGTGCCGAAGCCGACCTGGCCGAAGATCTCGCGGCGGCGGAAGGACTTGAACGCCTCGGAGGCGCACAGGAATCCGTAGAAGGTCTGGTTGTCGAGCCGCTCGACGAGCCGGGACCAGATCTCGCGGATGCGCGGCACGTCCCGTTCGCGCAGCGCGCGGTTCATCGCGGTGAACTCGGCGCCTTCCTCAAGGCACTTGGCCCAGGCGTCGGCCACATCCCGGTAGATCTGCGGGAGTTCGGCGACCGTCCGCGCGTAGTGCGTCTCGCCCTTGAGGTCGACGACCGTCGAAGGGGTCACCTCCGCAAGGGGGTTGGGGAACGGGCGGGTGGTCAGGCCGGCCAGGTCGATGTAGTGCTGGAGGGCCGTCGAGGAGGGCGGGAAGCGCATCGCGCCCATCTCCGCCGTCAGCCCCTCGGCGCCCTGCCCGTCGAACCCGACGGTCCGCAGCCGCCCGCCGATCCGGTCGGCCTCGTACACGACCGGCCTGAGCCCCATCTTCATCAGCTCGTACGCCGTCACGATCCCCGACAACCCGCCCCCGATGACGGCGACTTCGGCCCCGTGCTCGGTCGCCGGGATCTGCCCGAGCCCGGCCGGGTGGGCGAGGAAGTCGTCGTAGGCGTAAGGGAAGTCGGGGCCGAACATCGTGATCGGCTGCCGCTGCCCGTCTGCGTGCTCGACGGCGTTGGGCACCATGGACGTCATGGGGTTTCGAACTCCTGGCGGTCAGATGAGGGAACGGTAGAGACCGGGCCGCCGGTCCGCGAGATAGGGGTTGGCCGCGCGGGAGGCGGCGAGCAGCTCCGGGTCCACGTCGGCGACCGCCAACTCCTCGCCCCGGCCCGCCCGTACGCGTACGAGCCCGTCGGGCCCGGCCAGCGCGGACAGCCCGACGAAGTCGAACCCCCCTTCCACGCCGACCCTGTTGACGTACGCGACATACATCTGGCTCTCGAAGGCCCGCACCGGGATCATCGACTCGGCGACGAACTCGAACGGATGCATCTGAGCCGTCGGCACGATCAGCAGGTCGGTCCCGGCGAGGGCGTGGGCGCGGACGTTCTCCGGGAACTCGACGTCGTAGCAGATCATCAGCCCGACGGTCACCCCACCCAACTCCGCCTGCACGACGGCCTGTTCACCGGGGGTGAAGTGGTCGCGCTCGAAGGGGCCGAAGAGGTGGGTCTTGCGGTAGTTGGCGAGGCGGGTGCCGTCGGGGGAGATGAGCTGGACGGAGTTGTGGACGGGGCCGGCGGCCTCAGGACTTCCGGCGCCCCCGGAGCTCTCGCCGCGCCCGGCTTCCCCGGCGCCCCCGGCTTCCCCGGCCCGCTCCGGATACCCGTACGCGATGGCCACCCCGTACCGCCCCGCGATCTCCGCCACCGCGTCCGCCGACTCCCCGTCCGCCGGTTCGGCGAGGCGTTCGATGGCCGCGCCGATCGCGTATCCGGTGAGGAACAGCTCCGGCGCGATCAGCAGTCCGGCCCCCGCCTCGGCCGCGCGGGCCGCCGCGTCGTCCAGCGCCTTGAGGTTGCCGCCGACGGAACCGGGACGTCCGGAGCTCTGGAGCAGAGCGGTGCGCATACGTGTCCTCACCTGGGAGAAGAGGGGGTTGGGGGGCCACGTAGACGCTACGGCCGCCGGTTTCACCGGACAAGGCGGAGCTGTTGCGCGCGGGTGAGCTTTTCGTTGCGTGGATCTTGGGCGGGGCGGCGATTCGTTGCGCGGGGAGAGCTAGGCCACAGAGGAAGCAACGCTCAGCTCACAACGCGTCCTCTCAGACACCGCCCAGCCCGAAGCCCGCCCTCTCAAACACCGCTCAACTCGAAGCCCGCCCCCTCAGACACCGCCCAGCCCGAAACACGCGCCCCCTCAACGACCGCTCAGCCCGAAACACGCCCCCCTCAAACACCCCTCAGCCCGAAGCCCGCCCTTCAAGAACCCCGCCTCAAGCACGCGCCCCTCCAAGAACCCCTGCTCAAGCCGGCGCCCCGCACTCTCAAGCCGGCGCCCCCGAAGAGAACCTCCTCAGCAGCGGCGACAGCACCAGCACCGACTTCGTCCGTTCCACGAACGGCTCCCCGGCGATCCGCTCAAGCACCCGCTCGAAGTGCCGCATGTCAGCGGCGAAGACCTGCGCGATGGCGTCGGCGTCCCCGGTGACCGTGGACGCCGCGACCACCTCCTGGTACCGCTCGAGCCCGCGCCGGATCGTCTCCGGAGAGGTGTTGCGCCGGCAGTGGATCTCGACGAACCCCTCGGTCTCCCACCCCAGCGCCGCCGGATCGACCCGCACCGTGAACCCCGTGATCGCCCCGCTCTCCCGCAGCCGGTCCACCCGCCGTTTCACCGCCGGCGCGGAGAGCCCGACGAGCTGCCCGATGTCGGCGTAGGACCGCCGGGCGTCCTCGGCGAGGGCGTGCACGATACGTTCGTCCAGGTCGTTCAACACATACCGCAGTAGAACACGCGCCGATAAGACACCAGCAGCTCAGCCGCCCGATGCCGGTCCGGCGCCGCCCACGACAAGCGACGCCGTCCGCCAAGAAGTCCCCAGGAAGTCCCCCAGGGGGTCCGCCAGGGGGTCTGCCAGGAAAAGCGCAGCCGCTAGCTCCAGCTCGCGTGCAACGGCTTCCCCTCCGCATACCCCGCCGCGCTCTGGATCCCGACGACCGCCTTCTCCTCGAACTCGGCCAAGGACCCCGCCCCCGCGTACGTGCAGGACGACCGCACCCCGGCGATGACCGAGTCGATCAGGTCCTCCACGCCGGGCCGCGCCGGGTCGAGGTACATGCGGGACGTCGAGATGCCCTCCTCGAACAGGGCCTTGCGGGCGCGGTCGTAGGAGGACTCGTCGGAGGTCCGGTTGCGGACCGCGCGGGCCGACGCCATGCCGAAGGACTCCTTGTACAGGCGCCCGCTGGCGTCCTGCTGGAGATCGCCGGGGGACTCGTACGTCCCGGCGAACCAGGAGCCGATCATCACGTTGGACGCGCCGGCGGCCAGCGCCATGGCGACGTCGCGCGGGTGGCGGACGCCCCCGTCGGCCCAGACGTGCTTGCCGAACTTGCGGGCCTCGGCGGCGCATTCGAGGACGGCGGAGAACTGCGGCCGGCCCACGCCGGTCATCATCCGCGTCGTGCACATCGCGCCGGGGCCGACCCCGACCTTGATGATGTCGGCGCCGGCCTCGATGAGGTCGCGGACGCCCTCGGCGGAGACGATGTTGCCGGCGGCGATCGGGACCGAGGGCGAGAGCGCGCGGACCGTGCGGATCGCGCTGATCATCGACTCCTGGTGGCCGTGGGCCGTGTCGATGACCAGCGTGTCGACGCCCGCGTCGAGGAGCTGTTTGGCCTTGCCCGCGACGTCGCCGTTGATGCCGACGGCGGCGGCGATGCGCAGCCGCCCGGCGGCGTCGACGGCCGGGGTGTACAGGGTGGCCCGCAGGGCGCCCTTGCGGGTGAGGATGCCGGCCAGCTTGCCGTCGGTGTCGACCGCCGGGGCGTAGCGGCGGTTCGCGGCGTCGAGGGTGTTGAACGCCTCGCGCGGGTCGATGTCGGCGTCGAGGAGCAGCAGGTCGCGGGACATGACCTCGGCGAGCTGGGTGAAGCGGTCGACGCCGGTGAGGTCCTGGTCGGTGACGACACCGACCGGCCGCCGCTCGTCGTCGACGACGACACCGGCGTTGTGCGCCCGCTTCGGCAGCAGCGCGAGGGCGTCGGCGACGGTCTGGTGCGGCGCGAGCACGATCGGGGTGTCCAGGACGAGGTGCCGGCTCTTGACCCAGCGGACGACGTCGGTGACGACGTCGATCGGGATGTCCTGCGGGATGACGACGAGCCCGCCCCGGCGCGCGACCGTCTCGGCCATGCGGCGCCCGGCGATGGCGGTCATGTTGGCGACGACGAGCGGGACCGTCGTCCCCGTCCCGTCCGGCGAGCGCAGGTCCACGGCCTGCCGGGAGCCCACCGAGCTGCGGCTCGGGACCATGAAGACGTCGTCGTACGTCAGGTCGTACGCGGGCCGGATGTCATTGAGGAAACGCACGTGCCGCACATCCCAGTCGTTCAGAGTGACCCCCGGGACGGTCCGCCAGGGGGAAGAAGCACGTACTTCAGTGTCCCACGAACACCCGATCGACCGATCTGGGGCAAACATCCAGGGCGGCCGGAAGGGTGCTCGGAGGAACGTCCAAAAAGCTACTTGCGGTTACCGAAGGCGAGGAGTACCGACAGCCCCTCGGCCCGGTCGACCGCCTCGGTGAACACCGCCTGCGCGACGTCCCACTCCTCGGGCGCGGCCTTGGCGTACCGCTGCCAGTCGCGCACCACGATCCGCAGGCCCGCCTCGGCGGCGGGCGCGGGCCAGACGCCGGGGTCGGAGAGGGAGTCGACCAGCGCGTCCCAGTTGCGCCCGAACCAGTCCGGCAGCGACAGCGCCTGTGCGGCGCGGTCCATCAGACCCGCCTTGTCCGTCACGCCCGCAAGGTCCAGTGTGACCTCGTACCGGCTCATCTCAGCACCGCCCTGAACGATTTGTAGTGATCATCGGTGTAGTAGATCTCCCCGTCCTCGCCGGTGATGATGCGCCGGGCGCCCCGGGTCTGCACGCCCGGGGTCTTGACGGTGAACTCGTGGTAGTAGCCGCGCTTGTGCTTGGCCAGCAGGCCCTCGTAATTGCCGAAGACGATGCCGTCACGGGAGTAGGGGTAGGGGCCGCCCTTGTCGATGAGGGCGAGCGTGGAGCGGGCCTCGGCGGGGAGGCCGGCGGCGCGCACGGTGCGCAGACCGGCCGCCCAGGAGGGGGCGGAAGCGGAGGCGCCGGGGGACGACGCCGTGGTCGTAGGACTGGTCTTGTGGGATGACCCGCAGCCCGCCAGCAGGACCAGCAGACAGGCGAGCAGTACGCGGGGGACGAACCGGAACAGCATGAGGAGATGCTGTCACGGCCGCCCCCGGCGAAAAATCCGGCCGGCCCCTGAAAAGACCCCGAGAGGCCCCCGAACAGATCCCTTACGGGTGGCTCAGGGCCCGTCCGGGTCGGTCCGCGCGAGCGCCGGCTTGGGGGTGGGTCCGGCGGTCATCAGGTAGTCCGCCGCCGAGGTGTCGGTGACGAGGCTGGTGACCAGCCCGGAGCGCAGCACCGCGTCGATCGCGGCGGCCTTGCGCTGCCCGCCCGCGATCGCGACGACCTCGGGGATGCGGCGCAGCTGGTCGGCCTTGACGGTGATGCACCGCTCGCCGAGGTCGCGCCCGACGCGGCGGCCGTCGGAGTCGAAGAGGTGCGCGGACATCTCGGCGGCGACCCCGAGGGTGGAGTAGTGGGCCCGCTCCTCCTCGGTCAGCATGTCGTGCACCGTGGAGATGCCGGGCTCCCAGGAGCCGATGGAGACGCAGGCGACGGTGACCTTGTCGAAGTACTCGAAGGCCCGCGCGATCCCGGTCTGGCTGCGCAGCGCGGTCGCGGTGGCCGCGTCCGGCAGCAGCATGGGGGCGTAGATGGGGTGGGCGTCGCCGCCGGACACCTGAGCCGCCCGGCGCACCGCCTCCACCGAGCCGCGCTCGGCGGTCCCCGCGTCGTAGACCCCGGTCAGCTGCACCACCGTGCAGGGCGGGAGCCGGTCGAGGGCCGCCGCCATGTGGATGGTGGAGCGGCCCCAGGCGAGGCCCAGGATGTCGCCCTCGTTGACGAGTTCACCGAGCAGTTCGGCGGCCACCTCCCCGAGGTTCTCGGGGTCGGGGGAATCCGCCGCCTCGGCCGGGGACTCGACCACGACCGCGTGCCGCAGGCCGTAGCGGGCGCGCAGCGCGTCGGAGCGGTCGGCGTCCAGCTCGGCCGGGACCCGGATCTCGATGCGGACGAGGTCCCGTTCCAGGGCGGTCTCCAGGACCCGGGCCACTTTGAAGCGGCTGACGCCGAACTCCTCCGCGATCTGGATCTTGGACTTGCCCTCCAGGTAGAAGCGGCGGGCCATGGCCGCCGCCTGGACCAGCTCAGCGGGTCCCATCCGCATGGCTGACCGGCCCGCCGACATACCCGACACGGCGTTCTCCTCACTGCTGTTCACACTCTGGACTCGCCGTTCATCCTCGCAGATCCGGCGTGCTTGATCAGCCCGGAAGGGCTTCGTTCACTTGCCCGTGGCCCCATGGACGCATGCCGCCTCGGCCTGCACGCGCAGGGCCCGGACGGCGGCGGCGGGGTCCTCGGCGCCGTACACGGCCGAGCCGGCGACGAAGACGTCCGCGCCGGCCTCGGCGCACCGCTCGATGGTCGAGGCCGAGACCCCGCCGTCGACCTGGAGCCACAGCTGGAGCCCGTGCTGGTCGATGAGCTGCCGGGTGCGGCGGATCTTCGGCAGCATGATGTCGAGGAACGCCTGCCCGCCGAAGCCCGGCTCGACGGTCATGACCAGCAGCATGTCCAGCTCGGGCAGCAGGTCCTCGTACGGCTCGATGGGCGTAGCCGGCTTCAGGGCCATCGACGCCCGGCCGCCCTTGGCCCGGATCTCCCGCGCGAGGCGGACCGGCGCGGCGGCGGCCTCGACGTGGAAGGTGACGGAGGAGGCGCCCGCCTCGATGTACTGCGGGGCCCAGCGGTCCGGGTCCTCGATCATCAGGTGGCAGTCCAGCGGGGTGTCCGTCGCCTTCGCCAGCGACTCCACGATCGGCACGCCGAGGGTGAGGTTCGGGACGAAGTGGTTGTCCATGACGTCGACGTGGAGCCAGTCGGCGCCGTCGACCGCCTTCGCCTCGTCCGCGAGACGGGCGAAGTCGGCGGACAGGATGCTGGGGTTGATCTGCACGGGCATGGGTCAAGCCTCCCATGCCCGGAAGGGACGGGAGCACCGGCGGGGTACCGGAAGAGGCACTATTCGTACGATCATCCCGCCGCCGCTGCTCTCACCTCACCCGTTCCTCCTGATCAGCGCCAGATACATCGCGTCGGTCCCGTGCACATGCGGCCACAGCTGTACGTCGGGCCCCTCGCCGAGCTGCGGCACGCCCGGCAGCAGGGGCCGCGCGTCGATGAGGTCGGCGTGCGGGAACTGCTTGAGGAGGTCGGCGACGACGGCCCGGGTCTCCGCGAGGTGCGGCGAGCAGGTGGCGTACCCGACGACCCCGCCGACCCGCACCGACTCCAGGGCCGTGCGCAGCAGGTCCCGCTGGAGCGGCGCGAACCCCTCGAGGTCCTCGGGCCGGCGCCGCCAGCGCGCCTCGGGACGGCGTCGCAGGGCGCCGAGTCCGGTGCACGGCACGTCCATGAGCACCCGGTCGAAGACGCCGGGCCGCCACGGCGGACGCGTCCCGTCGGCGGTGATGACCTGGTAGGGACCGGGGTTGCCGCGCAGCGCCTTCCCGACGAGCCCGGCGCGGTGGGGCTGCTTCTCGGCGGCGAGGAGGGTCGCGCCGCGCTCGGCGGCGAGGGCGGCGAGCAGCGCTGCCTTGCCGCCGGGCCCGGCACAGCCGTCGAGCCAGAGCGCGTCGCTTCCGTCGACGGGGGCATTGGCGAGGGCGAGCGCGACGAGCTGGCTGCCCTCGTCCTGCACCCCGGCCCGCCCCTCACGGACGGCCGGCACGGCCCCCGGCTCCCCGCCCTCGGCGAGCCGCACGGCGTACGGCGACCAGCGCCCCTCGACGGCCGCGTCCTCCTCCAGCAGCTCCCCGACTGAGGCCCGCCCCGGCCGCGCGACCAGCGTGACCTCGGGCCGCTCGTTGTCGGCGGCCAGCAGCTCCTCGATCCCGGCGCGCCCGCCGCCGAGGGAGTCCCAGAGGGCGGAGACGATCCAGCGGGGGTGCGAGTGGACGACGGCGAGGTGGTCCTCGGGGTCGTCGTCATAGGGCGGCGCGACCTTCTCGACCCAGCCGTCGAGGTCGTGCTGGGCGACCTTGCGCAGCACGGCGTTGACGAACTTGGCCCGTCCGTCGCCGAGGACGACCCGGGCGAGCTCGACGGAGGCGGAGACGGCGGCGTGCGTGGGGATGCGCGTCCCGAGGAGCTGGTGCACGCCGAGGCTGAGCACGTCGAGGACGGGCGGGTCCACCTCGCGCAGCGGCCGGTCGACGCAGGCGGCGATGACGGCGTCGTACGTCCCCTGCCGGCGCAGTGTCCCGTACACCAGCTCGGTGGCGAGGGCCGCGTCCCGGCTGTCGAACTCCCCTTGTTCCCGGGCCTTCCTCAGCAGTGGCGGGAGCACGAGATTCGCGTACGCGTCCCGCTCGTCCACCGCACGCAGCGCCTCGAAGGCGAGGAAGCGGACGGGGTCTTTCTTCGGCCGCCGGTAGGGCTTGGCGGGCTTGCGGGGAGGGGTGTCGCTCACGAAAAGGTGCTCCGGAAACATGGGTGATACGGGCGTCAAGCGTACGTCGGGGGCGGGGCCGGCGTCGGGGGCCGGGCCGGCGTCGGGGCGGGCTCAGGCGCCGAGGGTCTCCCCGTCCGCCCCCCGCACCCCGCGCGCCCAGTCGGCGGCGCGCATCGGCTTCTTGCCCTGGGCCTGGACCCAGAGGAGTTCGACGGCGTGCGAGCCGGTGCCGACGTAGACGTTGTTCTTGCCGACGGCGAGCTGCCCGGGGGTGAGGCCGTCGCGGTCGGGGAGGGGGGTGACCTGGATGAGCTTGAGCCGCTCGCCGCGGAAGGTGGTCCAAGCGCCGGGCGCGGGCGTGCAGCCGCGTACGACGCGGTCGACCCGCAGCGCCGGGTCGTTCCACTCGACGCGCGCGTCCTCCACCGTGATCTTCGGCGCGAGGCTGATCCCGTCGCCGGGCTGCGGTACGGCCGTGAGGGTGCCGTCCTCGATGCCGTCCATGGTCGCGGCGAGCAGTCCGGCGCCGGCGAAGGCGAGCCGGGTGAGGAGGTCGCCGCTGGTGTCGGTGGGGCGGACGGCCTCGGTGACGGTGCCGTAGACCGGTCCGGAGTCCAGCCCTTCCTCGATCAGGAAGGTGGACGCGCCGGTGATCTCGTCGCCGGACATGATCGAGCGCTGCACGGGGGCGGCGCCGCGCCAGGCGGGCAGGAGGGAGAAGTGCAGGTTGACCCAGCCGCGCGCGGGGATGTCGAGGGCGGCGCGGGGCAGCAGGGCGCCGTAGGCGACGACGGGGCAGCAGTCCGGGGCGATGGCCGCGAGCCGCTCCAGGAACGCGGGGTCCCGGGGCCGGGCCGGCTTCAGCACCTCGATGCCGGCCTCCTCCGCGCGCTCCGCCACCGGCGAGGCCACCAGCCTGCGCCCGCGCCCCGCCGGCGCGTCCGGCCGCGTCACCACCGCGGCGACCTCGTGCCGCCCCGACGTGAGCAGGGCGTCCAGGGCGGGGACGGCGACTTCGGGGGTACCGGCGAAGACGAGCTTCATGGAAGGGCGGGGCCTCTCGGGAGGGGTGCGGGACCTGAGAAGTCTAGTGAGCCGGGGAGGGCGTCGCGTCGCATCGTGTCCCGCTGTTCGGGCACCCGGCGTCACCAAATGGGCATCCGACGTCACGAACCGGGCACCCGATGGCAAAGGGGGCGCACGCATATGCCCATACGCCCCACACCGTGACCCCCGGCAGGCCCGTCGCGTTGGTCAAGAAAGAGTTGACCCCCTATCTCTTAACGCCGGTTCGAGAGGCTTGTTGATGGCCGACCACGCAACCCACGACGCCCAGGCCCGCGCCAGCCTGCACTTGCTGGTGCGGGACATCGAGCGGGTCCGCCGCCAGGTGGACGCACTGCGCACCCTCACCGCCCAACTGGGCAACGTCTACCGCCCCCGCCGCTCCGGCCCCTCCACAGGCTTCGTCGTCTACGGCCGCGCCCCCGCCCCCACGGTCCGCCTGGCCCAGGAGCTGCGGGACAGCGTGGAGACGCTGGTGACGGCGGCGGTCGACTTCGACCGCTCCCTCGGCTTCTCCTGGGACGCGGTCGGTTCGGCCCTGGGCGTGACGAAGCAGGCGGTGCACCGCCGGTACGGCGCCCGCAGGGCGAACCCGCAGCCCGCGCAGGAGACGGAGCTGGCCGCGGAGCCGTCCGGGACGCGCACGGTGAACGTGGGCGCGGGCATCTCGGCGGTCCCCACCGTCCCGGCGGCCCGCTCGATGCCGACCCAGCCGACGGCGGGCAGCCCGTCCTTGCGCGAGGAGCCCCGCCCGACGGCGTTCCCGGGCCCGCGCAACGGCTGAGACGCCCACCGGAGGAAAGGCGCCTGCCAGAGGACCCCGGACTGCCCTTTCGGCCCGCACCCGAGGGGGCAGTGAAGCACCGGACGACGTTGGGCAGCGGCCTTTACGGGGGCTGACGGGCGGGCGGCAGGGGCCTTTACGGCGTCTGATGGGCGGACGGCGATGCGTCTGCGGCGGGCGGCGGCGGGTAGCGATGCGTCTGCGGCAGCGGGCGGCGATGCGGCGGCGGGTAGCGACGCGTTTGCGGCGGCAGGCGGCAGGCGGGAGCACCTTTGCGGCGGCAGGCGGCGATGCGGCGGCAGGCGAGCACAGGCATCTGCGGCAGCAGGCGGCGATGCGACGGCAGGCGGCAGGCGGCAGGCGGCAGGCAGCCATGCGTCTGCGGCGGCAGGCAGGCGCCAGCATCTGCGGCGGCGGCGCAAGCACCTACGGCGGACGAGCTCCGGCAGGCAGCGGCGAGCCCCCGGCAAGCACCGGCGAACCCCCCTCCCCTCACCCGATATCCGGCGGATCGATCCGCACAACCACCCTCCCTTCCTCCTCCCCCTTCCCCCTCCCCCGCCGAGCCGTCCGAGCGGCCAGCGCGTTCTTCAGTGTGGCGGCCAGCGCCCCGCCCCGCCCCGGCGGCACCCGCACCAGCGCCCGCTCCCACCGCTCCCCCGGCGGCGGCCCCCCGACGACCCGAGGCCGCCCGACCGGCGTGACCGCGAGCGGTACGGGCCCCAACACCTCGGCCTCCGCGGGCAGTTCGACGGCGGCGAGGAAGTCGGCGACAGCCCGGGGCGGCCCCGACACGGCGGCCATCCGCGACACCGGCGGAAACCCCAGCTCGGCCCGCTCCCCCAACTCCCGCACGGCATGCCCGACGGGGTCCCACCGCACGAGCGCCTGCACGGGCCGAAGCGTCGGCTCGGCGACGACGACCACGGTCCCCCCGTCCCCCTGCGGCCGCACGAGCGAGGCGGCGGCGATCCAGCGCCGCAGGGCGTCCTCCCCGGCCCGCAGATCGGGCCGCCCGAGCATGGCCCACCCGTCCAGCAGCAGCGCGGCGGCGTACCCGCCCTCGGCGACGGGCTCGGCCCCGGGCGTACTCACGACGAGCGCGGGCGCCCCCGGCACGGTGTCGAGGACATGCTCCCGCCCGGACGTCCGCACCGGCACGGCGGGAAAGGCCCGCCCCAGCTCCTCGGCGGTCCGCCGGGCCCCCACGACCTGGGCCCGCAGCCGGAACCCCCCGCACTCGGGACAGTGCCAGGAGGTCTCGCCCTTCCCGCACCACCCGCACACGAGCGCCCCCCCGTCCCGCCCCTCCAGCGGCCCGGCGCACTGCCGGCACCGCGCGGGCTCCCGGCACTGCGCGCACGCCATCCGCGGCACATACCCCCGCCGGGGCACCTGCACCAGCACCGGCCCGCTCTTCAGCCCGTCCCGCACGGCCTGCCAGGCCAGCGAGGGCAGCCGGGCGGCGCGGGCGGCCTCGTCCCGCGCGAGATCCTGGTCCCCCACGGTCCGCACCAGCGGCACCGCCCGCCGCACCTGCTCCCGCGCGGCGACGACCGGCCGCGCCCACCCGCTCTCGACCAGCCGCGCCGCCTCGACCGTGCAGCTCCAACTCCCCAGCAGGAACCCGCACTTCTCCTGGGCGGCCCGCAGCAGCAGCACGTCCCGGGCGTGCGGCTGCGGGGCGTGCGGCTCACTGTGGCTCCCGTCCCCGTCGTCCCAGATGACGACGAGCCCCAGCTCCCGCACCGGCGCGAACATCGCCGCCCGCGTCCCCACCACCGCCCGCACGGCCCCCCGCCGCACCGCGAGCCACTGCGCGTACCGCTTCTCCGGCCCGGCATCGGCGGTCAGCACGGCATGCCGCCCCGCCCCCAGCACCTGCGTCAACGCGGCATCGACCCGGGCCACGGCCCGCCCGTCGGGTACGACGACCAGGGCCCCCCGCCCGGAGGACAGCACCGCCCCGACGGCCCGGGCGATCTCCTCACTCCACTCCGGCCCGGGCAACGCGTTCCACACCGCCCGGGGCACCCCCCCTTGGGCCAGCGCCTCGACGAACGCGCTCCCCTTCTCGTACCGCGCCCAGGTCCCGGCACCGGGCGCGGCGGGCGGCGCGAGCGGCGCGGCGGAGTCCCGCTTCTCGGCCCGCGCCGACCGGGGCGGCACGGCCAGCTGCACCACGTCGGCGAGACTCCCCGCGTACCGGTCGGCGACGGCCCGGGCCAGCGCGAGGAGGGGCGGCTCCAACACGGGCTCGCCGGAGACGACTTGGGCGAGGGCGGCGAGGGCCCCGGAGTACTCGGAGGAAGCGACGCGCTCGATCAGAAACCCATCGACAAGTCCCCCGCCTTCCCGCCTCCCTTGCCGCACCTTCCCTCCGCCGGCCCCGAACCGCACCCGAACCCGAACCCCCGGCTGGGCAAGCTCATCCAGCTCGGCGGGAACGGCGTAGTCAAACAACCGATCCAGATGCAGAACTCCTTTATCAACCAGCACCCGAGCCACAGGCAACGAGGAAGCCACAGCGGCCCCCCGCCAGGTCCGAGGCTTGGCCCGCTCCCGCACACTCTCCCGAATAAAAGCCAGCTGCTCAGCCCCCACCGGCTCCGACTCCCCACGCACACCGCTCACCCTCGATTAATACCAAACCCCACTGACAACGCCTCCCCGCAAACCCTCCGAGGAGCTCGTATCAGAACGCTGCGAACCCGTTCTCATTCGGAGGGGGACAACCATGCATGAGATCTTCGTCAACTACCGGACCAAAGACGGCAAGGAACTCGCCTACCTGTGCGAGCGCGCTCTGACCACGAGGTTCGGCCACAACAGCGTCTTCCTCGCCAGGAAGTCGATCGCCCTCGGAAGCGACTACACCGACTCATTGCTCGAAGCCGCTCAGCACTGCCATGTGTTCCTCGCCCTGATCGGGGAGGAATGGCTGGACACCCCTGACCGGAACCATCCCGGCCGCCGGGCCCTGGACAACCCGGCCGACTGGGTACGCAGGGAGATCGAGGAGGCTTTCACGGCGGAAACTCTGGTCGTGCCTGTGCTGATCAGCCGTAACGCAGGACAACTGGACCCCGGCCGCTTGCCGGAGTCCATAGCGAAGCTCGCGACGCGTCAGTACATCCGGCTGGACCTGAACCGCTTCGACACGGACATAGAGCACCTGGCGAACAGGCTGACACGCCAGATTCCCTCGCTCGCCAGACTCGACGCCATCCATGCCGCGCCCTCTGGCAGCACGGCCTGGGCCTGATCAGTTCGTACCCACATGCAAAAGAGGCCCGGGGTTCAGGGAACCCCGGGCCTCTCAAGCAGGACTACAGACCGGCGGCCTTCTTCAGGGCCTCCACCCGGTCCGTCTTCTCCCAGGTGAACTCCGGCAGCTCACGGCCGAAGTGGCCGTAGGCGGCGGTCTGGGCGTAGATCGGGCGCAGGAGGTCGAGGTCGCGGATGATCGCGGCCGGGCGGAGGTCGAAGACCTCGTCGATGGCCTTCTCGATCTTCTCGGTCTCGATGGTGTTGGTGCCGAAGGTCTCGACGAAGAGACCGACCGGCTCGGCCTTGCCGATCGCGTAGGCGACCTGGACCTCGCAGCGCGAGGCGAGACCGGCGGCGACCACGTTCTTGGCGACCCAGCGCATCGCGTAGGCGGCCGAGCGGTCCACCTTGGACGGGTCCTTGCCGGAGAAGGCACCGCCGCCGTGGCGGGCGAACCCGCCGTAGGTGTCGATGATGATCTTGCGGCCGGTGAGCCCGGCGTCACCCATCGGGCCGCCGATCTCGAACCGGCCGGTGGGGTTGACCAGCAGCCGGTAGTTCTCGGTGTCGAGCTTGATGCCCTCGTCGAGGAGCGCCTTCAGCTCGGGCTCCACCACGAACTCGCGGATGTCCGGCGTCAGCAGCGAGTCCAGGTCGATGTCGGACGCGTGCTGCGAGGAGACGACGACCGTGTCGAGGCGGACCGCCTTGTCGCCGTCGTACTCGATGGTGACCTGGGTCTTGCCGTCGGGGCGCAGGTAGGGGATGGTCCCGTTCTTGCGGACGTCCGAGAGGCGCTTGGAGAGGCGGTGCGCGAGGAAGATCGGCAGCGGCATGAGGGTGGGCGTCTCGTCGGACGCGTAGCCGAACATCAGGCCCTGGTCGCCGGCGCCCTGCTTGTCCAGCTCGTCCTCGTCGCCCTCGACCCGGGACTCGTACGCGGTGTCGACACCCTGCGCGATGTCAGGGGACTGCGCGCCGATGGAGACCGAGACGCCACAGGAGGCGCCGTCGAAGCCCTTCTTCGACGAGTCGTAGCCGATCTCCAGGATCTTCTCCCGGACCAGCTGCGGGATCGGCGCGTACGCCTGGGTGGTGACCTCACCGGCGACGTGGACGAGGCCGGTCGTGATCAACGTCTCGACGGCGACGCGGGACTTGGGGTCCTCGCGCAGCAGCGCGTCGAGAATGGTGTCGCTGATCTGGTCAGCGATCTTGTCGGGGTGACCTTCGGTCACGGACTCCGAGGTGAACAGGCGACGGGACACAACGCTCCCTGTGGTTGCAGCGGCTGCTGGCTGATCATTGGTGGGCACGACGGGAGCTGCGCCCGGCGTGTCCGGGAACAGTTTATCGGTCGTACCCCACCACGGGCCCACGTGTCTCGCCTCTCGGGAGCGCCGTGACCTGCGGCACGAGCATTCTGCCCAATGCTCCGCGCCGTTGACCAGAGGCGCCGCGCCCGAATCGAGTGAGGCTCGACGGGTCCGGAAGGCGCATCCAACCGTCAGCCGAGGCGTTCCGTCACCAGGTCCCACACGATTTCGGCCAAAGCCTCCTTGGGCCCGTGCGGCACGGCCGTCTCGCTGCCGTCGGCGCCCAGGACCACCGCCTCGTTCTCCTCCGAGCCGAAGGTCCTGCGCTCCCCCACCTCATTGACGACCAGCAGGTCACACCCCTTACGGGCGAGCTTCGCGCGTCCGTTCGCCAGCACGTCGTCGGTCTCCGCGGCGAAGCCCACGACCACCTGGCCCGGCCGGGCGCGTCCGGCCGATATCTCGGCGAGGATGTCCGGATTACGCACCAGCGCGACCGGTTCCGGATCTTGGCCGTCTTTCTTCTTGATCTTTCCGCTCGCATAGTTCGCGGGACGGAAGTCGGCGACCGCGGCGGCCATCACGATTGCATCCGCATCCGCTGCGAATTTCAGTACCGCCTCCCGCAGCTGCACCGCCGTACCCACCTGGACGACATCCACACCCGCCGGGTCTGTGAGATTAGTGTTCGCCGCGATCAGCGTGACCCGCGCGCCGCGCGCCGCCGCCGTGCGCGCCAGGGCGTAGCCCTGTTTGCCGGAGGAGCGGTTGCCGAGGAAACGGACCGGGTCGAGGGGTTCGCGGGTGCCGCCGGCGCTCACCACCACGTGCCGCCCGGCCAGGTCCGGCTCGCGCACCCCCCGCGCGAGGACCCTTCGGCACACCTCGAAGATCTCCGCCGGGTCGGGCAGCCGCCCCTTGCCCGTGTCGACCCCGGTCAGACGGCCGACCGCCGGTTCGATCACGACAGCTCCGCGGCGGCGCAGGGTCGCCACGTTCTCCCGCGTCGCCGGGTGCTCCCACATCTCCGTGTGCATCGCGGGCGCGAAAACCACCGGGCAGCGGGCGGTCAGGAGGGTGTTGGTGAGGAGGTCGTCCGCGAGACCGTGGGCCGCCTTGGCGAGCAGGTCGGCGGTGGCGGGGGCGACGATCACGAGGTCGGCGCCCTGTCCGATGCGGACGTGCGGCACCTCATGGACGTCGTCCCACACCTCGGTCGACACCGGGTGCCCGGAGAGCGCGGACCAGGTGGCGGCGCCGACGAAGTGCAGCGCGGCGGCGGTCGGCACCACGCGGACGTCATGCCCCGACTCGGTCAGCCGGCGCAGCAGCTCACACGCCTTGTACGCGGCGATCCCGCCGCTGACCCCCAGGACGACCTTCGGCTTCTCCACCGGCACTCCCCGATCCCGACCCGCGTACGGACTTCCGTGTACGACTCCATGACACACCACAGGTCCGACAGCGCGCTGCCGGACCTGTGGATAACTCAACCAAAAGCCGAAAATACTACCTAAGCCGAGTCCTGCTACTGGACTACTGAACCGGGTCCGCGATGGCCTCGGACGTCAGCAGCCCCGCGTTGATCTCACGCAACGCGATCGACAGCGGCTTCTCGTGGACATGCGTGTCGACGAGCGGACCGACGTACTCGAGCAGACCCTCACCGAGCTGCGAGTAGTACGCGTTGATCTGACGGGCACGCTTGGCCGCGTAGATCACGAGGCTGTACTTGGAGTCCGTGGCCTCAAGCAACTCGTCGATCGGCGGGTTGATGATGCCCTCGGGCGCGGAGATGGAAGAGGACACGCTCTACCTTCCGATGGATGGGAAAGAAGGATGAAAAAGCACGGTGATCGTCACGATCACACGACATCCATCAAGGCTAGCAGCTCACGCGCCACATCCTCGACGGAGGTGTTCACCAGCGTCTCGTCGAACTCCGGCTCCGCCGCCAGCTCGATCTTCGCCGCGTCCAGCCGCCGCTCGATCACCTCGGGCGGCTCGGTGCCGCGCCCGGTGAGCCGGCGCACCAGCTCCTCCCAGGAGGGCGGCGCGAGGAAGACCAGCTGGGCCTCGGGCATGGACTCGCGGACCTGCCGGGCGCCCTGGAGATCGATCTCCAGCAGCACCGGCTCACCGCTCTCCAGCCGGTCGAGGACGGCCTGGCGCGGGGTGCCGTAGCGGTTGCCCGCGAACTCGGCCCACTCCAGGAGCTCACCGTTGGCGATCAGCTTGTCCATCTCGTCGTCGCCGACGAAGAAGTAGTGGACGCCGTGCCGTTCGCCGGGGCGGGGCTTGCGGGTCGTCGCCGACACCGAGAGCCAGACCTCGGGGTGTTCCTTGCGCATATGAGCGACGACCGTGCTCTTGCCGACCCCTGAGGGGCCGGAGAGCACGGTCAGCCGCGGACGTACGTCCGGGGGCTCGGGGGTCGTCCCCCGGGGTGTTGCAGCCATGGGGCGATTATTCCAGCAATCCCGGAGTGCCCGGGACGCCCTGCCCGGGCGCGCCCCGGATCAGGAGCCGGTGCTGCCGAACTCGCGCTCCAGGGAAGCGATCTGGTTGGAACCGAGACCGCGCACACGGCGGCTCTCGGAGATGCCCAGCCGCTCCATGATCTGCTTGGCGCGGACCTTGCCCACGCCCGGCAGGGACTCCAGCAGCGCGGAGACCTTCATCTTGCCGATGACGTCGTTCTCCTGGCCCTGCTTGATGACCTCGTGCAGGGAGGCGCCGGAGTGCTTGAGTCGATTCTTGACCTCGGCCCGCTCCCGGCGAGCCGCGGCGGCCTTTTCGAGCGCGGCTGCGCGCTGTTCGGGGGTAAGGGGCGGAAGAGCCACGCCTACGTCACCTCGGATGTCGAACTGTCGGATACGGACCGGTGAGGAACCTAGTCGCCCCACACCTGGCGAGCTACGAGCAACACACGCTTGCCCTTCACTCTCCGTCGGAGACTAGCGGCCAACTCCGCCTGAGTCAGCGAGAACAGCGGAAAAGTCCTGGTCAGCCTCTGTCGGACCGGACATTCCAGGCATAACTCCCCTGATTTGAGGGTGTATCCACCTCAGGACCGGCGAGAAGTCGCTAGTCAGCGGCCCCCACAGCGGCCCGGATCTCCGCCGCGAACCGCTCCGCGGCAGCCGCCAGCGCCTTCGCGTCGGGCCCGTGCCGCAGCACTCCCCGGCTCACGTTCGGCACCACCCGCGAGACGGCGGCCCCGAACACCCTCGGCAGATCCGCGGGCGTCGCCCCCTGCGCCCCCACCCCGGGCGCCAGCAGCGCGCCGCCCATGTCGAGGTCGTACGCCGACAGGTCGCCCAGCGTGGCCCCGACGACGGCGCCGAAGGACCCCAGGGGCTCCTCGCCGGCGTTCTCGGCGGCCAGGTGGGCCAGGACGGTCGCGCCGACGCTGCGGCCGTCCTCGCGGACCGCGTGCTGCACCTCGGCGCCCTCCGGGTTGGAGGTCAGCGCGAGCACGAACAGGCCGCAGCCGTTCTCCCGGGCGAGGGAGACGGCCGGGGCGAGCGAGCCGTAGCCGAGGTACGGGGAGACCGTCAGGGCGTCCGAGAACAGCGGGGAGCCCTCGCACAGGAACGCCTCCGCGTACGCGGCCATCGTCGAGCCGATGTCCCCGCGCTTGGCGTCCATCACGACCAGCGCCCCGGCCGCCCGCGCCTCCTCCACGGTCCGCTCCAGGACCGCGACCCCGCGCGAGCCGAACCGCTCGAAGAACGCGGCCTGCGGCTTGAGCACGGCGACCGTGCCGGCCACCGCCTCGACGACCGTGCGGCTGAACCGCTCCAGGCCCGCCACGTCGTCGCTGAGGCCCCACTGGGCGAGCAGCGAGGCGTGCGGGTCGATGCCCACGCACAGAGGGCCACGCTCGTCCATGGCCCGCCGCAGCCGTGCGCCGAAAGCGGGCCGCGCTTCCAGAGAAGTCCCCGGGGATGTCATGCCGTCTTCCTCACGTCGGCGCCGACCGCGTCGGCGAGGGTCGCGTACGGGCTCGTACGCAGGCGGGCCGCGAGCCCCTTGTGCAGGGCTCGGTTCCAGAAGGGGCCCTCGTAGACGAAGGCGCTGTAGCCCTGGACCAGGGTGGCGCCGGCCAGGATGCGCTGCCAGACGTCCTCGGCCGTCTCGACGCCGCCGACGCCGACCAGGGTGATGCGGTCGCCCACGCGCGCGTAGAGGCGCCGCAGCACCTCCAGGGAGCGTGCCTTCAGGGGCGCGCCGGAGAGGCCGCCGGTCTCCTTCGTCAAGGAGGCTTCGGAGAGCAGTCCCTCGCGCGCGATGGTCGTGTTCGTCGCGATGATCCCGTCGAGCCCGAGTTCCACCGCCAGGTCGGCGACGGCGTCGACGTCCTCGTCCGCGAGGTCCGGGGCGATCTTCACCAGCAGCGGCACCCGGCGCCCCGGGACGGCCCGGTCGGCGGCCTCGCGCACGGCCCCCAGGAGCGGGCGCAGGTGGTCGACGGCCTGGAGGTCGCGCAGCCCGGGGGTGTTGGGCGAGGAGACGTTGACGACCAGGTAGTCGGCGTACGGCGCGAGCCGTTCGGCGGACTTCACGTAGTCGGCGGCGGCCTCCTCCTCGGGGACGACCTTGGTCTTGCCGATGTTGACGCCGACGACCGTCCTGAAGACGGGCTCGCGGGACGCCAGGCGGGCGGCGACGGCCAGGGAGCCGTCGTTGTTGAAGCCCATGCGGTTGATCAGCGCCCGGTCGGCGACCAGCCTGAAGAGCCGCTTCTTGGGGTTGCCGGGCTGCGCCTCGCCCGTGACGGTGCCGATCTCGACGTGGTCGAAGCCCAGCATCGCCATGCCGTCGATCGCGACGGCGTTCTTGTCGAAGCCGGCGGCGAGCCCGAAGGGGCCGTGCATCCGCAGCCCGAACGCCTCGGTGCGCAGCTCCTTGTGGCGCGGCGCGAGCGCGGCGGCGGCGAAGGTGCGCAGCACCGGGACGCGGGCGGCCAGCCGGATCCAGCGGAAGGCCAGGTAATGGGCCTTCTCGGGGTCCATGCGCTGGAAGAACAGGCGGAAGAAAAGTCCGTACATCACATGTCCTCATGAGTGAGGGGGACACCGTCTCGCCGGTGTCCCCCTCGTCGCTGGCTGCTAGTCCCGGGCCGACGTCAGCCGCTCGGCGTGTTCCTGGAGGGACCGTACGCCGACGTCCCCGCGGCCGAGGGCGTCGATGCCCTGGACGGCTGCGGCGAGCGCCTGGACGGTCGTCAGGCAGGGCACGGAGCGGGCCACGGCCGCGGTGCGGATCTCGTAGCCGTCGAGCCGGCCGCCGGTGCCGTAGGGGGTGTTGACGATGAGGTCGACCTCGCCGTCGTGGATGAGCTGGACGATGGTCCGCTCGCCGTCCGGTCCGGTGCCCTCGGACTGCTTGCGCACGACCGTGGCGCTGATGCCGTTGCGCTTGAGGACCTCGGCGGTGCCGGAGGTGGCCAGCAGCTCGAAGCCGTGGGCGACCAGCTCGCGGGCCGGGAAGATCATCGTGCGCTTGTCGCGGTTGGCGACCGAGATGAACGCGCGGCCCTTGGTGGGCAGCGGTCCGTAGGCGCCGGCCTGGGACTTGGCGTACGCCGTGCCGAAGACGGAGTCGATGCCCATGACCTCGCCGGTGGAGCGCATCTCCGGGCCGAGGACGGTGTCGACGCCCCGGCCGTGGATGTCGCGGAAGCGCGACCACGGCATGACGGCCTCCTTGACGGAGATCGGCGCGTCCATGGGCAGCTCGCCGCCGTCCCCGCGCGCGGGCAGCAGGCCCTCCGCGCGGAGCTCGGCGACGGTCGCGCCCAGGGAGATCCGGGCGGCGGCCTTGGCCAGCGGGACGGCGGTCGCCTTGGAGGTGAAGGGGACCGTCCGCGACGCGCGCGGGTTGGCCTCCAGGACGTACAGGATGTCGCCGGCCATCGCGAACTGGATGTTGATCAGACCGCGGACGCCGACCCCGCGCGCGATGGCCTCCGTGGAGGTCCGCAGCCGCTTGATGTCGTGCCCGCCCAGCGTGATCGGGGGCAGGGCGCACGCCGAGTCGCCGGAGTGGATGCCGGCCTCCTCGATGTGCTCCATGACGCCGCCCAGGTACAGCTCCTCGCCGTCGTACAGGGCGTCGACGTCGATCTCGATCGCGTCGTCCAGGAAGCGGTCCACGAGGACCGGACGCGAGGGGCTGATCTCGGTCGACTCGGCGATGTAGGTCTCCAGCCGGGCCTCGTCGTAGACGATCTCCATGCCGCGTCCGCCGAGGACGTAGGAGGGGCGGACCAGGACCGGGTAGCCGATCTCGTCGGCGATGGCCTTGGCGCCCGCGAAGGTCGTCGCCGTGCCGTGCTTGGGGGCCGGCAGGCCCGCCTCGGCGAGGACCTGCCCGAAGGCGCCCCGGTCCTCGGCCGCGTGGATGGCCTCCGGGGGCGTGCCGACGATCGGTACGCCGTTGTCCTTGAGCGCCTGCGCGAGCCCCAGCGGGGTCTGCCCGCCGAGCTGGACGACGACGCCCGCGACCGGTCCGGCCTGCTGCTCGGCGTGGACGATCTCCAGGACGTCCTCCAGGGTGAGCGGCTCGAAGTAGAGCCGGTCGGAGGTGTCGTAGTCGGTGGAGACGGTCTCGGGGTTGCAGTTGACCATCACGGTCTCGTACCCGGCGTCGCTCAGCGCGAAGGAGGCGTGGACGCAGGAGTAGTCGAACTCGATGCCCTGGCCGATGCGGTTGGGCCCGGAGCCCAGGATGATGACGGCGGGCTTCTCGCGCGGGGCGACCTCGCTCTCCTCGTCGTAGGACGAGTAGAAGTACGGGGTCCTCGCGGCGAACTCGGCGGCGCAGGTGTCGACCGTCTTGTAGACCGGGCGGACCCCGAGGGCGTGGCGCACCTCGCGGACGACGTCCTCGCGCAGGCCGCGGATCTCGGCGATCTGCTGGTCGGAGAAGCCGTGCCGCTTGGCCTCGGCGAGCAGGTCGGCGTCGAGCCGCTCGGCGGCGGCCAGTCCGTCGGCGGTCTCCTTGATCAGGAAGAGCTGGTCGACGAACCAGGGGTCGATCTTCGTGTACGCGAAGATCTCCTCCGGGGTGGCACCCGCGCGGATGGCCTCCATGACGGTGTTGATACGACCGTCGGTAGGTCGTACGGAAGCCTCCAGGAGCTCGGTCTTGTCGCCCACCGGGCCGGTGAAGGCGAACTGCGAGCCCTTCTTCTCCAGCGAGCGCAGCGCCTTCTGGAAGGCCTCGGTGAAGTTGCGGCCGATGGCCATGGCCTCGCCGACCGACTTCATGGTGGTCGTGAGGGTGGAGTCGGCCTGCGGGAACTTCTCGAAGGCGAACCGGGGGGCCTTGACGACGACGTAGTCGAGCGTCGGCTCGAAGGAGGCCGGGGTCTCCTGGGTGATGTCGTTGGGGATCTCGTCCAGCGTGTAGCCGACGGCCAGCTTGGCGGCGATCTTGGCGATCGGGAAGCCGGTCGCCTTGGAGGCGAGCGCGGAGGAGCGGGACACGCGCGGGTTCATCTCGATGACGATGACCCGGCCGTCCTCGGGGTTGACGGCGAACTGGATGTTGCAGCCGCCCGTGTCGACCCCGACCTCGCGGATCACGGCGATGCCGATGTCGCGCAGGATCTGGTACTCGCGGTCGGTGAGCGTCATCGAGGGGGCGACGGTGATGGAGTCGCCGGTGTGCACGCCCATGGGGTCGAAGTTCTCGATGGAGCAGACGACCACGACGTTGTCGTGCTTGTCGCGCATCAGCTCCAGCTCGTACTCCTTCCAGCCGAGGATGGACTCCTCCAGGAGGACCTCGGTGGTCGGCGAGAGCGTGAGGCCCTGCCCTGCGATGCGGCGCAGCTCCTCCTCGTCGTGCGCGAACCCGGACCCGGCGCCGCCCATGGTGAACGAGGGCCGCACGACGACCGGGTAGCCGCCGAGGGTGTCGACTCCGGCGAGGACGTCGTCCATGGAGTGGCAGATGACCGAGCGGGCCGACTCGCCGTGGCCGATCTTGGCGCGGACGGCCTCGACGACCTCCTTGAACAGCTCGCGGTCCTCGCCCTTGTTGATGGCCTCGACGTTGGCGCCGATCAGCTCGACGCCGTACTTGTCGAGGGTGCCGTTCTCGGCGAGGGAGATCGCGGTGTTGAGGGCCGTCTGGCCGCCCAGGGTGGGCAGGAGGGCGTCGGGGCGCTCCTTGGCGATGATCTTCTCGACGAAGCCGGGGGTGATCGGCTCGACGTAGGTGGCGTCGGCGATCTCCGGGTCGGTCATGATCGTCGCCGGGTTGGAGTTGACCAGGATGACCCGCAGGCCCTCGGCGCGCAGGACGCGGCAGGCCTGGGTGCCGGAGTAGTCGAACTCGGCGGCCTGGCCGATGACGATCGGGCCGGAGCCGATGACCAGGACGGACTGGATATCGGTGCGCTTAGGCACGCTGGCCCTCCAACAGGACTGTGCTCATCAAAGACGTGAAGCGGTCGAACAGGTAGGCGGCGTCGTGCGGCCCTGCCGCCGCTTCGGGGTGGTACTGGACGGAGAACGCGGGCTGGTCGAGCAGCCGGAGCCCTTCGACCACGTCGTCGTTGAGGCAGACGTGGGAGACCTCGGCGCGGCCGAACGGGGTCTCGCTGACCTTGTCCAGCGGGGCGTCGACGGCGAAGCCGTGGTTGTGCGCGGTGACCTCGACCTTGCCGGTCGTACGGTCCTGCACGGGCTGGTTGATGCCCCGGTGGCCGTACTTCAGCTTGTAGGTGCCGAAGCCGAGGGCGCGGCCGAGGATCTGGTTGCCGAAGCAGATGCCGAACAGCGGGGTCTTCCGCTTCAGGACCGCCGTCATGAGCGCGACGGGGCCGTCGGCGGTCGCCGGGTCGCCGGGGCCGTTGGAGAAGAACACGCCGTCCGGGTCGACCGCGTACACGTCGGCCTCGGTGGCCGTCGCGGGCAGGACGTGCACCTCGATGCCGCGTTCGGCCATGCGGTGCGGGGTCATGCCCTTGATGCCGAGGTCGATCGCGGCGACCGTGAAGCGCTTCGCGCCGATCGCGGGGACGACGTACGCCTCCTTGGTGGCGACCTCCTCGTACAGGGAGGCGCCCTTCATCGGGGGCTGGGCCTGGACGCGGGCGAGGAGTTCGTCGTCCGGGGCGATTCGCTCGCCGGAGAAGATGCCCGCGCGCATGGAGCCGCGCTCGCGCAGGTGACGGGTGAGGGCGCGGGTGTCGACGCCATGGATGCCGACGACGTCCTGCGCCACCAGTTCAGCGTCCAGCGAACGCTTGGCGCGCCAGTTGGAGGGCACGCGCGCGGGGTCGCGCACGACGTAGCCGGAGACCCAGATGCGGCCCGACTCGTCGTCCTCGTCGTTCCAGCCCGTGTTGCCGATCTGCGGGGCGGTCGCGACCACGATCTGGCGGTCGTACGACGGGTCGGTCAGGGTCTCCTGGTAGCCGGTCATACCGGTGGAGAACACCGCTTCGCCGAAGGTCTCCCCCACGGCCCCGTAGGCACGGCCGCGGAAGACCCGGCCGTCCTCCAGGACGAGTACGGCGGGAGACGCCTTGTGCCTCTGCGAGGCGCTTCCCTGGATGGAGGTCGTCATCGTTCGGCGCCTTCCGTGCGATTGTTCTTGATCATGGAGTTGAGGGTGTCGACCCAGGCGGTGTGCTCGGCCGCGTGGTCCGAGCGGAACCCTGAGTCGAGCAGTTTGCCGCCGTGCTCCCAGGTCACCACCAGCAGCCCGCCCTCGGTGAGGACCTTGCCGGCGATGCCCTTGCCCAGCAGCGCCTCGCGCAGCGCGCCGGCCGGGATGAAGAACCCGGCCGCGCCCGGCCGTACGACGTCCAGGCCGGCGTCCGTCAGGGTCAGCTCGGCGCGGCTGCGGGTGCCCAGGCCGTGGGCGACGATCCGGTCGAGCCACTGCCCGGCCGTCGTGGAGCCGTGGTAGCGGCCGGACATCGTCAGTTTCGCCTCGCCGGGCTCTTCCGGCATTCCAGGCGGTGGCGGCTTGCCGCCTCCGTTGAGGGTGGTGGTGGGAGACGGGCGGGCGGGCAGCTCGGGGAGGTCGCTCTGGAGGGTGGCGCGCCACTTCCAGCCCTCGCGCATCAGCCAGTAGAGCAGCGCGACGAAGAGGGCGAGTCCGACGACCCAGCCGACGCGTGCGGCCCAGTCGGTCACCGGCGCCGATTCCCGGCCGGCAGCGATCAGTAGTGTCACGTGAGCTTCCCGTCGACGAGCGTGGCCTTCCCCCGCAGCCAGGTGTGGGTCACACGGCCCGGCAGCGCACGCCCCTCGTACGGGGTGTTCCGGCTGCGCGAGGCGAAGCCCGCGGGGTTGACCGGGCCACGGTATGCCGTGTCGACGAGCGTGAGGTTGGCGGGCTCACCTGCCGAGACAGGGCGGCCGTGCCCCTTCGCCCGCCCGATCTCGGCCGGCTTGGACGACATGCGCTCGGCGACCCCGGCCCAGTCCAGCAGGCCCGTCTCGACCATGGTCTCCTGCACCACTGACAACGCGGTCTCCAGGCCGACCATGCCCATGGCGGCGGCGGCCCACTCGCAGTCCTTGTCCTCGTGCGGGTGCGGCGCGTGGTCGGTGGCGACGATGTCGATCGTGCCGTCCGCGAGCGCCGCCCGCAGCGCGAGCACATCCCGCTCGGTGCGCAGCGGCGGGTTGACCTTGTAGACCGGGTCGTAGGAGCGCACCAGCTCGTCGGTGAGCAGCAGGTGGTGCGGGGTGACCTCGGCGGTGACGTCGATGCCGCGGGACTTGGCCCAGCGGACGATCTCGACGGAGCCGGCGGTCGAGAGGTGGCAGATGTGGACGCGGGAGCCGACGTGCTCGGCGAGCAGGACGTCCCGGGCGATGACCGACTCCTCGGCCACCGCGGGCCAGCCGGCGAGCCCGAGTTCGGCGGAGACGACGCCCTCGTTCATCTGGGCGCCCTCGGTCAGCCGGGGCTCCTGCGCGTGCTGGGCGACGACCCCGCCGAACGCCTTCACGTACTCCAGGGCGCGCCGCATGATCACGGCGTCGTCGACGCACTTGCCGTCGTCGGAGAAGACGGTGACCCCGGCGGCCGACTCGTGCATGGCCCCCAGCTCGGCGAGCTTGCGCCCCTCCAGGCCGACGGTGACGGCCCCGATGGGCTGCACGTCGCAGTAGCCGTGCTCCTGGCCGAGCCGGTAGACCTGCTCGACGACGCCTGCGGTGTCGGCGACGGGGAAGGTGTTGGCCATGGCGAAGACGGCCGTGTAGCCGCCGGAGGCCGCCGCGCGGGTGCCGGTCAGGACGGTCTCGGAGTCCTCGCGGCCGGGCTCACGCAGGTGGGTGTGGAGGTCGACGAGGCCCGGGAGGAGGACCTTGCCGTCGGCCTCGACGACTTCGGCGCCGTCGGCGGACAGGTCCGCGCCGACGGCGGCGATGGTCTCGCCGTCGATCAGGACGTCCTGCGGCGCGCCGCCGAGCACCTTCGCACCACGGATCAGGATCTTGCTCATCGTGTCTTACTTCTCCTCGGTGGTGCGGGCGTGGCTGACGGCGGGCTCGTTGCCGCCCAGGAGCAGGTACAGGACGGCCATCCGGATGGAGACGCCGTTGGCGACCTGCTCGACGACCGTGCAGCGGTCGGAGTCGGCGACCTCGGCGGTGATCTCCATGCCGCGGACCATCGGGCCGGGGTGCATGACGATCGCGTGCTCCGGCATCCGCGCCATCCGCGGCCCGTCGAGCCCGTAGCGCCGCGAGTACTCGCGCTCGGTCGGGAAGAACGCCGCGTTCATCCGCTCCCGCTGGACCCGCAGCATCATCACGGCGTCCGACTTGGGCAGGACGGCGTCGAGGTCGTAGGACACCTCGCACGGCCAGCTCTCCACGCCGACCGGGACCAGGGTGGGCGGGGCGACGAGGGTGACGTGGGCGCCCAGGGTGTGCAGCAGGTCCACGTTGGAGCGGGCGACGCGGCTGTGCAGGACGTCCCCGACGAGGGTGATCCGCTTGCCGTCGAGGTCCCGCCCGAGCCCGGCGTCGCGCCCGATGAGCCGGCGGCGCATCGTGAAGGCGTCCAGGAGGGCCTGGGTGGGGTGCTGGTGGGTGCCGTCGCCGGCGTTGATGACGGCCGCGTCGATCCACCCGGAGGTGGCGAGCCGGTAGGGCGCCCCGGACGCCCCGTGCCGGATGACGACGGCGTCGACGCCCATGGCCTCCAGGGTCTGCGCGGTGTCTTTCAGGGACTCGCCCTTGGAGACCGAGGAGCCCTTGGCGGTGAAGTTGATGACGTCCGCCGAGAGCCGCTTCTCGGCGGCCTCGAAGGAGATGCGGGTACGGGTGGAGTCCTCGAAGAAGAGGTTCACGACCGTACGGCCGCGCAGGGTGGGGAGTTTCTTGATGGGCCGGTCGGCGACCCGGGCCATCTCCTCCGCGGTGTCGAGGATGAGGACGGCGTCGTCGCGGGTGAGGTCGGCGGCCGAGATGAGATGACGCTGCATCTGTCAGGCTCCGTAAGGGAATTCTGGGATCACGGGGGTCTGGGGGTGTCCCCCAGAAGGCACGGCAGGGCGCGTGAGAGCGCACCCGCGCGGTGGCGGGGGCCCTCGGGTGCGCTACTGGGCCGGCTTCACACCGAGCAGGACGGTGTCACGGCCGTCCTCCTCGGCGAGCAGGACCTTGACCGTCTCCCGCAGCGACGTGGGGAGGTTCTTGCCGACGTAGTCGGCGCGGATGGGCAGTTCGCGGTGGCCCCGGTCGACGAGGACGGCGAGCTGGACCGCGCGCGGGCGCCCGAGGTCGTTCAGGGCGTCGAGGGCGGCGCGGATCGTGCGGCCGGAGAAGAGCACGTCGTCGACGAGGACGACGAGTCTGCCGTCGAGGCCGTCACCGGGGATGTCGGTGCGGGCCAGCGCGCGCGGGGGGTGCATGCGCAGGTCGTCGCGGTACATCGTGATGTCCAGCGAACCGACCGGGGTCGGGCGCGCGGTGATCTCTTCGAGCTTGGCGGCGAGCCGGCGGGCCAGGAAGACGCCGCGGGTCGGGATGCCGAGCAGCACCACGTCGTCGGCGCCCTTGGCGCGTTCGACGATCTCGTGGGCGATGCGGGTCAGGACCCGCTCGATGTCGGGGCCCTCGAGCACGGGCCGCGCATCGGACGCTTGGGTGTCCATACGGGAAGGACCTCCTTCTCCGCCTCACGGGACGGACCTTAAAGGACGTCGGGTTTGCGCCAACCAAGGTAGCAGCACCTCGCGGGGGCCCGGTTCACCCCCCTGGCGTAATCAGCCATCGATACCACGGAAGGGTCGGTGTGGACCATTCGGCTTGACGCAGGAGAATCACGCTGCGTAACCTCACAATGAGTTACCAGCCGAGCGGAACGGCAACACAGCCGTCCGCGTCGACACAGCGCCGGGAGCTATATGTCCAGCGAATACGCCAAACAACTCGGGGCCAAGCTCCGCGCGATCCGCACCCAGCAGGGCCTTTCCCTCCACGGGGTCGAGGAGAAGTCCCAGGGCCGCTGGAAGGCGGTCGTCGTCGGATCGTACGAGCGCGGGGACCGCGCCGTCACCGTGCAGCGCCTCGCCGAGCTGGCGGACTTCTACGGCGTCCCGGTGCAGGAGCTGCTGCCCGGCACGACGCCCGGTGGCGCCGCCGAGCCGCCGCCCAAACTGGTCCTGGACCTGGAGCGGCTCGCCCATGTCCCGGTCGAGAAGGCGGGTCCCCTCCAGCGCTACGCGGCGACGATCCAGTCCCAGCGCGGCGACTACAACGGCAAGGTGCTGTCGATCCGCCAGGACGATCTGCGCACCCTGGCCGTGATCTACGACCAGTCCCCCTCGGTCCTCACCGAGCAGCTGATCAGCTGGGGCGTCCTCGACGCGGACGCGCGCCGCGCGGTCGCCCACGAGGAGAGCTGAGCGCGGAGGTTCCCTAGGGGGCCTTACGCAGAAACGTGGGGGGGGGGGGGGGGAAGGGGGGGGGGGGGGTTTGTTGCACCACACGGGACGGGTTTT
>NZ_JBVLTJ010000013.1:109244-261748 GCF_055597585.1 Streptomyces sp. AMJ-169
CAGGGGGGACCAAACCCACTCGATTCGGTTCCGGCCACCCCGGCGGCAGTTCTGTTTCTGCGGGCCTGCGGGCGCGCTGGCGGCGCCTGCGGACGCCCTACCGGCGCAGGGACCCCTTGAGCTCCTTGAACCGCCCCAGAAGGCCGTTCACGAACGCCGGCGAGTCATCCGTGGAGAACTCCTTGGCCAGCTGGACCATCTCGTCCAGGACGACGGCGTCCGGGGTCTCGTCGACCCAGATCAGCTCGTACGCCCCGAGCCGCAGGATGTTGCGGTCCACGACCGGCATCCGGTCCAGCGTCCACCCCACGGCGTACTGGGAGATCAGCTCGTCGATCCGCGCGGTGTGCTGCGCGTACCCCTCGACCAGCTGCATCGTGTACTCGCTGACCGGCGGCTGACGCTCGTCGGTCCGGGAAAGGCGCACCCAGTCCGCGAGGACCGTCAGCACGTCGACGTCGCGCTGATCGCCCTCGAAGAGGATCTGGAACGCACGCTTGCGCGCCTTGTTGCGAGCAGCCACGGTTAGCTGTTCACCCGGCCGAGGTAGTCGCCGGAACGGGTGTCGACCTTGATCTTCTCGCCGGTGGTGATGAAGAGCGGGACCTGGATCTCGTAGCCCGTCTCCAGCGTGGCCGGCTTGCTGCCGCCGGTGGAGCGGTCGCCCTGGACGCCCGGCTCGGTGTGCTGGATGACCAGCTCGACGGCGGCGGGCAGCTCGACGTAGAGCACGCTGCCCTCGTTCTGCGCGACCATCGCCGTGAACCCCTCGATGAGGAAGTTCGCGGTGTCACCGACCGTCTTGCGGTCGATGTGCAGCTGGTCGTAGGTGTCCATGTCCATGAAGACGAAGTAGTCGCCGTCCATGTACGAGAACTGCATGTCGCGCTTGTCGACAGTGGCCGTCTCGACCTTCACACCGGCGTTGAAGGTCTTGTCGACGACCTTCCCGGAGAGCACGTTCTTCAGCTTGGTCCGCACGAAGGCGGGGCCCTTGCCGGGCTTGACGTGCTGGAACTCGACGACGGACCAGAGCTGGCCGCCGTCGAGCTTGAGCACCATGCCGTTCTTGAGGTCGTTCGTGGAAGCCACGGTTGCTTCAATCTCCTGGACGTACGTGGACGACCCCGGGGCACGCACTCCTACAGCGCGAGCAGCTCCTTGGTCGTGATGGTGAGTAGCTCGGGTCCGCCGTGCGCCTCAGGGCGTACGACGAGCGTGTCATCGATCCGGACACCGCCCCGGCCCGGGAGGTGGACCCCCGGTTCGACGGTGACCGGCACGCAAGCGTCCAGTTTACCCATGGCCGCGGGGGCAAGCTGCGGGTCCTCCTCGATTTCGAGTCCCACACCGTGTCCGGTGAGCGCCGGGACGCCTTCCGTGTACCCGGCCGACCTCAGCGTCTGGCGGGCCGCGCGGTCGACGTCACGGCAGGGGACGCCCGGGGCGAGCGTCTCCCGGCCGGCCCGCTGCGCCGCGAAGACGGCGTCGTACAGGTCGATCTGCCAGTCGGCGGGGGCCGTGCCGATGACGAAGGTGCGGCCGATCTCGCAGCGGTAGCCGCGGTAGGAGGCGCCCAGGCAGACGGAGAGGAAGTCGCTCTCCTCGACCCTGCGGTCGGTCGGGCGGTGGCCGCGCAGCCCCGCGTGCGGTCCGGTGGCCACCGACGTGGGGAAGGCCGGGCCGTCGGCGCCGTGGTCCACCAGGCGGCGTTCCAGCTCCAGGGCCAGGTGGCGTTCGGTGCGGCCGACCAGGATCGACTCCAGCAGTTCGCCCAGCGCCTGGTCGGCGATCTCCGCGGCGACCCGCAGGCAGGCGATCTCGTCCTCGTCCTTCACGACCCTCAGCTGCTCGACCGCGCCGCCGAGGTCGGTGAGGCGCAGTCTCGGGGCGACGGAGAGGAGGGCGCGGTGGCGGGCGACCGTGAGGTGGTGTTCCTCCACGGCGAGGGAGTCCAGGCCCTGGGCGGTGAGGAAGTCGGCCGCCGCCACCGCCGGGTCGCCGTCGGGGGCGGGCAGGACGTGGACGCGGACCGACTCGTCGGGGCGGCCCTCTTCCGCGCGGCGCTCGTCCGGCGGGGACGTGCACAGCAGGACGTCCTCTTTCGCGCCGACCAGGAGGACGGCGCCGCTCGGGGCCGCGCCGGAGAGGTATCTCACGTTCGCCGGGCGGGTGATCAGCGCTGCCGCGTTCCCCGCCGCGGTGCAGCGCTCTTTGAGGCGGGCTCTGCGGATCGCGTGCGCTTCTGACATGGTCCGAGCGTAGGAGTCCGCGGGGGATTGTGCCGGGTGGGAGGGTGCCGTTCGGGGGATGCCGAGCCGACTGCCCCTCACATCAGCTCCGAGTCCCCCCTATCGCCCTCCCCAGCACCTCGTCCAGCGCCCTCGCCGTCGTCGCCACGTCCATCTGGGAGTTGTCGATGATCGGGAGCCCGGAGCCGTACCAGCCCGCCATCCTGCCGTGGATGCGTGCCACCTCCTCGTCCGTGAGGCGGCGGTTGCCCGAGCGTTCCGCGTTGCGTTCCAGGACGACCTCCAGGCCGGGGAGGAGGACCACCGGGAGGAGGCCGGGGCCCACGTGCCGCTTCCAGCCGCCGAGGCCCACCGCCGGCCAGTCGGGGAAGATCGCGTCGTCGAGGATGCAGGAGATGCCGTTGGCGAGGAAGTTGCGGGCGGCGAATCCGCAGGTGCGGCGGGCCAGCCGGTACTGGGCTTCGGAGTTGTCGTTCCAGCCGCGCTGGGGGTCGGCGAAGCCGGAGCGGACCCACTCGCGGACGTCGTCGAGGCTGATGTGGGCGGTGGGGACGCGGCGGTGGTCGGCCCAGTACTTGGCGACGCTGGTTTTGCCGGCGCCGGCGGGGCCGATCAGCAGGACCGCCAGCATCGTGCCCGACGGATCCCCCGGCACACTCCGCGCGGGCGCGGCCACGGGCCCGCCCGGGGGCAGCGTGACATGCCCGGTGCCTTCAGGGGAGGGGATGTACGGCGGGGCCGGGGGCATCTGCGGCGGGGGGCCGGGCGGGACGGGGGGCGGTGCCGGGGGGTGCTGGACGGGCGGGTGCCGCACCTGAGGCGGCGGCATCGGGGGCGCCGGCGGAGCGGTGAAACCCGGAGCCGGATGCTGGGGGCCGACGTGCTGGGGGCCGACGTGCTGTGCACCGGGCCCGGGATGCTGCGGACCCACCTGCTGCGGACCGGCCCCAGGATGCCGCTGGCCGGCCTGTTGCGGCCCGGCCCCGGGATGCTGTGGCCCAGGATGCTGCTGGCCTGCCTGATGCGGCCCGGCCCCGGAATGGTGTGGCCCAGCCCCCGGGTGATGTGCGGTCGGCGGCCAGGCCGCCCCTTGCCCCTGCTGCGGGGGCGGCAGCGGAGAACCCACTGCGTGCTGCATCCGGCGCCACTCCGTCTCGTTCTCCTCGGGCCCGCCCACCTGCGGGCCTCCCCCGGCCTGTCCCCGAAAGCGCCGCACCGCCCCCTCGGCAGGCCCCCGCCCGCCGACTCCCCGCAGGTCACCGGCGCGCGAGAGCGGATCGCTCCCGCTTCTCCCCGAACGGTACCGCCCCCGGCGCTCTATTGGTGAACGGCCGGGGGCGGTGTGAAGTGCCCTGTGTGGAAAGGGAATCGGGCGGAAGGCGTACCTCGGGAGCTACTGGGCGACTTCGCCGTAGGCGGCCAGCAGGACGGCCGGGTCGGGGCCCTCCAGGACGGTCGGCTTGCCGAGGCCGTCCAGGACGATGAACCGCAGCAGGTCACCGCGCGACTTCTTGTCCACCTTCATCGCCTCCAGCAGCTTGGGCCACTGGTCGTAGCGGTAGTGCAGGGGCAGCCCGACGGACTCCAGGACCGTGCGGTGCCGGTCGGCCGTCGCGTCGTCCAGCCGCCCGGCGAGCCGGCCGAGTTCGGCGGCGAAGTGCATGCCGACGGCGACCGCCGCGCCGTGCCGCCACTTGTAGCGCTCGTTCTTCTCGATGGCGTGCGCGAGGGTGTGGCCGTAGTTGAGGATCTCGCGCAGTCCGGCCTCCTTGAGGTCGGCGGAGACGACGTCCGCCTTGACCCGGATGGAGCGCTCGATCAGCTCGGCGGTGTGCGGGCCGGCCGGGGTGCGGGCGGCCTCGGGGTCGGACTCGATGAGGTCGAGGATGACGGGGTCGGCGATGAACCCGGCCTTGATGATCTCGGCGAGCCCGGAGACGTAGTCGTTGACCGGCAGCGACTCCAGCGCGGCGAGGTCGCAGAGCACGCCCGCCGGCGGGTGGAAGGAGCCGACGAGGTTCTTGCCCTCGGCGGTGTTGATGCCGGTCTTGCCGCCGACGGCCGCGTCGACCATGGCGAGCACGGTCGTCGGGACCGCGATCCAGCGCACCCCGCGCAGCCAGGTCGCGGCGACGAACCCGGCGAGGTCGGTCGTGGCCCCGCCGCCGACGCCGACGACGACGTCCGTACGGGTGAACCCGGACTGCCCGAGCGCCTTCCAGCAGTACGCCGCGACCTCGGCCGTCTTGGCCTCCTCCGCGTTGGGCACCTGGATGGCGACGGCCTCGTAGCCCTGCCCCGCGAGGTCGGCCCGCAGCGCGTCGCCGGTCTCGGCGAGGGCCTCGGGGTGGATGACGGCGACCCGCTTGGCCTTGTCCCCGATCAGCCCGCCCAGCTCGCCGAGGAGCTGCCGGCCCACCAGCACGTCGTACGCCGCGCTGCCCGCGCTCGCGCCGATGTGGATGCGGGTGACGGACTCGCCGCTCATCTTCAACTCCAGTTCGTCCAGGGCGATGCGGGCGACCTCTTCGGGGGTGCGGCGGTCGGTGGCGACGATCGCCGTGGCCACCGACTCGTACAGCTCGCGCCGCGCCTCCATCAGCTCGCGCCACTGCTTGCGCGGGTTGACGGCGAGCAGCGGGCGGGCCGCGTTCAGGCCGGTGCGCTGCACGGCCTCCTCGACGTCCATCGACAGATAGACGACCTTGCGCCCGGCCAGCCGCCCGCGCGTCTCTGCGTCGAGGATCGAGCCGCCGCCGAGGGCGAGGACCCCGTCGTGCCCGGCCAGCGCCCGCTCGACGGCCGCCTTCTCGATGGCGCGGAAGGCGGGCTCGCCCTCCTCGACGAAGATGTCGGCGATGGTGCGCCCCTGCTCGGCGACGATGTCGTCGTCGGTGTCCCGGTACGCCACCCCCAACCGCTCGGCCAGCAGCCGCCCCACGGTCGACTTGCCGACCCCCATGGGCCCGACCAGCACGACCAGCGGCCCGCCCGCACCGCTCATCGGACGGTCAGGTTGTCGAGGTACGACCGCACGTTGCGCCGCGTCTCGACGACGCTGTCCCCGCCGAACTTCTCCACCACCGCGTCCGCCAGCACCAGCGCCACCATCGCCTCCGCCACGATCCCGGCCGCCGGGACCGCGCACACGTCGGACCGCTGGTGATGCGCCTGCGTGGCCTCACCCGTCACCACGTCCACCGTCCGCAGCGCCTTCGGCACCGTCGCAATCGGCTTCATCGCGGCCCGTACGCGCAGCAGCTCACCCGTCGTCAGACCGCCCTCGGTCCCGCCGGAACGGCCGGTCACGCGCTTGATGCCCTCGGGGGTGGACACGATCTCGTCGTGCGCCTTCGAACCCGGCACCCGCGCGAGATCGAAGCCGTCACCGACCTCGACACCCTTGATCGCCTGGATCCCCATCAGCGCGGCGGCCAGCCGCGCGTCGAGACGCCGGTCCCAGTGCACATGCGAACCCAGGCCCACGGGAACCCCGTACGCCAGGACCTCGACCACACCCCCCAGGGTGTCACCGTCCTTGTGCGCCTGGTCGATCTCCGCGACCATCGTCTTCGACGCGTCCGCGTCCAGGCACCGCACCGGGTCCGCGTCCAGCTTCTCCACATCGGCCGGCGTCGGGTACACCCCGTACGGGGCCTTCGCGGCAGCCAGCTCCACGACGTGCGAGACGATCTCGATGCCGGCCGCCTCCTTCAGGAACGACCGCGCCACCGCGCCCAGCGCGACCCGCGCCGCCGTCTCCCGCGCCGAAGCCCGCTCCAGCACCGGACGCGCCTCGTCGAAACCGTACTTCTGCATGCCCGCGAGATCCGCGTGCCCGGGACGCGGGCGGGTCAGCGGGGCGTTGCGCGCCAGACCGGCCAGGATCTCCGGGTCGACCGGGTCGGCCGACATGATCTGCTCCCACTTCGGCCACTCGGTGTTGCCCACCATCACCGCGACCGGCGAACCGAGGCTGAGCCCGTGCCGGACCCCGCCCAGGAACGTCACCTCGTCCCGCTCGAACTTCATCCGCGCACCCCGGCCATAGCCGAGCCGCCGCCGCGCCAGGTGATCCGCCACCAGACCGGTGGTCACGGGCACGCCGGCGGGAAGCCCCTCCAGCGTGGCGACAAGAGCGGGACCGTGGGACTCCCCCGCGGTCAGCCAACGCAGCCTGCTCAACGATGCTCCTAGATGCTCGCGCCTGGTACTGCTCCGCCTACGCGCGTCCTCGCGTACGGCACGGGCGGGGCCGGATGCGCGACCCAGGTCCGCCGCCTCCGATCCTCCCACGTCCGTGGGGCGAACCCGCCCAGAGTTCCAGCAGGCGGACGCCCCGCGGCCACGGTAGTGCGCGCGGAGGGGAGAGCGGGAAATTCCGGGGAGAGTCTTTCAAGTCGCTACCGGCGCTGCGCCAGCGCGTGCTCCCCCGCCTTGCGCATCGCCTCGACCGGCGCGGGCACGCGCCCCGTCATCCGCTCGACCTGGAGGACGGCCTGGTGGACGAGCAGGTCGAGGCCGCTGACGACCGCGCCGCCGTACATCGACCAGCGGGCGGCGAGTTCGGTGGGCCAGGGGTCGTAGAGCACGTCGAAGAGGGTCGCGGGGCGTTCGGGTACGTCCTTGGCGAGGGCGTCCGTCGTACCGGCCGGGGTGGTCGCGATGACCAGCGGGGCGCGCAGGCCCTCGGCGGCTTCGGACCAGTCGGCGGTGCGGACGTCGACGTCCAGCCGTTCGCCCCAGCGGCGCATCTCGGCGGCGCGGGCCGCGCTGCGGACGTAGGCGACGACTTCGCCGGTGCACACGCGGGCGAGGGCGGCGAGGGCGGAGGAGGCGGTGGCGCCGGCGCCGAGGATCGCGGCCGACTCGACCTGTTCGACGCCGCGTTCGCGCAGGGCGGCGACGATGCCGGGGATGTCGGTGTTCTCGCCGACTCTGCGGCCGTCGGCGGTGAGGAGGAGCGTGTTGACGGCCTCCACGGCGGCGGCGGTCTCGCTGACCTCGTCGAGCAGCGGGATCACCGCGCGCTTCAGCGGCATGGTCAGCGAGAGCCCGGCCCAGCTGCCGTCGAGCCCCACGACGAAGCCGGGCAGGGCGGCCTCGTCGATCTCGAACCGGTCGTACGACCAGCCGTCGAGGCCCAGCGCCTCGTAGGCCGCGCGGTGCAGGACCGGGGAGAGGGAGTGCTCGATGGGGCTGCCGAGGACGGCCGCTCTGTGCGCGTTGTCGTTCATCAGTTACCGCTGCTCTGGTTGAACTTGTCCTTCAGACCCTGGAATTCCGCGTAGGTCTTCGCGAATTCCGTGTTGTTCTTTCCGTCGGTGGCGACGAAGTACATCCAGCCGTCGCTCGTCGGATTCAGCGTGGCGGCGAGCGCCTGCGGCCCCGGGTTACCGATCGGGCCGGGCGGGAGGCCCCTTTGTGTGTACGTGTTGTACGGGTCCGGGTTGGAGTTGATCTCGCGTTCGCTGATGTGCACGGTCGACTCGTTCTTGAGGTAATTGAAGGTCGAGTCGAACTGGAGTTTCTGGTTGGTCTCGGTATTGGTCGGCTTGAGCCGGTTGTAGACGACCTCGGCCATTTTGCGGAAGTCGTCGTCGGTCTTGCCCTCGGCCTGGACGAGGCTCGCGACCGTGATGACCTGGAGCGGGTCGGCCAGATCGAGCGCCTTGGCCTTGGCTTCGAGACCGAGCCTGTTGTAGGCGGCGCTGGCCTGCGTGACCATTTCCTTGAGGACCGCCTCGGGCTTCATCCCCTTGGCCGCGGGATAGGTGCCCGGGTACAGGAATCCTTCGAGCGGGTCCTTGATCTTGGAATTGTTGTTCGCCCAGCTGGGCAGTCCGAGGGTTTTGTACTGTTTCTCGGCGGCGCTGCGGGTGGCGCCCGCGGAGAGGCCGAGTTTGGCGTCGATGAGCTCGTAGACCTTGATATTGCGCTGGCCGGGCGTCACCATGACATTGGCCTGGCTCTTCGGGTCCAGCATCATGTTGACGGCGGCCACCGCCGACATTTCCTTGCGCATGATGTAGGCGCCGGCCTGGATGGATTTCGAGCGGGAGTTCTGGGTGAACGCGGAGACGAAGGCGTCGACGCTCTTGACCACCCCGGCCGACTTCATCCGCCGCCCGATGTCGGCGCCACCCGCACCCTTGGGCACCTCGACGCTGACGGTCTCACTGGTGCCGTCGCCCGCGTAGTCGGGGGCGGTGCCGTAACGGTTCTTGTAGAACTGCATCCCGAAGTAGCCGACGCCGACGACACCGCCGCCGAAGACGAGGACGACGACGAGGCAGGCGGCGCCGTTGCGGCGTTTGCGCCCTTTGTCCTTCTCCGACTTGCCGTTCTTGCCGCCGCGCCGGCCGCCGCGCTCTTCGGGGGCGGGGTCAGGGGCGGTGCCGGAGGGGTCGGTGTCGAGGAGCCCGGAGCCGGCTGCGGCCGCTTCTTCAGGGAACTCCGGCCCGGGGTTCCAGTCCCCCGCGGCCCCGGTCTCCGCTCCGGCCTGCTGCACAGGCTCCGCCCGGCGCCGGCCAGGGGGCTCCGGGGGCGGGTACGCGTCGGGGGTGCCGTAGAAGTCGGGCTGTTCGGCGCCGTACGCCGCGGCCTGCTGCCCGTAGGGGTCGCCCGGGTCGGCCGCGTAGGGGACCTGCGCGTGGCTGCCGGAGCCGTCCCAGGCGCCCTGATGATAGGCCTGGGGGGAGCCCTGGTGGGCGTACTGCTGCTGGTCGTACTGCGGGTAGATCTGCTGACCGTACTGGTCGTACTGCGGCTGCTGGGGGTATGCGGGCACCTGGCAGTACGCCTCGGGGCCGCCGTTGCTCCACTCGCCGTACTGCTGCTGCGGCTGCTGCGGGTACTGCTGCTGCTGGCCGCCGTAGGCAGCCTGATGGCCCGCGTGGGGCTGGCCGCCCTCCCATCCGGCGTCCCCGTACAACGGGTCCCCGGGATGCCACGGTTCGGAGCCTGGGCCCCGGCCATATTCAGTCATCGATCCCCTAGAGCCGCGAGGCGGCGGTCGCGGCTGCTGGAACCGGCTTCCGTTCCGCCTCTTGCTGTGCGGAGGCTGTTCGAACACCTCCGCATCGCGCGGAACGTTACCGTATCGCGATCAGATGACCACTTAGACGCCCTCTCCGGGTGCGTGACCTGACACCCGTTCGGATTCCAGCGCCTGCTGAAGGATGATCACAGCGGCCGCCTGGTCGATCACCGAACGCCCTTTCTTCGACTTCACGCCCGATGCGCGCAGTCCCTGACTCGCTGTCACCGTCGTCATGCGCTCGTCGACGAGCCGTACCGGAACCGGGTCGACCGCCTTGGCCAACTCCCCCGCGAAGGCCCGCACCTTGACCGCGGCGGGCCCCTCGCCGCCCTTCAGCGAACGGGGCAGCCCGACGACGATCTCGATCGGCTCGTACTCCTCGACGAGCTGCTTGAGCCGCCGCCGCGCCGCGGGCACGTCCCGCCCCGGCACCGTCTCCACCGGAGTGGCGAGGATCCCGTCGGGGTCGCACGAGGCGACCCCGATCCGGGCGTCCCCGACGTCGATCGCGAGGCGACGTCCTCTGCGCATTACTTGGCCGACTCCGCGACGAGCCGCTCCACGGCGGCCACGGCCTCGCCGACGGCGGCCGGGTCCTGCCCGCCGCCCTGGGCGACGTCCGGCTTGCCGCCGCCACCGCCGCCGAGCGTCTTGGCGGCCGTACGCACCAGCTCGCCGGCCTTCAGACCGCGTTCGCGGGCGGCCTCGTTGGTGGCGATGACCGTCAGCGGTTTGCCGTTGTTCACGGTGAACAGGGCGACGACGGCGGCCCGTCCGCCCTGGACACGGCCCCGCACGTCGAGGACCAGCTTGCGCAGGTCGTCCGGGGTCGTGCCGTCCGGGACCTGGCCGGTCACGAGAGCGATCCCGTGGACGTCCTTGGCGGACTCGGCGAGCCCGGCGGCGGCCTGGAGGACCTTCTCCGCGCGGAACTTGTCGATCTCCTTCTCGGCGTCCTTCAGCTTGCCGAGCATCGAGGCGACCTTCTCCGGCAGCTCCTCGGGACGGCCCTTCAGCAGCTCGGTGAGCTGGTGGACGACCGTGTGCTCCCGGGCGAGGAAGCTGTAGGCGTCGACGCCCACCAGGGCCTCGATCCGGCGCACCCCGGAGCCGATCGACGACTCGCCGAGCAGCTTGACCAGGCCGAGCTGCGAGGTGTTGTGGACGTGCGTGCCGCCGCACAGCTCCTTGGAGAAGTCGCCGATGGTCACGACGCGCACCCGCTCGCCGTACTTCTCGCCGAACTCGGCGATGGCGCCCTGCTTCTTGGCCTCGTCGATGCCCATGATCTCGGCGCGCACGTCGAGGTCGTGCGAGAGCACCTCGTTGATCTTCTGCTCGACGTCCGTCATCACGGCCGTCGGCACGGCGGACGGCGAACCGAAGTCGAAGCGGAAGCGGCCCGGCTGGTTCTCGGAGCCGGCCTGGGCGGCCGTCGGGCCGAGGGCGTCGCGCAGCGCCTGGTGGGTCAGGTGGGTGGCCGAGTGGGCGCGGGCGATGGCCGTGCGGCGGCGGGTGTCGATCGAGGCCTGGGCCTTGGCGCCGACGGTCACCTCACCGACCTGGACGACGCCCTTGTGGACGTACACGCCCGGGACCGGCTTCTGGCAGTCGCGGATCTCGATGACGGCGCCGGAGTCGACCCGGATCCGGCCGGTGTCGCCGATCTGGCCGCCGCCCTCGGCGTAGAACGGGGTGCGGTCCAGGACGATCTCGACCTCGTCGCCCTCGGTGGCGGCCGGGGAGGAGACGCCGTCGACGAGGATGCCGACGATCGTGGTCTCGCCCTCGGTGTCGGTGTAGCCGATGAAGTCGGTCTCACCGGTCCGGTCGGCGATCTCCCGGTAGGCGCCGGCGCCGGCGTGGCCGGTCTTCTTGGCCTGGGCGTCGGCCTTGGCGCGCTCCCGCTGCTCCTTCATCAGGCGCCGGAAGCCGTCCTCGTCCACGGACAGGCCCTGCTCGGCGGCCATCTCCAGGGTGAGGTCGATCGGGAAGCCCCAGGTGTCGTGGAGCAGGAACGCCTTGTCGCCGGCCAAAACCGTCCGGCCGGCGGCCTTGGTCTCCTCGACGGCCGTGTCGAGGATGTTCGTGCCGCCCTTGAGGGCCTTGAGGAAGGCGTTCTCCTCGGCGAGGGCGACGGTCTCGATGCGCTTGCGGTCGGTGATCAGCTCCGGGTACTGCTGGCCCATCGTGCCGATCACGACGTCCAGCAGCTCCTGCACGACCGGGCCGGTGGCGCCGAGGATGCGCATGTTGCGGACGGCGCGGCGCATGATGCGGCGCAGGACATAGCCGCGGCCCTCGTTGCCGGGGGTCACACCGTCGCCGATGAGCATCACCGACGTGCGCATGTGGTCGGCGACCACGCGCAGCGAGACGTCCGACTCGTGCTTGTCGCCGTAGCCGACGCCGGTCAGCTCGGTGGCCTTGTCGATGACGACGCGCAAGGTGTCCGTCTCGTACATGTTCTGCACGCCTTGCAGAATCATGGCGAGCCGCTCGAGACCCAGACCCGTGTCGATGTTCTTCGACGGCAGGTCGCCGAGGATCTCGAAGTCCTCCTTGCCGATGCCGGCGCCCCGCTCGTACTGCATGAAGACCAGGTTCCAGATCTCCACGTACCGCTCGTCGTTGACGGCCGGGCCGCCCTCGGCGCCGAACTCCGGGCCGCGGTCGTAGTTGATCTCGGAGCAGGGGCCGCAGGGGCCGGGGACGCCCATGGACCAGTAGTTGTCCTTCATGCCGAGGCGCTGGATGCGCTCCTTCGGCACCCCGACGACGTCGTGCCAGATGCGCTCGGCCTCGTCGTCGTCCTTGTAGACGGTGATCCACAGGCGCTCGGGGTCGAGTCCGTAACCGCCCTGGTCCTGGGCGCTGGTGAGCAGCTCCCAGGCGTACTTGATGGCGCCTTCCTTGAAGTAGTCGCCGAAGGAGAAGTTGCCGCACATCTGGAAGAACGTGCCGTGCCGGGTGGTCTTGCCGACCTCTTCGATGTCCGGCGTGCGCACGCACTTCTGCACCGATGTGGCGCGCGGGGCGGGCGGCGTGACCTCGCCGAGGAAATACGGCTTGAACGGGACCATGCCCGCGTTCACGAGGAGCAGAGTCGGGTCGTCCGCGATGAGCGACGCCGAGGGCACGACCTTGTGGCCACGCTCCTCGAAGAAGCTCAGCCAGCGGCGGCGGATTTCAGCCGACTCCATCAGTGGTCCTCATTCCGGTTGTACGAATGCGTGGTGTACGTCGTGTTCTCGATGGCGGCGATGCGCCGGGGTGCGGGGAGTCCGGGGGGCTGCTCGATGCCGAGCGCGTCCTCCAGCTCGGCCTCCCGCTGGGCCATGTTGTCGCGGACGTCGAGCGCGAAGCCGACCGCGCGGTCCTTGATGCGGGCGCCCGTCTCCAGGGCCTTGTTCGCCGCGGTCGCGGCGAGGCTCTCCGGGGTGAGCTGCTTCAGCTTGCGGTTGACCTTGGTGGTGGCCCAGACACCGGCGGCGACGCCTGTGGTGAACCAGAACGTACGGCGGAACATCCTCGAAGCCTCAGTTCCTCTTCCCACGGGCCCGGGCGACGGTCCGGCCCACGATCACGGTACGGCGGGGCGCCTTCGCGGGCGCGTCCTCTTTACGGCCGCCCAGCGCCCGGCGTACGCCGTACCCGAACGCGGCGACCTTCACCAGGGGGCCGCCGAACGTCGACGCCACGGTCGTCGACAGCGCGGACGCGTTCGACGTGACCTCCTGGACGTCCGACGCGATCGCGTCCACCCGGTCGATCTGCGTCTGCGCCGAGCGCACGGCCGTGGAGGCGTCGGCGAGCAGCGGTACGGCCTGGTCGGTCACGTCCGCCACCAGCTTGGTGGTCGCCCTGAGCGTCTGGGCCAGCCTCACCAGCGCGACGGCGAGGAAGGAGACCAGGATCGCCCAGAAGACGGCCACGATGATTCCGGCTACCTCGCCTCCGGACATCCCCGCGCACCTACTCCCTCAAAGGCCGGCCAGTTCGCAAACTCAGGAAGCCGAGCTTATCGCGCCCGGCACAGCGGCTCGCACCGCATTATGGGCACGCGAAAGCCCGCCGCCCCCAAGGGGACGACGGGCCTCACCGCCGGAAGATCAGCGGGCGTAGTACTCGACGACCAGCTGCTCGTCGCAGATGACCGGAACTTCCTTGCGGTTGGGCTCGCGGTCCAGGCGGAACGCCAGGGCCTTGAGGTTCACCTGGAGGTAGCGCGGGGTCTCGCCCTCGGGGGCGAAGCCGCCCTCACGGGAGATGGTGAAGAGGGTCTTCTCCTTGGAGCGCTCGCGCACCTGGACGACGTCGTCGGGGCGGACGCGGAAGGAGGGCTTGTCGACCTTCTGGCCGTTGACCTCGATGTGGCCGTGGACGACCATCTGGCGGGCCTGGTAGATGGTGCGGGCGATGCCCGAACGCAGGACCAGGGCGTCGAGGCGACGCTCCAGCTCGATGATCAGGGCCTCACCGGTCTTGCCCTGCACCTTGGAGGCACGCTCGTAGGCGCGGACCAGCTGGCGCTCGGAGACGTCGTACTGCGCGCGCAGACGCTGCTTCTCCAGCAGACGGACCTTGTAGTCCGAGTTCTGCTTGCGGCCACGGCCGTGCTCGCCCGGCGGGTAGGGGCGGGCCTCGAAGTACTTGACGGCCTTCGGGGTCAGCGCGATGCCGAGGGCACGCGACTTCTTGACCTTGGGGCGGGACTGGTTCGCCACTTTTTCTTTCCTTATGTCTTGATCCGGCTCGTCAGCGTGGTGAAGAGGTCGCAATCCGCAGCCGGGAAGACCCGCTCCCGTACGTGTACGGGGTGGGCAGCCGCTTCCCTGGTCTGGGCACATACGTGCAGCACGCGAGTGGCCCACCGACCGGTTCCGGCCCCCTGGGGGGCGGATGGTGGTGGGCTGCCCGCGACACCGTTCGACGGTGCGCGACGCTCCTGGAGCCCCGGTGAGGGGGTTCCGGCCAGGCGTCCCGCTCTGACAGCGCGGGACATGGCACTTCGGGCGAGTCTACAGGGCGCTCAGGACCGCTTGCGACCGAGGTGGCTCCTGGTCCACTCGACGGCGTCCGCGTACCGCGCCTCCGCGCCGTGCCGGGTCGGGGTGTAGTACGCGCGGTCCTTGATCTGGTCCGGCGCGTACTGCTGCTCGGCGATGCCCTCGGGCAGATCGTGCGGGTAGACGTACCCCTGCGCGTGCCCCAGCTTGGCGGCGCCCTTGTAGTGCCCGTCGCGCAGATGCATGGGGACCGGGCCGGCCAGGCCTTTGCGTACGTCGTCCAGGGCGGCGCCGATCGCGGTCGTGGCGGCGTTGGACTTGGGGGCCAGGGCGAGGGCGATCGTGGCGTGGCTCAGGGTGAGGGCGGCCTCGGGGAAGCCGATCATCGCGACGGCCTGGGCGGCGGCGACGGCTATGGGGAGGGCGTTGGGGTCGGCGAGGCCGATGTCCTCGCTGGCGGAGATCATCAGGCGGCGGGCGATGAAGCGGGGGTCCTCGCCGGCCTCGATCATGCGGGCCAGGTAGTGCAGGGCGGCGTCGACGTCGGAGCCGCGGATGGACTTGATGAGGGCGCTGGCGACGTCGTAGTGCTGGTCGCCGTCGCGGTCGTACGTGACGGCCGCGCGGTCGACGGTCTGTTCCAGGGTCTGGAGGCTGATCTCCGGCTCGTCCTGGTCGAGGGCGGCGCCTGCTGCGGCTTCCAGGGCGGTGAGGGCGCGGCGGGCGTCGCCGCCGGCGATGCGCAGGAGGTGGTCCTCGGTGTCCTCGGGGAGGGTCACGGCGCCCTTGAGGCCCCGGTCGGCGGCGACGGCTCTTCTGAGGAGGCCGCGCAGGTCGTCGTCGGTGAGGGGTTCGAGGGTGAGCAGGAGGGAGCGGGACAGGAGGGGGGAGATGATCGAGAAGTACGGGTTCTCGGTGGTCGCCGCGATCAGGGTGACCCAGCGGTTCTCGACGGCCGGGAGGAGGGAGTCCTGCTGGGCCTTGCTGAAGCGGTGGATCTCGTCCAGGAAGAGGACGGTCTCCTTGCCGTAGCCGCCGCTCGCGCGGCGGGCGCCGTCGATGACCGCGCGGACCTCCTTGACCCCTGCGGTGATCGCGGAGAGTTCCACGAACCGCTTGTCGGTGGCCTTGGAGACGACGTACGCGAGGGTCGTCTTGCCTGTGCCGGGCGGGCCCCAGAGGATCACCGAGGAGGCGCCGGCCGGGCCGCCGGAGCCTTCGCCGACCAGCCTGCGCAGGGGGGAGCCGGGCTTCAGCAGATGCTGCTGGCCCATGACTTCGTCGAGCGTGCGCGGGCGCATCCGGACCGCCAGGGGGCTCCCCGCGGGGTCCTTCTCCTGGCGGTCTTCGGCTGCGGCGGTGAACAGATCGGGCTCCACACGGAAACCCTAAAGGACGGCACTGACAATGCCGTCCGGCCTCCGTACGGGCGGTACGAGAACCCGGTCAGCTGGTCCAGAAGTCCCACCAGCGGGTCAGGATCAGCATCCCGATGATCCCGATGTGCAGCGCCGGCAGCACCCACGTGAACTCGCCGAAGAAGCTCTTCAGCCAGCCGGGCGCGGGCAGGAACCCGTTGCGGACGTTGAAGGAGGTCAGGTACCAGAACATGATGATCGTCGCGACCCACGCCAGGGAGCACCACAGGCACAGCGCGTTGATGCGGTACAGCGACTGGAATTGCAGCCAGGTGCAGAACCCGACCCCGAAGAGGGTGCCGAAGTTGAAGGTCAGCCAGTACCAGCGGGGGAAGCGGGCGCGGGTCAGCAGGCTCACGCCGACGCAGATGACGATGCCGTAGCAGACCAGGCCGAGCATGGGGTTGGGGAACCCGAAGGCGGCGGCCTGCTTGGACTCCATGACGCTGCCGCAGGAGACGACCGGGTTGAGGCTGCAACTCGGGGTGAAGGTCTTGCCGTCGGCCTTGGCCTGGAGGATCTTGAACTTGTCGATCGTGATGACCCAGGCGGCGAGCAGACCGGCCGCGCCCGTGATCATCAGCATCAGAGAAAAAGCGAGGCTCGCACCGACCGCGCGGGGCGCGTCGGCGTTGGCGCGCTCCGGCTCGGGGTCCGTGGCGACCGCTTTGACTGTCGTCTTGCTCATCACGCCGATCCGTCACTTGGTAGGTGGACGTTCTTAGGGCAGCGCCATTGTGCCGCACGCCCCCCGCCGTCCACCGTTCGGTGGGCATAAGGACAGCCGATCGGTAGCCCCGGTGGGCGGGGTTCCGGGTGAGACTCGCCGGTATGACAACACACGCGGACGGATTCGCGGTGGACGTACGGGGGCTGCGCAAGCAGTACGGCGACGTGACCGCGGTGGACGGCCTCGACCTGGGTATCCGCCCGGGCGAGGTCTTCGGTCTCCTCGGCCCGAACGGGGCCGGCAAGAGCACGACGGTCGAGATCCTCCAGGGGATGCGGGACCGCGACGGGGGTGAGGTACGGGTGCTGGGCGCGGACCCGGCGTCAGGGGGGCGCGCGTGGCGCTCGCGCATCGGAATCGTCTGGCAGGACGAATCGGCGCCCGCCGAGTTGACGGTCCGTGAGACCGTACGGCACTTCGCGCGCTACTACCCGCGTCCGCGCGACCCCGAGGAGGTCATCGATCTGGTCGGGCTCGCGGGCAAGGCGGACAGCCGGCTCAAGGGGCTCTCGGGCGGGCAGCGGCGGCGGCTCGACGTGGCGCTGGGGGTGATCGGCGGCCCTGAGCTGCTGCTCCTGGACGAGCCGACGACCGGTTTCGACCCGGGGGCCAGGCGGCGGTTCTGGGAGCTGATCCGGACGCTCGCCGACGGCGGCACGACGATCCTGCTGACCACGCACTACCTGGAGGAGGCGGAGAACCTGGCGGACCGGCTGGCGGTCGTCGCCCAGGGCCGCGTCGTCGCCGAGGGCGAACCGGCCGCGCTGCGCGAGCGGTACGGCTCCGGCGCGACCGTCGCCTGGACCGGTCCGGACGGCGCCCCGCGCGCGGAGGTCACCGACACCCCCACGCGCGTGGTGGCCGAGCTCGCCCGCCGCTTCGACGGCGAGGTCCCCGGGCTCACCGTCACCCGGCCGACGCTGGAGGACGTGTATCTGCGGCTGACCGGGCAGGAGGCGGCGCGATGACCCTCACCCAGTCACGCCGGACCGGGGCGGGCGTGCTGCCCTCGGCGTGGTCGCTGGGCCTCGGCCGGGGCGCCCTCGAACTGAAGCAGTTCTTCCGCCAGCGCGAGCAGGTGGTGTTCACCTTCGCCTTTCCGGTGGTCTTCCTCTTCCTGTTCGCGTCGATCTTCAAGGACACCGTCAACGGCGCCGGCGTCACCGCCTCCCAGCTCTACGTGCCCGCGATGATGGCCGCCGGCATCATGTCGACCAGCTTCCAGTCGCTCGGCATCTCCATCGCCATCGAGCGCGACGAGAAGGTGCTGCGCCGGCTGCGCGGCACCCCGATGCCGCCGGCCGCCTACTTCCTGGGCAAGATCTGGCTGGTCCTGGTGACGGGCACGCTGGAGACGGCCGTGCTGCTGCTGGTCGGTACGGGCGTCTACGGCGTCGGCCTGCCCTCGTCGGCGGCGAAGTGGGGCGACTTCGCGTGGATCTTCGTGCTCGGTCTGACGGCGTGCGCCCTGCTCGGCATCGCGATCAGCTCGGTCCCGAAGTCGGGGCGCAGTGCCACCTCCCCCTGAAGTGGATGTGCCAGGGGCTGCGCGGGGTGTTCCTGCCGGACTCGGCGCGGGTGCTGGAGCAGGCCGGTGACTGGGAGTTCGGGCGGATCGCGCTGGTGCTCGGGGCGTGGTGCGTCGGAGGGCTGGTGCTGTGCCTGCTGACGTTCCGGTGGAAGAACCGGCGCGACGGATGACGGAACGGCCCCTCTGGGAGGGGCCGTTCCGGTCGGCAAGGGGAATCGGGGCTAGCCCAGGCGCTGCTTCAGTTCGCCCACGATCTCCTCCACCGCGACCGCCGTCTGCTCCCCCGTCTCCATGTCCTTCAGCTGGACCACGCCCTCCGCGAGGTCCCGCTCGCCGGCGACCAGGGTGAAGCGGGCGCCCGAGCGGTTGGCGTTCTTCATCGCGCCCTTGAGGCCCTTCGCGCCGTACGAGAAGTCCGTCGCCACGCCCGCCTTGCGCAGCTCCGTGACCTTCGCGAACAGGACCTTGCGCGCCTCCTCGCCGAGCGGCACGGCAAAGACCGACGTCGCAGGCGGGAGGGCCAGTCCGACGCCCTCCGCCTCCAGCGCCAGGACCGTGCGGTCGACGCCCAGCGCCCAGCCGACGGACGGGAGCGCGGGGCCGCCGATCATCTCGGAGAGGCCGTCGTACCGGCCGCCGCCGCCGACCGCGGACTGCGAGCCGAGGCCGTCGTGGACGAACTCGAAGGTGGTGCGGGTGTAGTAGTCGAGGCCGCGGACCAGCTTGGGATCGTCCTCGAAGGCGACCCCGGCCGCGGTGATCAGCTCGCGGACCTCCTCGTGGTACGCCTTGCAGGCGTCGCAGAGGTAGTCCCGCAGCAGGGGCGCGCCCGTCAGCCGGCTCTGGACGTCCGCGCGCTTGTCGTCCAGGACGCGCAGCGGGTTGATGTCCGCGCGGCGCATCGTCTCCTCGTCGAGGTCCAGGCCCCGCAGGAAGGACTGGAGCGCCTCGCGGTACACCGGGCGGCACTCCTTGTCGCCCAGGGAGTTCAGCAGGATCCGGAAATTCCGCAGGCCCAGCGAGCGGTACGCCTGGTCGGCGAGGATGATCAGCTCGGCGTCGAGGGCCGGGTCCTCCGCGCCGATCGCCTCCGCGCCGACCTGGGAGAAGTGGCGGTAACGGCCCTTCTGGGGGCGCTCGTAGCGGTAGTACGAGCCGGAGTACCAGAGCTTCACGGGGAGGTTGCCGGCCTTGTGGAGGTTGGCCTCCAGGGCGGCGCGCAGGACGGAGGCGGTGCCTTCGGGGCGCAGGGCGAGCTTGTCGCCGCCCTTGGTCTCGAAGGCGTACATCTCCTTGGTGACGATGTCGGTGGACTCACCGACGCCGCGCGCGAAGAGTTCGACGTTCTCGAAACCGGGGGTCTCGACATAGCCGTAGCCGGAGTCGCGCAGGGGCGCGGCGATCGCCTCGCGGACCGCGAGGTACTTCGCGGAGTCGGGCGGGAGAAGGTCGTACGTGCCCTTGGGGGCTTTGAAGGTGCTCACGGAAAGCAGTCACATTCCTCGTCGGGGAGCGTCGGGCGCTCCCAGGCCGGCCTCGGCCGCCTGCCGCAGAAACGGGTTGGCGGCGCGCTCGTGGCCGATGGTGGTCTGGGGGCCGTGTCCGGACAGGACCACGGTGGAGTCGTCGAGCGGCAGGCAGACCCGCTTCAGCGAGGCGAGCAGGTCGGCCGCCGAGCCGCCCGGCAGGTCGGTGCGTCCGACGGAGCCGGCGAAGAGCAGGTCCCCGGAGAAGAACACCGGCGGGATGTCGGTGCTCTCGGGGAGCCGGAACGTCACCGACCCCCTGGTATGCCCCGGCGCGTGCGCGACGGTGAGTTCCAGACCGGCCAGGTCCAGGCGGGAGCCGTCGGTGAGGACCCGGACGTCGTCCGGCTCGCCGATCGTCAGCTCGCCCATCAGCGGCATCCCGATGGCCCTGCCGAGCCCCTTCTCGGGGTCGGCCAGCATGTAGCGGTCCTCGGGGTGGATCCAGGCGGGCACGTCGTGCGCGCCGCACACCGGGACGACCGAGGCGACATGGTCGAGATGGCCATGGGTGAGGACGACGGCGACGGGCTTGAGGCGATGCTTGCGGATCGCTTCCTCGACTCCGGGGGCCGCTTCGTGGCCCGGGTCGATGATCACGCACTCCTCTCCGGCGGCGGGGGCGACGAGATAACAGTTCGTCCCCCAGGCCCCGGCGGGGAACCCGGCAATGAGCACGATCGTCCTTCGTTTGTATCGATACGGGCGGCTTGTGCGCGGCACAACCCGCGTCAGAGCCTACCGGCGCTGCCGTTTCCTCAGCGAACCCATATACGGTACGGGGCACACACACGCGGTCGGTCAGCACGAGACGCATGAGGAGAAGAACCGGTGGTCACCCAGGAACAGCGCAAGCGTCAGCTCGCCCGGGAGAAGTTCTTGCGGCAGCAGCAGCGGCGTACGTCGGCCCGCCGCAAGGCGCGCGTGCGCAACTCGGTGATCGCGTCGGTCCTCGGCGTGATCGTCATCGGCAGTGTCGCGCTCTACACGACCGGTGTGCTGAAGGACGACGGCAAGAAGTCGGACGACGCCGCCGCGGCGGCCACCCCGACGCCGGCCGCCGCCGCGAAGGACCCGTGCGAGAAGGCCGCGGCGGGCTCGGTGAAGACCGAGACGTGGAAGACGGAGCCGGCCGTCGGCATCGACAAGTCGGCCAAGTACACGATGACGCTGGACACGACGTGCGGCGCGGTCGACATCGCCCTGAAGGCGTCGGCGGCCCCGCACACGGTCAACTCCTTCGACTTCCTCGCCGGCAAGGGCTACTTCGACCACACGAAGTGCCACCGCCTCACCACCAGCGGCATCTACGTCCTCCAGTGCGGCGACCCGACGGGCTCCGGCTCCGGCGGCCCCGGCTACACGATCCCGGACGAGAACCTGAAGGACGCCTCGCTGAAGAACAACGTGTACCCGGCGGGCACGGTCGCGATGGCCAACACCGGCCAGGCGCACACCGGCGGCAGCCAGTTCTTCCTGGTCTACGAGGACAGTCAGCTGCCGCCCAGCTACACCCCGTTCGGTACGGTGTCCGCCGAGGGCATGAAGGTGCTGAAGAAGATCGCCGCCGCCGGGGTGACCGGGGGCGGGAGCGACGGCGCCCCGGTCGCGACCGTGGTGATCGACAAGGCCACTGTCGCGAAATCCTGACGTCCAGCTGCGGAATTTCGCCCGCGCTGGATGCGGACAGGCAAGGGAACGGCTCGCTATGTTGGCCGTGACGAAACTGTGGACGATGCCCCGAGGCGAGAGCGCCCCGCGCAGGCATCATGTGGAGGAGGCGCTGTGAGCAGCGACCCGTGGGGCCGCGTCGACGAGACGGGGACCGTGTACGTGCGTACGGCCGAGGGCGAGCAGGTCGTCGGTTCCTGGCAGGCCGGCTCTCCCGAAGAGGCCCTGGCCTATTTCGAGCGCAAGTACGAGGGCCTGGTTGTCGAGATCGGCCTCCTTGAGAAGCGGGTGCGGACGACCGACCTGTCCACGAAGGACGCCCAGGTCGCCATCGACCATCTGCGCGAGCAGATCGACGCGCATCACGCGGTCGGTGACCTGGCCGCGCTGCGGACCCGTCTCGACCAGCTGGTCGCGAACGTCGAGTCGCGCCGCGAGGAGCGCAAGGCGCAGCGGGCCAAGCAGTCCGAGGAGGCCCGCAAGGCCAAGGAGGACCTGGTCACCGAGGCCGAGCAGCTGGCCCAGTCCGACCAGTGGCGGGCGGCCGGCGAGCGGCTGCGGGCGCTGGTGGACACGTGGAAGGGCCTGCCCCGGCTCGACCGCAAGTCGGACGACGAGCTGTGGCACCGCTTCTCCCACGCCCGCTCCGCGTTCTCCAAGCGCCGCAAGGCCCACTTCGCGCAGCTCGACGCGCAGCGCGAGGACGCCCGCCGGCTCAAGGAGCGGCTGGTCGCGGAGGCCGAGTCGCTGTCGGCGTCCACGGACTGGGGTCCGACGGCGGCCCGCTACCGCGAGCTGATGAGCGACTGGAAGGCGGCCGGCCGCGCCCAGCGCGAGCACGAGGACGATCTGTGGAACCGCTTCCGCGGCGCCCAGGACGTCTTCTTCGCCGCCCGCGGCGGCGTCTTCGCCGAGCGGGACGCGGAGCAGACGGAGAACCTCAAGCTGAAGGAGGAGCTGGCCGAGGAGGCCGAGAAGCTCCTGCCGATCGGTGATCTGAAGGGCGCCCGCGCGGCCTTCCGCTCGCTCAACGAGCGCTGGGAGGCCATCGGTCACGTCCCGCGCGACGCCCGCCCGAAGGTCGAGGGCCGGATGCACGCCGTGGAGCGCGCGCTCCAGGACGCCGAGGAGACGGAGTGGCGGCGCACCAACCCTGAGGCCCGTGCCCGCGCGGCCGGTCTGACGGGCCAGCTCCAGGCGGCCGTCGACAAGCTGAAGGGGCAGATCGAGACGGCCCGCGCCCAGGGCAACGCCTCCCGCGCGGACAAGCTGGAGCGTGAACTCGAAGGCCGCCAGGCCCTCTTGGACCAGGCCCTCAAGGGGCTCCAGGAGTTCGGCGGCTGACCAGCCGTACAGAGCCGTACAGAGAAGAAGGGGCCGGGCTAGCTGCCCGGCCCCTTTTCCGTGCGCTACGGGCGCCTGGCCGACGTCACCCGGTACACATCGTACACGCCCTCCACGCCCCGTACCGCCTTCAACACGTGGCCCAGGTGTTTCGGGTCGCCCATCTCGAAGGTGAAGCGGGAGGTGGCGACGCGGTCGCGGGAGGTCTGGACGGCCGCCGAGAGGATGTTGACGTGCTGGTCGGACAGGACGCGGGTGACGTCCGAGAGGAGCCGGGAGCGGTCGAGGGCCTCGACCTGGATGGCGACCAGGAAGACCGAGGACTGGGTCGGCGCCCACTCGACGTCGAGGATGCGCTCGGGTTCGCGGGAGAGTGACTCCACGTTGACGCAGTCGCTGCGGTGAACCGATACGCCACTACCCCGGGTGACGAATCCGATGACCGGGTCGCCGGGTACGGGCGTGCAGCAGCGGGCGAGCTTGACCCACACGTCGTCGACGCCCTTGACGACCACCCCGGGGTCGTTGTTGCTGCGCCGCTTGCGCCCGCGGGTACGGGACGGCGGTACGGCCTCGTCGATCTCCTCGGTGGCCGCCTCCTCGCCGCCGAGCGCCTGGACGAGTTTCTGCACGACGCCGGGGGCGGCGACATGGCCCTCGCCGATCGCCGCGTACAGGGAGGAGATGTCGGGGTAGCGCATCTCGTGCGCGAGGGTGACCAGGGAGTCGCCGGTGAGGATGCGCTGGATCGGCAGGTTCTGCTTGCGCATCGCGCGGGCGATGGCGTCCTTGCCCTGCTCGATCGCCTCGTCGCGGCGCTCCTTGGAGAACCAGGCGCGGATCTTGTTGCGGGCGCGCGGCGACTTGACGAACCCGAGCCAGTCCCGCGAGGGCCCGGCGCCGGTCGCCTTGGAGGTGAAGACCTCGACGAGATCGCCGTTGTCGAGGGTCGATTCGAGCGGTACGAGGCGCCCGTTGACCCGGGCCCCTATGGTGCGGTGGCCGACCTCGGTGTGCACGGCGTACGCGAAGTCGACCGGGGTGGCGCCGGCCGGGAGCGCGATGACGTCGCCCTTGGGGGTGAAGACGAAGACCTCGTTGCGGGAGAGGTCGAAGCGCAGGGACTCCAGGAACTCGCTGGGGTCCTCGGTCTCCTTCTGCCAGTCCAGGAGCTGGCGCAGCCACGCCATGTCGTTGAGGTGGTCGTCCTTGCCCTTGCCGGCCTTGGGGGCGTCGGTGCGGACCTTGGAGGCGCCGGCGACGGCTTCCTGCTTGTACTTCCAGTGCGCGGCGATGCCGTACTCGGCGCGGCGGTGCATGTCGAAGGTGCGGATCTGGAGTTCGACGGGCTTGCCGTTGGGTCCGATGACCGTCGTGTGCAGCGACTGGTACATGTTGAACTTGGGCATCGCGATGTAGTCCTTGAAGCGGCCGGGAACGGGGTTCCAGCGCGCGTGGACGGTGCCCAGGGCGGCGTAGCAGTCGCGGACGGTGTCGACGAGGACGCGGATGCCCACCAGGTCGTAGATCTCCGCGAAGTCGCGGCCTCGTACGATCATCTTCTGGTAGACGGAGTAGTAGTGCTTGGGGCGGCCCGTGACGGTCGCCTTGATGCGGGCGGCGCGCAGGTCGGACTGGACCTCGTCGGTCACTATCGCCAGGTATTCGTCGCGCTTGGGGGCGCGTTCGGCGACCAGGCGGACGATCTCGTCGTACATCTTGGGGTAGAGGATCGCGAACGCGAGGTCCTCCAGTTCCCACTTGATGGTGTTCATGCCCAGGCGGTGGGCGAGCGGCGCATAGATCTCGAGGGTCTCGCGCGCCTTCTTCTCCTGCTTCTCGCGCTTGAGATAGCGCATGGTGCGCATGTTGTGCAGGCGGTCGGCGAGCTTGATGACCAGGACGCGCGGGTCCTTGGCCATGGCGACGACCATCTTGCGGACGGTCTCGGCCTGCGCGGCCTCGCCGAACTTGACCTTGTCGAGCTTGGTGACGCCGTCGACGAGGAGGGCGACGACGTCGCCGAAGTCGCGGCGCAGGTCGTCGAGGCCGTACTCGGTGTCCTCGACCGTGTCGTGCAGCAGGCCCGCCATCAGCGTGGCCGGGTCCATGCCCAGCTCGGCGAGGATCGTCGTGACCGCGAGGGGGTGGGTGATGTACGGGTCGCCGCTCTTGCGCTTCTGGCCGCGGTGCCAGCGCTCGGCGACCTGGTAGGCGCGCTCGATCTGGCGCAGGGTCGCCGTCTCGGTCTTCGGGTCGTTGCTGCGCACTATCCGCAGCAGCGGCTCCAGGACCGGGTTGTAGGGGTTCGCGCGCTGGACGCCGAGGCGGGCGAGGCGGGCGCGGACGCGGTTGGAGGAGCCGCCCGTACGGGCCGGGGAGCCCGCGGCGGGGCGTACGGCGGGGGCCGCCGAGGAGCGCTCGGGCAGGGCCGGCTTGGGGCGCGCCGGCTCGATGGCGGGCCGGTCGGCGGGGGCGGTGCGGTCATGCTCGACCCGGGTGCCGTTCGGCGCGGGCGCTTGCGCCGCGGGCGCCGAGGCGGACTCGGGCTTGGCGGCGGTCAGGTGCTGGGCCTCGTCTGGCAAGAGGACTCCTCGTGCGCGATCCGGGTCCCCGGTCAGGCTCCGGAAGACCCATCGTAGCGATCCCGGGCTCCGGCATCGCCTTCAGTCGGCTGTGAGGGCCGTACACGGGAGAAACGTATGGGGTGACCACGGGATTCCCTTTAGGGGACTTTTAGGGATCAGCCCGGGGAAAGGGGAGAGGCGGGCCCGGCTCTCTCCGGCCCCGCCTCTCGCTCTACGGCGGTGTTCAGACCGTCAGCAGCGCCTCGACCGGGGCGCCGCGCAGGGCGGCCTCCAGGCGGGGGCGGCCGTTCAGGAAGCCCAGCTCCATCAGGACGGCGACGCCGGAGACCTCGGCGCCCGCGCGGTGGATCAGCTGGATCGACGCCTCGGCGGTACCGCCGGTGGCGAGGACGTCGTCCACGACGAGCACCCGGTCCTCGGGCGCCAGGTCCTCGGCGTGGATCTCGATCTTGGCCGAGCCGTACTCCAGGTCGTAGGACTGGGCGAGGGTCGCGCCGGGGAGCTTGCCGGCCTTGCGGACCGGGATGAAGCCGATCCCCGCGCGGACGGCGACGGGGGCGCCGAGGATGAAGCCCCTCGCCTCCAGGCCGACGACCTTCGTGGCGCCGGTGCGCACCGCGATCTCCGCGAACGCGTCGGTGAGCGCCGTGAAGGCGGCCGGGTCGGCGAGCAGCGGCGTGATGTCCTTGAACATCACCCCGGGCTCCGGGTAGTCCGCGACATCGCGGATACGGCTGAGCAGCAGCTCTTTCAGCTCGGTCATCGGCGCTTCCCCGAGGGACGGCCGCGGCCACGGGTACGGGACGCGGGCTGGTTGCGGGGGCCTACGACGGCGGCTGCGGCCTCGTCCTCGGGGCCGTCGGCGTCGTAGCCCTCCGCTTCGGTCTGGGACTCTTCCGGGCCCGCCTCGGCGCGCTTGGCGAGGACGCGCTTCCTGAGGGCCTTGATCTGCGGCTCGCGCTCCTTGAGGTCGGCGACCAGCGGGGTGGCGATGAAGATCGACGAGTAGGCGCCGGCGGCGAGGCCGACGAACAGCGACAGGGAGATGTCGTTGAGGGTGCCCGCACCGAGGAAGCCGCCGCCGATGAACAGCAGGCCGGCGACCGGGAGGAGGGCGACGACGGTGGTGTTGACCGAGCGGACCAGCGTGCCGTTGATCGAGTGGTTGGCGATGTCGCTGTAGGTGAACCGGGTCTGCTTGGTGATGTCCTTCGTCTGCTCCTTGAGCGAGTCGAAGACGACGACCGTGTCGTACAGCGAGTAACCGAGGATCGTCAGCAGACCGATGATCGTGCCGGGCGTGACCTCGAAGCCGACCAGGGCGTAGATGCCGACGGTGATCGTGATGTCGTGGATCAGCGCGACGAGCGCCGCGACGGCCATGCGCCACTCGAAGGCGATCGCCAGGTAGATCACGACGAGGACCATGAAGATCGCGAGGCCCTGCCAGGCCTTGTTGGCGATCTGCTCGCCCCAGCTGGGGCCGACGAGGTCGGCGGCGATCTTCTCGGAGTCGACCTTGAAGTCGGTCGCCAGCTTGTCCTTGATCTGGTCGGACTGCTGGGTGTCCATGCCGGCGATCTGGATGCGCAGCGAGCCGTTGCCGAGCTTCTGCACGACCGCGTCATGGCCGGAGGCGTCCTTGGCGTATTCCTCCGCCTGGGACACCGAGACGCTGGTCTTCGGGGTGGTGAAGACCGCGCCGCCCTGGAAGTCGATGCCCATGTTCAGGCCGCGCACCGTCAGGCCGAGGATGGCCGTGATGGTGATCAGGATGGAGACGCCGTACCAGAGCTTGCGGTGGCCGATGAAGTCGTAGGAGATCTCGCCACGGTGCAGCCGGGCGCCGAGGTTGCCGAGTTTCGACATCGCTCACGCCTCCTTCGGGTCGACAGGGCCGGCGAGCGGGCCGGCGGCGGGACGGCGGGTGCGGCGCAGCGGCGCCTTCGCGCCCAGGCCCTTCGGGTCGAGTCCTGACCACTTGTGGCCGCCGCCGAAGAACTTGCCGCGCGCGGCCAGCGTCATCAGCGGCTTGGTGAAGAAGAACACCACGACGACGTCGAGGACGGTGGTCAGACCGAGGGTGAACGCGAAGCCCTGGACCTTGCCGACGGTCACGATGAACAGGACGGCGGCGGCGAGGAACGACACGAAGTCGGAGACCAGGATCGTGCGCCGGGCGCGCGGCCAGGCCCGTTCGACGGCGGGGCGCAGCGAGCGGCCCTCGCGGACCTCGTCGCGGATGCGCTCGAAGTACACGATGAACGAGTCTGCGGTGATGCCGATGGCGACGATGGCGCCGCACACGGCCGGCAGGTTCAGCGCGAAGCCGATGGCCGGGCCGAGCAGCGACATCAGCAGGTAGGTCAGCGCGGCCGAGCACAGCAGCGAGGCGAGCGCGATGGCCGACAGGCCGCGGTAGAAGGCGACCAGGTAGACCACGACGAGCAGCAGGCCGATGGCGCCCGCGAGCAGACCGGCGTGCAGCTGCTCACCGCCGAGCGCGGCCGTGACGGTCGTGACGCTCTGCTCCTTGAAGGACAGCGGGAGCGCGCCGTACGACAGCATGTTGGCGAGGTTCTGGGCCTCCTCCTGCGTGAAGCTGCCGGAGATCTGCGCCTGGCCGCCGGTGATGGAGGACTGCACGTACGGGCTGGAGACGACCTCGCCGTCGAGGACGATGCCGAACTCGTTCTGCGGCTGCTGGTTCTGCGCGAGCTGCGCGGTGACGTCCGCGAACTTCTTGGAGCCCTTGGAGGTGAAGTCCATCGTCACCTGCCAGCCCGCGGCGCCCTGGGTGTCGAAGACCGCGGCGGCCTTCTTCACCTCGGTGCCGTCGACGCCGGCCGGGCCGAGCAGGTACTTGTACCAGACCTTGTTGATCTGGCCGCAGGCGACGATCGAGTCGGTGGGCTTGCTGCCCTCGCCGGCCTTGGCGCGCTGGGCGGGCTTGGAGCAGTCCAGGGCCGCGTAGTCGGCCTGGAGCTTGGCCGTCGAGGCGCTGGTGGAGGGGGTCGCCGAAGGGGTGGCGGCGGACTCGCTCGCGGTCGGGGACGGCGAGGGGGTCGCGTCGGCCTTCAGGGAGTCCGTGAGGGCGCGGCCCTGGGACGTCGGGGAGGCGGAGGGGGATTCCGAGGAACCGGAGGAGGCCTTCTCACCGCTGCTCGGGCTCGCGGACGGGCTCGGGGAGCCGCTGGTGGAGGCCGAGGGGCTCGGGGAGGGGCTCGCGGCGACGCCGGTGGCCTCCTGCGCGAGGACCGGGCGGAAGTAGAGCTTGGCGGTGGTGCCGACCTGCTCGCGGGCCTCCTGGGAGTTGGTGCCCTTCGGGATGTTCACGATGATGTTGGAGTTGCCCTGGGTCTGCACCTCCGCCTCGGACACACCGAGCCCGTTGACACGGCGGTTCATGATCTCGACCGCGGTGTCCATGTTCGCCTTGTTGATGGCCGAACCCTGGTCGGCCTTGGCCTCCAGCGTGATGCTGGTGCCGCCGGCGAGGTCGATGCCAAGGCGCGGTGTGGTGTCCCCGGTGGCGAACATGCCCGCCGTGAGGCCCACGATCGCGATCAGGATCAGGGCCAGCGAGCGCCCTGGCTTGCTCTGGGCGCTCGCGTTCCTGCCCTTTTTAGGTGCTGCCACCTTCTCGTACTCCCTCTCGGGCCGCCTCGCGCCGGGTTCGGTGCGAGCGGCGGCCATGACATGGTGTCGGGAATCCCCCGCGAGATGCGTACGCCCGGGACAAGGCTTTCTTACGCGCCTTGGCCCGGGACGTGACTACTTCTTCGCGTCGGATTCACCGTCGGTCTTCTTCGGCTCCGCGTCGGCCTTGTCGGCGTCGGCGGCGGGCTCCGCGGCGGCGGTGGCCGCCGGCTCCTCGGTCTCGGCGGACTCGGCCTTCTTGCCGAGGTCGACAGGCTTCTCGTCGGAGGCGGCGGCAGCGTCGGAAGACTTGTCGGTCTCGGCGGAAGCGCCGGCGGCTTCGGTGGCCCCGGTGGCTCCAGCGGCTTCGGTGAGGGAGGAGACGTCGTCGGGGACGATGTCGGAGTCGGACTTCAGGTCGTGCTCGATGCCGTGGACGATGCGGTTGTACTCCTCGTCACTGAGGACGGTCGCGATCGCGTTCTTCGCGAACAGCAGCTCCACCCCCGGGCCCGCGTCCACGAGGACGGTGTCGTCGCCCACTTCCTTGACCGTGGCGTACATGCCCCCGATCGTGCGGATCCCGCTGCCGGGCTGCATCTCGTTCCGCATGTCCGCGGCCTGCTGCTGCTTCTTCTTGGCCGAGCGGGTCATCAGGAACATGGCCCCGATGAGCACGATGAACGGGAGGAGGGTCACGATACTCACGGGTCGGAACTTCCTTCACACGACCGCGCTGGGGAGCGGCCTGATGTATTGGGGGCGGGGGATGCTGCCGACAAGGGCGGCATCGGCGGAGTCTAAGCGAGTCCGCGTGCAGGGAACAACGTTCAGCATGGCACCTGGGTTCCTGACCCGGCCAATACCCTGGCCGGTGGCTGAGCCGTGTCTTGGCCGTGATGGGGCTGTGAGGTGACGGGGGTTGACGGGGGGCGGTTTCCAGCGGGTTTCTCGCCGGAGGCGGGGCGGGTTCCCGGCGGCGGCCGGGGTGAGCCGGCCCTAGCGGGTTGTCATGCCCCAAACAGGTCCTGCTGCCCGCTTCCGGCCGCCCGCTGCGGCGGGGTCAGCTCCAGGTGCGCCCAGGCGGCCGGCGTCGCGACCCGCCCCCTCGGCGTGCGCGCCAGCAGCCCCTCGCGGACCAGGAACGGCTCGGCGACCTCCTCCACCGTCTCCCGCTCCTCCCCCACCGCGACGGCCAGCGTCGACAGGCCGACCGGACCGCCGCCGAACAGTTTCAGCAGCGCTTCGAGGACCGCGCGGTCGAGCCGGTCGAGGCCGCGCGCGTCGACCTCGTACACCTTCAGGGCCGCGCCCGCGATCTCCTGGTTGATCACGCCGTCGGCCTTGACCTGGGCGTAGTCGCGGACGCGGCGCAGCAGGCGGTTGGCGATACGGGGGGTGCCGCGGGAGCGGCCGGCGATCTCGGCGGCGCCGGCCGGGTCGATCTCGACGGCCAGGAGGTCGGCCGAGCGGTGCACCACGCGCTGGAGTTCGGCCGGTTCGTAGAACTCCATGTGCGCGGTGAAGCCGAAGCGGTCGCGCAGCGGGGGCGGGAGCAGGCCCGCGCGCGTGGTCGCGCCGACGAGGGTGAACGGGGGCAGCTCCAGGGGGATCGCGGTGGCGCCGGGGCCTTTCCCTACGATCACGTCGACCCGGAAGTCCTCCATCGCCATGTACAGCATCTCCTCGGCGGGCCGGGACATGCGGTGGATCTCGTCGAGGAAGAGGACCTCGCCCTCCTGGAGGGAGGAGAGGATCGCGGCGAGGTCGCCGGCGTGCTGGATGGCGGGGCCGCTGGTGATGCGGATCGGGGCGCCCATCTCGGCGGCGATGATCATCGAGAGGGTGGTCTTGCCGAGGCCGGGGGCGCCGGAGAGGAGCACGTGATCGGCGGTGGCCCCGCGCGCGCGGGCCGCCCGCAGGACGAGGTCGAGCTGTTCCCTGACCTTCTCCTGGCCGATGAACTCGCCCAGGTCCTTGGGGCGCAGGGCGGCCTCGACGGCCTGGTCCTCACCGTCGGCGACAGATCCCACGAGCCGCTCGGCGGCGGCTTCGGCGTCGGTCGTGTCGTCCCAGTTCATGTGTGCCTCGGGGGTAGCGGTCCGGTGGTCGTACGGCAAGGGCTAGGGCCTGTCCGGCGGATCTTGCCGATGTCGCGGGCCCTGGCACGCGCATCTGCGGCGTTGTCGTCGGTTGCCGACGCTCCGCGTCGACGCCCTCCTCCGCCTTGCAGCTGCACGCACCAGACCCCGCTCACGTAAGCCGGCCGGCAGCCGTTCGCTGTCGGCCGGCCTGATCCGCCGGACAGGCCCTAGCGGGCTCTGTTCAGCGTCTGGAGCGCCGCCTTCAGCAGGGGGCCCACCTGGGGGGTGCCCTCGGCCGCCTCCGCCTGGGGGGTCACCGCCGTCACCGCCTCCTCGGCCTCGCGCGTCGCGTAGCCCAGGCCGATCAGGGCCGCGTGCAGCTGGTCGCGCCAGCCCTGGCTGACCGGGGTACCGAGCCCGGCGGCGCCGACCGGGGCGCCGAGGCGGTCCTTCAGCTCGATGAGGAGCTTCTGGGCGCCCTTCTTGCCGATGCCGGGGACCGCGATCAGGGCCTTCTCGTCGGCGTTCGCGACCGCCGCGCGCAGGGCGTCCGGGGAGTGCACCGCCAGCATCGCCTGGGCCAGCCGCGGCCCGACGCCGCTCGCGGTCTGGAGCAGCTCGAACACCTGGCGCTCGTCGTCGTCCGCGAAGCCGTACAGGGTCAGCGAGTCCTCGCGGACGACCAGGGAGGTCGCGAGCTTGGCCGGCTGGCCCATGCGCAGGCCCGCGAGGGTGTTCGGGGTGCACTGGACGGCCATGCCGACCCCGCCGACCTCGACCACGGCCGCGTCGGGAGCGAGGGCGGCGACCTTGCCGCTGACGAAGGCGATCATGTCGTACGGCCTTTCGAGGTGTGCAGGGCGACGGCCTGCTGGAGTCGGTTCTGCGCGGGGGCGCGCCAGATGTGGCAGATCGCGAGGGCGAGGGCGTCGGCGGCGTCGGCCGGCTTCGGCGGGGCGGCGAGCCGCAGCAGCCGCGTCACCATCGCGCCGACCTGTGCCTTGTCCGCGCGCCCGCTGCCGGTGACGGCGGCCTTGACCTCGCTGGGGGTGTGCAGGGCGACGGGGATGCCCCGGCGGGCGGCGCACAGCATGGCGACGGCGCTGGCCTGGGCGGTGCCCATGACGGTACGGACGTTGTGCTGGCTGAACACCCGCTCCACGGCGACGAATTGGGGCCGGTGCTCGTCGAGCCACCGCTCGATGCCCTCCTCGACGGCGAGGAGTCTGCGGCTCAACTCGGCGTCGGGGGACGTGCGGACGACTCCGACACCGACCATGGTGAGCGGCCGCCCGGCGACCCCCTCGACGACCCCGACCCCGCACCGGGTCAGTCCGGGATCCACCCCGAGTACGCGCACAGCCCCTCCCCCCTTTGCGGCTGAACCGCCGCCGCTCTCGCGGACCTGGCTGAGCACCGCCGTGGTTCCTCAATTGATGGTTGCGGCCCGTGGACGGTGATCTGTGAACGCCGCCAGGCTAGCCGCTGCCACTGACAATGGCGGCGGGCCGGTGGGACGTGTCCCACCGGCCCGCCGAAACGGCCCAGCCGCAGCCGGCGCTAGGCGTCGACCTTCGCCATGACCTCGTCGCTCACGTCGAAGTTCGCGAAGACGTTCTGCACGTCGTCGCTGTCCTCCAGCGCGTCGATCAGCTTGAAGATCTTGCGGGCGCCCTCTTCGTCGAGCTCGACCTGCATGGTCGGGACGAAGCTGGAGTCGGCGGAGTCGTAGTCGATGCCGGCGTCCTGGAGGGCGGTGCGCACGGCGACCATGTCGGTGGCCTCGCTCAGCACCTCGTAGGTCTCGCCGAGGTCGTTGACCTCTTCGGCGCCCGCGTCGAGGACGGCGTCCAGGACGTCGTCCTCGGACAGCTCACCCTTGGGGACGATGACGACGCCCTTGCGGTTGAAGAGGTACGACACGGAACCGGGGTCGGCCATGTTGCCGCCGTTGCGGGTCATCGCGACGCGTACGTCGGAGGCCGCGCGGTTGCGGTTGTCGGTGAGGCACTCGATGAGCACCGCGACACCGTTGGGCCCGTAACCCTCGTACATGATCGTCTCGTAGTCGGCGCCGCCCGCCTCGAGACCGCCGCCGCGCTTGACCGCGGAGTCGATGTTCTTGTTCGGGACCGACTGCTTCTTCGCCTTCTGGACGGCGTCGTAGAGCGTCGGGTTGCCCTCGATGTCGACGCCGCCCATCCGCGCGGCGACCTCGATGTTCTTGATCAGCTTCGCGAAGAGCTTGCCGCGCTTGGCGTCGATGACGGCCTTCTTGTGCTTCGTCGTGGCCCATTTAGAGTGGCCGGACATCTGCCTGTCTCCTTCGCGTTACCCAGCAATCTACGAACGCCAGAGATCCTACAAGGCCCGCGCCGGGCGGTTCGCGCGCACCATGTCGACAAAGAGGGCGTGCATCCGGTGGTCTCCGGTGAGTTCCGGATGGAACGACGTGGCGAGCGCGTTGCCCTGGCGGACGGCGACTATATGGCCGTCGTACTCGGCGATGACCTCCGCGCGGGCGCCCACGGACTCCACCCAGGGGGCGCGGATGAAGACGCCCTCCACAGGGGGTCCGGTGATCCCCTGGACATCGACGGCGGCCTCGAAGGACTCGTTCTGGCGGCCGAAGGCGTTGCGGCGGACGATCATGTCGATGCCGCCGACCGTCTCCTGCCCCGAGCGCGGGTCGAGGATCTTGTCGGCCAGGAGGATGAGTCCCGCGCAGGTGCCGTACACCGGCAGTCCCGCGCGTACGCGCGCGCGGAGGGGCTCCATCACGCCGAAGAGGACGGCGAGCTTGGAGATGGTGGTGGACTCGCCGCCGGGCAGCACCAGGCCGTCGATCTCCGCCAGCTCCTCCGCGCGGCGCACCGGTCGGGCCAGGGCGTCGGCCGCGGCCAGGGCGACGAGGTGTTCCCGTACGTCGCCCTGGAGCGCGAGCACCCCGATGACGGGAGTGGTCATGCCGGTTACCAGCCCCGGTTGGCGTAGCGCTCGGTCTCGGGGAGGGTGTCGCAGTTGATGCCGACCATGGCCTCGCCGAGGTTGCGGGACGCGTCCGCGATGATCTTCGGGTCGTCGTAGAAGGTGGTCGCCTTGACGATGGCCGCGGCGCGCTTGGCGGGGTCGCCGGACTTGAAGATGCCGGAGCCGACGAAGACGCCCTCGGCGCCGAGCTGGCGCATCAGCGCGGCGTCGGCCGGGGTCGCGACGCCGCCCGCGGAGAACAGCACCACCGGCAGCTTGCCCAGCTCGGCGACCTCCTTGACCAGCTCGTAAGGAGCGCGCAGGTCCTTCGCGGCGGCGTACAGCTCGTTGTTGTCGTAGCCGCGCAGCCGGGCGATCTCGTTCTTGATCTGCCGCAGGTGGCGGACGGCCTCGACGACGTTGCCGGTGCCGGCCTCGCCCTTGGAGCGGATCATCGCGGCGCCCTCGGCGATGCGGCGCAGGGCCTCGCCGAGGTTGGTCGCGCCGCAGACGAAGGGGGTCGTGAACGCCCACTTGTCGGAGTGGTTGACCTCGTCGGCCGGGGTCAGCACCTCGGACTCGTCGATGTAGTCGACGCCCAGGGACTGGAGCACCTGGGCCTCGACGAAGTGGCCGATCCTGGACTTGGCCATGACCGGGATGGAGACGGCCTCGATGATCCCCTCGATCATGTCCGGGTCGGACATCCGGGCGACGCCGCCGTCCTTGCGGATGTCCGCCGGGACCCGCTCCAGCGCCATCACGGCGACGGCTCCGGCGTCCTCCGCGATCTTCGCCTGCTCCGGCGTCACGACATCCATGATCACGCCGCCCTTGAGCTGCTCGGCCATGCCGCGCTTCACGCGCGCGGTGCCGGTCTCGGGCGCCTGGTTCTCACTGTGGGACACGGATCGACCTCACTGCCATGAAAAGGGGGTTCGAAAAGGGGGGTTCTACGACACCTCCGAGGAAACGCCCGGCGACCAGTCCACAACAAGGGCCAATGTCCGGGGCGTGGATCTTTTCGGGACACGCAGGGTCTGCTTCAGCGTTCGGCCAGTGCCGCCGGCGGCTCGTCGTCCATCTCGAAGGCCATCGGGAAGGGGGCGTGGCCCGCGAGGTGGAACCAGCGGACCTTGCGGTGCGCTCTGAGGCGGCGGGCGGCGCCGACGGTGTCGTTGTGGAAGCGGCGGGCCATCGGGACCCTGCGGACGGCCTCCGTGAGCTCGTGGGCGGCCTCCTCGCCGCCGGGGGCCTCCTTGACCGCGTCCACCTGCACGGGGTCCTCGAAGACCGCGCGCAGGGCCTGGCTCAGCTCGCTCTCGGCGACCTCGCGCTGCTCCTCCTCGGCCTGCCGGGCCCCGTGGGCGGCCTCGTACAGCACGATCGACGCGGCCGGGTCCAGCACGCCCGAGGTGGCCAGCTCCTGCGTGACCGACGCGCGGCGCAGCAGCTGGGCGTCCAGAGCCGCGCGAGCCGCGTCGATACGCGAGTGCAGCCGGTCGAGCCGCCCCGCCGTCCAGCTCAGATAGAGGCCGATCGCGACAAGGACGACGAGGGTCCAGATCAGGGTTGCGGTCACGGGAGGCAACAGTATCGGGGGGCGCCGGGGAGCTGGACCGAGGCATCGTCGTCGGGTGCGGGCCGTGGTCGCCCCCGGGGGCTGCGCCCCCAGACCCCCACCGGCCCTGAACGGGCCTTGTCCTCAATCTCCCCCAAGCTCTTCGAGCAGGGAGGTGCCCCCAGACGGGCTGAGAGATGCGCGGCCCGCCCAGAAGAGCCCGATCTCCGGCGGAAGGCCCCCGGCCCGCCGTCAGACAGGCGCCGCCCCCATCCAGAAAGCCCCGCCCCGCGCGGATACGCCGCCCACGTCCACAAAAGCCCGCTCTCCGGCGGAAGTCCCCAGCCCCGCCAGACAGCCGCCGGCCCCGCCCAGAACAGCCCCGCCCCTCCAGCCCAAGCCCCCCTCAGTCCCGCGCCAACCCCAACCGCGCCCGCAACCCCCCGCTCGCCTTCTCGTCCGTCGCCACGGCTGCCGCTCCCGCTGTCACCGTCTCGTACACCGACAGGATGTCCGCCCCCACCGTCGACCAGTCGAAGCGCCGCACATGGGCGCTCCCGCGCGCGCGCAGTTCCTCCCGGCGGACCGGGTCGGCCAGCAGGCGGATCGCGGTCTGCGCCAAGGCGTCCGCGTCCTCGTTCGTGAACAGTTCGCCCGCCGCGCCCTGGTCGAGGACCTGGGCGAACGCGTCCAGGTCCGAGGCCAGGACCGGTGCCCCCGCCGACATCGCCTCCACCAGGATGATCCCGAAGCTCTCGCCGCCCGTGTTGGGGGCGATGTACAGGTCGATGCTGCGCAGGAGGCGGGCCTTGTCCTCGTCGCTGACCATGCCGAGGAACTCCACGCGCGCGCGCAGGTCGGCGGGCAACCCCTCCACCGCCTCCTCCTCGTCGCCCCGGCCCGCGATCAGCAGCCGCGCCTCGGGCCGCTCCGCGAAGATCCTCGGCAGCGCCCTCATCAGCACCGGCAGCCCCTTGCGCGGCTCGTCGATGCGCCCGATGAACCCCAGGGTCTCGCCCTGCCACTCGGACCGCGGCTCCGCGCGGGCGAAGAAGTCGACGTCGACGCCATTGGGGATGACGACGGCGTCACCCCCCAGGTGCTCGACCAGCGTCCTGCGCGCGTACTCGCTCACCGCGATCCGCGCGCTGATCTTCTCCAGCGCGGCCTGGAGGATCGAGTACGCGGCGATCATCGCCCGGGAGCGCGGGTTGGAGGTGTGGAAGGTGGCGACCATAGGACCTTGCGCGGCCCAACAGGTCAGCAGGCCAAGCGAAGGGGACGTCGGTTCATGGATGTGGACGACGTCAAAGGCGCCGTCGTGCAGCCAGCGCCGCACCCGCGCGGCCGACAGGAAACCGAAGTTGAGGCGGGCCACCGAGCCGTTGTACGGGACCGGGACCGCGCGGCCGGCGGAGACGACATAGGGCGGCAGGGGGGTGTCGTCGTCGGCGGGGGCCAGGACGGACACCTCGTGGCCCAGCCGGATGAAGTACTCGGCGAGGTCGCGGATGTGGAACTGGACGCCCCCGGGGACGTCCCAGGAGTACGGGCAGACGATGCCGATCCTCACACGGGCCTCGCAGACAGGTCGGCGAGCCACAGTCGTTGCAGCATGTGCCAGTCCTCCGGATGCTCGGCGATACCGGTGGCGAAGGCGTCGGCCAGCGCCTGTGTCATGGCAGACGTCTTCTCGGCCCGCGTACCTGACCCGGGCACCTCGACCGGCGGGTGCACGCGCCCGCGCAGGACGGGTGAGTCGTCGTACCAGAGGGTGACCGGCAGCAGGAGCGCGCCGGTCTGCTGGGCCAGCAGGGCGGGGCCCGCCGGCATCCGCGCGGTCTCGCCGAAGAAGTCGACCTCGACGCCGGACGCGGACAGGTCGCGGTCCGCGACCAGGCAGACCAGCCCGCCGTCGCGCAGCCGCCGGGCGAGGGTGCCGAAGGCGCTGCCGCCGCTGTGCGGGAGGACCTCCATGCCGAGGCCCTGGCGGTAGGCGACGAAACGGTCGTACAGGGTCTCGGGCTTGAGGCGTTCGGCGACCGTCGTGAAGGGGGTGCCGAGTTCCGTCGTCACCCAGGCGCCCGCGAGGTCCCAGTTGGCCAGGTGCGGGAGGGCGAGGATGACGCCCTTGCCGGCGGCGAGGCCGTCGGTGAGGTGGTGCAGGTCCTTGGGGTCGAACCCGCCGCGCACCCGCTCGGCGCTCCAGGCGGGCAGCCGGAAGGACTCCATCCAGTAGCGCAGGTACGACCGCATCCCCGCGCGGGACAGCTCCGCGAGCCGCTCGGGGCTCGCGCCGGGCACCACGCGCGCGTAGTTGCTCTCCAGCCGCAGCACCCCCTTGCCGCGCCGCTTCCAGGCGAGATCGGCGATCGTCCGCCCGAGGCGCACGGCGACGGGTTCGGGGAGCTTCTTGACGGTGCTCCAGCCCGCGCCGTACAGGGCGTCCGTCAGCCGGTCCTGGAGGGTCACTTGGCCGCCTCTGACCCCTGCCGCGCGGCCTCCGCCTCCGCCTCGGCGGACTCCCGGCGCACGGTCACCACCCGCTGGATCAGCGTGACGAGACTGCCCGCGGCGACGATCCACAGGGCGACGGGGAGCAGGTACTGGATGCCCGGCACCCCGAACTTGTGCAGCCCGGCGAGCCCGGCCGCGACCAGCGAGATCACCAGCCGCTCGGCCCGCTCGACCAGGCCGTTCACGGCGACGGGCAGCCCGATCGACTCCCCGCGCGCCTTCGTGTACGACACCACCTGGCCGCTCGCCAGGCAGAAGATCGCCACCGCGCACAGCACGTTGTCATTGCCGTTGCCGGCGTACCAGAGGGCGAGCCCGCCGAAGATCGCGCTGTCGGCGACCCGGTCGAGCGTCGAGTCCAGGAACGCGCCCCAGCGGCTGGAGCGGCCCAGCTGGCGGGCCATGTTGCCGTCGACGAGGTCGGAGAACACGAACAGGGTGATCACGATCGTGCCCCAGAAGAACTCGCCCCTGGGGAAGAAGACCAGCGCGCCCGCGACGACACCGGCCGTGCCGAGCAGCGTGACCGTGTCCGGGCTGACCCCCCGCCTGATCAGAAACGCGGCGAACGGTGTGAGGACACGCGTAAAAAATGCACGCGCGTACTTGTTCAGCATGGCCTTCCCGACGGTCGGTGTGGCCGCGCGGCCCTTGCTGGCCACCGGCTGGCCCATCGTAGCCACGCGCGCGCGTGTGCGACCGTCGGGCACCCGCACCCCCCGTGTCACACCCCCTTGGGCGGCCGGTTCGCGTCCGCCGTATGGACGCCGTCTGACGGGAGTGGAAAGCTCGAAGGACCGCGGGCGCCATCGCAGCCGCCGTCCGACGCGGTACCGGCCTGCGCGCCCGCGCCTCAGTGACCTCACCGTGCTCGGGAGGCAGAGAAATGGGCGACAAGGCACACGCACACCCCGGAGCCGCCGGCAGGGCTACAGCGGCCGACCATCCCGCGTCCGTACGGAATGTGGTGCTGGTCGGCCACTGCGGATCGGGCAAGACGACGTTGGTGGAGGCCCTCGCGCTGACCGCGGGGGCCGTGAACCGCGCGGGCCGCGTGGAGGACGGCACCGCCGTCTCGGACTACGACGAGATGGAGCACCGCCAGCAGCGCTCCGTCCAGCTGTCCCTCGTCCCCGTCGAATGGGACGGCGTCAAGGTCAACCTCCTCGACACCCCGGGCTACGCCGACTTCGTCGGTGAGCTGCGGGCCGGGCTGCGCGCGGCGGACGCGGCCCTGTTCGTCGTCTCCGCCTCGGACGGCGTCGACGGCGCCACCCGCATGGTGTGGGACGAGTGCGCGGCCGTCCGGATGCCCCGCGCGATCGTCGTCACGCATCTGGAGGCCGCCCGCGCGGACTTCGAGGAGATGACGCGGATCTGCGCGGACGCGTTCGGGGGCGACGACCCCGACGCCGTGCTGCCGCTGTACCTGCCGCTGCACGGCCCGCCGAACCCCGACGGGCACGCGCCCGTGACCGGGCTCACCGGGCTGCTGACGCGGACCCTGTTCGACTACGCGTCCGGCGAGCGCAAGGAGTCCGAACCGGACAAGGAACAGCTCCCGGTCATCAAGGAGGCCCGCAACCGGCTGATCGAGGGGATCATCGCCGAGAGCGAGGACGAGTCCCTCATGGACCGCTACCTGGAGGGGGAACAGATCGATGTCCCCACACTGATCGCCGAACTCGAACGGGCCGTCGCGCGCGGCACGTTCTTCCCCGTCCTCGCCGCCGCCCCGGCCGCCGAGGGAGCCCGCCAGGGCATCGGGACGGTCGAACTCCTCGACCTGGTCGTCCGGGGCTTCCCGACGCCCCTGGAGCGCGAGGCACCCGGGGTGACCACGATCGACGGCCACGCGCGCGCGTTGAAGCTCTGCGACCCCGAAGGCCCCCTGGTCGCGGAGGTCGTGAAGACCTCCTCCGACCCCTACGTCGGCCGCGTCTCCCTGGTCCGCGTCTTCTCCGGCACCCTGCGCCCCGACGAGACCGTCCACGTCTCCGGACACGGCCTCGCCGACCGGGGCCATGAGGACCATGACGTCGACGAACGCGTCGGCGCCCTCTCCGCGCCCTTCGGCAAACACCAGCGCGCCCTCACCCACTGCATCGCCGGGGACCTCGCGTGCGTCGCGAAACTCGGGCGCGCGGAGACCGGGGACACCCTGTCCGCCAAGGACGACCCGCTGCTCATGGAGGCATGGCAGATGCCGGACCCGCTGCTGCCGCTGGCCATCCAGGCGCACAGCAAAGCCGACGAGGACAAGCTCTCCCAGGGCCTCGCCCGCCTCGTCGCCGAGGACCCCACCATGCGCCTGGAGCACAACGGGGCCACCCACCAGGTCGTCCTGTGGTGCCTCGGCGAGGCGCACGCCGACGTCGCCCTGGAGCGGCTGCGCAGCCGCTACGGCGTCCAGGTCGACGTCGTCGCGCACAAGGTGTCCCTGCGCGAGACGTTCGCCGAGCGCTCCGGGGGGCGCGGGCGGCACGTCAAGCAGTCCGGGGGGCACGGGCAGTACGCGATCTGCGAGATCGAGGTCGAGCCGCTGCCCGGCGGCTCCGGCATCGAGTTCGTCGACAAGGTCGTCGGCGGAGCCGTGCCCCGGCAGTTCATCCCGTCCGTCGAGAAAGGCGTCCGCGCACAGGCCGCGCGCGGGGTCGTCGCCGGCTACCCCCTGGTCGACGTCCGCGTCACCCTCCTCGACGGCAAGGCCCACTCCGTGGACTCCTCCGACGCCGCCTTCCAGACCGCCGGCGCCCTCGCCCTCAGGGAGGCCGCCGGGGGCAGCGCGATCCATCTGCTGGAGCCGGTCGCCGAGATCGGCGTCCTGGTCGGCGACGACTACGTGGGCGCCGTCATGAGCGACCTGTCCGGGCGCCGGGGCCGGGTCCTGGGCACCGAACAGACCGACGGCGGGCGCACGCTGATCCGCGCGGAGGTGCCGGAGATCGAGATCGGCCGGTACGCCGTCGACCTGCGCTCCCTGTCCCACGGCACCGCCCGCTTCGACCGCGCCTACGCCCGGCACGAACCCATGCCGGCGCACGTCGCGGAGAAGGTGCGCGAACAGGAGCAGGACGCCTAGCGGTTGCCCCCGGAGGGGACGGTTCCCCTTGCGGGGCCCGGGGGTTCAGGGGGTGCATCCGTGCGCCCCCTGTGCCCGTACCACCGGATCCGGCCGTCCCGTGTCCGGTTGTCAGTGGGGGCGGATACGCTGATGACCTGATCAACAGGTGTGCGCAGGGCGGAAGTCGGGAAGGCCGCAGAAGCGGAGAAGGCGGCAGCGGGTATGGCGGCGATCGGGGCGGTAAATGACCGTTGACAGTGTGTACGGCGACCTCTTCGGCCCACAGGTGCCTCTCATGGGCGACGGGGGCCAGACGGCGACCTTCGCGCTGGCGTCGGCCGCCTACCGGGACAACCCGGCCGAGGACATCAAGAAGGCCGACAACGAGTGGCACCAGTCGTCGGTCAGCACCGGCCGCAGCTGGGCCAAGATCTTCCGCCCCAACCTCGGCGAGGCCTTCTCCCAGGCCGTCATCGACCGCATGCTCGGCGTCGGCCGCAAACCCCTCATCCAGTCCTTCGGCGCCGAACCCCAGGTCGTCGTCGAACACTGCCTCGCCGCCAACAACATCCGCCGCGAGCGCGACCGCAAGCTCGCCGCCGTCATGGTCCTGTGCGGCCTCGTCTTCCTGCCCGGACTCCTCGTCTGGCTGATCGTCTTCCAACTCCGCGCGAGCATGGGCAAGTCGAGCAACAAACGCGCCTCGGGCCTGGCGACCGCCCTCCTGGTCGCCGTCGGCGTCGTCGCCGTGATCTTCCTGATCCGTATGCCCCTCACCGGACTGCTCGGCTGGTACGCGCGCGGCGCGGTCGTCGTCCCCGTCGCCGGCTGGTACATCGCCCGCCGCATCTGCGAGTCCACCGCCAAAGACCTGCGCGAACGCTGGGAGAGCCTGCTCTCCGGCGGCAGCGTCGGCGCGAAGATCCCCGAGGCCGTCCCCACCAGCCCCGACCAGGCCGCCGCCGAACAGCTGCGCCAGTCCCTCGCCCGCCTCGCCGCCGAACAGCAGTCCAACGGCGTCTTCTACGCCGGACCCAAAGGCATCCTCGGCATGGGCACCCGCTGGGGCTCCTGGCACCTCGCCGAGGAACTCGTCCCCCTCGACCCCGTCAAGGGCATCCACGAGTTCCGCAGCTGGACCGTCGCCCGCGCGATCAGCGACCAGCTCAACCTGCTCCAGCGCCAGCACCTCAAGACCGGCGGCTTCCCCAAGCCGTCCGTGCGGCACTGGGTCGTCACCCACGTCGGCGAGGGCGCCAAAGCCGTCTCCCGGCCCGAGGGCACCGACGTCGAGGCCTACCAGTTCAAGCCCAAGGCCATAGAGGACATCTGCAACACCCAGCAGTTCGGCGGCGGCAACCGGCACTACCTCGGCGTCCAGTGGATCACCTGGGACAGCCAGCTCATCCTCACCATGATGATCACCGTCACCGTGCTCCACGAGACGCTGCGCATAGAGGTCACCGGGCACGCGCTCGGACCCGTCAACGGCCTGTTCATGTCCAAGCCGGAGGCCCCCTCCAAGGAGGTCGCCAAGACCGTCCGCTTCTGGGAGACCCGCAAGATAAGCCTCCCGCTGGTCACCCCCGACGAGGTCGTCCGCCTCGCCGCCCGCGCGACGATCAGCTGGTACCCCCCGCTGCTCCAGTGGCTCGGCGGCTCCATCGGCCTCCCCGAGCCCTTCGGCCTGCGCCACGCGTGGGCGGACCAGCCGTGGAAACACCGCTTCATGGCCGACGACGCCCTGCGCGCGGCGGCCCCGGTCCTGCGCGTGGTGCACGCGGCGACGATCCGGGTGCTTCAGGAACATGACGTGAACGTGGACAAGTTCGTGGCACGCGCCGGGGCGCTGAGCGGCGGGGTGCAGGACGCGTCGCCGAAGAAGGCCGACACGTACGACGCGTGAAGCCGTCGCCTGGGGACACCCTCCCCAGGCGACGCCGGTAGATCAGGCCGGCCACGCCTCCGCCAGCATCTGCCGCGTGTCCGCCAACAGTTGCGGCAGCACCCGCGTATGCCCCACCACCGGCATGAAGTTCGTGTCCCCGCCCCACCTCGGGACGATGTGCTGGTGCAGGTGGGCCGCGATGCCCGCCCCCGCCACCGCCCCCTGGTTCATCCCCAGGTTGAAGCCGTGCGCCCCCGACGCCTTGCGCAGCGCGGTCATCGCCTGCTTGGTCAGCAGCGCCACCTCCGCCGTCTCCGCGTCGGTGAGGTCGGTGTAGTCGGCGACGTGCCGGTAGGGGACGGCCATGGCGTGGCCGCCCGTGTAGGGATAGAGGTTCAGCACGACGTACGCCAGCTCGCCCCGCTTGACGATCAGGCCGTCCACGTCGGATTTCGCCGGGATCGAGCAGAACGGGCAGCCGTCGTCGACCCCCGGGCCGGTCGGCTTGTTCTCCCCCTGGATGTAGGCCATCCGGTGAGGCGTCCACAGGCGCTGGAAAGCGTCCGGCACGCCCACTCCGATCTGCTGCTCCGGCTCACTCGTCATGGTGAGCAGCATATTGCGTCCCGCGTAGGGGCAGGGAAAGGCCCCCGGAGCGGACTCCGGGGGCCCGACAGCCGTACCGATCAGACCTGGACGCGCCGCTCGACCACGTCGATCAGCTTCGCCAGCGCCTGGTCACGCGGAATCCCGTTCTCCTGCGAACCGTCCCGGTAGCGGAAGGAGACCGTGCCCGCGCTCATGTCCTCGTCGCCCACGATCACCATGAACGGCGTCTTGGCCTTCTGAGCGTTCCTGATCTTCTTCTGCATCCGGTCCGACGAAGAGTCCACCTCGACCCGCAGCCCCTTCTTACGGGCCTCCGCCGCGAACTCCTGCAAGTACTCGACGTGCCCGTCCCCGATCGGAATCCCCACCGCCTGCACAGGAGCCAGCCACGCCGGGAACGCCCCCGCGTAGTGCTCAAGGAGGACCGCGAAGAACCGCTCGATCGACCCGAACAACGCCCGGTGGATCATCACCGGCCGCTGCTTCGAACCGTCCGCCGAGGTGTACTCCAGGTCGAACCGCTCCGGCAGGTTGAAGTCGAGCTGCACGGTCGACATCTGCCAGGTCCGCCCGATGGCGTCGCGCGCCTGGACGGAGATCTTCGGCCCGTAGAACGCGGCCCCACCCGGGTCCGGCACCAGCGGCAGCCCCTGCTTCTCGGCGACCTGCCGCAGCGTCTCGGTGGCCTCTTCCCAGACCTCGTCGCTCCCGACGAACTTGTTCTCGTCCTTCGTCGACAGCTCCAGGTAGAAGTCGTCGAGGCCATAGTCCCGCAGCAGGTTCAGGACGAACGTGAGCGTCTTGTCCAGCTCGTCCGCCATCTGCTCACGCGTGCAGTAGATGTGCGCGTCGTCCTGAGTGAACCCGCGCGCCCGGGTGAGCCCGTGCACGACACCGGACTTCTCGTACCGGTACACCGTCCCGAACTCGAAGAGCCGCAAAGGCAGTTCGCGATACGACCGCCCCCGCGCGTCGAAGATCAGGTTGTGCATGGGGCAGTTCATCGGCTTGAGGTAGTAGTCCACGCCCTCGTCGAGCTGCATGGGCGGGTACATGCCGTCGGCGTACCAGTCGAGGTGCCCGGACTGCTCGAAAAGCTTGCCCTTGGTCGCGTGGGGCGTGTAGACGAACTCGTACCCCTCCTCCTCGTGCCGCCGGCGCGAGTAGTCCTCCATGACCCGGCGGATGATGCCGCCCTTGGGGTGGAAGACGGCGAGGCCGGAGCCGATCTGCTCGGGGATGGAGAAGAGGTCGAGTTCGTTGCCGAGCTTGCGGTGGTCGCGCTTCTCGGCCTCGGCGAGGAAGTCGAGGTGGGCCTTCAGCTCGTCCTTGGACGGCCAGGCGGTGCCGTAGATGCGCTGGAGCATGGGGTTGCGCTCGCTGCCGCGCCAGTACGCGGCGGCGTTGCGCATCAGCTTGAACGCCGGGATCTGGCGCGTCGACGGCAGGTGCGGGCCGCGGCACAGGTCCTTCCAGCACAGCTCGCCGGTCTTGGCGTCCAGGTTGTCGTAGATCGTCAGCTCACCGGCGCCGACCTCGACGTCCGCGCCGTCGTCGGAGGAGGCCGAGCCCTTGAGGCCGATCAGCTCCAGCTTGTACGGCTCGTTCGCCAGCTCCTCGCGGGCGGCCTCGTCGGTCACCACGCGGCGGGCGAACTTCTGCCCCTTCTTCTGGATCTCCTGCATCTTCTTCTCGATGGCCTTGAGATCCTCGGGCGTGAACGGCTTCTCGACGTCGAAGTCGTAGTAGAAACCGTCCTTGACCGGCGGGCCGATGCCCAGCTTGGCCTCGGGGAAGAGTTCCTGCACGGCCTGGGCCATGACGTGGGCGGCGGAGTGGCGCAGGATGTTGAGACCGTCCTCGGAGGAGATCTCGACGCCCTCGACCGTCTCGCCGTCGCCGACGGCGTACGCCAGGTCCTTCAGCTCGCCGCCCACGCGCGCGGCGACGATCGAGCGCTCGCCGGCGAAGAGGTCGGCGGCCGTAGTCCCCGTCGTCACCACGCGCTCTTCCCGCTCGGAATCGCGTTGGATGGTCACACGGACGTCTGACACCGGTCTCTCCTGCCTGAAGGTGAAATGCGGCGCTGTACGAGGGCGCGCGCAGGACAGGATCGTACCGACCCCGCGCACCGCCGGTCGAAGTCAGTCCTCGTCGACGTCGAGATCCCCGTCCAGCTCCCCGCCGCAGGCCTCCTCGAAGAAGTCGAGATCCTCCTGGAGCGATTTGAGCAGCCGGTCGCGCTCCTCCTCGTCGACCTCGACGGGTACGACGCCGTAGGCGCCGGCCAGCCGCCGGAACCCGCCGCGGCTCTCCAGCCGGCCGCGCACCCGCACCGGCAGCCCGAGCAGGTGGGCCTGTCCGGCGATCCGGTAGTCCTCCTCCCCGAGCCGCACCCTGACCTGCGGTATCTCGGCCCCGGCCAGCACCCTCAGCCGCACGTTCCCGTCCCCGCGCGGCCCGGAGCGGCGCAGGCGGACGACGGTGCCGGTGACGGTGGCCTGGACGGCGGGCTCCTCGCGCAGATAGCGGGCGCCGGCCTCGCGCAGGGCGGGGAGGTCGCCGGGGGAGAACTCGACGGGCTCGCCGGTGGCGGAGCAGCCTTCGGGGACGCCGGCGCCGGGCGCCCAGTCGACGGCGACGCGGGCGCCTTCCGTACCGCGTATCAGGCAGGTCAGCGCCTCGGTCAGCTCGCGGCTCGCGCCGGCCTCTATGGCGCCGTCGAAGGCGTCCATGCCGCCGGTGGCGCGCTGGTAGTCGATGGCCTCGCGGACGGCGTGCAGGGCCTGGTGGAGGCGGACGGCGAGGGGGCGGGCGGGGTCGACGGGGACGAAGGCGGTGAGGGCCCGGCCGCCGGTGGCGGAGCCGACGAGGACCTCGCCGAGGAGGGCGGCGGCGGAGCGGCGGTGGCGGGCGCCGTGGTAGCCGGCGCGGGCGCGGGTGGCGAGGGCGGCGGCGAGGAGGGTGCGGCGGGCGGCGGTGCGCAGTTCGTCGTCGGTGTTCCAGGTGGCGGGTCCGTCGGGGACGTCGCGCTGCCAGCGGATCTCGTCGCTGGGCACGGCGAGGGCGAGGAGGACCTCGCGGGCGGCCGCCGCGCCGGAGCGGTCGAGGGCCTGGAGGGCTTCGCCGAGGAGGTCGTCGCTGTCGGGGAAGGTGCGGTTCTCGGGGACGAGGAGGCTGGTGGCGCCGGCGCCGGGGCCCGGCGGGGTCCAGCGGCCGTAGCGTCCGGGGGCGCCGCCGCGCCGCTGCCAGCCGTGCCGGCGCAGGAGGGCGGCGAGGACGGCCGGGTCGACGGCCGCGGGGTCGGGGGTGCGGTCCCAGCCCGGTTCGGGGTGGGACCGCACGGCCCGCAGGGGCTCCTCAAGGGGGCGGTGGCTCATGGTCGTCCTACCCTCCTCATCTGCTGTTCTATGGTCGGCCGCCGGTCCCGACGCGCGTCATGATGTCGCACAGGGCCCGGTCGTCGAAGATGCGCGCGGTGGGGACGCGTACGGTCGTGCGGGTGCGGCCGGTGACGGGGTGGCCCGCGAGGTTGACCCAGTAGCAGCAGTGCCGCAGGTCGAGGTGGTCGTGGCCGGCGCGCAGCCAGTCGTCCTGGGCGCGCGGGACGAGCATGACGACCAGGATCTTGTGCACCGAGACGGGGGTGCGGGCGAGTTTGCGCAGGTGGTCGTTCTCCAGGACGAAGGGGAAGGTGCGGCCCGGCGGGTGCGGGGGCAGCTGGTAGGTCGCCTTGAGCTGGACCTTGATGGTGACCTCGTCGTCGACGGTGTGCCCGGGGGCGCTGTGGCTGACGTGCCAGTCGATGCCGTTGTCCGGGAACGGCTGGGACAGTGAGCAGCCGGCCGCGGCGGCGACCGCGTGCAGATAGCCGACCTGCAAGGTCTCCATGCAGGCGGTGGTGGCGAGGGTGCCGCGCTGCGCGCCCGTACGTCCGGGCAGCAGCCCGCCCCGCTCGGGCTGCGCTATCGCCATGGCTGTGAACACCCTTCCCCGTGAGGTGTTTTGACGGAATGTCGCGGAAGGTCTCCAGTTCCGGCCCGCTGAACTGCAAAGACCCGCACTCCTGTTGTGTCCTTCCGGCGTACGGCGCAAACGGCCCGGGTATCACCAAACGGGCAGAAGACGGTATGTCAACTGCTGAGGGTGAACGAGGGGTTGTGGGGATATGACGACCTGGTACGAGGGCCCGCTGGCGGCCTTCGACACGGAGACGACAGGAGTGGACGTCGAGACCGACCGGATCGTGTCGGCCGCGCTCGTCGTCCAGGACGCCACGGGCACCCGGCCGCGGGTGAGCCGCTGGCTGGTGAACCCGGGTGTGCCGGTGCCCGAGGCGGCGACGGCGGTGCACGGGCTGACGGACGACCACCTCCAGCGCAACGGCCGCTGGCCGGCGCCCGTGATGCACGAAATAGCGGAACTGCTGGCCGAACAGGCGGCTGCCGGGCGGCCGTTGGTGGTGATGAACGCGCCGTTCGACCTGACGCTGCTCGACCGTGAGCTGCGCCGGCACCGGGCGTCGTCGCTGGAGCGGCGGCTGGAGCCGGCGCCGCTGCGGGTGCTGGACCCGAGGGTCCTGGACAAGCAGCTGGACCGCTACCGCAAGGGCCGCCGTACGCTGACGGACCTGTGCGCGCACTACGGGGTGACGCTGGCGGAGGCGCATGACGCGGCGGCGGACGCGCTGGCGGCGCTGGAGGTCGTCCGGGCGGTCGGGCGGCGTTTCTCGGCCCGGCTCGAGCGGCTCTCCCCGGTTGAGCTGCACTCGCTCCAGACGGGGTGGCACGCGGCGCAGGCGCGGGGGCTTCAGGCGTGGTTCGCGCGCAGCGGGCAGGAGGAGACGGTGGATCCGGCGTGGCCGGTGCGGCCGGCGCCGCTGTCGGAGGCGGCGTGAGGGTAACGCAAAGGCCGGTCAGACTAGGCTGACCGGCCTTTCCCGGTGGGCGATACTGGGTTCGAACCAGTGACCTCTTCGGTGTGAACGAAGCGCTCTCCCACTGAGCTAATCGCCCGGGAACGCGTCGAACAATACAGGCCCGCGCGGCGATCCTTCAAACCGTTCGCAGCCTCTCGCCGATCCCGCGCCGCCCGCCGCGCATCATCAGCCAGTGGTTGGCGCGGAACACCGCCCGCCCGGGAACGGCGAACCACCGCAGCGCGGCTTTGCGCACCCGCACACCCTGCTCGTACCGGGCGACGGTCCCGCCCGCCCCCGCGACGAGCGTCCACCGCGCCCACCCTTCGAGATCCCCGCTCATGGAGATCTCCAGCACGAAGGGTTCATGCCGCACCTCCCGCGCGGTGAACACCAGCTCGTACGGCAGAAAGGACCGCACGCGTACGACCCCGCTGTGCCCGTCGAGCGCCGTGACCTCCTTGATCTGCGGCCACCACAGCGGGTACTCCTCGGCCCGCTCCAGCACCCCGTACACGTCCCTGACGGGCGCGGCCAGCTCCCAGACGCTGCGGAAACGGTAGTAGGTCCAGTCCACGGTCCCAGTGTGCCCGTGATCTGAGGAGCGCGCCTGAGTACCCCGACTCATGCCGCCACGCACCACGCTCTGCTCCCATGCCCCACCTACCGCCACCGGCCGAGGAACTCCGCCTCCTGGACGCCGAGTTGTGGCAACTGGACACCCGCAGAGCCCAGTTGCCGACCCGCCGCGGGAGCCTGCTGACGGCGCTGTACACCCTGGCACCTCGGCCTCGACACAGAGGGCGCGAAGAGCGTGACGGGAGCGGCGGGCACGGAGGAGCCGACCGGCGCGATCAACCCGAAGGGCACGATCAGCACGCTCGGCGCGAAGGGCACGACCGGCGTGTCCAGCGTGAAGGGCACTCTCCGAGCAAAGGGCACGGCCAGCGCGACCGGCGGGAAGCGCCTGACGGGCACAACCAGCGTAATCGCCACGGAAATCACCGGCACCGCCGCAGCCACAGCAACCCGCCCCGACCGCCGCCCAGCGGCCTACGCGGCAACCACCCTCCTCCTAATGGCCACTTAGGTCCGCCACCGCACCCCAGAGCTGAACTCATGGCCGGCATACGGCCCCGCTCCCCCCCAGCTTGGCGGCAACTTGGACAGACCCAGGCTGGTCACGTCCGCTACTGCTGGGCATGGCAGCACTGGCGTTGACACTGCTCGGCGGCGCCGCACTCCTACTGACCGCACTGCACGAACTGGCCCCATACCTAGCCCAGTTGGCCGGTGCACTACCCCGCTGGACCCATCCCGCCCTCGCCGACGCCCTACTGCTGACGCTCGGCGCGACGTACGAACGCAGACTGAGAGATGTACGACGAGTACGGGAGACGCTGGGCCGATTCAACTAGCGAGCAGGAAGGGCTGACCCGACGGACCAGCCCAACCGACTTACCGGAGCGGCTGGACGGACCCCCAGCCAAGCCTCCCGGCCAGCCAGCGAAGACTCCCCCAACTCCCGAGCCCCGAGCCCGGAGTTCCGAGATCAGCCCCCCCAACTCCCCACCCCCTACGGCATCTTGTCCCCCAACAACGCCAAATTCTCAATCGCCGCCAGCCCATACAACGCCGTATCGTTCGTCGACACCCAAGCCGCCTCACTCCCCGCGACCAGCGCCGCAGGCCCACTCACCCCCTCCGTCCGCCAAGGCGCCGACTCCTTGTAGCCGTCGGAGTTGTAGAACTTGTCCCACGCCCGCTTGGCCAGCTTCTCGTCGCCGGTCTGGACGGCGGCGTAGGCGTCGAGGCGGGAGTGGCCCTGGAAGAGCAGGAGGGTGCCGAAGTTGGAGCCGTAGCGGGCCGCCTGTTCGGCTTTGGTGGCGTTGAAGTAGCGGCAGTAGTCGTAGTACGCCTCGTTGAACTTCGGCATGTCGACGAGATGGATCAGCTCGGCGCACAGCTCATTGAGGCCGAAGACCGCCGAGAGATGCGAGACACCGACGACCGGCTGGGCCGCGACCGCGAACTTGCCGGTGTCGAGGTCGTACAGGCCGCTGCCCTGCACGAAGCCGTTCGGCTGGGCGGCGATGGTCTCCATGGTGGACAGGACACGCGCCTTGGCCTTCTCCCACTTGGGCCCGCGCCGTTCCCACTCGGTGAGCCAGGCGGAGACGAGGCCGCTCCAGTCGGTGCCGAAGCCGATGGAGAGGGCGTGGCGGTCGGGGGTGTAGGGCTCGGTGCGGATCTTGCGGATGGGGTCGAGGACCAGGAACGTCTCGTCGGAGTCGACGTTGGCGTGCATGAGGTCGCCGACGCGTTCGTCCGCCGTGAGGAAGTAGTAGTAGCGGCGGTAGGTGGTGTTGGCGATGCGCTGCTGCTTGGCGCTGTCGGCGTAGTGCTGGACGCCGTGCCGGGTGCCGAGGCCGGCCCACTTGCCGAGGTGGTAGACGTCGACCTCGCCGGTGTGCCGGGTCATGTGCTCGGCGAAGCGGAAGATGTCGGAGCGGCCGGAGCGCAGGTACGCGTACCAGAGCCAGAGGTCGGGCGAGAGTTCGGAGTTGTCCCAGGCGTAGCCGCCGATGTCGTAGCGCCATTGGTGTCTGACGGTGTCGTAGGTGTGCATGATGTCGCCGTGGTCCCAGAAGCCGTACCAACGGCGTTGCTCCACCTGGTCCTTGTAGTAGGTGAAGAGGAAGTCGAGGTGGTCCTCGATCTTCGCCTTGGCCGGGGTCGAGCGGTCGGGCGCGGAGTAGAGGCCGGGGCCGAAGACCTTGGCCTTCATCAACTGCTGGGGCGGCGCGGCGAGTTGGGGCAACACCCGTACGGCGTCGACCTGTTGGGCCAACGCCTGCGGCGTCGGCGTCGACTCGTTCGCCCAGAACAGCAACTCCGAGGTACGGGCGATCCCGTACGGCGTCCCGAACTCCGGCTCGTAGTCCTCGTACGTGATGTTGAGACCTTCGAGCTGTTCGGGGTAGGTGTCCTGGCCCATGCCGTCGTGGTAGAAGCGCAGGTCCATGGGCTGGGCCTCGGGGGACCAGAGCCAGAGGGTGACTTCGGCGGCGTCGGTGTGGGCGGCGCGGATGTCGAGCTGGGAGGGGTGGCGTTCCCAGAAGTCCCGCAGCCCGAAGGAGAGTCCGCCGCTCACGCCGCCGACGTACCCGAACCCGGAGGCCCGCTTCCCGCCGCCGGCGCCGATCCAGCCGTACCCCTTCTTGGTGCGCTTGCGCAGGGTGAAGCCGTCGGCGGAGAGCTGGGAGAGGGTGTAGTCGCCCCATTCGGGGATGTACTGGAGGCGGGTCGTCACCCGCTGGTCCCAGGTGGCGGGGTCGGGCAGCTTCTGGCCCGCGTACTGGGCTTCCTGTACGGCGATGCCGGGGTCGCGGCGCAGGCCCGTGATGCCCTTGACCGCCTCTCGTAGCAGGCCGGTTCCCTCGCCGCCGATGCGGATGTGGCGGTCGTAGGACTGGTCGCGCATGGGTACGGTGAAGCGGACGCCGAGGCCGCGGATGAAGTCGCCGCTCGCCTTGCCGGGTTCCTGGGTGCCGTCGTAGGTGATGGTGTGGACCATGCGGAAGGAGTCGGCGCCCGCGTAGAAGTACAGCCGGATCGAGAACGGCAGCCAACTCCGGTTCCCCTTGCGGTGTTTGCCGTCGATGCGGACCACCGCCCGTACCGGGCCCTCCTGTTCGACGGTCACCGTCGAGATGACCCCGTCGAAGCGCTCGGTCTTGACGCCGCCCTGGTCCTCGTCCTCGATCTCGGGCTGCCGGATGAGGACGAGCCGCCCGTCCTTGGCGATCTCGGTGGAGCCGCGGACGACGGACTTGATGAGCGTGGACCCGGACTTGCCGATGCGCACCCGCACCACGCCGGTCGACACATCGATGGTCCCGCCGCTCTTGTCGACGCTCACGCGGGCACCCGGCGCGGCCGGTTCCCCGGCCGCCAGCGTCAGCTTGCCCTCGCCCGAACTCACCGCGTGGGCGGTCCACTTGAGGGAGCCGTCGGGCCAGTAGGCGAGCGGCCAGGACTGCACGGGCACGGCCTTGCCGCCGGCGTCGGTCGCCGCGAAGGCCTGCCCCTCCTGGAAGGCCCCCGTGGGCCAGGGCACACCGAGCGTGGCGCCGGGGGCGGCGCCGAGCCCGCCGTCCTCCAGCCAGTCGAGCACGACCGGATCACCGGGCCCGCCAGTGGAGTCGGGCGCGGCGGAGGCGTCCTCCGCCCCCAGCGCCCAGCTGAACTGCGCGGCCACTCCGGCGACCGCGGCGGCCTTGAGAAGCGATCTGCGAGGAAGGGGTGACATGGCCTTTCCTTTCCGTGCGGGAATAATTCAGGCTAGTCAGGGGCATGACAGAACAATCAGCGCCGCCGGTAGCGCTCCTCCACGGCGAGCGCGGCGGCCACGGCGGCCCCGAGGACGGGCACCCCGAGCGGTGCGATGAACCAGGAGGAGACGACGGCCAGCGCGATCCCGCCGACGAGGAGGAAGGACCCGGCCGGATCGAGCACGGTCCGCCGCCCGGCCCCGGCCAGCAGCGCCCGCCAGCTCGCGCCGGGCGCCCAGCGCGCCGCCGCCCGCAGCAGCGCGACCCCGGCCCCGATCAGCGCGAGCACCCCGACGGCCCCGGCGAACGCCCCGCCGGGCAGCCCGGCGCGCACGGCCCGTACGTCGACCCAGACCACGAGCACGGCCGCCCATCCGGCGCCGCCGACCACCCACCCGCCGCGCAGCGCACCCCGGAAGTCGGCGGCGAACTCCCTTACTCCGCCGCCCTGTTGAGTGGTCCGGCGGTGCAGATGGCGGGCACCGGCGGCGAGGGCGGCGGGGTAGGTGACGACGCCGAGGGAGGCGACCGCGATCCATATGCCGGTGAGCAGGCATTCGGCGAAGACGGCGAACCGCTCGGCGAACCAGGACTCCTTCACACGTACCCCGGCCATGTCAGCCCTTGAGCCCGGAGGTCGCCATGCCGTCGATGAGGTAGCGCTGGAAGGCGAGGAAGAAGGCGAGGACGGGGAGCAGGGCGACCAGGGACATGGCGATCATGCCGCCGTAGTCGGCGACGCCCTCCTGGTCGACGAACATCTTCAGGCCGAGGGAGACGGTGTACTTGTCGGGCTCGTTGAGGTAGATCAGCGGGCCCATGAAGTCGTTCCAGGAGTTGATGAAGGTGAAGATCGCGCTGGTGATGAGGGCCGGGCGGCACAGCGGCAGCACGATCGACCAGTAGATCCGCAGATGTCCGCAGCCGTCGAGGCGGGCGGCCTCGTCGAGTTCCTTGGGCAGGTTGCGCATGAACTGGACCATGAGGAAGACGAAGAAGGCTTCCGTGGCGAGGTACTTGCCGAGCAGCAGCGGCACGTAGGTGTTGATGAGGTCCATGTTGCGGAAGAGCACGTACTGCGGGATGAGCAGGACGTGGTACGGCAGCAGGAGGGTGCCGATCATCAGCGTGAAGAGCAGATTGCGGCCGGCGAAGCGGATGCGCGCGAAGGCGTAGGCGGTCAGCGAGCAGGACAGCAGGATGCCGACGACCGAACCGACCGCGAGGGTCAGGGAGTTGACGAAGAAGGTGGAGATGGGGATGTCGGCGATGCCGTCGCTGAGCCGCTGGTAGTTGGAGACGATCGGGTCGGCCGGGAAGAGGTCGAGGCTGCCGACGATGTCCTCGCTCTTCTTGAACGAGCCGCCGACGACCCACAGCACGGGGTAGAGGATGACGGCGAGGATCGCGAGCGAGCCGAGGTGCCAGCCGAGCGATCCGGCGCGTTTGCGGCCGAGCCCGGAGGCGGGCTCACGGACCAGGGAGTCGGCGCTCATCGGGCACCCTCCGTGTCGTTCTCGTAGTGCACCCACTTCTTCTGCGACCAGAAGAGGACGGCCGTGACGAGGGCGACGGCGAGGAGCAGCAGCCAGGCCATGGCGGAGGCGAGGCCCATCCGGCTGTTCTCGAAGCCCTGCACGTACAGATAGCAGGTATAGACCATCGATCCGTCGGCAGGGCCGCAGGCGTTGCCGCCCGCGCCGCCGCCGACGATGTACGCCGAGCTGAAGATCTGGAAGGAGTGGATGGTCTCCAGCAGGACGTTGAAGAAGAGGACGGGGGAGATCATCGGCAGGGTGATGTTCCAGAATCTGCGCCAGGTCCCGGCGCCGTCGACCTCGGCGGCCTCGTACAGCTCGCGCGGGACCTGTTTGAGGCCGGCGAGGAAGATGACCATGGGGGCGCCGAACTGCCAGACGGTGAGGGCGACGAGGCTGTAGATGATCAGCTCGGGGTCACCGGTCCAGCCGCCCGCGTCGATGCCGAAGAGCCGCTGGACGCGGTCGACGACGGCGTCGTCCGAGAAGATCGCCTTCCAGACGATCGCGATGGAGACGCTGGCGCCGATCAGGGAGGGGGCGTAGAAGGCGGCGCGGTAGAAGGCCTGGCCGCGGCGCTTCTGGGCGAGGAGGAGGGCGACGCCGAGGGCGGCGAGCAGTTTGAGGGGGGTGCCGACGACGACGTACCAGAGGGTGACCTTGACCGAGTGGCGCCAGCGGGGGTCGGCGAACATCTCGGAGAAGTTGTCGAGGCCGATCCACCTGGGCGGGTCGAAGAGGTTGTAGTCGGTGAAGGCGAAGTACAGCGAGGCGACCATCGGGCCCGCGGTGAGCAGCAGGAACCCGGCGATCCAGGGGGACATGAAGAGGTAGCCGGCCAGGTTCTCGCGGCGCAGCCGGCGTCGGAGCGCGGGCGGTCTGGGGAGCTTCGCGGGCCCGCGACGGGAGCCGGCGGCCGGGCTCCGCGTCGCGGGGGCGTCGGTCATGGTGGTCCCCATCAGACGGTCAGGGCCGTCTTGGACTCGGTGAAGAACTGCTTGACGGCGTCGTCGGCCGAGCGGGTGCCGAGGGCGAGTTCCTCGGCGATGCGCAGGAACGCGGACTCGCAGATGTCGGCGCCGTTGGGGTGCGGGGTGATGGGTTCGAGGACGCCGGAGGAGACGAGGGACTCCTCGTAGGCGGCGATGGCCTTGTTGACGTCGTCGGTGGGCCGGAAGGCGTCGTACTGGGCCTGGGTGGCGGGGACGCCGCGGTCGTAGCCCATGATCTTGGCGACCTCGGGGTCGTGGACCATGAAGTCGATGAACTGGGCGACTTCCTTGGGGTGCCGGGTGCGTCTGGAGGCGCTGAGCATGAGGGAGCCGAGGTACTGGCCGGTCTTCTTGCCGTCGGTGGTGGGGATGGGGGCGAGGCGGTACTCGCTCTTGCCCTCGGAGGTGTAGCGGATGGTGAAGTTGTCCCAGGTGAACTCGCCGGCGGCGAGTTCGGCGGAGACGGCCGACTTGGGCTTGACCTGGGCGACCTTCTTGGCGTCGGCGAACTCGCCCTGTTCCAGGCCCTGTTCGGCCTTGGTCCACCAGTCCTTGAGGTCGGCTTCGGTGAAGCCGAGTCCGCCGGTGGTGAAGAACGCCTTGCCGTGCTGGCGCAGGTACAGGTCGTAGAGGTACATGACGCCGTACATGCCGGAGTCGCCCGCGCGGCCGGTCTTCTGGTGGATCTTCAGCATCGCGGCGTGGAAGTCGTCCCAGGTCCAGCCCTGTTTGGGGGTGATCCCGGCGCGGGTGTAGACGGGCTGGTCGATGACGAGGGCCATGGAGTTGGAGCCGACGGGGACGCCGAGGAGTTTGCCGTCGACCTCGCCGAAGGTGGCGAGCCCGGCGCGGAATCCGTCCATGGAGAGGTTTCCGGCCTGGACCTGGGGCTTGAGATCGAGCAGGACGTTCTTCGCGTCGTATTTCCGCAGGAATCCGATGGCGTTCTGGAAGACGTCCGGCGGATTTCCGCCGGAGGCCTGCGTATTGAACTTCTTCCAGAAGTCGCTGTACGGCTGGAAGTCCGTTTTCACCTTGATGTTCGGGTACTTCTTCTCGAAGAGCGCGATGGTCCGGTTGATTCTCTTGGCCCGGTCGTCGGCGCCCCACCAGGCGTAACGGATCGTCACCTTTCCGTCCGCCGACGAGCCGCTGCCGCCCCCGCAGCCGGTCGTGGCCGCCAGCCCGAGCGTGGCCGCCGTGGCACCGGCCGCCTTCAGGATCGTTCGCCTCTCGACATGCCTGCCAGTTCCCACGTCGGGCCCTCCTCGCAGCGTCGTTGCCGCCATGAATCGTTTCAAGAAAGCGCTTGCTGGCACAAGGTACGAGGGGGGTGAGAGGGCGTCAATGATTCGGACAGGAATTTCTCAGGCACTTGACGGGTGGGCTGAGCGGGTTTCAAGTGCCTTCTGGGCCCGGCGAGTTGACGGAACCGCAGGTGAGGGCGGCGGGTCCGGCGGGCCGAACGCACGCCCTGCGGCGGAAATCCGCCGGCGGGTTTGGCGCGGGGGCCGGGCGGTTCGTGCCGTTATTCCGTTCGTGCCGCTATTTCAGGAGAGCGGCGAGCTGGTCGGCGCGCTCGCTGATGAGCCGCATCCGCAGGGCGCGTTCGACGGGTTCGACATGGGCGTCACCGGCCGAGACCTGGCCGGGCCACTTGCGGTAGAGCAGCCCCGGCTCACCGGTGAACCAGCCGGTCGAGACGGTCGCGGCGGCGATCAGCAGACCGGTGTCGTCGGAGCCCGGCACGGCCATCCAGCCGCCGAGGGCGATGGCGAGGGAACGGCGGATGCAGAGGGTGGTGGGGTGGACGGGGAGGCGGTGGTCGTGGGTGCGCCAGTGGTCGACGACGGCCGGCCGGTGCAGCGGGCCCGGCGGCAGTACGTCGTCGAAGCCGACCGTCGTCCCGTCCGGGAGGAGGTCGAGCGCGCGGGAGGTGGCCCAGCCGATCGCGGGGTCCTGAAGTGCGGCGATGTCTCGGGCGAGGGCGCCGGGGGTGAGGACGTCGTCCTGGTCGAGGTTCTTGACCAGCGAGCCCGCGGCGCGGGAGAGGCCGAGGTTACGGGTGATGGCGACGCCGTTGTGCCGGCCGCGCTGGAAGCGGATGCGGGGGTCGTCGGCGGGCAGGATCTCCTCGGCGACTCCGGTCCGCCCGTCCTCCTGGACGATCCACTCCCAGCCCCAGCCGCCCGGCAGCTCCTGCGCGGCGAGGGACGCGTAGGCGGCGGCGAGGAAGTCGGGGCGGGGGTCGTAGATGGGGGTGATGACGGAGACGAGGCTGGTCATGACGCCCTTTCGATCCTCTGCGGACGACCGCCGGGGTGCGTCCGGGGGCTGGAACGCTTCAAGGGGCCGTTTCGCCTGGAAACGACCCCTTGATCCGGGTGGGCGATACTGGGTTCGAACCAGTGACCTCTTCGGTGTGAACGAAGCGCTCTCCCACTGAGCTAATCGCCCGGGTGCACGGAGAACATTACCCCATGTCAGAGGGTGCCTCCGACCGCCGGCCGACCCCCGCTGACCTGCTACTGGTCCTTGATGTTCCAGGGCAGTTCGAGGCCGAAGCGCCACAGGTAGATCCCGCCGAGCACGGCGATCACCGTGAGCCCGACGGCGGTGAGGACGATGTTGCGGCGGCGCACCTTGGGGTCGAGAGCGCGCTGGGCCGCCTCGGTGACCTTGCGCTTCGTCCAGCGCAGGACCAGCTGGGCCCAGACGAACTCGGTGGCCCAGACCGCCATGCCGGCGAAGATCACGACCCAGCCGGGGCCCGGCAGCGGCAGCATGATGACGCCGACGACCACGACCGCGAGGCCGATCACGAAGACGCCGACCTGCCAGCTCAGGTGCAGGGCGCGGCGCTGTTTGACGAACCGGGGCGCTTTCGAGCCGAGGCCGCGCTGAACGTCGTCCGGCTGCTGTGCCGCCTGCTTCTCCTCGGTCGCCACAGCGGCCTCGCCGGGCGCGTCACTCCCCGTATTCATACCTGAACCTTACCCGAGCGAATGGGATCACCGGAATGGTGGTACCGGGCGAACAGGTTCTCGGCCGGAAGAGTTACGTAAACACGCACAAAACACTCAGAGGGGTTTACAACGGCACCGTAGGTGGCATGTCGATTTCGCCGACGTGCGAATCCCCGAGCGCACACTGAGCGAAAGGCCCTGGCGCTTATGAACACCACGGTCAGCTGCGAGCTGCACCTGCGCCTCGTTGTGTCGAGCGAGTCCTCTCTGCCTGTCCCCGCAGGCCTGCGGTACGACACGGCCGATCCCTACGCCGTGCACGCCACCTTCCACACCGGAGCGGAGGAGACCGTCGAGTGGGTGTTCGCCCGCGACCTCCTGGCGGAGGGCCTGCACCGGCCCACCGGCACCGGTGACGTCCGCGTCTGGCCGTCGCGCAGTCACGGCCAGGGAGTCGTCTGCATCGCCCTCAGCTCCCCGGAGGGCGAAGCCCTCCTCGAGGCGCCCGCCCGGGCCCTCGAATCCTTCCTCAAGCGCACCGACGCGGCCGTGCCGCCCGGCACGGAGCACCGCCACTTCGATCTGGACCAGGAGCTGTCGCACATCCTGGCGGAGAGCTAGCGCCGGAGGAAGCCCTGGCGCCCGCCTTACGCCCGCTTCCACCGGAGCCGTCCACTCGGGGAGACGGCCCGGCAGGAGGCGGTCCAGCACCGCACACAGCACGTCGACGACGCCATACCGCGTATCCGCGCGGTATGGCGTCGTTGTGCGTACGGGCATATGTCCGGTGAGAGCGCCGCCGCCGGGCCCGGTGCCGATACCATCGGCCAGCATCGGCGGGCGCTCGCCCGTCTCCAGGGTCAGGGAGCTCAGGGAGCGAAACGTGCTGATCACCCATGACACCCGGTGTGCGCTCGATGCCGTGGTGGATCTGCTCAACACCGCACCCGAGGACGCCGCGGCGCCGGACGGGCTCGCGGACGTGGCCGCGCTGGAGGAGTTCGTGCGCGGGCACGACATCAGCGGGGTCGGGGTGCTGTCCGCGTCCGACCTCTCGGCCGTGCGGAGCGTGCGGGACCGGTTCGGGGAGGTCTTCGCCACCCCGGACGACCGGGCCGCGGCCGGGCTGATCAACAAACTCGTCGCCGCCGCCGGGACCACGCCCCAGCTGACAAACCACGACGGCTACGACTGGCACGTCCACTACTTCGCGCCGGGCGCCTCCGTCGCCGACCACCTCGCCGCCGACTGCGGGATGGCGCTGGCCTTCTTCGTCGTCGCCGGGGAACGGGAGCGGCTGCGGCGGTGTGAGGCTCCCGACTGCCGCCGGGCCTTCGTGGACCTCTCCCGCAACCGCTCCCGCCGCTACTGCGACAGCCGGACCTGCGGGAACCGGCTGCATGTGGCGGCTTACCGGGCCCGGCGGAAGGAAGGGGCGGGCTGAGGGGGCGGGCGGCGGGAGGTCGGGAGGTACGGGAGAGAGCCTGAGGTACGGAAGGTAGCCGGAGTTATTGGGGGCGGGGGTCTGTGCGGCTTCGGTCGGCTCGGCCCCGGCGCGTCGGCCCGGCTCAGGCCCTACGCGGCCCCGGCGGGTGGCGCCGGGGAACGCGTGGTGGGTCACAGCAGCAGCAGATCGTGCAGCGCCGCCATGAGCAGGAGTGACCCGATCACCGTCAGGAAGATCATCAACGGTGGCTGGGAGAGGGCGAAAAGGCATCCGCGCCGCTCGTCCTGCGGGGGTTGAGCCCGGGGGGTCCGAGGGTGCGCGGCGTCGCTCTGTGTGGTGTCCAGCATCTCGCGGCGATGATGGACCAGCTGAACGGCGCTCTGCGATCCGGACGGCTCCGGTGAGCGGAGTGCGCCGAAGTCGGTGAGGTCCCTTTCAGGGCACGATCACTTCCGCGCGGCGGGTGCGTCACTTGTGTCGTTTCGCCCCGGGTGGGGCAAGGGCTCGCGGCGCACCGGCCGCCGTCATATGCCGTGCTTCTTGAGGATGGCCTCGATGTCGCTGAAGTCCTCCGCCGCGGGGGCCGCGCTCGCGGGGCGGGTCGCGGGCGGGCGGGGCTGGGTGAGGGAGGGGGTCGAGGCGGCCGGGGCCACCGCCGCCGCGCTCTCCGCGCGGGCCGCGGCCTTGCGTTCCTTGCGCGTACCGCCCCTGCGGCGCTCGACGGAGCGGGTCAGGGCGAAGAGGCCCCAGGCGCCGCCGAGGATCGCGAAGCCGGCCCAGGCGGTGGGGCTGAACGCCGTGTGCACCACCCACTTGACCGCGCCGGTCATGACCAGGCCGAGTGGGACCAGTGCGTATGCGGCGATGCGGCTCGCCGCGAGGAAGCGTCGGCGGTAGGCGGTGACCACCGCGATGCCGAGGCCGGCCGCGGCGACGGCGGAACAGACGGTCTCGGCAATCATCCGGGCCTCCAAGGCTGGCGCCAACGTGCGGCGGCCCTGCCCGAGGCCCCCGCCTTCCCTTCCATCGTGCACCTCCCCCACCCTTCCGTGCCATGCCCCGGCCCGGACATCAGGGACATCTCCGGGTTTCCCCTGAGAGAGCCGGGGAGTATGGAGGCTTCCGAATCGGGCGGGGCCGTTCCCAATTGGGTCCGCCGCCGCCCGGCTGGAACACTGGCCCCATGAACGACTCAGCCTCCCCCGCCCCCGCCTCCCCCGTCCTCCTCGACGTGTGGTGCGAGTTGCAGTGCCCCGACTGCCGGACCGCCCTCAGTGATCTGCGGGCGCTGCGGGAGCGGTACGGGGACCGGGTGGAGCTGCGGCTGCGGCACTTCCCGCTGGAGAAGCACAAGCACGCGTTCGCCGCCGCGCAGGCCGCCGAGGAGGCTGTCGAGCAGGGCTCGGGGTGGGCCTACGTCGAGGCGGTGCTGGGGCGGGTCGAGGAGCTGGACCGGCGCGGTGAGGCGTTCCTCGTCGAGGTGGCCCGCGAACTCGGGCTGGACGCCGAGGAGTTCGAGACCGCGCTGATCGACGGGCGGCACATCCTGATCGTCGACGCGGACCAGGCCGAGGGCAAGGCGATCGGGGTGACCGGCACTCCTACGTACGTCGTCGGCGGGGAGCGGCTGGACGGCGGGAAGAGTCAGGAGGGGCTGCGGGAGCGGGTCGAGGGGGTCGTGGACGGGCTGCTGGGGGGTTGAGCCTTCTCTCCGTTCACGGCGTGAGCGGCCCTCGCGGCGTGAGCGGCCTCCCCGTTCACGGCGACGTTCACTCCGACGTTCCCGGCAGCGCCCTGGGCAGCGCTCACAGCAGCGCCTTGTACATCCGGTACTCCGTCGTCGTATAGCCCAGCGACTCGTACAGGCGTTCCGCCGGCTCGTTCCCCGTGAATACGTTCAGGCCGATCCGGTGTCGTCCTGACGCGAGGGTCTGGGTCTCCGCCGTGTGCATCAGCGTGCGGCCGTGGCCCTGGCCTCGGGAGTCCTCCGCGATCTCGATGTCCTTCACGAAAGTCCTGCCGGGCTCGAACTCCAGCCAGAGGGTGCCGACTTGGGTGGTCTCGTGGTCCAGGGCCGTGAGAGTCGTGTGCGGTGCGGGCAGGTCCCGGTCCACGAAGGCCGCTCGCTCGCGGGCCGTCCATTCTCTGATCTGCGGGTCCAGGCCCGCCCTGGAGAGGTAGCCGCGCGCGAAGCGGTCGAAGCTGCGCTCGGCGAAAGAGCGGAGTTCGGCGGTGGTGAGGGGGCGGGTCCGGCTGCCCCGGGGTGGTGCAGGGGGGTCGGTGACCAGCGTTTTCTCCAGGATGCGGCTGCCGTGGACGTATCCGAGTGCCGTGGCCAGGCGCAGGGCCGCGGTCGAGTCCGGTGGGACGTGGAGGGTGAGGGCACGGCAGCCCCAGGTCCTTGCCACCTCCTCCGCCGCCAGCGCCGCGACCGTCGCCCGGCCCCGGCCGCGGTCCGCCTCGTCGATGCGCAGTTCCTCGATGCGGGCGGCGACCGGGCCGAGGCCGGGGTGGGTGCCGAGGAGGATCGTGCCGACCGAGCGGCTGTTCACGCACACCTGGTAGCGCCGCGACAGCCGCTCGACCGGGCCTTGCTCTCGCTGAAGCGGCTCGGTGGGCCGCAGGGTGGTGGTCATCAGGAGGGTTCTACCCCTCGGCCGGGCGGCTGTACGAGCGTTGCGGCGGCGGGATTTGGGGGGCGGGATTTCGCGGGCGGGGGCAAAAGGGGCGGGCGGACGGCGAGAGGGGCGGGCCAGCGGCAAGAAGGGCAGGCCGACGGCGGGAGGGGCGGGCCGACGGCAAGAAGGGCAGGCCGGCAGCAAAAAGGGCGAGCCGGCAGCAAGGGGAGCGGGCCAGCGGCAAGAAGGGCGAGCCGACGGAGAGGGGCGGGCCGACGGCAGGGAGTGCCGCCTCCTTAAGCCCCCGCCTTCTCAAGCCTCCCGCTCCTCAAGCCCCGCCTCCTCAAGCCTCCCACCCCTTAAGCCCTCGCCTCCTCAAGCCCCCCGCTCCTCAAGCCCTCGCCTCCTCAAGCCTCCCGCCCCTCAAGCCCCCGCCTCCTCAACCCCCTCACGGATCGATATCGTCCGCCGCCCGCTCCGTGAACACCCTCATCGCCTTGGCCGCCACCGGACCCGCGAGTCCCGGCAGTTCCCGGTCGTCCACCCGGTGCACCGCCTGGACGTCCCGCAGGCTTGACGTCAGGAAGATCTCGTCGGCGTGGGTGAGGACGTCGAAGGGGAGGTCCGTCTCGCGGGCGGCCAGCCATTCCACGACCAGTTCGCGGGTGATGCCCGCGAGGCAGCCGGAGGCGAGGGGCGGGGTGTGGAGTTCTCCGTCCACCACCACGAAGACGTTCGAGCCGGTGCCCTCGCAGAGTCGGCCCACGGTGTTCGCGAACAGCGCCTCGCTCGCGCCCTGTTCGTGGGCGCGGGAGAGGGCGATCACGTTCTCGGCGTAGGACGTGGTCTTGAGGCCGGTCAGGGCGCCGCGTTCGTTGCGGACCCAGGGGACGGTGATCGTGGCGGTGGAGTCGGGGCGGCGGGTGCTCTCGCCGAGGGCCACGATCACCGTGCAGCCGCTCTCGCCACGGTCGGAGCCCAGCGGGCCCTGGCCGCCGGTGTAGGTGATGCGGAGGCGGCCGAACGGCATGGGGTTGGCGGCCAGGACGGCCGCGCAGGCCTCGCGGATCTCGGCGTGGTCGGGGGCGGGCAGGCCAAGGCCCGCGGCCGAGCGGGTCAGCCGGTCCAGGTGGCGGGTCAGCGCGAAGGGCCGCCCGTCGGTCGCCTTGACGGTCTCGAAGACGCCGTCGCCGACGGTCAGCCCGTGGTCGAGGGCGGAGACGCGGGCGGAGTCGACGTCCGTCAGACCGCCGTTGAGCCAAAGCTTCACTGGTGCCTACCTCGCAGGGTCAGAGGGGAGCGGGGCCGTGAGGGGTCACGGGTCCGCGTACGTTCTTCAGTCCTCGTACGTTCCCGACGCTACCGCCAGCAGGCGGGCCGCCTTCAGTTCGGTCTCGCGCCATTCGCCCTCGGGGTCGGAGCCCCAGGTGATGCCGGCGCCGGTGCCGAACTTCAGCCGGCCCTCCTCGATCCAGAACGTGCGGATGCCCACGGCGAGTTCGGCGGTCCCCCGGTCCGCGTCGACCCAGCCGACGGCGCCGCAGTAGGGGCCGCGCGGGACGGTCTCCAGAGCGTCGATGACCCGCAGGGCGCTGGACTTGGGGGCGCCGGTGACCGAGCCGGGCGGGAAGGCGGCCGTCAGGAGTTCGGGCCAGCCGACGTCGGGGCGCAGTTCGCCGCTGACCGTGGAGACGAGGTGGACCAGACCCGGGTGCTTCTCCAGCGCGCACAGGTCGGGGACGCGCACGCTGCCCGTCGTGCAGACGCGGCCGATGTCGTTGCGGACGAGGTCGACGATCATGACGTTCTCGGCGTAGTCCTTCTCCAGGAGGTCCGCCTCGGTGCGGCCGGTGCCCTTGATGGGGCCGGACAGGACCGCGCGGCCCGCCCGGCGCAGGAAGAGCTCCGGGGAGGCCGTGGCGATCTGGACGCCATGGCCGGGCAGGCGGATCGTGCCGGCGTAGGGGGCCGGGTTGCCGCGGGCGAGGAGGGACGTCAGGGCGTCGATGTCGGCGTCCTCGGGCAGCGGCGCGGACAGGACGCGGCAGAGGTTCGCCTGGTAGACCTCGCCGGCCGCTATGTGCTCGCGTATGCGCTCGACGCCCGCCATGTACGCGGCGCGGTCCAGGGACGACGTCCAGTCGCCCGCCGCCGGGCCGCGCCAGCCGCCCGGGGTGGGGGCGGGGACCGGTTCGCGGCGGACGTCGGCGAAGCGGGCGCAGGTCAGACGGCCCTCGTAGTCGGCGGCGACGGCCCAGAAGCCGGTGGAGTCGAGGGCCGCGGGGTCGTTCGTCACGTCCACGAGGTCGGTCGCGAGCCGGTCGCCGAAGCGGGCCAGGGGAGTCAGGCGGTGCACGTGACCGAGTGTAGGCGGGGTGTCCGACAGGGGGCCTGAGCTGGTCGGTTCGGCGACTTCGGGCCGTGGGCCGGGTCGGTGCAGGGCAGCACGCTGCGCAAACGCGTTTTTGTGCTGGCTCAGGAATCCGCTAGAGTTCAACACGTCGCCGGGACGCGCAAGCGGGCCGGGAAAGACAAGCGGACGTAGCTCAGTTGGTAGAGCGCAACCTTGCCAAGGTTGAGGTCGCGAGTTCGAGCCTCGTCGTCCGCTCGAAGGAAGAAGGGGTCTTCCCGATCCCCTACACTCCTGGTGGAGTGGCCGAGAGGCGAGGCAACGGCCTGCAAAGCCGTCTACACGGGTTCAAATCCCGTCTCCACCTCCAAGGACGATTAGCTCAGCGGGAGAGCGCTTCCCTGACACGGAAGAGGTCACTGGTTCAATCCCAGTATCGTCCACACTTCGACGAAGCCCCCGGTTCTCCCGGGGGCTTCGTGGCGTTCCGGCTCGGCTGTGGGGGCAAAAGTAAATGCCGGCGCAGCTCCCCAGCTGCGCCGGCATTTGTTGCCGTCCGCCGTACCCCCGTCCCCACGGGGTTTCATGGGTTGATGTCCCCGCCCGGACCGCTCTTCCGGGCCTGGAGTCGCCGCTCAGCGCCCCAGCATCACGCCCACGGACGACGCTTGTGCGGCCACTGTCTCCCAGCCGTCGAAGACGAGCAGGAGCAGGGCTGCCAGAGGGAGGGCCATCAGGGTCGCCACCAGGGGGTGACGACGGCCTTGGCGGCGGGATCGGGACGTTGCCCGGGGTGCCGTATAAGCCATGATCCCTCCTCTCCGAAACCGTTGGTTCTGCGCTGTTCTGCTTGGCAGCGGCGGGTGCCTGACCTCGGGGGACGAGTGCTGCACCCGCCGCTTGACCTCTAAGTTATGCGGATGGCGCGACGGGGGCGTCATGCCCTCGTACCGATTGGCGGGCCTCCCCGAGGATGAGCCGTCTTGCGCGGACTACTCCCCTGGGTGGAGAACATCTGCTACGTCTCAGGGTCTTCCCGGAAGGGGTGTCCAGTACGGGGCGTTTTTTCCGGTTCCGTTTCCCGTGACTTCGCTCACTTCCGGCGCCCTTTCGCATGCCGTCGCCCCCGCCTCGCGGCCCGTCCGACCGGCCGTCACTCCGTGCGTCCACGCCGGCTCCCCCGCCCCCGCGGCCACCTCCCCCCGCTCACCTCTCACCTCTTCAATCCCCCTGCTGCGATGGCTGGTTGAGATCACCGGCAGGCCGAAATCGTTTGGTTCGCGGGCCTCCTGACCGCCCCTCAACTCTGCCGCCCGGCACTGACAATCGATCGGCCCGAGAGGGCGTGGGCTCTGCGCGCGGGCGGCCGGGGAAACGTAAGCTGTGGCACGTCAGACGGACCGGCAGCGGGGATGAAGATGGCGATGATGCGCCTGAGGCGCGAGGACCCGCGCGTCGTCGGCTCGTTCAGGCTCCACAGACGGCTCGGCGCGGGCGGGATGGGCGTCGTCTATCTCGGCTCGGACAAGAAGGGGCAGCGGGTCGCCCTCAAGGTCATCCGGCCGGATCTTGCGGAGGACCAGGAGTTCCGCTCGCGGTTCGCGCGTGAGGTGTCCGCGGCGCGGCGGATCCGGGGCGGGTGCACGGCGCGGCTGGTCGCCGCGGATCTCGAGGCCGACCGGCCCTGGTTCGCCACCCAGTACGTGCCTGGCCCCTCCCTCCACGACAAGGTCAACGACGACGGGCCGCTGTGCGCCGCCGAGCTGGCGTCCATCGGGGCCGCGCTGTCCGAGGGGCTCGTAGCCGTCCATGAGGCGGGGGTTGTCCACCGGGACCTCAAGCCGTCCAACATCCTCCTCTCCCCCAAGGGTCCCCGGATCATCGACTTCGGGATCGCCTGGGCGACCGGGGCGTCCACGCTCACGCATGTCGGTACGGCCGTGGGGTCGCCCGGGTTCCTCGCGCCCGAGCAGGTGCGGGGGGCGGCTGTCACCCCGGCCACCGACGTGTTCTCCCTCGGGGCGACGCTCGCGTACGCCTCCACCGCCGACTCCCCCTTCGGGCACGGGAGTTCGGAGGTCATGCTGTACCGGGTGGTCCATGAGGAGCCGCATCTGAACGGGGTTCCCGACGCGCTCGCTCCGCTGATCCGGGCATGTCTCGCGAAGGATCCCGAGGAGCGGCCGAGCACGCTCGATCTTTCGCTGCGGCTCAAGGAGATCGCTGCGCGGGAGGCGCAGGGGCCGGGGGACGGGCGGGCGGCTGCGCCTGGGCCTCGGGGGGAAGGGGAGTTGCGGGGTGGGGTGCGGATCTCGGACACGTTGGGGTACACCGAGCGGACTTTGCGGCAGCAGGGGGGGCTTGGGGAGGCTGGGGGGTATGGGGGTGCTGAGGGGCGTGGTGGGTCTGGGAGCCATGGGGGCTCCGGGAGTCACGGTGGTCCTGGGAGTCATGGGGGGCCTGGGAGCCATGGGGGTTCTGGGGGATATGGAGGTCCCAGTGGGCATGGGGTCACTCCGGCGCCTCGTGGCAAGCGGCCTCCGGCGCAGTCGCGTGGGGGTGGTTCGGGGACCGGTTCAAGTGGGGCTCCGGGGGGTGGTGGGGCTTCCCGTCCGTCCCGGCCTGCGGGCAGTGGGTCTCGGCAGGCTCCCCGGGGGAACGGCAACGCCGGGCGGCCTTCGTCGACCCGGCCGCGGCCGACCGGTACGGGACGGCGTCCCGCCAACCCCCGTCTCCTGCGCCAGCGCATCTTCGTCTTCGTCGTCGTGACGCTTCTGGTCGCCCTCGGCATCGGTCTGGTACAGGCGTGCCAGGGGCCGGCTCGGGGGATCGGCGGGGGTGGGAGTGATGTGGTGCGGCGTGAGCAGCAGGATAGGCCTGGGGGAGTTGGGGGGCCGGGGGCGGGGGCGCCGGGGGTTTCGCCGGTGGGGCGGGGGTTTGGGGCTGGGAGCGGTGGGGGCGAGGAGTAGAGGCCGAGGCTGGGGGCAGCGGGGGCAGGGGTAGAGGCCGAGGCTGGGGCAGCGGAGGCGAGGAGTAGGGGGCGGGGGCGGGGCGGCTGCGCGGGGCGGTGTCTTACGTCGGCGCTCCGGCCTGTGTCGGCTTCCCGCTGACCGACTCGTCCACAACAACTCCCCCGCAGACCGAACCGTCCGCATCAACTCCCCGCAGACCGGCCCGCCTACGCCGGCTTCCCGCCGATCGGCACCTGCCACCTCAGCGCGCCGCCGACCGCACCGCACACCTCAGCACGCCCAACACCTCCGCCCGCGCCAGCTTTCTGCCGCCCCGCTCACCGCACTGCACCGCACTGCACCGCACCGCACCGCACCGCACCGCACCGCACCGCACCGCACCGCACCGAGCACTTTCCGCCCACGCCCACGTCAGCGCCAGCGTGCCGAACGCCGCCCACCCTCGTCAGCTACTGCCGCCCGGCCGCCCGCGTCAGCTTCACGCCGCACCGCACACCTCAGCACGCCCAACACCTCCCGCTCACCCCCGCGCGCCGCCCCCTCAGCTCTCCGGCCTCCCCGTAGCCACCGCGTAGAACGCCACCGCCGCCGCAGCCCCGACGTTCAGTGAGTCCACCCCATGTGACATGGGAATCCGTACCCACTCGTCCGCCGCCACCAGTGCCTGCCTCGTCAAGCCGTCCCCCTCTGCGCCCAGCATCAGGGCCACCCGTTCCATCTTGTGCGGGGCCGCCACGTCCAGGGGCTTGGCTTTTTCGTCGGGGGTCAGGGCCAGGAGGGTGAAGCCTGCTTCGCGTACTGAGTCCAGGCCTTTCGGCCAGGTTTCCAGGCGGGCGTAGGGGACGGAGAAGACCGCGCCCATCGAGACCTTGACGCTGCGGCGGTACAGGGGGTCCGCGCAGTCCGGGGACAGCAGCACCGCGTCCATGCCCAGGGCCGCCGCCGAGCGGAAGATCGCGCCGATGTTGGTGTGGTCGTTCACCGACTCCAGGATCACCACCCTGCGCGCCGACCTCAGCAGCTCCTCCGCCGTCGGCAACGGCTTGCGCTGCATCGACGCGAGGGCGCCCCGGTGGACGTGGTATCCGGTGACCTGTTCGGCGAGTTCGGGGGTCACCGCGTAGACGGGGGCGGGGAGTTCGTCGATGACGTCGCGCATGACGTCGATCCACTTGGCGGACAGGAGCATGGAGCGCATCTCGTAGCCCGCGTCCTTGGCGCGGCGGATGACTTTCTCGCCCTCGGCGATGAAGAGGCCCTCGGCGGGCTCGCGGCGGCGGCGCAGCTCGACGTCGGTCAGGCCGGTGTAGTCGCGCAGGCGGGGGTCTTCGGGGTCCTCGACGGTGATGAGATCGGCCACAGGGTGATACTGCCTTGTCCTGGGAGTCGTGCCAACGGCTGCGGGCGGGTTCTGTTACCGGCGGTTACGGCAGAGGCTCGGCACCACCCGTACGCGTCTCAGCTCCGCCGGCCCGCACCTCGGCGCCGTCAGCCTCCGCCCCCACCCCCACGACCTCCCCGATCACGATCACCGCCGGCGACTTCACCTCCCGCGCGACCACGACCTCCCCCACGTCCGCCAGCGTCGCGTCGACCCGCCGCTGACCGGCCGTCGTCCCCTCCTGGATCAGCGCGACTGGCGTCGTCCCGGACTTCCCGTGCGCCATCAGCGTCGCCGCGATCTGCCCGATCTTGCCGACGCCCATGAGGACCACCAGCGTCCCGGTCGTCTTCGCGAGCGCCGCCCAGTCGACCAGCGAGCGCTCGTCGTCCGGCGCCACATGCCCGCTGACGACCGTGAAACTCTGCGCGAGCCCCCGGTGCGTGACCGAGATCCCGGCCGCCCCCGGCACGGAGATCGAGCTGGAGATGCCGGGTACGACCGTGCAGGGGATGCCCGCCTCGGCCAGCGCCTGCACCTCCTCCATGCCCCGCCCGAAGACGTAGGGGTCGCCGCCCTTGAGCCGGACGACGGACTTGCCCTGGCGGGCGTACGTGATCAGGGCCTCGTTGATCGCCTCCTGGGCCATGAAACGGCCGTACGGAAGCTTCGCGGCGTCGATCACCTCGACGTGCGGGGGGAGTTCGGCGAGGAGGTCGCGGGGGCCGAGGTGGTCGGTGACGACGACGTCCGCCTCGGCGAGCAGCCGCCGGCCGCGGACGGTGATCAGGTCGGGGTCGCCGGGGCCGCCGCCGACGAGGGCGACGCCGGGGGTGCGGGCGCGGTGGTGGGGGGCGACGAGGGTGCCGTCGCGCAGACCGGCCACGACCGCGTCGCGGATGGCCGCCGTGCGGCGCGGGTCGCGGCCCTTGACGTCCGTGGTGAGCACGGCGACGGTGACGCCCTCGCTGTGGCCGGTGGCCGGGGTGAGGGCGGTGGCGCGGTCGGCGTCGTCGGAGCGCACGCACCACACGCGGCGCGCCTGCGCCTCCGCCGAGGCGCGGTTGTTGGCCTCGGTGTCACCGGTCGCGATCAGCGCGTACCAGGCGTCCGCGAGGTCGCCGTCCGCGTACGGCCGGCGCAGCCAGGTCAGCTCGCCCGCGTCCGCCATCGCCTCCACCGACGGGGTCGCCCCCGGGGCCACGAGCGTGATGTCCGCGCCCGCCGCGATCAGGGCCGGCAGCCGGCGCTGGGCCACCTGCCCGCCGCCGAGGACGACCACACGACGGCCGCTGAGACGGAGGCCTACGGGGTAGGCGGGGTGTTCGGCCATGACGTACGGCTCCTCGGAGGGGCAAGGGGGGACGGGCATGGGGGGGGCGGCGCTGACGTGCAGATTTTACGGGGCGGGGGATGGGGGCGCGCAGGTGGGGAGGGCGGGCCCCGCCCCCCGCGCGACGCCCGCCGCACCTCCCCTGCTTCTGCTCCCCCTACTTCTCCGTGACCCCCGCCGAATCGAACGTGGCCACCTCGTGCATCGCGCGGGCCGTGCTCTGCACCAGCGGCAGGGCCAGCAGTGCTCCGGTGCCCTCGCCGAGGCGCAGGTCCAGGTCGACCAGGGGGCGCAGGCCCAGCTTGTTCAGGGCTGCCACGTGGCCCGGTTCGGCGCTGCGGTGGCCGGCGATGCAGGCCGCCAGGACCTCGGGGGCGATCGCGCGGGCGACCAAGGCCGCCGCGCCCGCGCTGACGCCGTCGAGGATCACCGGGGTGCGCAGGGACGCGCCGCCGAGCAACAGGCCGACCATCGCGGCGTGTTCGAAGCCGCCGATCGCCGCGAGGACGCCGATCGGGTCGGCCGGGTCGGGCTGGTGGAACTCCAGGGCGCGGCGGACGACGTCCGTCTTGCGGGCCAGGGTCTCGTCGTTGATGCCGGTGCCGCGGCCCGTCACCTCCGCCGGGTCGGCGCCCGTGAACACCGAGATCAGCGCGGCCGAGGCGGTCGTGTTCGCGATGCCCATCTCGCCGGTCAGCAGCGCCTTGTTGCCGGCCGCGACCAGGTCTCGGGCGGTCTCGATGCCGACCTCTATCGCCTGCTGGGCCTCGTCGCGGGTCATCGCGGGGCCGGTCGTCATGTCGGACGTGCCGGGGCGGATCTTGCGGGGCAGCAGGCCGGGGGTGGCCGGGAGGTCGGTCGCGACGCCGACGTCGACGACGCACACCTCGGCGCCGACCTGGTTGGCGAAGGCGTTGCAGACCGCGCCGCCGCCGAGGAAGTTGGCGACCATCTGGGCCGTCACCTCCTGCGGCCAGGGGGTGACGCCCTGCGCGTGGACGCCGTGGTCGCCCGCGAAGATCGCGACGGCCGCGGGCTCCGGGATCGGCGGCGGGCACTTGCGGGACAGGCCCGACAGCTGGGCGGAGATGATCTCCAGCATGCCCAGCGCGCCGGCCGGCTTGGTCATCCGCTTCTGCCGCTCCCACGCCTCGCCGAGCGCCTTCGCGTCCAGCGGGCGGATCCCGGCGACGGTCTCGGCGAGCAGGTCGTGCGGCTGCTCGCCGGGCAGCGCGCGGCGGCCGTACGTCTCCTCGTGGACGACCCACGACAGCGGGCGGCGCTCGGCCCAGCCCGCCTGCATCAGCTCGGGCTCCTCGGGGAACTCGTCGACGTACCCGACGCACAGGTAGGCGACGACCTCCAGATGCTCGGGCAGGCCCAGCGTGCGGACCATCTCGCGCTCGTCGAAGAAGCTGACCCAGCCGACGCCGAGGCCTTCCGCGCGGGCGGCGAGCCAGAGGTTCTCGACGGCCAGCGCGGAGGAGTACGGCGCCATCTGCGGCTGGGTGTGCCGGCCGAGGGTGTGCCGGCCGCCGCGCGTGGGGTCCGCCGTGACGACGATGTTGACGGGCGTGTCGAGGATCGCCTCGATCTTGAGTTCCTTGAACTGCTTCGCCCGCCCCTTGGGCAGCGACTGCGCGTACGTGTCGCGCTGGCGCAGCGCCAGGTCGAGCATCGTGCGGCGGGTCTCGGCGGACTTGATGACGACGAAGTCCCACGGCTGCGAGTGGCCCACCGAGGGGGCGGTGTGGGCGGCCTCCAGGACGCGCAGCAGCACCTCGTGCGGGATCGGGTCGGGGCGGAAGCCGTTGCGGATGTCCCGCCGCTCGCGCATGACCTTCAGCACGGCCTCGCGTTCGGCGTCGTCGTATCCGGGGGCGGCGGGGCCGGCGTGCGGGGTGTCCTCGCGGGGGGCCGGGTCTTCGGGGCTCTGTACGAGGGCGCCGGTCTGTACGGTCTCGCTCGGTACGCCGGTCTCGCTCTGTACGCCGGTCTCGCTCTGTACGCCGGTCTCGTCGCCGGTGCGGGCCGCCGGGACCATCACCGGGACCTGTCCGCTCTCGGCCGCCGCCGCGACGACGTCCGCCACCGGCTCGGGTGCGGGCTGCTCCTCGGCGGCCTGGAGGACTTCCGGGACGGCGGGGGCAGCGGGGACTACAGCCTCGGGGGCCACATCGGCCATGACGGCCTCACCAACTTGCTCTTGTACGACCTCGGTACCGGGCAGCGCTGTGGGGGCGGGGGCCGGGGGGGAGGGTGGTTCTGGATTGGGGGCTGTGGGGGGTTGGGGGGGGTTGGGGGTTTCGGGGGTTTCGGCCATGGGGGCGGCCGGGACGGGGGTGGGCAACTGTTCGGCTTCGGGGGCCTGTTGCGGGTCCACGGCGATGGTGGGCTGCGGGGTGGGGGACTCCGGTGCCGGTGCGGTGGAGTCGGGGGCCGGGGTCGGGTCGGTGCGCTCGGACGCGGACTCGGCGGATGGGGTCGGGTCGGTGGAGGTGGGCTCGGCGGAGCCGGCGGCCAGAGGCGGCTCGCCGGACCCCGGCACGGAGTTGGACTCGGCGGACGGGGTCGGCTCGGCGGAACCAGGCTCGGCGGCCGGGGCAAGCTCAGCTTCGGGGGCCGGAGTCGGCTCGGCGGAGTCAGCCGCCGGAGGCAGTTCGCCGGACCCGGGCACGGAGTTGGACTCAGTGGCCGGGGTCGTTTCGGCGGAGCCTGGCTCGGCGGACGGGGCAACTTCGGCCCCAGGGACCGGAGTCAGCTCGGCGGGCCTGGACGCGGAGTTGGGGTCAGCGGCCGGGGTCGCCTCGACAGAGCCGGGCTCGGCGGACGGGGCAACCTCGGCCCCGGGAGCGGGAGTCGGCTCGGCGGAGCCAGCGGCCAGAGGCAGCTCACCAGAACCGGACACGGAGTTGGACTCGGCAGACCCGGACACGGAGTTGGACTCCGGGGCTGGGGTCGACTCGGCAGACCCGGGCAGGGAGTTGGGCTCCGAGGCCGGGGTCGACTCAGCAGACCCGGGCTCGGCAGCCGGAGCGAGCTCGGCCCCGGGGGGCGGAGTCAGCTCGGCGGAGTCGGCAGCCGGAGTCGGCTCGTCGGACCCCGGCGCAGAGTTGGAGTCAGCGGACGGAGTCGCCTCGGTGGACCCGGGCTCGGCGGACGGGGCAACTTCGGCCCCAGGGACCGGAGCCAGCTCGGCCGACTCAGCGGCCAGAGGCAACTCGGCGGACCTGGACACGGAGTTGGGGTCAGCGGACGGAGTCGCCTCGGCAGACCTGGGCTCGGCGGCCGGAGCAACCTCGGCCCCGGCAGCGGGAGTCGGCTCGGCGGAGCCAGTCGCCAGAGGCAACTCGGTGGAACCGGACACGGAGTTGGACTCGGCAGCCGGGGTCGCCTCGGCAGACCCGGGCTCGGCAGTCGGAGCAAGCTCGACCCCGGAAGCCGGAGTCAGCTCAGCGGACTCAGTCGCCGGAGGCAGCTCACCGGACCCCGGCACGGAGTTGGACTCAGCGACCGGAGTCGGCTCGACAGAGCCAGGCGCGGAGGCCGGGGCAACCTCACCCCCGGGGGCCGCAGTCAGCTCGGCGGAGTCAGCGGCCAGCGGCAACTCGGCGGACCCCGGAACGGAGTTGAACTCGGCGGACGGGGTCGGCTCGGCGGAACCAGGCTCGGCGGCCGGGGCAAGCTCGGCTTCGGGGGCCGGGGTCGGCTCAGCAGAGCCAGCGGCCAGCGGCAGCTCGGCGGAACCGGGCACGGACTCCGGGGTCGGAGTCGCCTCGGCGGGCCCAGCCTCGGGCGCGGAGGCCGGCTTTCTGCGGGACCTGCTTCGGGGGCTGGGGGTAGCTGCGGGTGCGGAGCCCGGGGCAACCTCAGCTCCGGGTGCGGGACTTGAGATCGTCTCGGCAGACCCAGTCCCTGAGGCCAGGGCAACCTCAGCCTCCGGCAAGGGAGTTGAGGGCGCCGCGGCAGTCCCGGGCCCGGAGGTTAGAGCAACTTGAGCCTCGGGAGCCGAAGTCGGAGGAATCCCAGCAGCCTCGGACCCGGGGGCCGGAGCAACCTCAGCCTCAGGCCCGGAGACCGGAGCAGCCTCAGCTTCGAGCCCGGAGGCCGGAGCAACCTCGCCCTCAGACCTGGAGGCCGGAGCAACCTCGGCCTCGGGCAGCGGAGTTTGGGGCGCCTCGGCGACCGGCCCGGACTCCGGCGTCGTAACTTCCCCGGCCTGTACGGTCCCTCCTGCCGATACGGTCTCTCCGGCCTGCGCAACCCCCTCAGCCTGCACAGCCCCTTCAGCCTGCGCGGCTCCTTCGGCCGGTACGGTCCCTTCGGCCTGCGCAACCCCCTCGGCCCACGCGGTCCCTTCGGCGACGAACCCCCCAGCCGGCCCCTCCCCCTGAGCCGAGGCAACCGCCTCCGTCGCGACCCTCGCGACCAGTGCCTCCGCCGCGTCGACCGGCCCGGCGAACTGCTCCACCGACTCCGCCGACGGCTGCTCGACAAGCAACTGCCCGGCGACCGGCTCAGCCCAAGCGACCGGAGCAACCGTTTCCGCAGGGACACCCCCCGCGACGACCGGCACCTGCCCCTCGGCCCCAGCCCCAGCCCCGACGGGCACTTCGGCAGGAAGCTGAGCAGGAACCCCGGCAAGGGCTTCGCCGGAGACCCCGGCAGGAAGCTGGGCAGAAACCTCGGCGGAGACCTCCACCAGACCCTCCACCAGACCCTCGGTCAGCCCCTCGGCCGGAACTCCGGCAGAGGCCCCCACCGGGACCTCGCCCTGAACCCCGGCAAACACCGCAGCTTGGCCCCCGGCCGACACCTCAGCCGGCACCGCACCGGAAATCTCCCCCGGCACCTCGGCCGCGACTCCGGCAGAACCCCCCATCGAGGCCTCGCCCTGAACCTCGGCGAGCACCGCAGCAGAGGTCTCCCCCGGCGCCCCTGCCTCAACTCCGGCAGCCGTCCCAGCGAAGCCCTGCGCCTGACCCCCCGCACCCCCCTCAACCGAATCCTCCGCCAGAACCCCGGCAGACACCTCGACCCCGACCTCAGCAACCGGCGTCTCCGCCCCGGCCGCCCCCGCGCCCCCCACCTCTACAGGCACCCCAGCCTGAACCGCCCCGCCAACCACCCCACCCTGAACAACCCCCACCTGCGGCTGAACCCCCCAAGGCGCCGCCCCCTGCGGCCCCTCATGCACCCCCTGCGCCTCGAAATACTCCGGCCCGACCGGAGCCACCGGCTGCCGGGCCGGTACCTCCGCAGGCCCCCGGTCCGCCAGCGACCGCACCGGACTCGCGGACGCGTCCGGGATCGGCGGGCCGAGGTGGAGCGGGCGGCGAGGGGTGATCGGCGGGATCGGCTTCGTCGGCGCCGTCTGGACCGGCCGGTTCATCGGGCCGAACGGGCGGACCGAGCTGAGGTCGACCGAGCCGCTGTCACGGCCGCCGGTCTCATGCGCGCCGGGCAGATGGACGGGGACCTCGGGCTGAGCGGCGGCAGCGACCTGGTGGAACCCGGAGTCGTACGCGCCCTGCGGAGCCGCGCCCTGAACGCCCGCCTCCTGAAAGCCCGGCAGCCCGGCACCCGGCATCGCCGAACCCTGCATCGGCATACCCGGCGCCCCAGAACCCGGCGCCGCCATACCCTGCGCCCCAGAACCCGGCGCCCCCTGCGGAAACCCCGTCTCCATCACCGGCACCGGTGCCGGCGGTGTGACCTCGTTGCCCCAAGCTCCCTGTGCGCCGGGCAGGAGCAGCATGTCCTCGTCGCCGGCAGAAGACCCCGTGGGGTCGGCGTACTCGGTGGTCTCGGTGACGTAGTGGTACGCGGGGACGCCCTGGTGGTCCACCGTGCCCGCGTTCTCCGGCAGTCCTTCGCCCGGAATCTGGCCGGTGTCGGTCATGCGTACCCCTCGCCCATCCGTCAGTTCTCCTACGCCCAGCGCTCACCGGAACGGCGCGCCGGCCGCCCCGCGTTGTAGAACGAGCGTCCGCGCCGCGCGGCACGAGCGACCCGCCCGAAAAAGCGACAAAGCCATACGGTGGCATTGTCCCGGGATCTGCCGCGCCGCGACAGGTGATCCGCGACGTGCCGTTGTGGACTGCGCCACGTTGCGCACCCTCCGGTCCGTGTCCTACCGCAAACGCACCCCAAAAGGGATGCGTTTTCCGGACATTGGCCACTGAAACGACCCGTGACAAGAAGCGGTACGACGATCGGCCAGCCTACCGCGCGCAGTACGACAACAGGATCACTGCCCGCGTTCCGGAAGTACTCCGGACAGCAGGAACGCGACACTGCGCTCCCGTTCCGTCCAGGCCTTGGTGTCGAGTTGGAGGGCCTGGAGGAGGGTGCACTCGACCTGGTAGCCGTGCTCGGCGAGGTCGCGGCCGGCGCGTTCGGCGGTGTCGCGGGTGAGGGCGTGGGTGACGATCCGCCGCGGGCGCCGGTCGGCGACGGCGGAGACGACGGCGGGGCCGCCCCCGCCGATGCGGACGACGTCCGGTTCGGGCAGGTTCTCCAGGACGTGGGGCGCGCTGCCGCGCACGATCTGGAGCTGGACGCCGAGTCGGCGGGACGCGGCGTCGGTGCGGGCGCAGGCGCTCATGTCGTGGTCGACGGCGAGGACGGCGGCCCCGGCGCGCGCGGCCTCGCCGGCGAAGGCGCCGCTGCCGCAGCCGATGTCCCAGACGAGGTCGCCGATCCTCGGTCCGAGGCGGGCGAGTTGGGCGGCGCGCAGCGGCTGCGACTCCCCCGGGCCGAGGGGGCCGTAGCCGTCGTCGGGGAGGGTCCAGCCGCGCGGGCCCGCCGGTTCGTGGCCGGCGAGGAGCCAGCTGTCGCCGCCGGCCGGGTGGGCGGGGCCGCCGATGACGATGACGACGTTGGGGTCGCGCCAGACGCGGTCGGCGGCGCGGTCGGAGGACAGGACGCTGACGCGTTCGCGGTCGGTGCCGAGTTCCTCGCAGACGACGAACGTGCGGTGCACGCCGGCGAGCAGCAGCCCGAGTTCGGCGGGGCCCGCGCCGGGTGAGGTGAGGACGGCGGTCTTGGGGTGGGCGCGGCAGACGTTGACGGCGCGGCGCAGGGTGCGGCGGTGGGCGACGACGACCTGGGCGTCGTCCCAGGGCATCCCGGCGCGGGCGAAGGCGGCGGCGACGGAGGAGACGGCGGGGACGACTTCGACCTCGAGGCCGAACTCGGGGGCGCGCAGGGTGCGGACGACGCCGAAGAAGCCGGGGTCGCCGTCGGCGAGGACGACGGCGGTGCCGCGGTGGCCCGCGATGCGGCGGGCGGCGAGGGCGACGCTGCCGAGGCGGATGCGTTCGGCGTGGGGCGGGAGTTCGGGGAGGGAGAGGTGGTGTCCGGCGCCGGCGACGAGGGTGGCGGCGTGGAGGGCGGAGCGCGCGGCGGCGGTCAGGGGTGAGCCGTCCCAGCCGATCACCGTGACGCGGTCGGCCATCGTCGTCAGTCTCCCGGGGATTCGCGCAGGCAGCGGTCCCGTGAGGGTACCTGTTCGGGCCGGGGGCGGTGGCGGGCGGGCGTCAGTTCCAGTCGGGGTAGGTGGGGTAGCCGCCGCGTTCGGCGAGGGGTTCGCCGGCGCCTTCGAGGTCCTCGGGGAGGAGGCTCCAGATGATGTAGTCGGTGCGGGCTTCGGTCCAGATGCCGTTCTCGCCCCGGACGCGCACTATGGAGGCGTTTCTGAGGACGCCCTCGCTGATGCAGCCGATCTTCTGGGCGACCTGCTGGGAGGCGGTGTTGTCGGCGGCGGTGCGCAGTTCGACGCGTTCGAACCCGCGGTCGTGGAAGAGCCATTGGGCGGTGGCGAGGGCGGCTTCGGAGGCGTATCCCTCGCCGCGGGCCCAGGGGGCGATGATGTAGGACATCTCGGTGGAGCGCACGTGCCAGTTGGTCTTGGCGAGCTGGAGGATGCCGACGAGGCGCTGGGTGAGGAACTCGGTGACGGCGAGGTCGAGTCCGCGGCCGGCGGTGCGTTCGGCGGGGGCGTACTCGGTGATCCAGCGGCGGGCGTCGGCCTCGCCGTAGGGCTGGGGTACGACGGTCCAGGCGGTGACCTGTTCGTCGTTCATCATGTCGGTGAGGGCGGGGACGTCGTCGTCCTCCAGGGGGCGCAGCACCAACCGCTCCGTGCTGATGGAGATGGTGGGGAAGGTGCTCTTCATCGCGCCGCTCCGTAACCTTGCGTGTACCTCAGGAGGCCTGCTGGAACTGCCCAGCATGCAGTATGCGGGGTCACAGGCACACCACGGGGTCCACACCCGGTGAAGGCGCGGACCCCGTGTGTGGTGCTGCCGGTCAGTCCGTGACCGGCAGCACCGAGCCCTGGTACTTGTCCTTGAGGAAGGTGTGGACCTGCGCCGACGTCAGGAGCGCCGCGAGCTTCTGTACGCGTGGGTCGTCCTGGTGACCGCGTTTGACGGCGAGGACGTTGGCGTAGGGGTTGTCCTTCGTGGACTCCAGGCGGATCGCGTCCTTCGCGGGGCTGAGGCCCGCGTCCTGGGCGTAGTTGTTGTTGATGACGGCGATCGTCACATCGTCGAGGGAGCGCGGGAGCTGGGCCGGTTCCAGTTCCTTGATGACGAGTTTCCTCGGGTTGGCGGTGATGTCGGCCGGGGCGGCCGTCGTACCGGCTCCCGCTTTGAGGGTGATCAGCCCTGCGGCGGCGAGGAGTTTGAGGGCGCGGCCCTCGTTGGTGGTCTCGTTGGGCACGGCGACGGTGGCTCCGTCGGGCAGCTCGGCGAGGTCCTTGAGCTTCTTGGAGTAGACGCCCATGGGCGGCAGGTAGGCCTTGACGACGGGGACCAGGTCGGTGCCCTTCGTCTTGTTGAACTCGTCCAGGAACGGCTGGTTCTGGTACAGGTTGGCGTCCAGCGAGCCTTCCTGGAGGGCGGTGTTCGGCAGGACGTAGTCCGTGAACTCCTTGATCTCCAGCTTGAGTCCGGCCTTCGCGGCGAGGTTGTCCTTGATGTAGGTGAGGACTTCCCCGGCGGGGACGGCGGTGGCGCCGACGACGAGGGTTCCGTCGTTCTTCTTCGCGCCGCCGTCTGCCGTGCCGCAGGCGGTGAGGGCCAGGGCCGCGAGGGCGGCCGTGGCGGTCAGCTTGCGCATCTCGGGTTCCCCGGGGGCGGAATCAGAACGACGGGATGACGGAGCCCTGGTACTTGTCCTCGATGAACTTCTTCACCTCGGGGGAGGTGAGGAGCTTGGCGAGTTTTACCACGCGGGGGTCCTTTTCGTTGCCCTTCTTCACGGCGAGGAAGTTGCCGTAGGGGCTGTCCTTGGCGGATTCCAGGACGATCGCGTCGGTCGCGGGCTTGAGGTTCGCGGCGATCGCGTAGTTGCCGTTGATGACGGCCGCGTCGACGTCGTCCAGGGAGCGGGCGGTCTGGGCCGCCTCGACCTCCTTGAACTTGAGGTTCTTGGGGTTCTTCGCGATGTCCTGCGGGGTCGCGTCGGTGCCGGCGCCGTCCTTGAGGGTGATCAGCCCGTTGGCGGCCAGCAGCTTCAGGGCGCGCGCCTCGTTGACCGCGTCGTTGGGGACGGCGATGGTGGCGCCGCTCTTGAGGTCGTCGGCCTTCTTGACGCTGTGCGAGTAGAGGCCGAGCGGCTCCAGGTGGACCGTGACGACGGGCACGATGTGGGTGCCGCGCTTCTTGTTGAAGTCGTCGAGGTACGGCTGGTTCTGGAAGTAGTTGGCGCCCACCGAGCCGTCCTCGGTCGCGGTGTTCGGGACGATGTAGTCCTGGAACTCCTTGACCTCCAGGTCGAGTCCGGCCTTCTTCGCCAGGTTGTCCTTCACGAAGTTGAGGATCTCCGCGTGCGGGACGGGGCTCGCGGCGACGATCAGCGGTCCGCTGTAGTCGGAGGAGGACGACGCGCTGTCCTTGTCGGAGCCGCAGGCGGTGAGAAGTGCCGCGGCGGCGAGGGCGGTTGCGGTGAGCTTGGCGGTGTTACGCACGAAAAGTGCCTTTCCTTATGGGTGTTGCGACCCGCACGGTGGGCGGTGCGGGGGAACTCGGGTGATTTCAGGCCGTCTTGGCCTTGAGGAACCTCAACTTCGGTGCGGGGCCCGACTTTCCGCCCCGGTGGTGCAGCGAACGCGCCGCGTAGTCACCGGCGAACTGGATCAGCGAGATGACAACAGCCAGGATCGCCACGGTGATCCACATCAGTTCGGTCTCGAACCGCTGGTACCCGTACCGGATCGCGATGTCCCCGAGCCCGCCGGCGCCGACGGTCCCGGCCATCGCCGAGTACCCGATGAGCGCGACGACCGTCGTGGTCGTGGAGGCGATCAGCGAGGGCAGCGCCTCGGGGACGAGGACCTTGCGCACGACGGTCCAGGTGTTGCCGCCCATCGACTGCACGGCCTCGACGAGCCCGGCGTCGACCTCGCGCACGGCCGTCTCGACGAGCCGGGCGAAGAAGGGGATGGCGCCGATGGCGAGCGGGACGATGGCGGCCTCGCGGCCGATGGTCGTCCCCGTGACGGTCCGGGTGAAGTTCATCAGCGCGACCATGAGGATGATGAACGGCATCGAGCGGGCGACGTTCACGATCTGCCCGATGACCTTGTTCGCGACGACGTTCTGGAGCAGTCCGCCCCGGTCGGTGAGGACGAGGAGGATGCCGAGCGGGAGTCCGCCGACGACCGCGATGAGCGTGGACCAGCCCACCATGTAGAGGGTGTCCCAACACGCCTGCGACAGCAGCGGCTGCATCTCGGACCAGCTCACTGGGCACCGTCCTTCACCAGTACGGGCTCCTGGCCCACGACGTCGATCTGGAGCCCCTGCTCGCGCAGGAAGCCGATGGGCACCACGTTGTCCTCGTAGCGCCCGGGGAGTTCGATGCGCATCCGGCCGACCTGGAGCCCGCCCACGGTGTCGATGGCCGCGCCGAGGATCGAGATGTCGATGTTGTAGGTCCGCGAGAGCTGCGAGATGACGGGCTGGGTCGCGGCCTCGCCGTGGAAGGTGACGTCGACGACGGTCCGGTCGTCGCCCGTCGACTCGCCGCTCACCGGGAAGAGCGCGGCGGCGAGTTCGGAGCCCGGGGTGGCGAGGAGTTCGCTGACCGTGCCGGACTCGACGATGCGGCCGCCCGCCATGAGGGCGGCGGAGTCGCAGACCGCCTTGACGACGTCCATCTCGTGGGTGATGAGCAGCACGGTCAGACCGAGCTGGCGGTTGAGGTCGCGCAGCAGGGTCAGGATCGAGCGGGTCGTCTCCGGGTCGAGGGCGCTGGTCGCCTCGTCGGACAGGAGCACCTTCGGGTCGCCGGCCAGGGCGCGGGCGATGCCGACGCGCTGCTTCTGGCCGCCGGAGAGCTGGGCGGGGTAGGACTTCGCCTTGTCGGCGAGGCCGACGAGGTCGAGGAGGTCGAGGGCCTTGGCGGACCGTTCCCGGCCGCTGACGCCGAGGATCTCCAGGGGCAGCTCGACGTTGTCCTGGACGGTCCGGGTGGAGAGCAGGTTGAAGTGCTGGAAGACCATGCCGATGCGGCTGCGGGCGCGGCGCAGTTCCTTGCCGGCGCGGGGGCCGCGGCCGGCGAGCGCGGTGAGGTCCTGTCCGTCGACGGTCACCGTCCCGGCGGTGGGGCGCTCCAGGAGGTTGACGCAGCGGATCAGCGAGGACTTTCCGGCGCCGGACTGGCCGATGACGCCGTACACCTCGCCTTCGCGGACGTGGAGGTCGACGCCGTCGAGGGCGGTGACCTCTCGGCCGCGGGAGCGGTAGACCTTGGTCAGGCCCGTTGTGGTGATCACTGGGGTTCCATCACTGTCGAGTACGGGGGCGTGGGTGGGCCCCGGTACGGGAAGGGGAGGCGGCGGGGCGCGGGCGCGGACACTTCTCCGGACGGCACACGGCGGCTCGCTCCGGAAAGGGTGCGGAGTCCTCTAGAAGGCGCGCATTCGACACATACAACGAGCACCGGGCGTCATGGTCGCCTCGGTCGCAAGGGTGCGGCTGCTCGTCGTGGTCATACGAGCAGTAAACCAGACGGACACTGCTGACCGGGAGTGTGCGGTCCGTATGCCGGACAGCCGTGGACAGGGTGTGGCGGGCGCCACCGCACAGACCGGGGGCGGGCTCGGGGGGCCGATACCGGCGTAATAAGGTCGCTGCATGCTTGTTGCCCTGACGCTGGTGACGTCCGTCGCCGCGCTGCTGCTCGCCGCGTGGTGCGGCTGGGCGGCGTACCGAGACCAGCCGACCAAGGACTGGCACTTCATCGGGATGGCGATCGTCACACTGCTGGCCGTCGTCCAGCTGGTGTGGGGGGTCGTCGCGCTGGCGCGGGGTGAGAAGGCGGCGCAGGGGACGGTCATCTTCGTCTCCTATCTGCTGGGGGCCTTCGCGTGTGTCCCGGCGGCGGCGTTCATGTCGCTGGCCGAGCGGACCCGCTGGGGTTCGGTGACGGTCGCGGCGAGCGGCGTCGTCCTGGCCGTTCTGGAGGTGCGGCTCTATGACATCTGGGGAAGCTGACATGACCAAGAGCGGGCGGCTCATCGGGGGGCCGGGGATGCTGCTGGTCTGGTTCTACGGGGTGATGGTGGTCGGCGCGGTGTCGCGGTCCGTCTACCAGATCGCCACCGAGTTCGACCGGGCGCCGCTGGCGTACTCGCTGTCGGCGCTCGCCGGAGTCGTGTACGGGTTCATCACGTACACGCTGGTCAGGGGTGGCGAGACGGCCCGCAGGGCGGCGCAGGTGTGCTGCGCCGCCGAGCTCGCGGGGGTGCTGGTGGTGGGGACGTGGACGCTGGTGGACTCGGCGGCGTTCCCGGACTCGACCGTGTGGTCGGACTACGGGATGGGGTACGTGTTCATCCCCGTGCTGCTGCCGTTGTCCGCGCTGTACTGGCTGCGCCGCAAGGCGCCGGAAACCGGCGCCGTCAAGGGACCGGTCACGCCGTAGCCGCGTACTCCCCCGCCTGCTTCTCCAGGACGATCATCGGCACCCCGTCCGCCCCCTCCGACATCCCCACCGTCTCGTAGCCCACCTTCCGGTACAGCCTCAGGTTGCCCTCGCTGCGGTGGCCGGTGTGGAGGCGGAACCTTTTGGCGCCGCGTTCCTCCGCCAGCGCCGCCTCCGCCGCGCGCAGCAGGCGGGCGCCGATGCCGTGGCCCTGGAGGCGGGGGTGGACGCACAGCTTGCCGATGGAGGCGGCGCCGTCGTCGGTGATGTGGCCGCGCACGGAGCCGACCACCTCGTCGCCGAGGCGGGCGACGAAGACGCAGTCGGCGGCCAGCTCCGCGCGGACGGAGTCCAGGCTCTGGACGAGCGGGTCGATGCGGTAGTTGCCGTACAGCGCGGCCTCGCTCTGGAAACAGAGGTATTGCAGCCTGAAGATCTGCTCGGCATCCTGCTCGGTCGCCACCGAGATGGTCACGCTCATGCCCATGTGCGCACGCCTCCCGCTCACCTGATCGCCTGTGGTTCTCCACTCCTATCCCCGCGCTCCCCGGCCCGCAACCTCCCGGACACCGGGCGGACCTGTGACATGGACAACGTCAGCCGTTGCCCAGCCGTTGCGCCAGGAAATCCGCGCGGGCCAGCACTCCGGTGTCCGCGTTGTCGGTGAACACCCCGTCGATCCCGGTCGCGAAGTACGCGCGGAACGCCCCGAACGCGTCGCCGTAGCCGTCGAAGGCGGTGCCCTTGCGGAACTCGGCCGGGAGGAAGGGGTTCTCGTTGCGCATCGTGTAGGGGTGCAGGATCAGGCCGGCCCGGTGGGCGTCGCGGACCAGGGTGGTCGGGGTGCCGAGCCTGCCGTCCGCGCCCTTCGGGATGATCAGGTCGAGGGTCGGGCCGAGGCCCTGCGCGTAACCGGCGATCTCCTTCAGGCCGTTGGGGGTGATCAGGTCGGCGGTCGTGCGGGGGTCGCCGGAGTCGACGAAGTCCCAGGGGCGGGAGTCGGCCGAGGAGAGCAGGACGACCTTGGGGTTGCCGACGAGCCGCGCGAGCCGCTGGATGCTGCTGGGCTCGAAGGACTGGAGGATGACCGGCGAGTTCCTCTTGTCCTTGCCGTGCCTGCGCAGCGCGTTCGCGAGCAGGGGTTCGAGGGCGAGGCCCAGCTTGCGGAAGTAGGTGGGGTGCTTGGTCTCGGGGTACACCCAGACCTGCTTGCCGCGCCTGCGGGTCTGCTCGTCCTGCCACTTCAGGACTTCCTCGAAGGTGGGGATCTCCCAGCGGCCGTCGTAGAGGGTGTTGTGCGGGCGGTTCGCGGGGATGCGCTCGATCGCGCGCAGGCGCTTCAGTTCGGCGAGCGTGAAGTCCTCCGTGAACCAGCCGGTCACCGAGACGCCGTCGAGGAGTTTGGTGCGCTTGCGGTCGGCGAACTCGGGGTGCGTGGATACGTCGGTGGTGCCGCCGATCTCCGGTTCGTGGCGGCAGACCAGGTGGCCGTCCCTGGTGGGGACCAGGTCGCCCGCCTCCACGACGTCGGCGCCCATGTCGAGGGCGAGTTCGTAGGAGCCGAAGGTGTGCTCGGGGCGGTAGCCGCTGGCTCCCCGGTGGCCGATGATCGTCGGGACGGGGAGGCTCTTCAGCCCCTGGCCCCGGTCGGCGGCTCTCGCCGTGCCCGTCAGGCCGATGACCGGTCCGGTGGCGCCGAGCACCGCCGCTCCCAGTACCGCGCGGCGTCCTGTCCCCTGCTCGTGCGTGCCCATGGGCCCTCCCCTGCTCGTCGGCTCGTGCGTGCCCGGTGATCGTAGGGGCGGGGGGATGACGGTCGGGAGACCTTCGTGGCAACGGGAGTTGAGGAGGAGGTGACCGAACGCGAGGTGTTCGTCACAGGTTTCGGGCGGGTTCCGCCAGGTGCTGGGACGCCTCCCCCAGGTAAACCCGCGTCAACAGTGTGTAAGACCTCCGTGAACCCGATGTGCGTCACCCGGGTGGCCGCGAGTAACGTGCCTAGCTGTACCCGCTCATCCATATACCTGGCCTCCGGAGGGCTCGTTGTCCCGCTTCGCGTTCATCAAGGCAACGCTCGGACCGGTCATGCGCCTGATGTTCCGCACTCGGGTGGAGGGGGCGGAGAACATTCCCGGCGAGGGGCCGGTGATCCTCGCCGGCAACCACCTCACGTTCATCGACTCGATGATCCTTCCGCTGGTCTGCGACCGGCAGGTGTTCTTCATCGGCAAGGACGAGTACGTCACGGGTACGTCGCTCAAGGGGCGGCTCATGGCGTGGTTCTTCATCGGCGTCGGCATGATCCCCGTGGACCGCGACGGCGGGCGGGGCGGGGTGGCCGCGCTGATGACCGGGCGGCGGGTGCTGGAGGAGGGCAAGGTCTTCGGGATCTACCCCGAGGGGACCCGCTCCCCCGACGGCCGCCTGTACCGGGGCCGCACGGGCATCGCCCGCCTGACCCTCATGACCGGCGCCCCCGTCGTCCCGTTCGCGATGATCGGCACCGACAAGCTCCAGCCCGGCGGCGCGGGGATGCCCCGCCCGGGGAAGGTGACGGTCCGCTTCGGCGAGCCGATGGAGTTCTCCCGCTACGACGGCATGGACCGCGACCGGTATGTGCTGCGGGCGGTGACCGACTCGGTGATGACCGAGGTGATGCGGCTGTCGGGCCAGGAGTACGTGGACATGTACGCCACGAAGGCGAAGGCCGCGTAAGCCTCCGGCGGCTGGGCCGGGGCGCGCTCGGAGGGGTGGTCGCGCTTGTCCCGCGGCTGCCCAACGCGGCGGAGCCGCACAGGAGATACGGCCCCGCGCCCCTGGGGCCTGTCCCCCGGCGGATCAGCACCTCGCCCCCGCCTCGTACGCCTCCCTCGCCAGTTCCGCCGCCCTCATCAGGCGCACCGGATCCGCCAGGGGGGCGTTGCTCACTCGGTACGGGCCCAGTGCCTCCGGCCCCTCCATCAATACCTCTCGCGGTATCCGGTACGGCCATAACCTCGCGTACAGGCCGTCCTCGCTGATCACCCACTCCTCGTCGGCCACCTCGATCACGCTGCCCAGGTCCCGGCCGTCGCCGGTGTGCGAGGCGACCGCCAGGCGTAACAGGGCCACCAGCTCCTCCAGCGGGAGGCGGGTCATGCCCGGGCCGGGGACCTCCAGTTCGCGGGCCAGGGCCGTGACGCGGCGGATCAGGCGGCGGGGGTTCTCGCCCTGCCGCCAGGACTGCCAGGGGGAGACCCGCTCGCGTGCCTCCAGGCGGACCTCCACCTCTCCCGGTCTGCCGTCCGCCGGACGGAAGCGCAGCCGGGCCGGGGCCAGTCCGGCCGCCACGACCCGCACCCCCTGCGGCGACACCGCCCCCACCTCCCGCGCCCGGTCCAGCGCCTGCCGTACGGACGACTGGTCGCGCCGGCTCTCGGCGGTCACCAGGGCCGACTCGCGGGCGCCGTAGCCCTCCTCGACCTCGGTCGGCGTACGCCCGAGGCGCTGGACCTCCTCGGCGGTGCGGCGGACCTGCTGGTCCACGCGGCGCAGGCCCTCGTCGATGGAGCGGGTGTGCTCCTCGGTGCGGTGCAGGCGCTGTTCGAGGACGGCGATGGGGACCAGGAGGAAGAGCGTGGAGCCTATCTGGAGCAGGAAGTTGGGGGTGTAGTCGGCGCTGCCGTCGAGGATCCAGCCGGCCGCGATCATGCCCGCGCCCATCCCGGTGACCAGCCACAGCAACCAGTGCAGACGGCGCATCTCGGTCTCCCCCGCGTACTCCCCAGATCCCCTTTTCGTACTTATCCTGACACCGGGGGCATGGCTGTAGAAGCCCTTTGCGGGGAGGCGGTCGTGGCGGAGCCGTACGGGCCGGGGATGCTCAGGGTGGCGCGGCTGATCAATGAGCGGCCCGCGTTCGGGATCCACTCCTTCAAGGACCGCACGAGTGAACTGCCGCGCGTCCGGGCGCTGTTGGCGGATCCGGCGGTCAGGATCATCAGCCTGCTGGGGCGGCGCGGGATCGGCAAGAGCCTGCTCGCGGTGCGGGTCGCGCGCGGGGCCGCCGAGGGGACGTGGCCGGACGGGGCGCGCACCGAACCGGTCGACGCGGTGGTGTTCTTCGGCGAGCGGACCACCGGGATCACCTTCGAGCGGATCTTCTTCGACCTGCTGACGCTGCTGGACGAGGAGGAGGCGGCGCGGCTGCACCGGGTGTGGGGCAGCGCGCGGCGGGCGGCCGACAAGGCGAGCGAACTCTTCGACGCGCTGGGCCACTTGAGGCTGCTGATCCTCCTGGACAACCTGGAGGAGCTGCTCGACGGGGAGGACCGGCTGCGGGAGCCGGAGCTGGCGGAGATGGTGCACGCGCTGCTGACGCACGAGAGCGGGCCCCGGCTGCTGGTGACGAGCCAGGTGCCGCTGGCGCTGCCGGGAACGTTCGCGCGGGCGGAGCGGCGGATCGAGCTGGGCGGGCTGCCGGAGGGCGACTCGGTGTCGCTGCTGCGGGAGATGGACCCGGAGGGCGAGGCGGGCATCCGGGACGCGTCGGAGGCGGAGCTGGAGGAGGCGGCGGCGCGGGTGTACTACGTGCCGCGCGGACTCGAGCTGATCGCGGGGGCGTTGCAGGACGACGCGGCGATGCGGTCGCTGCGGGAGTGGCTGCACGACACGGCGGCGCTCGCGGGCGTGGTGGACGAGCTGGCGCAGCGCCGCTACCGGGATCTGGGGCACGACCAGCAGCTGGTGATGGACACCCTGGCGGTGTTCAAGACGCCGGTGCGGCTGGAGGCGGTGCGGTGGGTGCTGGAGTCGATCGGGGCGGGTGAACTCGACGTCGGCGCCGAGCTGTTGAGGCTGCGGCGGAGTTTCCTGGTGCGCACGAACCGGGAGCACGCGACGTACGAGCTGCTGCCGATGGACACCGACATCGCGCGCGCCGATCTGGCCCGGCGCAATCCGCTGCGGGCGACGCGGCTGCACCGCAAGGCCGCCGACTGGCACGCCCGGCACGCCAAGCGGCGCGAGCAGTGGCGCACGCCGAGGGACATCGACGCCCAGCGCGCGGAGCTGGAGCACCGGGTGCTGGCGGGGGATCACGACGACGCGGCGCTGCTCCTGGACCGGTTCGCGGACTTCCTCATCTGGCAGGGCTCGGCGGCGACGGTGCTGGCGATCTGCGCGGAGCTGAACGGGCGGCTGACGCGGCCGGAGGCGCAGCTGGCGTATCTCGTCGCGCGCGGCCACGCGCACGTCATGATCGGCCCGTTCGGGGTGGCCGGTTCCCTGCTCGCGGAGGCCGAACGGCTCGCCCAGGGCCCCCGCGACGGCCACCGCCTCCAGCGCGTGCTGTTCCTCCTCGGCGACATGGACCGCTTCGAGGGCCGTCTGGACAGTGCGGTGGTGCGGCTGCGGCGGGCGGCGGACCTCGCGGGGAGCCTCGGGATGGCCGAGGACCAGGGGCACGCGCTGCTGTGTCTGAGCCTGTCGCACAGTTACGCGGGCCGGCCCGAGAAGGGGCTCGAAGTCGTCGCGGAACTGGCCGGGTTGGCGGAGCGGACCGGGCTGCCGATCGTGCGGGGGCGGATGGGCGACGCGGCGGCGTGCGCGTACGCGCGGCTGCGGGAGTGGCGGCAGGTGATCGCGGCCGTCAACGACACGATCGTCGCCTACGACGAGTCGGGCATCCCCGAGGCGCTCGGCTTCGCCTGGAACATCCTGGGCGTGGCCCGGGTCGCGACCGGTGAACTCGTCGCCGCGCTGGGCGCGTTCGACACCGGTGTGGCGCGCAGCGTCAGCGACGGCATCCCGCGCGCGGAGGCGTTCTGCTCGTTGAACCGGGCCTGGGTGCTGTGGTCCACGGGCCGCGCGGCCGACGCGAAGTCGGCCGCCGAGCAGGCGCGCGCGGCGTTCCGGCGGTGCGGTTCGCGTGACGAGTACGCGGCGGCGGCGCTGTGCGAGGCGCTGGCGGCGGACCTGGAGGGCGCGCGGGAGCGGGCGGCCGACGGTCTGGAGCGGTGCGCCGCGCTGATCGAGGGGAACCCGGATCTGGTGCCGGCGGAATGGCTGCGGGAGGCGGTGGAGAGGCTGCGGGCGGAGAGTTCGTGACAGTGATCCGGGAGGAGCCCCATGAGCACGGTCGACGAGGCACGGCACCGGTACGGTCGGGCGCTCGCCGCGTACGGCGGCGGGGACTACCAGGAGGCGGTCCGCGAGGCCCGCGCCCTCCTGCCCCACCTGCGCGAGTCCCGCGACCGCCCGTCCGTGGAGGTACGGCTCGACACGGTACGACTGCTGCTGGACGCCGGGGAGTTGTGGTGGTCGACCGGGGGCGGCGGCGACGAATCGGTGGACGACGCTCTCGTCGCGGAGGCCCAGGCGGCGGCCGGGGTGCTCGGCGACCGGCGTTCCCTGGCCGTCGCCGCGCTGGTCCGGGGCCGCCACCTCGCCGGGGCGGACGGACTCCAGCAGGCCGTCTCCGTCCTCGGCGAGGCCGCCCGGCTCGCCCAACTGGCGGGCGACGACGTCCTGTTGCTGGACGCGCTGACCTTGCAGGGGCACTACACGGTGGGCCGCTCGGTGGCCGCCGGGGTCGCGCTGCTCGGCCGCGCCCAGCAGGTCGCCGACCGCCTCCCGCACGACGCCTCGCCCCGACGCGCCCTCAGGACAGCCAAGTTGACGTGTGTGCGCGGGGTCGCGGAGTTCGACCTGGGCCACTTCGACACCGGGGAGGACCTGCTGCGCAAGGCGCTCGCTCTGGCAACTGACGCCCGGCTGCACGACCTTCGCTCCTCCACGACCAACTATCTCTGCCAACTCCTCATCGCGGCGGGCCGGTTCGAGGAGGCCGAGCACATCCTCTCGACGGAGCTGGACCTCATGGGCGGTTACGCCGCCGACAGCCCCCACCAGGCCTACAACCTCGCCCTGTTGGGGAAGGCGCGGATCGAGGCGGGCCGCCCGGAGGAGTCGGTGCGCTCGCTGCGGATCGCGTACGAGATGGTCGCGGAGAGCGGGCCGTACGGGATCCGGCCGCTGGTGCGCAACTATCTGGCCGAGATGTTCATCCATCCCGTGGACGGGCGGCGGGCGCTGACCGTCGCGGAGGCGCTGCTGAGGGAGTCCGTCGAGGAGTGCCGTACGACCGGCTTCCAGCGCAGTGAGGTCGCCGCGCTGACGCTGTGGTCCCTGGTCCGGCGTGAACTCGGCGACGAGCGGGGCGCGTTCGGGTACAGCGGGGAGGCGGTGCGGATGCTGACGGAGGCGGGCGGGGTGATGCCGGCGCTGCGCGGCGAGGAGGTGTATTACGTGCACTCGCTGGGGGGCGGCGAGGGGGCGCTGGAGGAGGCGCGGCGGATCGTACGGGAGAAGGCGGGGTCGATCGGGCATGTGGGGCTGCGGGAGCTGTTCCTGAGGAGGGTGCCGTTGAACCGGGCGGTGCTGGCGGAGTAGGCGAGCGGGGGCGCCCTGCCGACAGGACGCCCCCTTCACATCCCCTTCAGAGAAGCCCCTTTCGGGAAGCCTCTTTCGAGAAGCCCCCTTGGCGAAGCCCCCTCACACCTCTTCCAGCTCCCGCCCCCGCAACAGCACCCAAGCCGCCCCCGCCGCCGCCAGCAGCACGGCCGCCCCGATCCCGGACGCGGTCGACAGCCCGTCGATGAACGCCTCCCGGGCGGAGGCCAGCAACGGCTCCCCCACCTCGGCGGGCAGCTGCCGGGCCACTTCCACGGCCCCGCCCAGCGAGTCGTGCGCGGCGGCAGGCGTCCCCGCAGGCGCGGCGAACCCCCGGTACACACCGGTCACGATCGACCCGAGCACGGCGATCCCGAGCGCGGCCCCGAGTTCGTACGCCGTCTCGGACACCGCCGAGGCGGACCCGGCCTGTTCCTTCGGCACCGAGGACAGGATCACGTCGGCGGTGACGGTGAAGGAGAACCCCGCGCCGACGCCGACGACCAGCAGCACGGCCCCGAGCAGCGGATACCCGGTGGTCTGCTCCAGCTGTGTGAGGACGGCGAGGGCGACGCCTATCGCGGCGAGCCCGCCGGAGACGACCGTACGCACCGAGAACCGCCGTGCCGCGCGCCCGGCGAGGAGGCCGGCCACCACGGCCCCGACCGCCGCCGGGAGTTCGGCGAGGCCCGCCTCCAACGGGCGGCGGCCCTGGACGAGTTGGAGGTACTGCGAGAGGAAGAACACCATGCCGGACAGGCCGAGGACGGTCAGCAGATCCGCGAGGACGGCCCCGCTGAAGCCCCGGTTGCGGAACAGCCGCATGTCCAACAGGGGGACGGGCAAGGTGAGTTGGCGGCGGACGAAGCCGTAGAGGGCGGCGCCGCCGAGCAGCCCGACGGTGGCCGCGACCGGGGTGAGCCCGTGGGCGGCGGCCTCCTTGACGCCGTAGACGACACCGATCATGCCGACGAGGGAGAGCAGGACGCTCGGGAGGTCCCAGGGGCCGGGGTTCGGGTTGCGGGACTCCGGGAGGAGTTTCGCGCCGACCGCCACGAGCACGGCCATCACCGGGAGGTTGATGAGGAACACCGAGCCCCACCAGAAGTGTTCGAGCAGGAAGCCGCCGGCTATCGGGCCGACTGCCGTACCGGCGGAGGCAGTTGCGCCCCAGATGCCGACCGCGAGACTGCGTTCGCGCGGGTCGGGGAAGAGGTTGCGGATCAGCGCGAGGGTCGCCGGCATCAGGGTCGCGCCCGCGATGCCGAGCAGCGCGCGGGCCGCGATCATCAACTCCGGTGTCGTGGCGTAGGCGTTGAGGACCGATATCAGTCCGAACGCGGTCGCGCCGACCAGGAGGATGCGCTTGCGGCCGATCCGGTCGCCGAGGCTGCCCATGGAGACGAGCAGGCCCGCGATGACGAACGAATAGACGTCGCCGATCCACAGCAGCTGGGTGCCGGACGGCTTCAGGTCCTCGGTGATGTACGGGGTCGCGAGGCCGAGCACGGTCGCGTCCACGGCCACCAGCAGCACGGCGAGGACGAGCACGGCGAGCGCGAGCCAGCGGCCCGGCCTGTTCACCGCCTCGGTGGTCCCCGGCGTCCGCACGGTGCTGGTCATGATTCCTCTCTCCTCAGCGCACCGCCGAGCAGCAGCTCGGCGGTCATGTGTTCGAAGTCCTTGGGCGCGCCCTTTCCGCACTGCACCAGCCACGCGCCGGAGGTCAGCAGTCCGTACAGCGCCTCCGTCAGCCACACGGCGGTCAGCTCGATGCGGAACTCGCCGGTGCGCTGCCCGCGTCTGAACAGCGCCGCGATCCGCTCGTCGATCCGCTCCCAGTCCGTGTTCAGCCCGCCCTCGTACAGCTGGTTCTCGGAGTACAGGAAGGACAGCAGCGCGGCCACCGGCTGGAGCTCGCGCACCAGTCTGCGGACGGCGTCCCGCGCCGGGCCCGTGTCCAGGTCCGCCGCGTCCAGCGCCGCCGCGCACTCCGCGATGCACAGCGCCTCCAGCGCGCGCACCAGCGCGTCCCGCCCGGCGAAGTGCCGGTGCAGGGTGGCGCGGCTGATCCCGGCCGCCTTCGCGACCTCGTCCATCGTGGCGGTGGACTTGCGGGTCAGGAGGGCGGCGGCGGTGCGGAGTACGTGGTCACGGTCTACGGCCATGAGACGAGGGTAGCCCAGGTGAGACATCTTTGTCTCATCGGGGGCGTGGCTGTCTCATGGCCGGGGTGTTGTGAGGGGACTTCCCGCTCGGAACTTCAGAGCTTCGGAGAGGCGGTCGCTCAGTGCCAGGGCAGCGCGCTCCGCTTCGCCCAGTACGCCCCCGGCTCCTCCGCCAGCGCTCCGAGCCGGCCCAGCTGGTCCTCGTCCAGCGTCACGCTCTCCGCCTTCAGGTTCGCGATCAGCTGCTGCGGGGTCGCCGCGCCGGAGAGGGCGATGCCGGTCCAGGGCTGGTGCAGGATCCAGGCCAGCGCGATCGCGTCCGGGCCCACGCCGCTCTCCTCGGCGATCTTCCGCACGGCGGGCGGGGCTTCGTCACCCGCCAGCCGGCCGTTCGCCATGCCCTCCTTGACGATCACCGTCAGACCGGCCGCACGCGCCTCCGCGAGCGCTTCCCCCGCCGACGTCTCCAGCGCGTTGTACGTCGACTGGACCGTACTGAACAGGCGCTTCCCGTCGACCTCGATCTCCAGCGCCGACCTGATCGCGTCCTTCTGCGCCGGGCCGCTGGTCGAGAAGCCGACCGGGGTCCCCGACTCCGCGAGCCGCGCGTGCAGCGCCTTGTCGGTCAGGGCCGGGCTGTCCGGGGTGACCGAGTGGATCTGGTACAAGTCCAGCCGGGCGCCGAGGAGTTCGGCGGATTCGGCGCGCTGGCGGTCGTAGGTCGGAAGGGTGTGGTCCTTGATCTCGTGCTTGTCCGCGTCCGTCGTCCAGTTCGCGGTGTAGGTGTAGCCCCATTTGCTGCCTACGACGACGTCGGTGATCCCGGGGTTCGCGTGCAGCCAGTCGGCGAGGAACTCCTCCGAGCGGCCGTAGGAGCGGGCGGCGTCGAGGTAGCGGATGCCGTGGGCGTAGGCGGCGTCGAGGAGGGCGTGGGTGCGGGCGCGGAGGGCGTCGACGCTGCGGTCCTCGCCGAGGTCGCGGTCGCGGCCGAGGTTGATGTAGCCGGGGCGGCCGACGGCGGCGAGGCCTACGCCGAGGCGGGGGGCGGGGAGGGAGGAGAGGGGCATGGGGGTCCTGTTCTGCCGGGGTCTGCCACCAACGTAACCCGGTCCCCCACGCCCCTGACCACCGCTACTTCTTCTTGGCCGCCGCCCACTCCTGCTGAACCGCCACGTCCGCCTTGACCTCGGCGAGCTGCACCGCCACCGCGCTCGGCGCGGTCCCGCCCCGGCCGTTCCGGGACGCCAGCGCGCCCGGTACGTTCAGGACCGTCCGCACCTCCGGGGTCAGGTGCTCGGAGATCTTCGCGAACTCCTCGTCGGTCAGGCCGTCCAGCTCCTTGCCGCCCGCCTCGGCGACCTTCACGCACTCACCGGCCACCTCGTGGGCCACCCGGAACGGCACGCCCTGCTTGACCAGCCATTCCGCGATGTCCGTCGCCAGGGAGAAGCCCGCCGGGGCCAGCTCCTCCATGCGCTCGCGGTGGACCGTCAGGGTCGCGATCATGCCGGTGAACGCCGGGAGCAGGACCTCCAGTTGGTCGCAGGAGTCGAAGACCGGCTCCTTGTCCTCCTGGAGGTCGCGGTTGTAGGCCAGCGGGAGCGCCTTCAGGGTGGCCATCAGGCCGGTGAGGTTGCCGATCAGGCGGCCGGACTTGCCGCGCGCCAGCTCCGCGATGTCGGGGTTCTTCTTCTGCGGCATGATCGACGAGCCCGTGGAGAACGCGTCGTGCAGCGTCACGAAGGAGAACTCCTTCGTGTTCCAGATGATGATCTCCTCGGCGATCCGCGAGAGGTTCACGCCGATCATCGCCGTCACGAAGGCGAACTCGGCGACGAAGTCACGGGAGGCGGTGCCGTCGATGGAGTTGCCGACGCTGCCGTGCTCGAAGCCGAGGTCGGCGGCGACGGACTCGGGGTCGAGACCCAGGCTGCTGCCCGCCAACGCGCCCGCGCCATAAGGGGATACGGCCGTGCGGTCGTCCCACTGGCGCAGCCGTTCCGCGTCCCGGGAGAGGGACTGGACGTGGGCGAGGACGTGGTGGGCGAAGAGGACCGGCTGGGCGTGCTGGAGGTGGGTGCGGCCGGGCATGGCGACGTCCGGGTGGGCCTCCGCGAGGCCGATGAGGGCCTCCTGGAGGTCGGCGATGAGACCGCCGACGATCCGGGCGTGGTCGCGCAGGTACATGCGGAAGAGGGTGGCGACCTGGTCGTTGCGCGAGCGGCCCGCGCGGAGCTTGCCGCCGAGGTCGGGGCCGAGGCGTTCGAGGAGACCGCGTTCGAGGGCGGTGTGCACGTCCTCGTCGGCGATCGTCCCGACGAAGGTGCCGGCGGCGACGTCCGCCTCCAGCTGGTCCAACCCGGCGGTCATGCGCTGGAGTTCGTCGGCGGTGAGGAGGTTCGCCTTGTGCAGGACGCGGGCGTGGGCGCGGGAGCCGGCGATGTCGTAGGGGGCCAGCCGCCAGTCGAAGTGGACGGACGCGGACAGCTTGGCCAGGGCCTCGGCGGGACCGTCGGCGAACCGGCCGCCCCAGAGGCGTACGTCACCGCTGTTGCTGCTCACTGCACTTGCTCCTCAAGAAGGGGTCCGGGTGTGGTCCGGGTGTGCGAACGCCTCCCCGCTGGACCGAGCCGGGGAGGCGGGCGATGACGTCACCGTATCGGTGGATCGCTTACGCGAGGTCCCGCCGGGCCGCGATCTTCGCCGACAGGCTGTAGATGTCGATGAAGCCCTTGGCGGCGGCCTGGTCGAAGGTGTCGCCGGTGTCGTAGGTGGCCAGGTTGAAGTCGTAGAGGGACGACTCCGAGCGGCGGCCGTTGACGACCGCGCGGCCGGCGTGGAGGGTCATGCGGATGTCGCCGGTGACGTGCTGGTTGGCCTCATCGATGAAGCCGTCCAGGGCGCGCTTGAGCGGGGAGAACCACTGGCCGTCGTAGACCAGTTCGCCCCAGCGCTGCTCGACCTGCCGCTTGTAGCGGGCCAGTTCGCGCTCGACGGTGACGTTCTCCAGCTCCTGGTGGGCCGTGATCAGGGCGATCGCGCCCGGAGCCTCGTACACCTCACGGGACTTGATGCCCACGAGGCGGTCCTCGACCATGTCGATGCGGCCGATGCCCTGGGCGCCGGCGCGCTCGTTGAGCTGCTGGATGGCCTGGAGGACGGTGACGGGCTTGCCGTCGATGGCGACGGGGACGCCCTCCTTGAAGGAGATGATCACCTCGTCGGCGTCGCGGGCGACCGCCGGGTTCTGCGTGTACTCGTAGATGTCCTCGATCGGCGCGTTCCAGATGTCCTCCAGGAAGCCCGTCTCGACCGCGCGTCCGAAGACGTTCTGGTCGATGGAGTAGGGGGACTTCTTGGAGGTCGCGATCGGGAGCTGCTTCTCCTCGCAGAAGGCGATCGCCTTGTCGCGGGTCATCGCGTAGTCGCGGACCGGGGCGATGCACTTGAGGTCGGGGGCGAGGGCGACGATGCCGGCCTCGAAGCGGACCTGGTCGTTGCCCTTGCCGGTGCAGCCGTGGGCGACGATGCCGGCGTTGTGCTTCTGCGCGGCGGCGACGAGGTGCTTGACGATCGTGGGCCGCGAGAGGGCGGAGACCAGCGGGTAGCGGTCCATGTACAGGGCGTTGGCCTTGATCGCGGGGAGGCAGTACTCGTCCGCGAACTCGTCCTTGGCGTCGGCCACTTCGGCCTCGACCGCGCCGCACGCGAGGGCGCGCTTGCGGATGACGTCCAGGTCCTCGCCGCCCTGGCCGACGTCGACCGCGACCGCGATGACCTCGGCGCCCGTCTCCTCGGCGATCCAGCCGATGGCGACGGAGGTGTCCAATCCGCCTGAGTAGGCGAGTACGACGCGCTCGGTCACGGGATTCTCCTCACATGCATTCGCTGATATGCATGATTATGCAGGAGCCCGCATGGTTCGTCAATCCAGGGTTGTGGGGGGCGGCGGTCCGGGGCGGCGGCGCGGGCATCCGGGGCGCGGGGCGCGGGCATCCGGGGCGCGGGGCGCGGGGGCGTTCACTTCGCCGTTCGGCCTGTGAAGAGCTTCCGGCTCCGCTTGTGCACCCGCTTTGAACACCGGCAACCGCTTGCCCGTACTTCCCCCCGAACGCACGGCGCCGCGTTCGCACCCCCACTCCCCGACACCCACTCCTGACCAAGTGAGGCACAGCCATGTCCAGGGCTCTCCCGAAGTACAACAAGCGTCGCGTCGGGTTCATCGGCGGTGCTGCCGCAGTCGTCCTGACCGGCGGCGTCATCGCCGGTACGGCGCTCGCGGGCCAGGACTCGTCGGACGGCTCCGGCGCCACGACGAACGCGAAGACCCTCGCGGCCAGCCCCGGTACGATCACCTGCCCGGACGTCGCCTCCCAGCTCCCGGCGATCCCGGCGACGGCCCAGGCCGAGGTCACCCGCAACCTCACGCTGCTCCAGACGCAGATCCAGGAGGCGAACACGCGCCTGGTCAACACGGTCGGGCAGGGCGGCGCGAACTTCGTGCAGAACGCGATCCTCGGCCCGCTGAAGGACAAGCGGGTGGCGACGGTGAACCGCATCGCGACGGCGATCGGGCGGACGGCGGCCAAGCCGACGGGGCTTGAGTCGCTGGCGACTTGCACGCTGAACGCGGCGGGGACGAATACGGGGAACACCGGTAACGCCGGTAACGCTGGCAACACCGGTAACGCTGGCAACACGGGGAACGCGGGGAACAACAACGCCGGGAACACGGGGAACACGGGGAATGCTGGGAACGCCGGTAACACGGGGAACGCTGGGAACACCGGCAACACGGGCAACACCGGAGCCGCCGGTACGATCACCTGCCCGGACGTCGCCTCCCAGCTCCCGGCGATCCCGGCAACGGCCCAGGACGAGGTCACCCGCAACCTCACCCTGCTCCAGACCCAGATCCAGGAAGCCAACACCCGCCTGGTCAACACCGTCGGACAGGGCGGCCCGAACTTCGTCCAGAACGCGATCCTCGGCCCCCTGAAGGACAAGCGCGTCGCCACGGTGAACCGCATCGCCACGGCGATCGGCCGCACGGCCGCCAAGCCCACCGGCCTTGAGTCGCTGGCGACTTGCACGCTGAACAAGTGAACTGAGCTTCAGCGCAACAGGTTTGACGCGTAACGAATAAGTGGCCGCCCCCAACTGCCTGGCCGGGGCGGCCACTTACGTATGCCCGAGGGGTTCCGGCCTGTCCGCGCCGGCCTCACAGCCCGGCGGGCATCACATACTCGGCCCACACCGTCTTCCCCGGCCCGTCGGCCCGCAGATGCCAGTCCCACCGGGAGGCCAGCGCCGCAACCAGCACAAGCCCCCGCCCGCCGGGATGAACGTACGGATCCCGCCCCACGACAACCGCACTGGGCCGGGGCGGCACCCGCTCGGCGCGGGTATCGGTGACGTCGACCCGCGCGGTCCCCAGCCGGGGCGCCACCTGCACCCGGACATGGAAGTCCCGCCCCTGAACATGCCCGTGCCGCACGGCATTCGAGGACAGCTCGGCGACGATCGTGACGAGGGCGTCGTGCGGGTCGCTGCCGTACGGGATCCCCCACTCGTCGAGCCGAACGGCCACCAGCCGCCGCGCAAGGCGTGCGCCCCGGCGGGTGGAGGTGAAGCGCATCTCGAAGTGCTGTTCGGGGGGCAGGAGGAGGGAGTTGCTGCGCGGGGGGCCGGTGGGGATGCCGGGGTTGTTCGTCATGCCTCCAACGGTCCCCTTGGTGGCGTAGCGTCACCAGAGGTAACCCGCCGACAACGCGATTTTGTACGCGCGGGGCCGGTGTTTGTACGAGGCGTGCGGCGTGACGGCTTCTCGGTGGCGGCCGTTGGCCCGGAAAGGCGGAAACCCATGACAGAGCGCGCGGGCAGGGCGGACGAGCCGGAAGCCGGTCCGGGCGACAGCGGAGGAGGGGCAGTCGTGACCATCGGAGACGACTGGGAGAACGACGACGAGGGCGGGATGCAGCCGGCCGACGAGGCCAGCAAGGCCCTGGTCGTCGCGTTCGGGCGGACCCTGAAGACATTGCGCACGCGGGACGGCATGGACCGGGTCAAGTGCGCGCGGCTGCTGGGGTATTCGGCGGCGACGCTCGCGTCCTACGAGCAGGGCCGGCGCATCCCGTCGAGCCTGACGATCGACAAGGCCGACGAAATCCTGCACGCGGACGGGATGTTGACGGTCTGGAAGGAGCAACTGGAGCGGGCGCAGTATCCGGTGTTCTTCCAGGGGATGGCGGCGCTGGAGAAGTCGGCGATCGAGCTGCTCTCGTACAACACGCTCGTGTTCACTGGCCTGCTCCAGACCGAGGCGTACATGCGGACGCTCCTGGCGATGCGCCGCCCGGTCCTCGACGAGGAGACCATCGAGCAGCGCGTGTCGGCCCGCCTGGCCCGACAGGCCATCTTCGACCGCCAGCCCCTGCCGCTGCTGAGCTTCGTGATCGACGAGCCCATCCTGCGGCGCGTGTACGGCGGCAAGGAAGTCGTGCGGGGGCAGTTGGAGCATCTGCTGCTGCTCGCCCAGAAACCGAACGTCGAGATCCAGGTCATGCCGATCGACGGCGATGAAAACGCTGGTGTGGACGGGCCGTTCACGGTCGTCATCCGCAAGGACGGCAGGAAGTTCGTGTACACCGAGGCGCAGGGTGCCAGCACCTTGCAGACCGATCCGGAACGCACGACTCTCGCAGCCGCCCGCTATGGGATCATCCGATCGCAGGCTCTCACCCCGAGAGAGTCGATGAAGCTGATCAAAGGAGTGCTGGGATCGCTATGAACAACGCTGATTCCTCGACCATTGCTTCCGGCCTCACCTGGTTCAAGAGCAGCTACAGCGGCGCCGAAGGCGGCGAATGCGTAGAGGTCGCCTGGCACAAGAGCAGCTACAGCGGAGCTGAAGGCGGCCAGTGCGTGGAGGTCGGCTGGCGCAAGAGCAGCCACAGCGGAGCTGAGGGCGGCGACTGCGTGGAGATGGCCGCCACCCCCACCACCATCCACATCCGCGACTCCAAGTCCAAGACCAGCCCCCACCTCTCCACCTCCCCCCGGGCCTGGACAAACTTCATCACCCTGGCCTCCACAGAAACCCCCGCCTGACAGCGCACGCCCACGTGAGCCCCGCCCTCGAAGGGACGGGGCTCTCGTCTACGCCGTCAAGCCGGGTTCGAAGTAGGCCGGGGACCGGAACAGACCCGTGAAGGTGCCGGGACCGTGTCTGTCGTCCAGCCAACTCCCCAATACACGTACGTCACCACTGATGACCGCCGTGAGGAGCAGGGCGTGCAACTCGGCCTCCTCCCCGGGGGCGTACTCGCCGAGGAAAGACGCGTACCGGCGGTTGACGCCCTTCTCGTAGGCGATGAGGGCTGCCACGTACCGGCGCTGCTCTTCGCTCCCCTGGACCTCCGCCGCACGGCCGGTGTCGTCGTTCGTCAGGGTGCCGGTCACATCCCGGTGAGCGAGTGCGCCCAGCGGGTCCGAGGGTTCCGGCACGCCGAGGTGTTCCGCCACCTGCCGGGTGATGGAACGTGCCTCTTTGTCGCAGGCGCCCTCCATCACGATGCCGAGGTTCCGTGTGTGCGGGCTTCCGTGTCTGTCGGCGGCCGAGTAGCACTGTCCGCTCGTACGGCGGTAGTTGATGCCGTACTGGGTGCGGACGGGTACGCCCGCGACTTCCACGTACCGCCGCCGCGATCCGTAGTGAAGGCAGTCGTGCGCGTATGCGCGCAGCAGGTCGAGCAGGGCAGGCGTCGGGTGTTCGGGACTCCGGCGGCGCAGGGGACCGTACATCGTGATGACGGCCGTCATTTGAAGATGCCGATATCCCTGGTCCGGGTGGTGGAATCCACCGAACGCACCTTCCCTTGAGGATTCGCAGCCGACCAGCACACGTTCGAACGGCAGCATTTTCGTCAGCCCGTGTCCGGTGTACCGGCGGCGAGCGATTTCGACACCGGTATGGAAAGGAGTGACGTCGACTCCGTCCGCCGCCCACCGGCCGAGGGTTTCCGAAAGGGGCCGGAACAGGTGGGCGGGGTGTTTTCCGGTGAGCGGCGACGCGTCGGCGCGCAGGGCCGCCAGCACCGCCAGCGCCCGTACGCGGGTGACGGACTCGTTCGGGGCGAGTTCTGTCAGGTCGGCGTGCTCGTAGTCGCCTTGATGAGCTGCACGTGGGCTTCCTGCATCCCTTCCGGGAGTGCTTCGTAAGCGATCTCCACGCGGAGCCGGTAGCCGCTGGTCACCTGGACCAGTGGTCCCGGTACGACTTCGAGGCCGGTCTCTTCACTGACCTCACGGACGACGGTGTCCGGGAATTCCTCTCCTTTGACCGCGTATCCGGTGGGAAGACCCCATGGCCGGTCGGCGGGCCACATCCGGTGTTTGAGGAGCAGGACTTCACCCGCTTCATTGCGCACCACACCCGTCACGCCGATCATGAATTTGGCGTGGGCGAACCACAGGATGCGCCATTGCAGAGAGCCCCGAACGAGTTTCCACACTCGGGCGACGATTCGCTTCACGCGCACCCTTTCGATAGAGCGGGCTGGACAACTACATGCCATGAAGAGTGAACTTCACCGTACGGGGAGTGAGTACGGTGTTCCGACCACGACCCCGTTCAACCCGTTCAAGATCGCGACTGGGGACGCCGTATGACGGACCGGAACGCGCGGCTGGCGGCCGTCATCGCCGAAGCCGCCGTCACCTACCACGCGCTGGCCGGTGAGATCCGGGCCGTTGCGGCCGAGGCCGGAGAGCGGCTGAGCACTCGCCCCTCAGCCGTCGCCTACTGGATCGCCGGAGGTACACCGTCCGGCCGGACCCCGTCCTATATCGCCGAAGCTCTCACCAGAAGGATGAAACGGAAGGTGACGGTCGACGAGATCGGTCTAGGCTGCGCGGACGGCGGAGATGCCCTGCCCGCCGATCCGCTCGCCGCGGTCGCCGACTTCGGGAGATACGTGATGCTCCGGCGCAGAAGCTTCCTGAACTCCGCCTTCGCCACGGCCGCCGTCGGTCTTCCCCTCGGCTACGACCACGAAGCCGTCGCCGCCACCCTGCGGGCGGGACGGCAGGGCGGGCGGCTGGGCGTACGGGAGATCGGCGCGGTCCGTGAACTCACCGAGCGGTTCCGGAGTGTGGACGAGCGGCTGGGCGGCGGCCACGGCCTGACCACTGTCACCGCCTACCTGACCGACACCGTGGTCCCCATGCTCCAGGCACGCTTCCCGACAGACGCCGTACGCAAGGATGCCTTCGGCGCGGCGGCCCAACTGGCGTGTCTTGTCGGGTGGAAACATCATGACCTCGGGCGGGACGGCGCCGCCCAGCGCTACTACCAGGCCGGCTTCCAACTGGCCTGTGAATCCGACCCGGACGGCCACGCCGCGTGGATGCTGCGGGCCATGACCCACCAGGCCCTCGACCTCGGCCACCCCGGCTCCTGCGTGGAACTGTCGGAGGAAGCGCTGAGGCGCGCGTCGGGAAAGACCGGCCGGCGGACCGAAGCACTGCTGCTGGTCACCTGCGCCCGCGCCTACGGCAGCGGCGGCCACCCCGCACAGGCCGCCGCTGCTCTGCTGAGGGCCGAGGACGCCCTGCGCGACGAGCGCGACCCCGTCCCCGCCTACGCCGCCGCGTCCGGACCCGTGGCGGCGACCGTCGCCTCCCACACGGGAAAGACCCTCACCGCGATGAGAGACCATCCGGCTGCCGAACGCCACTACCGGACGGCGCTCGCGGGCCGTGCGCCGGGCACCTACCAGCGCGGCCACGCACTCACCATGGTCAACCTCGGCAGGGCGGTGGCCGCCCAGCACCGCTACGAGGAAGCCGTGGACCTGTGGAGCCGGGCCCTGGACGTCATGGACGGAGTCCTCTCCCACCGCGGCAGACAGGAGATCAAAGCCATCCGGAGCACCACGACCGGTTACCGCGGACGCGGTGTGACTGGCGCCGCCCGACTGAACCAGCACGCCACCGAACTCCTGAAAGCCAGCCCATGAACACTGCCACCGCCCCGCTGACGGTGGGCGTCGTCATCCTCACCATGGGCGACCGCGTTCCTGAACTCCTCGCGCTCCTCGACTCCGTCGCCGCCCAGGAAGGCGTCCCCTCAACGGTCGTCGTCCTGAGCCAGGGCGCACCACTCCCCGCGCTCCCGACAGGAGTGACCGGAGTGGAACTGCCGGAGAACCTCGGCATCCCCGGTGGCCGCAACGAAGGCGTACGACGGCTGCGCGAACTCGGCGGCGCAGATGTCGTCCTGGTCCTGGACGACGACGGACTGCTCCCGCGCACCGACACCCTTCACCTCGTACGGCAGGCCTTCGCCGGCAACCCCCGCCTCGGCATCATCGCGTTCCGCATCGCGGACGAACACGGGGTCACCCAGCGTCGGCACGTCCCCCGCCTCGGCGCGTCCGACCCGATGCGCTCCGGGCCCGTCACCACCTACCTCGGCGGCGCCCACGCCATCCGCATGGACGTCATCGACGAAGCCGGCGAATTCCCGGCCGCCTTCTTCTACGCCCATGAGGAAACAGACTTCGCCTGGCGCGCGCTCGACGCCGGCTGGGAGATCGACTACCGCGCGGACGCCGTCCTGCGTCACCCCCGCACCGAGCCCGCCCGCCACGCGTTCTACTACCGCAACACCGGCCGCAACCGTGTATGGCTCGCCAGGCGCCGCCTGCCCGCCGTGCTGATCCCCGTCTACCTCGCCACCTGGGCCGCGTACACCGTGATGCAGCGTCCCCCACTGCCGGGACTGCGCTCATGGTGGGCCGGATTCTTCGAGGGCATCCGCGTCCCCTGCCCGCCCCGGCAGCCGATCAGATGGCGGACCGTATGGCGGATGACCAGGCTGGGACGGCCACCGATCATCTGACGGCCGTACCCCGGGCCGAGCAGGCATACACAGAGCAGCTGAAGATCGTCGCCGACTTCGGTGACGAGACCTACGTCCTCGGCTGACGAAGTACGGCCAAAGGTACGAGTACGAGGTCCTGGGCGACCCTTTCGCCGGCGCGTGACCGCCCAGCGCCCCCCTTCCCGGCGCCGCTGAACACTCCCCGCCTCCGCCACGTATCAGTGGACCAAGGGCCAAGTCCCACGGAGGAACCGTGACCACCACCATCGCAGGCGGACGTGCCGCCCGGCGTCAGACGATGCGCCGTATCCGCCCGCGCCGCTCCCCCGCGGTCCCGCTGCTGCTCGCCGTGTGGGCGGGGGCGGCGGGCGTGCTGTGGCTGTGGTGGGACAACACGCCCAACGTCGCCGACCAGAACAGCATGATCCTGAACGCCGGGCGGATCACGGGGCTGCTCGCCGGGTACCTGATGGCACTCGTCGTGCTGCAAATGGCCCGGGTTCCCGCGCTGGAGAGGCGAGTCGGGTCCGACCGCGTCGCCCGCTGGCACGCGATGAGCGGCCGCTACACCCTCTGCCTGGTCTTCGCGCACGTCTTCCTGATCGTGTGGGGATACGCCCTCCAGGCCGGCAAGACGCTCGGCGACTTCGTCCAGCAGACCATCGACCTCGTCAACCAGCTCCCCGACATGGGCAAGGCGGCGATCGGCACCGGACTGCTGGTGCTGATCGGACTCGTCTCCGTGGGCGGCGTACGCAGGCGGATGCCGTACGACACCTGGTACCACATCCACCTGATGACGTACGCGGCCGTGTTCCTGACGTTCTGGCACCAGATCACCACCGGCAACGAGTTCGCGATCCAGCCGGCCGCGAAGACCGCGTGGTACGGGCTGTACGGGATCGTCACGGCGCTGGTGATCTGGTACCGCGTGCTGACCCCGATCCGGCTGAACCTGCGCCACCGCATGTACGTCGAGGCCGTCATCGAGGAGGCCCCGGGCATCGTGTCGGTGCTGATCGGCGGGCGCAAGCTGCACCGGATGGGCGCCGAGGCCGGCCAGTTCTTCCGCTGGCGCTTCCTCGCCCCGGGCATGCGGTTCAGCTCGCACCCGTACTCGCTGTCGGCGCCGCCGCGCCCCGGCATGCTGCGGATCACGGTCAAGGCGAACGGCGACCACAGCGCGGCCCTGCGCGGCCTGACGCCCGGCACGAAGGTGTGGGCGGAGGGCCCGTACGGCGCGATGACCGCGTCGCGCCGCAGCCGGGGCAAGGTCCTGCTGGTGGCCGGCGGCGTCGGCATCACCCCGATGCGGGCCCTGTTCGAGACCCTGCCCGGCGCGGCCGGCGACCTGACCCTCCTCTACCGCGCCAACAGCACGCAGGACCTGGCCCTCTGGGACGAGCTGGCGAAGATCGCCGACGAGCGCGGCGCCCGCCTGATGTACGCGGTCAACTCCCCCGACGGCGCCCGCCCCGACATCTCGGCGGAGTCCCTGGAACGCAAGATCCCGGACATCGCCGACCACGACGTCTTCATGTGCGGCCCGGCCGGCTTCGCCCAGGGTGTCTACGACGCTCTGCGCGGCGCCGGGGTGCCGGCCCGCCGTATCCATCACGAGTCGTTCGAGATGTGACGGGTCGGAGAAGCGACCCCGATATGACCCCAGAGTTGTGACCCCACCCCCCGCAGCCCCGTAAGTCCCCCCAACTTTCAGGAGTCCACGCCGAGATGAGGAAGAGCCACCCCGTCAGGCGCGTCGTGCTGGCCACCGCCGCCACCGTGTCCGGGATCGTGCTGCTGCTGTCCCTGAAGCCGTCGAGCGACCCCGGGTCCTCCGCCGCCCAGGCCTCCGGTTCCGGTGCGTCCGCCCAGGAGGCGGCCCAGGGCGGCGCGGGGGCGCCCGTCACCGGGACCGTCACCGGCGACGCGGTCAAGACCCAGTACGGCGACGTCCAGGTCCGTATCACCGTCGACAACAACCGCATCACCAAAGCGGAGGCCGTCAAGGCGCCGGAAGGGGGTACGAGCACCCAGAAGACGGCCGAGGCGGTCCCCAAGCTCAACGCCGACGTCGTCACCAAGCAGAGCGTGAACATCGACTCCGTCTCCGGGGCGACGTACACCTCCGAGGGCTACAAGAAGTCCCTCCAGTCCGCCATCGACAAAGCCAACTCCGGTGCCGCGCAAGGGGGTTCCGGCTCCGCGCAGGCCTCCGGGACCTTCACCGGCGACGTCGCCCAGACCCAGTACGGCAACGTGCAGGTCCGCATCACCGTCGCCGGCGGGAAGATCACCAAGGCGGAGGCGGTTCAGGCGCCTTCGGGCGGGACGAGTACCCAGAAGACCGCGGATTCGGTGCCCAAGCTGAGCGCCGCCGCTGTGGCGAAGCAGAGCGCGGACGTCGATACGGTGTCGGGGGCGACGTACACCTCCGAGGGGTACAAGAAGTCGCTCCAGTCGGCGATCGACAAGGCCAAGGCCGGGGCTGACAAGGGGAGTTCGCAGGAGCAGGGCTCGGGGCAGGCCCAGGCGTCCGGCACCTTCACCGGTGCCGCCACGCAGACCCAGTACGGGACCGTCCAGGTCCGTATCACCGTCGCCGGCGGCAAGGTCACCAAGGCGGAGGCCGTCCAGGCGCCGTCCGGTGGCACCAGCACGCAGAAGACCGAGGAGTCGGTGCCGAAGCTCAACGCCGCCGCTGTGGCGAAGCAGAGTGCGGACATCGACACGGTGTCCGGGGCAACGTATACGTCCGAGGGCTACAAGAAGTCCCTCCAGTCGGCACTCGACCAGGCCGGCGGCTGACCCGGTGCCCCCCTCAGAAACTCCCGCCGCGGTACGTCACGTTGAAGAAGTCATGGGGACGGTCTTCTCCTTCGACGTCCGCGGCGGGGAACCACCCCTGATTCAGGCCGCGTTGGCGGAGGCGGTGGCGTATCTCCACAGAATGGACGCGGTGTTCAGCACGTACCGCGACGACAGCGACGTATCGAGGCTGGCCGGCGGAGAGTTGACGCTGGAGCAGTGCGCGCCAGAGATGGCGGAGGTCCTGCAACTAGGGGTTGAGGCAGAGCAGTTGAGCAAGGGCTGGTTCAGCACCCGCTACGAGGGCCGCCTGGACCCGACCGGAATAGTGAAGGGCTGGTCGACGGAGAAGGCGGCCCGCATGTTGGCGGCAGCCGGCGCAACGGGCGTCAGCGTGAACGGCGGCGGAGACGTACAACTCTTGGGCACCCCAGGCCCGGACCGCCCCTGGCGGGTAGGCGTCTCGGACCCACTCCGCCCGGGCGGCTTGGCGGCGGTGATATCGGCGGCGGGCGAGGAAGAGTTGGCGGTAGCAACGTCGGGAACGACGGAACGAGGCGCCCACATAGTAGACCCGCGCACAGGCAAGTCAGCGGTGACGGACTTGGTGGCGGTAACGGTAGTCTCCCCCCACCTGACCTGGGCAGACTGCTGGGCGACAGCAGCGTTCGCGATGGGTTCGAGGGAGGGCCTGACGTGGCTGGAGTCGCTGCCCGGGGTGGAGGCTTTACTGATCACGGCGGGGGATGAGGTGAGGTGTACGGGGGGCTTGGCGGGGAGACTGGGCTGAGGCGGGGGCAGGGGCACGGGGTCACTGGGCAAGCAAGGGCGCGGGGGCTACGGCAGAGTCAGGCGTGCGGGGCTGGGGAGGCCAGGGGCGCAGGACTGGGCAAACCAGGGGCGCGGGAGGCTGGGGCGAGCCAAAAGCGCAGAGGCTGGGGCGAGTCAGGCACGCAGCGGGCTGGGGCGAGCCAGACGCGCGGGAACTGAGCAAGCCAGGCGCGCGGGAGGCTGAGGCGAGCCGAAGACGCAGGGGCTGGGGTGAGTCAGGCACGCAGCGGGCTGGGGCGAGCCAGGGGCGCGGGACTGAGAAGTCGGCGCGGGGGCTGGGCGAATCAGGGGCGCAGGGGCGGGCAAGCCAACGGCGCGCGGGGCTAGGGAAACTTGGCGGCAGGGGCCGACATTTTTAGGGGCGCGGGGAACTGCGCATTGGGGGCGCGGGGAACTGCGCGAATAGGGGCGCGGGGAACTGCGCAAGGGGGTCAAGGGGCGCAGCCCCTTAAGGGGCGCGGGGAACTGCGCGACCAGCCACGACGGCGCCGCACCCGGCAACGCCCCGCACCACCCCCTTCAGACCCCGTTCTGCGCCAACCGCAACAAATGATCGGCCAACGCCTGCCCCCCCGTAGCCTCCCGGCTGATCAGCATCACCGTGTCATCCCCGGCAATCGTCCCCAAGATGTCGTGCAGCTCAGCCTGATCGATCGCCGAGGCCAAGAACTGCGCAGCCCCCGGCGGCGTACGCAACACCACCAGATTCGCCGAAGCCTCCGCCGAGATCAGCAACTCCTGCGACAACCGCCGCATCCGCTCTTCCTTGGCCGACTCCCCGAGCGGCGCCCGAGGCGTACGGAACCCCCCCTCGCTGGGGACCGCGTAGATGAGATCCCCATCGGTGTTGCGGATCTTCACCGCGTTCAGCTCATCGAGATCCCGGGACAACGTCGCTTGGGTGACACTCAACCCATCGTCGGCCAACAACTTCGCCAGCTGACTCTGCGACCGCACCGGCTGCCGATTGAGGATGTCCACGATCCGCCGATGCCGCGCAGTCCGCGTCTGCGGCACGGCCTGCCCCGCCCCGGCCCCCGCCGCCCCCTCGTCGTACCGCGCCTCACTCATCGTCGTCTCATTCCCCGGACTCGTCCCCGTTCGCTGCGTCGAGGATGCCGGGCAGCACCCGGAGGAACGCCTCCGCCTCGTCGTCCCGCAGATTCAGCGGCGGCATGAGCCGTACGACGTCGGCGGCGGGCGCGTTCACCAGGACGCCGGCCTCCTGAGCCGCCTGCTGGACCTTCGCGGCAAGAGGCTCGGTGAGCACGATACCCAGGAGCAGGCCCGCACCCCGGACATAATCGATCAACGGATGCCCGAGCGCCTCGACCCCGGACCGCAGCCGCTCGCTCTGCGCCTTGACGTTCTCGAGGAGGGATTCGTTCTCGATGGTGTCGACGACGGCGATCCCGGCGGCGCAGGCGATGGGGTTGCCGCCGAAGGTCGTGCCGTGCTGACCGGGCTGAAGCAACTCCGCCGCGCGGCCGAAAGCCACCGTCGCGCCGAGCGGAAGCCCGCCGCCGAGCCCCTTGGCGAGCGTCACGACGTCCGGCAGGACCCCTTCGTGCGCCTGGTACTCGAACCAGTGCCCGGTGCGCCCGACGCCGGTCTGGACCTCGTCCAGCACCAGCAGCGCCCCCGTGGCGGCGGTGATCGCGCGCGCCGCCTTCAGGTAGCCGGCCGGCGGCACCACGACGCCGTTCTCGCCCTGCACCGGTTCGATGATGACGAGCGCGGTGTTCTCGGTGACGGCCGCCGCGAGGGCCTGCGCGTCGCCGTAGGGGACGTGGGTGACGTCGCCGGGCAGCGGGTGGAAGCCGTCCTGCTTGCCGGCCTGCCCGGTGAGCGAGAGCGCGCCCATCGTGCGGCCGTGGAAGCCGCCGGTGGTGGCGACCATGTGCGAACGCCCGGTCAGCCGGCCGATCTTGAAGGCGCCCTCGTTGGCCTCGGCGCCGGAGTTGCAGAAGAAGACCTTGCCGTCGCGGCCGAAGCGGGCGAGGAGCCGTTCGGCGAGGGCGACGGGGGGTTCGGCGACGAAGAGGTTGGAGACCTGGCCGAGGGTGGACACCTGGCGGGTGACGGCCTCGACGACGGCCGGGTGGGCGTGCCCGAGCGCGTTGACGGCGATGCCGCCGATGAAGTCGAGGTACTCGTTGCCGTCGGCGTCCCACACCTTGGCGCCGGCGCCGCGCACGAGGGGCAGGCGGGGGGTGCCGTAGTTGTTCATCAGGGCGCCCTGCCAGCGGGCGGTGAGTTCCTGATTGGCCGTCATTTCGCGTCCCCCTCCTGCGGATCGGGCACGACCATCGTCCCGATCCCGTCGTTCGTGAAGATCTCCAGCAGGATCGAGTGCTGGACCCGGCCGTCGATGACGCGCGCGGTGGTCACCCCGCCGCGCACGGCGTGCAGGCAGCCCTCCATCTTGGGCACCATGCCGGAGCTGAGGTCCGGCAGCAGCTTCTCCAGCTGGGAGGCGGTGAGGCGGCTGATCACCTCGTCGCTGCCCGGCCAGTCCTCGTAGAGTCCCTCGACGTCGGTGAGGACCATGAGGGTCTCGGCGCCCAGTGCCGCAGCGAGTGCCGCAGCAGCCGTATCAGCATTGACGTTGTAGACATGTCCGTCGTCCTGGCTGCGGGCGATCGACGAGACGACCGGGATACGGCCGTCCGCGAGCAGCGCCTCGAGGGCGCCGGTGTCGATCGCGGTGATCTCACCGACCCGCCCGATGTCGACCAACTGGCCGTCTATCTCGGGCTGGTGCTTGGTGGCGGTGATGGTGTGCGCGTCCTCGCCGGTGATCCCGACGGCGAGCGGCCCGTGCTGATTGATCAGCCCGACCAGCTCCCGCTGCACCTGCCCGGCAAGCACCATGCGCACGACGTCCATGGCGTCCTCGGTGGTGACGCGCAGGCCGGCCTTGAACTCGCTGGCGATGCCGTTCTTCTCGAGCGCCGCGTTGATCTGGGGGCCGCCGCCGTGCACGACGACAGGCCTGAGGCCGGCGTGGTGAAGGAAGACGACGTCCTGGGCGAACGCGGACTTGAGGTCGTCGTCGATCATGGCGTTGCCGCCGAACTTGATGACGATCGTCTTGCCGTGGTGGCGGGTGAGCCAGGGCAGTGCCTCGATGAGGATCTCCGCCTTCGGCAGGGCCTTGTGCTTACGAGTCTCGGTCATGAGGAGTACGCGCTGTTCTCGTGGACGTAGTCGGCGGTGAGGTCGTTGGTCCAGATGGTGGCGGCCCGCGTGCCGGCGTTGAGGTCGGCGACGATGTGCACCTCGCGGTAGCGCATGTCGACCAGTTCGCGGTCCTCGCCGACGCCGCCGTTCTTGCAGACCCACACGCCGTTGATGGCGACGTTCAGCTGGTCCGGTTCGAAGGCGGCTTTGGTGGTGCCGATCGCGGACAGGACGCGGCCCCAGTTGGGGTCCTCGCCGTGGATCGCGCACTTGAGGAGGTTGTTGCGGGCGATGGAGCGGCCGACCTCGACGGCGTCGTCCTCGCTCGCGGCGTTCACGACCTCGACCTTGATGTCCTTGCTCGCGCCCTCCGCGTCCCGGATGAGCTGCTGGCCGAGGTCGTCGCAGACCTGGCGGACGGCTTCGGCGAACTCGGCGTACTCCGGGGTGACTTCGGCGGCGCCGGAGGCGAGGAGGAGGACGGTGTCGTTGGTGGACATGCAGCCGTCGGAGTCGACACGGTCGAAGGTGACCCGGGTCGCGTCGCGAAGTGCCTTGTCCAGCACGTCACTTGAGACGTCGGCGTCGGTGGTGACGACGACGAGCATGGTCGCGAGGCCGGGGGCGAGCATGCCCGCGCCCTTGGCCATCCCGCCGACGCTCCAGCCGTCCCGCTGGACGACCGCCGTCTTGTGGACGGTGTCGGTGGTCTTGATGGCGATGGCGGCCTTCTCACCGCCGTGCTCGGACAGTTGGCCGGCGGCCGTCTCGACTCCGGTCAGCAGCTTGTCCATCGGGAGGAGGACGCCGATGAGTCCGGTGGAGCAGACGGCGACCTCGCCCGCCCCGATCTCCAGCACCTCGGCGACCTTCTCGGCCGTCGCGTGGGTGTCCTGGAAGCCCTTGGGGCCCGTACAGGCATTGGCGCCGCCCGAGTTGAGCACGACGGCCGTCAACTCGCCGGTCTTGAGGACCTGTTCGGACCACAGCACCGGCGCGGCCTTCACCCGGTTGGAGGTGAAGACCCCGGCGGCGGCTCTGCGGGGTCCGGTGTTGACCACGAGGGCCAGGTCCGGGTTCCCGCTGTCCTTGATGCCGGCGGCGATACCCGCCGCCGTGAATCCTTTGGCTACCGTGACACTCACGGCGCGACTCCGATCGTCGAAAGCCCCGTCGACTCGTCGAACCCGAGGGCGAGGTTCATGCTCTGGACGGCACCGCCGGCGGTGCCCTTGGTCAGGTTGTCGATGGCGCTGATCGCGATGATCCGCCCCACGGCCGCGTCGTAAGTGACCTGCACCTGGACGGCGTTGGAACCCTGGACGGACGCCGTGGCCGGCCACTGCCCCTCGGGCAGCAGGCGGACGAACGGCTCGTCGGCGAACGCCTTCTCGTACGCGGCCCGGACCGCCTCCGCCGTGACCCCGGGTTTCGCCTGGGCGCTGCACGTGGCGAGGATGCCGCGCGGCATGGGCGCGAGGGTCGGTGTGAAGGAGACGGCGACCGGTTCGCCGCCGGCCGCCTCGGTGAGGTTCTGGATCATCTCGGGCGTGTGCCGGTGCCCGCCGCCGACGCCGTACGGGGACATGGAGCCCATGACCTCGCTGCCCAGCAGGTGCGGCTTGGCGGCCTTGCCCGCGCCGGAGGTGCCGGAGGAGGCGACGATCACCGCCTGGTGCTCGGCGAGCCCGGCGGCGTAGGCCGGGAAGAGGGCGAGGGAGACGGCCGTCGGGTAGCAGCCGGGTACCGCGATGCGCTTGGACCCCTCCAGCGCGGCGCGGGCACCCGGCAGTTCGGGGAGGCCGTAGGGCCAGGTGCCGGCGTGCGGGGAGCCGTAGAACCGCTCCCAGTCGCCCGCGTCCTTCAGCCGGAAGTCGGCGCCCATGTCGACGACGAGGACGTCCGGGCCGAGCTGTTCGGCGACGGCGGCGGACTGTCCGTGGGGCAGCGCGAGGAACACGACGTCGTGCCCGGCGAGCACCTCGGCGGTCGTCTCCTGAAGCACCCGGCCGGCCAGCGGCAGGAGATGCGGCTGGAGCGCGCCGAGCCGCTGGCCCGCGTTGGAGTTGCCGGTCAGGGCACCGATCTCGACCTCGGGGTGCGCGAGGAGCAGCCGCAGGAGTTCTCCGCCCGCGTAACCGCTCGCACCGGCCACCGCCGCACGTACCGCCATGTCACCCTCCTCCTGGATGGCATGACTATACGTATCGCTGCACGTTTATGCAACCGACTCGTCCATCCAAGATATTCTTAGGTAAGCCTAAGCTTTCTGGAGAGAGTTTTCGGCCAGAAGAGGACCGGCCCCGGACACCTCCCCGTTCCCCCGCCGTCCCCGCACCCGCAGCCACACCGCCATCAGCACGAGCCCGAGCAGCGAGGCGCCCCCGGCGGCCAGCCCCGCCTTCAGCCCCGGCGTGTGGAACGTGCAGGTCAGGCTGGTGGATTTGCCGTCGAGCGGGACGGCGAGGAGGCCGTAGTACTGGGCGGCGGGCTTCGCCGATCCACCGCCCGCCGCGCAGCGCCAGCCCGCGATGCGGGGCGCGGCGATCACGGCTGTGCCCGTGGACCCGGCGGGCAGCTCGGCCTTGAGGGTGCCGTCGGAGACGGTGACCTTGGTGGCTCCGGTGGCCTTCAGTTCCTTCACGGTCTCTTGCAGCTTGGCCGGATCCAGGCAGCCGACCGCGCGGTCGGGGACGAAGCTCCAGGTGTTCGGCGCGAGGTCGATCCGCAGCTTCCCGGACGCCGGGACGTGCCCGAGCCGGGCCATCGCGGCGATCTTCGTGCCGGTGTCGGAGCGGTAGCGGCCGATGAGGTCGGAGCCGGCGAGCTTCGCGGTGCCCGCGTAGTACGGCATCCAGAGGTAGACCTCGTCGCCCGCCGGGCAGCTCGCGGTGACCGTCGTGCGGTGGCGGCCGATGTAGAGGCCGGGCCGGACCCTGCTGTGGCCGAAAGTCGTCCCGTCGCCGGACCGCACGGTCAGCCTCGGCTGCGTGTACACCCGCGCGCCGAGCAGGAGTTCCTGGTTGCGGTAGGGGTCGGCGCCGAAGCCGTCGACGGATTCGGGGCCGCCGGACCGCACGGTCACCAGCGGCGGCACCTCCTGCCGGGTGACCCGCTCGCCGGTCCCGTCCTGCGGGAACCAGTTCTGGTGCGGGTCCGGCGGCGAGTGCACGCGCGCGCCGATCGAGAAGACCGTGTCGGTGACGGCGTTGTCGAGCGACTGGATGTTGCGCCCGGCGGACGTCCACCCGTCCCCGAGCGCGGTCATCATCCGGTACAGGACGTCCGAGGTGTGACTGCTGTAGTACTGGGCGCCCTGGCCGCGTACGACCATCGGATCGTTGCCGACGGTCATCTCCCGCCCCGGGTCGGTCCGGTACACGGGCCAGTCGGAGGCGCTCGCGACCGCCTCCGACTGGGCCTGCTGCCGGTTCCCCCACGGCGCGTAGTCATCAAGATGAGCGAGCCGCAGCCGCGTGTTGACGGCGGTGGTCCCGGCGGCCTCCCCGACCTGCACGGCGACGAGCAGCGCAACGGCGAACGCCACCCGGGTCTGCCTGCGCAGCAGCAGGAACGCGGCGAGCACACAGACGGCGACGAACGCGAGGATCGGCAGCACGAAGGGCCGTACGAGGACGCTGCGGCTCGCGCCGGCCGCCATGAGGACGAGGACCGCCGTGGCCGCGCCGAACGCGCGCAGGTCCGGGACGCCGTACGACAGCGCGTGCCACGCCCCGATCACCAGGAACGCGCACAGCACGAACGCCTCGCGGTAGCCGCTGCCTTGGGGGGTGGTGAACGCGTGCCACGCGAGCTGCGTCGGGGGCCACTGCATCGACAGGAACATCACGGCGGCCAGCGCGGGCCAGCCGATCCGGACGTTCAGCGGGGCCTTGCGGTGGAAGGGGAGGGCGAGGGCGAGCAGCAGGGCGGTCGTACCGACGTAGAGCCCCGGCGTGCCGAAGCCGTACGTGGTCGGCATGAGCCGCGCGAGGACGTCCTCGCTGTCCGAGGGGACGAACCCTTTGAAGCGCCCCGGGGAGGCGTGCTTGGTCCCGAAGTAGATGACGGCGATGAGGGGCGCGGCCAGGCCCATGCCGAGGACGACGGTCAGGGCGGAGCGGGCGAGGGTGGCGAGGGTGTCCCGGCGGGAGGGCCTGGCGAGGATCAGCCGGAGGACGAGGAACAGGACGGCTCCGCCGGTGGCCATGTACGCGGTGTAGAAGTTGGCCCACCAGGCGAGGGCGACGAGGAGGACGGCGGTGACCCGGTGCCTGTTGTCGCGCAGCCACTCCGCGACCAGGCACAGCATCGGCAGCGCGATCAGTCCGTCCAGCCACATCATGTTGTACGCGGCGTCGGCGACGCTCCAGCCGCACAGCGCGTACGACATGCCCAGCAGGGCGGCGGTCCAGCGGTGTCCCGGGCGCAGGGTGAGGAGCAGGAACGCCATCACTGCGGCCGCCGTCGCCGTCTTGAGGGCGGTGATGACGTACACGGCCAGGTCGATCTCGTCGCGCGGGAAGAGGGCGACCAGGAGGGCGAAGGGGCTGCTGACGTACGTCCCGTAATCGGGGAGGAAACTCGCGCCGAATCCGGACTGCCAGTTGAGGAGGAGTCCGCCGCTCGACTTTCCGTGGATCAGGTCCCAGAGGTGGGAGTGCATGGGGACGTACTGGTTGCCGAGGTCGTTCGTGTCGCGGGTATTGGGGCCGAACGGGAAACTTCTCGCGATCACGTCGGACGCGCCGAACGCGAGCAGTGTGAGCAGCGCGGCGAGGCCGGCTGCGGCTGCCCTCGGGCTGACTTGACGAGGCACTTCAAGCCCCGCGAGCCGCGTACGGATGGTCGATTCCACGCCTGCCCCTGTTTCCTCGGATCGTCATTCCCCGACACTCATTTTCTCCGGATCAGACGGCCGCACCTTCCATTTGGTTGTGCATTTATGAAAAAGTGACGGAAGAAGTTCGGGGGATTCTGGACCTCTTTATCAGAGGCAATTAACGGCGGGGAAACGGGGAGGGGTGGAGGGGTGAGTTCCGGATGAATTGACTTGCGCGGGGGCGGGACGGGCGGCTAAGTTCCGGCGCATGAACACCGGACCGGCGCTCGGGCGCCACACACGGATCGGCGACCCGGTGGGTAGCTGATCCCGGCCCGTCTCTTTCAACCACACCATCATCGCGGCCAAGAACCGCGAAGAGTCCGCCCGGTTCTTCCGTGAGCTGCTGGAACTTCCCGAGGCTCCCTCCTGGGGCCCTTCGTCAACGTCATGCAGCACTACGCGTTCCTCGTCGACGACGCGCTGTTCGAGCGGGCGTACCGGCGGCTGTGCGAGGGGGGTGTCACCCACTGGGCCGACCCTCAGATGACCCGGCCCGGTGAGACGAACTCCGGGCATGGCGGGCGGGGGGTCTACTTCAAGGATCCGGCGGGGCACGCGATCGAGCTGATCACCCGGCCCTATCTGTAGGCGCGCGCCGGAGTTGCGTTGGAGTGCGCTTCAGCTTCTAGCGTCTCCGGCATGAGCAACGGGACGAGAAGTGAGAGCACCGGCCGGGACGAGCGGTTCGCTCGGGGGCTTGCGGTGTTGCGGGCCGTCGACGGGGAGGCGGGGCAGCGGGTCATCGACTCGTTGGCCGACATCAGCCCGGAGCTGGGGCATCAGGTCGTCGCCTGGGGGTTCGGGGAGATCTACAGCCGCCCCGAACTCGCGCCGCGCGACCGGCAGTTGGTCACCCTCGGGATGCTCACCGCGCTGGGCGGCTGCGAGCCTCAGCTGGAGGTGCACATCAACGCGGCCCTCAATGTGGGGCTCACGCCCGCGCAGATCGTCGAGGCGCTGCTGCACTCCTCCGGGTACTGCGGGTTTCCCCGGGCGCTGAACGCTACGTTCGTGGCGAAGAAGGTGTTCACGGAACGCGGGCTGCTCCCCCTGCCCCAGGAGGGGTCCCCTTCTCAAGAGGGGTCTCTTTCTCAGGAGGGGTCTCTTTCTCAGGAGGGGGAGCAGCCCGGGGCCTCGGCTACCTCTGTTTGATCCGCAGGAACGTCACCGAGTTCGCCGGGAACGTGTACGTGAACTTCCTCGCCACCCCGGTGAAGGTGGACGCCTGCGGGGCCACCGGAGTCGCCGTCTCCGTGTTCAGCGCGTCGGGGGCGGCCGTCAGAGTCGTCACCTTCGCCCTCGGCCCCACCTTCGCCGTCCCCAGGTCGATCGCGGTACGGGCGGCAGCGGACTGCGCGTTGACGACCTTCACGATCAGCTCCCCGGTCCGCGCGTCCCGCGTCACCACCTGGCGGAACGGCTCGGCCGGCCTGTCGTCGGCGAAGCTGCCCCACTCCTGGCCGTCGAGGAAGAGGGTGACCTGACGGCCCCGGACCTTGACGTCGATGTCGTAGGCGCGGCCCGTCTGCACCGAGCCGGGCTTCGCCAGGAGCGTCGACTTGCCGCCGTCGACGGCCCGTTCGACCGCCGTCTGGGTGTTGTTCCAGCCGCCGACGTTGAACCAGTAGAAGTTTCCGGTGTCCTTGACGCCGAACGCGACGAGGAAGCCTTCCTTGCCGGACTTCTTGGTGGCCTTCGCGTGGAGGTCGTAGTCGTGCCAGGCGGGGTCGCCGGCGCTCACCATCGTGTTCTCGGCGGCGGTGTCGGTCTGGACGTAACTCCCGTCCTGGACCGCCCAGTTGCCGCCGCCTGTGTGGGTCCACTTGGCGGCGTCGCCGGAGAAGTCGTCGTCGAGGAGGGTGCTGCCGTCAGCCGCCGTCACCTTCACGTCGTCGTACGCCGCGCTGGTCGCCCAGGTCGAGAGGCCCACCGCGCCGGTGATCGGGCCCTGCACCGACGGGGTGCCGGTCGCCGTCGAAGGGACCGTGCTGGTGCCGACGTTGGTCATGAAGAGTTTCTGGACCTCGTAGTTGGCGGAGTTCCAGGCGGAGTGGTTGTTGAACCAGATCAGGTCGGGCTGCCACTGGACGTAGTCCTCGTTGGCGAACAGGGGGGCGTAGGAGGCGAGTTGGACGACGTCCGCGTTGCGCTCCAGGCCCGTCATGAAGGCCGCCTCGGACAGGGCGTTCTTGAACGCGTTGCCCCGGGAGGCGTATTCGCCGAGGAAGACCTTGGGGCCGGTGCGGTCGTAGGAGTCGTAGCGGTCGTTGTGCTGGAGGAACCACTGGGGGTCGCGGTAGTAGTGCTCGTCGACCATCGCGACGTCCGCGTCCTTGTTGAGCTTCCACGCCGTGTCGAAGGTGGTGCCGTCGGAGTCCGGGCCGGAGTTCGAAATCACCTGCATGTACGGGTACTTGGCCTCGATGGCGGCCCGGAACTCCGTGAACCGCTCGAAGAACTCGACGGGCAGGTTCTCCTCGTTGCCGACCTCGATGTGGGTGAGGTGGAACGGCTTCGGATGCCCCATCCTGGCGCGCAGCCCGCCCCACTTGGAGGTGACGGGCCCGTTGGCGAACTCCACCAGATCCAGGGCGTCTTGGATGTGCCGCTGGAGGAGCGCGGGGTCGTCGACGGCCTTGTTCTGCCCGCAGCCGGTCACGAGGGCCGGTACGACGGGCAGCGCCATCGCCCCTATGTCCTCGGCGAACCGGAAGTACTCGTAGTAGCCGAGTCCGTAACTCTGGTTGTAGCCCCAGAAGTTGGAGTTCACGGCCCGGGTCTCGACCGGTCCGACGGTGTCCTTCCACTGGTACGACCGCGCCCGCTGCCACCCGGACGCCTCGCTGTAGTCCTGCATGGAACCGGTGTTGACGAGACAGCCGCCGGGGAAGCGCACGAACCCGGGCTTCAGCGCGGCGACCTTCTCGGCCAAGTCCTCGCGCAGACCGTTGGGTTCGCCCCGGAAGGTGTCGCGGGGGAACAGCGAGACCATGTCGAGGGCGGCGGCCTCCGCTGAACTGACGCTCAGGCGGCCGGTGTTGGTGGTGCGGTCCGCGACGAAGCCCGCCTTGTACTGCCGCCAGCCGCCCGCGCGTACGGCGATCTCGCGGGCGTCCGCGAGGGGGCCTGCGGCGTCCTGGAGGGTCACCGTGAGCTTGGTGCCGGCCTCGGCTCGCGCCCACACCGAGAAGTCGTACCTCTTGCCCTGCTCGACGTGGATGCCGGTGTTGTAACCGGAGTTGGTGACCGTCGAACCGGGGCCCAGGGAAAGGTAGTTGCGGTTGCGCTCGTTCAGGCGGCCCGCGTCGTCCACGACGTTCGCCGAGCCCGTGACCGTCCATGAGGTCAGCGGGGTGTACGCGCGGTTGTCTGCCGTCGTGTACTCGAAGGAGCGGTTCTGTACGAGTTCTGCGTACAGGCCGCCGTCCGCTGCCCTGTTGATGTCCTCGAAGAAGACGCCGTACATCGTGTCGGCGATCTTTGTGCCCTTGGTGGTGGGGGTGACGGTGAGGGTGTAGTCGGTGACTTCGGCTGCTTGGGCGGGGGCGGGGAGGGCGGCTGTGGCGAGGAGTAGGGCTAGGGCGCCTAGGCCGAGTCTTTGGGGGGTGCGGGGTCTTTGGGGGGTGCGTGACATGGATGCTCCGCAGCTCTGTCGGACGTGGGGGGCGCTCGAGAGGTTCGATATGTCGGACAATGGTCAGCACTTCGAACGGCAACATAGGGAGGGGGTCGATCAGCGTCAATGGTTCGCACAGGAACCTGGGGATCTCCCTGGGAGAAGGGAGGCGCCGGGATGGAGGAGTTCTGGCCGGTTCCGGATGTGCTGGCGTATCTCGCCGGGGAGTGGCGGGTGCGGCGGTCCGTGCGGGATCTCGCTAGCGGGGCGGAGGGGGAGTTCCTCGGGACCACTGTGTTCCGGCCGCTTTCCGGGGGTGGGTTGCTGCATGCGGAATCCGGGGTGTTCACGTGGGAGGGGGTGGCGCGGCCGGCCGAGCGGACGTTGCGGTTTCTGCCGGGGGTGGTGGCGGGGACGGCGGATGTCCGGTTCGGGGACGGGCGGGCGTTTCATGAACTGGATCTGCGGGGTGGGGTGTACGTGGCTGAGCATCCGTGTGCGGCGGATCTGTACCGGGGGGAGTTCTCGGTGCTGGGGGTGGATCGGTGGCGGGTGGTGTGGAGGGTGGGGGGACCGGCCAAGTCGCTTGTGCTGAGTACTGGTTATGTACGGGGCGCTTCGCTGGAGGGGGGTGGTTTCCTGGAGGGGGGCGGTTCCCTGGAGGGGCCGTGACGGGTCGTCGTCCGTCTGCTGCGCCGTCGTGGCTTGTCGCGCAGTTCCCCGCGCCCCTATCGGGGCGCGGCCCGCCGGAGTCGACTCATCGCCCCCCGGCTTCCGGCTTCCGGCTTCCGGCTTCCGGCTTCCGGCTTCCGGCTTCCGGCTTCCGGCTTCCGGCTTCCGGCCAGGAAACCACCTCACCTCACGCCGTCCTACCCCCCGGCTCCGGCAGCGGCTTCGTGTCGAAATACAGCGCCATCCACCGGTCCGGCCGGTCCAGCGGGGCGAAGCCGATCTTCTCGTAGACCCCCTGCGCATCGTGCGTCGCGAGCAGCATCCTGCGTAGGCCCAGCGGCTCCAGCCAGTCCCGTACGGCTGCCACGAACGCCGTTCCGATGCCCTTGCCCCGGGCGTTGGGGGCGACGTACACGTCGCACAGCCACGCGAACGTCGCCCGGTCGGTGACGATGCGCGCGTACGCCACCTGCTCGCCCGAACTCTCCTCGTACACCCCGAAGTTGAGGGACCCGGCGATCGCCTGGTCCTGCTTCTCACGGGGGCGGCCGAGGGCCCAGTAGGCGTCGGTGGACAGCCAGCGGTGGACGCGGGCGGCGTCGATGCGGGCGGGGTCGGCGGAGAACTCATAGCCCTCGACGAGGGGAGGGACGGCGTGCGCGCCGGTCACGTCGGTCGTGTCGCTCATGGAGGGAGACTCGCAGGAGGGGGTGGGGGGAGTCGAACCGGTTTCACGGAGCGGGCGGGACGGCGGGCGGAGCGGGCGGGACGGCCGGACCGGAGCGGGCGGGACAGGCGGGACGGCGGGCGGGACGGGCTGACCGGCGCGGCCAAGCCGACCAGCCGACCAGCCGACCAGCCGACCAGCCGACCAGCGCAGCCAAGCCGACCAGCCTCGCCACGCGGGCGCGACAGCGCTCCGGGCTTCGGAACGGCTCGAGCGGGACCCGAGGATGGGCGCGCAGCGCCCATTCAGGGGCGCGGGGAACTGCGCGACCAGCCACGACGCAGCCGCACCCGCCAACCCACCTCCCCAGGCACCCCACCTCACCGAGCCCCCGCACCCCACCTCCCCGCACACCCCCACCTCCCCCCACACCCCCACCTCACCGAACCCCCCTCACCTCCCCATACGCCCCCCGCAGCCTCCGCACCCCCTCCCCGATCTCCTCCGCCCCCGCCACCGCCGCGAAGCTCAGCCTCATATGCGGCGCCGGAGGTTCCGCGCTGAAGTACGGTGCCCCCGGCGTCAACGCCACCCCCGCCCGCAGTGCCGCCCCCGTCAGCTCCCCCTCGGCCACCGTGTCCGGCAGCCGCAGCCACAAGTGATAGCCCCCGGACGGGATGTGAGGGAGCGTCAGGTCCGGTAGGTCCAGGGCCAGAGCCGCCGTCATCGTGTCCCTCCTCCCCTTCAACTCCACCGCCAGCGCCCGCAGATGACGCGTCCAGGCCGGTGAGCCGAGGAGTTCCAGCGCCGCCTCCTGCAAAGGACGGGGGACGAAGAAGCTGTCGACGATCTGGATCGCGCGCAGGCGTTGGAGCGCGGGGCCCCGGGCGACCAGGGCGGAGACCCGGAAGCTCGGCGACGTCGCCTTGGTCAGCGAGGCGACGTGGACGACGACCCCGTCCTGGTCCTCCGCGATCAGCGGACGCGGCAGCGGGCCGGAGTCGGCGTGCACGAGGCGGCGTACGAAGTCGTCCTCGACCACGAACGCCCCGGCCGCGCGGGCGATCCGCAGCACCTCCGCACGGCGGCCCGGCGCCAGCACCGCACCCGTCGGGTTCTGGAACAGCGGCTGGCAGACGAAGACACGCGCGCCGGTCGCCTTGAACGCGTCGGCCAGCAGCGCGGGCCGCACCCCCTCGGGGTCCACCGGCACCGGCACCGGCCGCAGACCCGCCGCGCGGGCGATCGCCAGCATGCCGGGGTAGGTCGGCGACTCGACCAGGACCGGCGCGCCCGGCGGAGCGAGCGCGCGCAGGGCCGTCGTCAGGGCCGCCTGGCCGCCCGCGCCGATCAGGACCTCCGCCGCCGAGACCCCGAGTCCGCGCGCGAACCACTCCCGCAGCTCCGGCAGCCCCTCCAGCGGCGGCCTCCCCCACGCCCCCGGCCGCCGCGCGGCCCTGGCCAGCGCCGCCGACATCGCCCGCTCGGGCTGGAGCGACGGGTGCAGATAGCCCCCGTTGAACTCGATCACCCCGGGCGGCGGCACCGCCAGCGAGACGGTCACGCCGGAGGCGTCGACGGAGCGGGGGACGAGGTCGGCGGCGCCGTCCGCGCTCAGCGCGACCTCCTGCCACGAGGTGTCGCCGGCCGCCGGGAGCGTCGTCCGGGGATCGGCCTTGTAGGCGCCGGCGCCGGGGCGGGTGATCACCAGGCCCTCTGCGGCGAGCTGGGCCAAGGCGCGGGAGACGGTGACGGGGCTGACGTGGAAGCGGTCCACGAGGGCGCGGCTGGAGGGGAGCTTTCCGCCGGGTGAGTAGCGGTTCAGGTCCCGTCGGAGGGTTTCTGCCAGTTCGGTGACGCTGCTACGCTCGTGCATGAAAGCACAGAGTAGCGCTACTGAACGCGGGCCGATAGCGGTGGACGGCCCCCGCACTCAGCCCGAGCGCAGCCCCGGCCTCTCCCCCCGCCTCGGCACCCTCCAAGCCCTCCTCGGCGTCATCGCCTTCTCCCTCACCTTCCCCTCCACCGCCTGGGGCCTGGAAAGCTTCGGCCCCTGGTCGCTCGTCGCGATCCGGTGCGTCCTCGCGGCGGTCGTCGCCGGCGGCTGTCTGCTGGCGCTGCGCGTCCCCCTCCCCGAGCGGCGGCACTGGGCCGGGATCGCGGTCGTCGCCGGCGGGGTCGTCGTCGGGTTCCCGCTCCTCTCGACGCTCGCCCTGCGCACCTCCTCCACCGCGCACGCCGCCGTCGTCGTCGGGCTGCTGCCGCTGACGACGGCCGTGTTCTCGGCGCTGCGGCTGGGGGCCCGGCCGGGGCGGGCGTTCTGGGGTGCGGCGCTCGCCGGGGCGGTGGCCGTCGGGGCGTTCACCGTGCAGCAGAGCGGCGGGGCGCTGAGCGGGGCCGACCTGTATCTGTTCGGGGCGCTGGTGACGTGCGCCGCCGGGTACACCGAGGGCGGGCGGCTGGCGAAGGAGATGCCGGGGTGGCAGGTCGTCGGGTGGGCGCTGGTGCTGTGTCTGCCGGTGGCCGTGCCGGGGGCGGTGGTGGCGCTGTCGTACGAGGGTGTGCATTTCGGCGTGCACGGGGTCGTCGGGGTGCTGTGGGTCTCGGTGGTGTCGCAGTTCCTGGGGCTGGTGGTCTGGTACCGGGGGATGGCGGCGATCGGCGTCCCCAAGGCCAGCCAGGTGCAGCTCGCCCAGCCGCTGCTCACGCTGGTGTGGTCGGTGCTGCTGCTCGGCGAGCACCTGTCCCCGGCGGCCCCGCTGACGGCCGTCGCGGTCCTGGTCTGCATCACCGTCACCCAACGCGCCCGCGGCTGAGCCGCTCCAGGGTCTGTCCGGCGGATCAGGCTGGCCGACAGCGAACGGCGTCTGACCGGCTTGCGCGAGCGGGGTCTGGTGCGTGCAGCTGCAAGGCGGAGGAGACGCTGACATCTGCCGCTGCCGCGGCGGGCGACGCGGTGGGGGCACCTCCCGGCCGAAGGCTGGGGGACGTCGGCAACCGACGACAACGCCTGGGGGTACCCCCTGCTCGAAGAGCTTGGGGGAGTGCGTGCCAGGGCCCGCGACCCCAGCAGGATCCGCCGGACAGGCCCTAGACTCGAACCGAAGGACCACTCCGGCAGAGGAGGCCCAGATGCACGCGTCCGTGGGCGACCGGCTCGTCCAGCACGGCAGGTCGGTCGGTCTGCACGACCAGGTGTCCGAGGTCGTCGAGGTGCTCGGCCCGGCGGGCGAACCTCCCTACCGGGTCCGCTTCCCCGACGGTCACGAGGCGATCATGTCCCCCGGGCCGGACTGCGTGGTCCGGCACGAGGGAGAGCGCTGAGGCCGAGGGCGGCCCGAGAGACACCGGGCCGCCCTCAGCATCCGCGGGCCCGAGAATCCGCGAGCCCAAGACCCAGCGAAACCTCAACGCGGCGCTTCCACCGGCTTCTTGTAGTGATCCGCCAGCACCTTCGCGTACCCCCCGATCCGGTCCGCCGCCAGATCCTTCCCCGCGAAGAACACATGCCCCCGCACCTCGGCCCGCCGCCCGGCGACCGTCAGGTGCCTGGACAGCTCCCCCACCTCCTGCCACGCGGCGGGCTGCGCCGGATCCCCGGCCTTGTACAGCGCCTCTCCGAGGTACAGCTTGGTACGGCTGCCCTTCGCGACCTCCGCCCACCAGGCCGCGAGCTTGGCGTAGTCCGCCGCCGCGTACCCGATGTTCCAGTACAGCTGCGGGACGATGTAGTCGATCCACCCCTGCCGCACCCACTTGCGGGTGTCCGCGAAGTTGTCGTCGTACGACTGGGCCGCCTTCGTGTCCGAGCCGAGCGGGTCGGTCGTGCGGTTGCGCCAGACGCCGAAGGGGCTGACGCCGAACTGGGTGCCGGGGCGCAGCTTCTTGATGCCGGCCGCCGTCTCGCGGATCAGCTTGTCGATGTTGTCGCGCCGCCAGGCCGCCCGGCTGCCGAAGCCGCCGCCGTAGCGGTCGTACGCGGCGTCGTCGTCGAAGGTCTGCCCGGCGACCGGGTAGGGGTAGAAGTAGTCGTCGAAGTGCACGGCGTCCAGCGGGTACTTGCGGACGGCGTCCAGGATCGCGGTCTGGACGAAGCCGCGGACGGCCGGCAGACCGGGGTCGTAGTAGAGGCGTCCGCCGTAGGTGACGACCCAGTCGGGGTGCTTGCGGGCGGGGTGGGTGGGGACGAGTTTCGTCAGGTCGGTGTGGTTGGCGATGCGGAACGGGTTGAACCAGGCGTGGAGTTGGAGGCCGCGCGCGTGGGCCTCCTTGACGGCCGTGCCCAGCGGGTCCCAGCCGGGGTTCTTGCCCTGGGTACCGGTGAGGACGTTGGACCACGGCTCGTAGGGGGACGGCCACAGCGCGTCGGCGGTGGGGCGGACCTGGAGCATGACGGCGTTGAGGCGGCTGCGGACGGCGAGGTCGAGCCAGGCGGTCAGTTCGGTGTGCTGCGCCCCGGCGCTCATGCCGGACCGGGAGGGCCAGTCCCGGTTGGCGACGGTGGCCAGCCACAGGCCCCGCATCTCCGGTCTGGGCGCGCGCAGTTCGGGGCCGACCGCGTCGGCGGCGGTGGTCGTCGCGGCCAGGGCCGTCGTCAGCGCGGCCAGGGTGAACGTCCGTCGGGTGAGTGACGCCAAGGCACAACCCCCACACTCGGGACCCGCAGCGGTTCGCGGGTCGCTCCGGGCTCAGCATGCCCGACCCCGGCGATCGATCATCGATACTTGCTAGTAACGTGCACGATCGGAGCAGAATTACTGGGAAAGGGACGATGTGACTGACATCCCGGCGGGAGACATCGCACGCGTCGGCGTGGTGGGCTGTGGCCAGATGGGGGCGGGGATCGCCGAGGTCTGCGCGCGCGCCGGTCTCGACGTCAAGGTCGCCGAGACCACCGGCGAGGCCCTGGAGTTCGGCCGGACCCGGCTGCTGAACTCCCTGGCCAAGGCCGCCGAACGCGGCAAGATCAGCGAGGCGGAGCGGGACGAGACACAGGCGCGGCTCTCTTTCACGACCGACCTCGGCGAGTTCGCCGACCGTGACCTGGTGATCGAGGCGGTCGTCGAGAACGAGCAGGTGAAGACGGAGATCTTCCAGGTCCTGGACCAGGTCGTGACCCGCCCGGACGCGATCCTCGCCTCCAACACCTCCTCGATCCCGCTGGTGAAGCTGGCCGTCGCGACCTCGCGCCCGGACCACGTCATCGGCATCCACTTCTTCAACCCGGCCCCGGTGCAGCGGCTCGTCGAGCTGATCCCGGCGCTGACCACCTCGCAGGGCACGGTCAGCCGCGCCGAGCTGTTCGCCGAGAAGCTGCTCGGCAAGCACGCGATCAAGGCCCAGGACCGCTCCGGGTTCGTCGTCAACGCGCTGCTGATCCCCTATCTGCTGTCCGCGATCCGGATGTTCGAGACCGGCATCGCGAGCCGCGAGGACATCGACAACGGCATGGAACTGGGCTGCGCCCACCCGATGGGCCCGCTGAAGCTGGCGGACCTGATCGGCCTGGACACGGTCGTATCGGTGGCCCACAGCATGTATGACGAATACAAAGAACCCCTCTACGCCGCTCCCCCGCTGCTCCAGCGCATGGTGGACGCGGGACGGCTGGGCCGTAAGTCGGGGGCGGGTTTCTACACCTACTGACCGCCGCTGATTACGCGACGTCACGTGTACGGGCCCGGCGCTCTTCCCCGCGCCGGGCCCGCGCCGTTCACACACCGTGTGCGCGGCTGGCACGCATATGCACGCCGCACACTCTCCCCCCGCGCCCACCAGGCGAGTTCACTCGTCCTGCGCATACAAGGGACGGCATTCCGCTAGAGAGCCCCCCAGGGAAAGGAGCGGACAGTGACCGCCGGTCCGGAGCATCCCAAGAACACGGAAGAACTCGCAGAGTTACGCCGACGCCTCGATGTGGCATACGCCCGCGTCGAGGGCGGCTTCGCCCTGCTGACCCATCGAACCGAGGAGACCGCCAAGGAGATCGACGAGCTGAAGCCCCGGATCGTCACCCTCGAACACAGCCGCTGGCCGCTCCCCTCGATCGCGGCGATCACCGCGATCGGCGCCCTGGTGGTGACCGTCTGGCAGGCGCTCGGCCGGGCCTAGACCCGTCCGGGTACCCGTTCATCCCAGGCGGAGATGGCACAGCAGCAGCAAGGCCGCCGCCATGTTGGCGGCCGGGACCTCACCACGGGCGATCATGTCCGGGACGAGCTTGAGCGGCACCCACTCCCGGCGGTCCGACTCGAAGTCGTCCACGGGGTGTCCGGTGTACTCGCCCTCGTCCGACCAGTAGATGTGATGCCGGGCGTCGGTGAGGCCGTTGGACGGCTCCACCGTCATGAGGTGATGCAGGGTCCCCGGCCGCCAGCCGGTCTCTTCCTCCAGTTCCCGCGCGGCGGCCCGCGCGATGTCCTCCCCGTCCTCGACGACTCCGGCGGCCAGCTCCCACCCCCAGCTGTCGGTGATGAAACGGTGCCGCCACAGGAGCAGCACCTCGTTCTCGGCGTTGACGACCGTGGCGACGGCGACCGGACGCAGCCGGATCAGGAAGTGGTCCAGGTGCCGGCCGTCCGGCAGTTCGACGTCCGCGAGATTGACGCTGAACCACCGGTTTTCATACACAGCTTGTTCGTTTTTTTTCGTCCACTGCACGGTTCTGCCACCTTCCGTCGGGTAAGGGGCAATATCGCAGCAGTGACGTACGGGCGCAGAAGATCAGGGGCAGCGCTGTGCCTGTGCGGTTTCCCCGCCGGCGCCGGCCCATTCCGCTTCCGGAACAGCTTCTTACAAGGGCACGCGCAGCGCGCCGTCGATCAGTTCGGCCGCCTCGGCCGTCCCCGCGCCGCCGCTGCGTACGAGGTGCTCGCGCACCGCCCGCAGCCGGTCCCGCAGCCGCTGGGACTCCATGCCGCGCGCCTGCTCGGCCATCTCCACGGCGGTGACCACCGCTTTGTCCGCGTGGCCCTGGCGCAGCTCGATCGTGCTGAGCATCGCGAGCCGGTGCACTCTGCCCCGGTCGTGCGCCGGAGTGTCCACGGCCGCCGCCGCGTGCTCCGCCGCCGCCGCGATGTCCCCGAGGCTGAGCAGCGCCTCCGCCACCTGGACGTTGACCAGACCCGGCTGGACATAGCCCGTCTCATCGGGTTCGTGCCCGCGCCGGATACGGTCGGCGGCCTTCTCCGCGCGCCGGATGCAGGACAGCGCGCTGCTGCCGTCGCCCAGGTGCGCGTACGCCTTGGCCTGCATCGCGTACAGATCCGAGGCGAGGGCCGGGGTGATGTGGGTGTCCGCCGTCCGCAGCGCCGCCTCCGCGAACGCGACCGCCTGCCGGAACTCCCGCATGAACAGCGCCTGGTTGACGAGGAGCGCGATGACGTACGCGCCAAGTCCCCGGTCCCCGCTGGCCTTTGCCAGCCGCAGGGCCTGGTGGAAGTAGCGCTGGGCGAGTCCGTGGGCGTCGGAGTCGTAGGCGCAGATCCCCGCGACGGCCACCAACCCGCCGGTCGCCCGGTGCAGTTGGCGTCCCATCGCGTCCGTGTAGCCGCCCCGCAGCAGCGGCGCGGTCTCCGCGTTCAGGAACCCGACGATCCTGCTGCGGGTCGCCACCCCGCCCGCCTTGCGGTACATCTGCTCGTAGTGCGTGCGCGCGGCCCGCAGCATCTCGACGTCCCCCGCCGTCACCCGATGCCGCCCGCCCCGCGAGACGTCGACGTCCTCCGGCGGGTTCTCCCACTCCCACACCGGCATCACCGCGGGGGTACCGGTCACCGCAGGCGCGCCCAGTATGTGGGGCCGCTGCTGTTCGTCGGAGCGCCACAGCGCGGTGGCCCGCTCGACGAACCCGGAGAGGGAGGTGGCGTGCGTCCCGCTGGGCTCGCCGGGCACCCCGAGTCCGATGTCATCGAGCGTGACCGGCCGTTGCAGCCGTCCCGCGAGCACCTCGCAGATGAGATCGGGGACTTGACCCCGGGGCCGCTGCCCCTTGAGCCAGCGGGCGACGGCGGTGTGCTCGTACCGCAACGCCAACCCCCGTCCACGACCGGCATGGTTGACATGCGCCGCAAGCCCGGCGTGCGAGATGCCCGCCTCGTCAAGGATCGCGTCGAGCAGTGTATTGGGCTGCATGGGGTGCCCCCGGTGACCTCGGTGGGGCCAGCGTAGTACGGGGGTGTTCACACGGGGTGTGAAGAGAGTGCCCGAGGAAGGGGCCCGCACGCGCTCCCCAATTCCCTTGGGAGAGGCTTGACTTAACTGTCTCCGTCCGACGCCGCCGGCTCCCCCTCGAACAGTGCGGTGGGGTCGGACGGAGTGGGATGAGGATGGAGGCTGCGGGGAACGCCACAAAACAGGGGCGCGGGGAACTGCGCGCTTAGGGGCGCGGGGAACTGCGCAAGGGGGTCAAGGGGCGCAGCCCCTTAAAGGGCGCGCGGAGCGCGCTCAGGGGCGCGGGGAACTGCGCGACCAGCCACAGTCCACCCGCACCCGGCGACGAGACATCAGCCCCGCAGCACAGCCCCCGTCCGCTCCCCCGCGAGAGCAACCGCCGCATCCCGCGCGACAGAAGCCTCATCCACGGTCAGCGTCCGATCCACCGCCCGGAACCGCAACGCATAAGCGAGCGACTTCTTGCCCGCACCCAACTGCTCGACGTTCTCGTACACATCGAACAACCGGATCGCCTCAAGCAACGCCCCCGCCCCGTCCCGCAACGCCGCCTCGACATCCGCATGCGGCACAGACTGGTCGACCACAAGAGCGACATCCTGCGTAGCGACAGGGAACGTGGAGATGCTCGGCGCCTGAGGCGTACCGACGCCAACCGCCTCCAGCGCATCAAGGTCCACCTCCATCGCGGAGGTCCGCGCCGGAAGCCCGAACGCCTTCACGACCCGAGGATGCAACTCCCCGGCATGCCCGACGACTTGCTCGACCCCGTCGACGACCACCACGAACTCGGCGCACCGCCCGGGATGCCAGGGCCCGTACTGCCCCTGCCGCACCACGACGGACGCCCCGGCCTCACGAGCGACGGCCCGCCCGGCCTCGACGGCGTCGGCCCAGTCGGCGGCACGCCCCTTCCCCCACCACCCGGCCTGCTCACGAGCCCCCGCGAGCACGACGGCGACATGACGCGGCTGCACAGGAAGAGCCGCGTCCAAAGACGCCAACTCCCCATCGCTGGGCCGCCGGTCCACGGAGAACACCTCCGCGACGGCCTGCCCGTCCCGCGGCTGGAACACCAGCCCCGTCTCGAACAGCGCGAGATCGTGCGACCCCCGCCCGTCATTGCGCCGCAGCGCCCCGAGCAGCCCCGGCAGCAGCGACGTACGCAGCGCGGGCTCCTCGTCGTTGAGCGGATTGGTCAGCCGCACCACTCGCCGCGCGGAGTCACCGGCATCGAGCAGCAGCTGGTCGAAGACCTGCTCCCCGATGAAGGGATAGTTCGGCGCCTCGACGAACCCGGCCCCGGCCAGCACCCGCCCGACCCGCCGGTGCAGCCGCTGACGCCCCGTCAGCCCCCGCCCGGCGGGCGGCTTCGGCAGCGTGGAGGGCAGGTTCTCGTACCCCTCAAGACGAATGACCTCTTCGGCGAGATCGTTCGGCGCGACGAGGTCGGGCCGCCAGGACGGGACCGTGACGAGCAGCTCGTCCTGCCCGTACACGTCACAGCCGACCTGCTGGAGCCGGCGCACGACGGTCTCGCGGCCGTAGGCGACGCCCGCGACCTTGTCGGGGTGGTCGGCGGGCAGCGCGATGGTGTGCGGCGCGGAGGGCGCGATGACCTCGGTGACGCCCGCCTCGGCGGTCCCCCCGGCGAGGAGGACCAAGAGATCCACCGCGCGCTGGGCGGCGGCGGACGCGGCCAGCGGGTCGACGCCCCGCTCGAAGCGGCGGGACGCCTCGGAGGACAGCTTGTGCCGGCGGGCGGTGCGCGCGATGGAGACGGCGTCGAAGTGGGCGGCCTCGATGACGACGTCGGTCGTGCCCTGCCCCTCCTCGTGGTCGGCGATCTCCGTGTTGGCGCCGCCCATGACCCCGGCGAGGCCGATCGGCCCGCGCTCGTCGGTGATGACGAGGTCCTCGGCGTGCAGGGCGCGCTCGACGGCGTCGAGGGTGACGAGCTTCTCGCCCTCCTCGGCGCGCCGGACGGCGATGGTGCCCTGGACCAGGGTGCGGTCGTAGGCGTGCAGGGGCTGGCCCAGCTCCATCATCACGTAGTTGGTGACGTCCACCGCGAGGGAGATCGGGCGGACGCCGGCCTTCTGGAGCCGGCGCTTCAGCCAGATCGGCGAGCGCGCCTCGGGGGCGAGCCCGGTGACCGTGCGGGCGGTGAACCGGTCGCAGCCGAACGGGTCGGCGACCTGCACCGGGTAGCCGTACGCGTTGGGGCCCGGCACGTCGAGCAGGGCCGGGTCGCGCAGCGGGAGGCCGTAGGCGGTGGCGGTCTCGCGGGCGACGCCGCGCAGCGAGAGGGCGTAGCCCCGGTCGGGGGTGACGGCGATGTCGAGGACTTCGTCGATCAGCTCGAGCAGCTCGATGGCGTCCTTGCCGACCTCGGTCTCCGGCGGCAGGACGATGATGCCCTTGGTGCCGTCGTCGCCCATGCCCAGCTCGTCGCCGGAGCAGATCATGCCGTGCGAGGTCTTGCCGTAGGTCTTGCGGGCGGCGATCGCGAAGTCGCCGGGCAGGACCGCGCCGGGCAGGACCACGACGACCTTGTCGCCGACGGCGAAGTTGCGGGCGCCGCAGACGATCTCCTGCAACTCGCCCGTGCCGTTGGCGATGCCGACGTCGACCGTGCAGAAGCGGATCGGCTTCTTGAAGCCCTCCAGCTCCTCGATCGTGCGGACCTGTCCGACGACGAGCGGGCCCTTGAGGCCGTCGCCGAGCTGCTCGACGGTCTCCACCTCAAGGCCCGCGGCGATCAGCTTGGCCTGGACGTCACGGCCGGTCTCGGTGGCGGGGAGGTCGACGTACTCCCGCAGCCAGGAAAGCGGGATACGCATCAGATCTCCGTCCCGAACGGCCGGGTGAAACGGATGTCACCCTCGACCATGTCTCGCATGTCTTCGACGTTGTGGCGGAACATCAGCATCCGCTCGATCCCGAACCCGAAGGCGAACCCGCTGTACTTCTCCGGGTCGACGCCGCAGGCGGTCAGCACCTTGGGGTTGACCATGCCGCAGCCGCCCAGCTCGATCCAGCCCTCGGAGGAGCAGGTGCGGCAGGGGCGGTCGGGGTTGCCGACGGACTCGCCCTTGCAGACGTAGCACACCATGTCCATCTCGGCGGACGGCTCGGTGAACGGGAAGAAGTTGGGCCGCAGCCGGGTCTTCATGTCGGGTCCGAACAGGGACTGGACCATGTGGTCCAGGGTGCCCTTGAGGTCGGCCATGGTCAGGCCCTCGTCGACGGCCAGCAGCTCGACCTGGTGGAAGACCGGGGTGTGCGTGGCGTCCAGTTCGTCCGTGCGGTACACGCGGCCGGGGCAGATCACGTACACGGGCAGTTCGCGGTCCATCAGGGAGCGGATCTGCACGGGCGAGGTGTGGGTGCGCAGGACCATGCCGGACTCGGTGCCGCCCTCGGGTCCGGCCACGAAGAACGTGTCGGCCTCGCCGCGCGCGGGGTGGTCGGGCCCGATGTTCAGGGCGTCGAAGTTGAACCACTCGGCCTCGACCTGCGGTCCCTCGGCGACCTCGTAGCCCATCGCGACGAAGACGTCCTCGATGCGCTCCGACAGCGTCGTCAGCGGGTGGCGGGCGCCGGCCGGGACGCGGTCGTACGGCAGCGTGACGTCGACGGCCTCCTCGACGAGGACGCGCGTGTCACGCTCCTCCTCCAGCTCGGCCTGGCGGGCGGCGAGGGCCTTGTTGACGGCGCCCCGGGCCTGGCCGACGAGCTTTCCGGCGGCGGCCTTCGCCTGCGGGGGCAGGGCGCCGATCTCGCGGTTGGCGAGCGCCAGCGGGGAGGCGCCGCCGGTGTGGGCGACCTTGGCCTCCTGGAGCGCGTCGAGAGAGCCGGCGGCGGTGAACGCGGCGAGCGCCTCGTCCCGCATACGCTCGACTTCTTCCGGTTTCAACGCCTCGACCTCTACTGGGTCGTACGACTTATTCGGTGCCGACATCTCTTCCCGTGCTTCCGGTTGCTGGCTTGGAGATCCCCGTGACCGGCGCTGCGCGCTCCGTGGGACACAAAGGTGCCAAAGGCCGAGTCTAACGGGGTACGGAGGGGCGGAGGCGCCCGCAGTGGCCCCTAGGGCCTGTCCGGCGGATCTTGCTGGGGTCGCGGGCCCTGGCACGCACATCTGCCGCGTTGTCGTCGGTCGCCGACGCTCCGCGTCAACTCCCTCCTCCGCCTTGCAGCTGCACGCACCAGACCCCGCTCGCGTGAGCTGGGCAGATACCGTCTATTTCCTCCAGCCTGATCCGCCGGACAGGCCCTAGCTCAGATAAGCCGGGGCCGCCACGGGCAGCGTGAAGCGGAACTGGGCGCCGCCCTCGGGGGCTCGGCCGACGGTGATGACCCCGCCGTGGGCCTCGACGATGCCCTTGACGATGTAGAGGCCGAGGCCTGTGCCGCCGCGCTTGCTGCCCCGCCAGAAGCGGGTGAAGACGCGGTTCATGGACTCCTCCGGGATGCCCGCCCCCTCGTCGCTCACGGTGACCGACGTGCCGGTGTCCTCCCCTTCGCGGGGGGACGCGGCGGACGTGACGTCTATCGTGACGGTTCCCTCGCCGTGGCGCACCGCGTTTTCGATGAGGTTGCTCAGCACCTGGTCGACCTTGTCGGGGTCGGCCCACAGGGAGGGCAGCGGCTGCTGGATGCGCAGCAGGAACCGGTCGGCGGGCTGCCCCGCGGCGACGTACGCCTGGATGTGGCGGCCGACGGCGGCGCCCATGTCGACGGGCTGGCGGCGGACCTCGAGCCGCCCGGAGTCGATGCGCGAGATGTCGAGGAGTTCGGCGATGAGGCGGGTGACGCGGTCGGCGTCGGCGTCGACGGTCTCCAGCATCAGCCGCTTCTGGTCGTCGGTGAACCGCTCCCATTTGGCCAGCAGGGTCGCCGTGAACCCTTTGACGGAGGTGAGGGGGGAGCGCAGTTCATGGGCCACGGTCGCGATCAGCTCGGCGTGCGAGCGCTCGGTGCGCCGGCGGGCCTCGGTGTCGCGCAGCGAGACGACGACGCGTACGACGGGTCCGGTGGGGTGGTCACGGACGTAGCGGGCGGAGACGAGGACCTCACGGCCGCCGGGGAGCAGCAGATTGCGTTCGGGCTGGCGGGTGCGGATCGCGAGGCCGCCGTAGGGGTCGGTGAGCTGCCACCAGCGGCGGCCTTCGAGGTCCTCTAATGGCAGCGCCTTGTCGAGGGGTTCGCCCAGGACGTCGGCGGCGGAGGTGTCCGTGATGCGTTCGGCGGCGGCGTTGAAGCAGACGACCCGCCCGCACTCGTCGGCGACGACCAGTCCGTCGGGCAGTTCGTCGGGGTCGACTCCGGGCGGCCACCACGCCCGTCGGGCCTCCGGCGTACCGCTCGTGACCGCACTCATCCCCGTACCCCACCTCCCAACGAGGACCCCCGAGCCCGTCACCCTACTAGCTGTCGGTGACGGAACGGCACCCTCCGGAGGCGCGCTGTGCACGGGCTGACGCATAAAGACATACGGCCGCGGCGGTGGCCAGGTTCAGACTTTCGGCCATTCCGTGGATCGGGACGCGGACGACGGCGTCGGCGAGCGCCCGCGTCTCCTGCGGCAGCCCCCACGCCTCGTTGCCGAACACCCAGGCGGTCGGCCCGCCCATGGTCCCCTTGTCCAGCTCGTCGTCGAGGTCGTCCGCGCCGGCCCCGTCCGCTGCGAGAATCCGCACGCCGGCGCCCTTCAGCCCGGCCACGGCCTCCTCGACGGGCACCCCGACGGCGACCGGCAGATGGAACAGCGACCCGACCGAGGCGCGCACGGCCTTGGGGTTGTACAGGTCGACGGAGGCGTCGGTGAGGACGACGGCGTCGGCGCCGGCGGCGTCCGCGCAGCGCAGGACGGTCCCGGCGTTCCCGGGGTCACGGACGTGCGCGAGCACGGCGACCAGCTTCGGCCGGGCGGCGAGGACGTCGGCGAAGGGGGTGTCGAGGAACCGGCAGATCCCGACCAGGCCCTGGGGGGTGACGGTGGTGGAGATGTCGGCGATGACCTGCTCGTCGGCGAGGTGGACCCGGACCCCGGCGGCGTGGGCCCCGTCCACGACGTCGGCGTACCGCTCGGCGGCCTCGGCCGTCGCGAACAGCTCGACGAGCGTGTCCCGGTGCCCGGCGGCCTCCCGCACGGCCTGCGGCCCCTCGGCGAGAAACAGCCGCTCCTTCCCCCGGAAGTTCCGCCGCGCGAGCCGCCGGGCGGCAAAGACGCGGGGGGAGCGGGGGGAGATGAGGTCGGCGGGGCCGGGGGACATGGGGGCTCTCTTTCGGATCACATCAACACAACGGACCCGCAGGTAAACCCGCGGGTCCGTACAGTCAGGCCTGAGCCCGGGTTCACGCAGCCTTGGGCGCGTTCACGTCGGCCGGGAGGGCCTTCTGCGCGACCTCGACGAGCGCGGCGAAGGCGTTCGCGTCGTTCACGGCCAGCTCGGCCAGGATCTTGCGGTCGACCTCGACGTTCGCGGCCTTCAGACCCTGGATGAAGCGGTTGTACGTGATGCCGTTGGCGCGGGCGGCGGCGTTGATGCGCTGGATCCACAGCTGCCGGAAGTCGCCCTTGCGCTTCTTGCGGTCGTTGTAGTTGTAGACCAGCGAGTGGGTGACCTGCTCCTTGGCCTTGCGGTACAGGCGCGAGCGCTGACCGCGGTAGCCGGAGGCCGCCTCGAGGATCGCCCGGCGCTTCTTGTGGGCGTTGACTGCCCGCTTGACGCGTGCCACTTGTTAACTCCTTGTAGCGGGGCCGTGGTTGAGACTCACACGGCCCGGTATCGATTGGGTCCCGGTGTCGACGTACGGCGCTCAGCGGCTCGCGGGAGCCTGAGCGGCCGGGTACGTCACTTGCCGAGAAGCTTCTTGATCTTCGCGGCGTCGCCCGGGGCCATCTCGGCGTTGCCGGTGAGGCGACGCGTCACGCGGGACGACTTGTGCTCAAGCAGGTGGCGCTTGCCGGCGCGCTCACGGAGCACCTTGCCGGAGCCGGTGATCTTGAAGCGCTTGCTGGCACCGCTGTGCGACTTGTTCTTCGGCATAGCGCCGTTCTCTCCTCGTCGGTGGCGCTCCGGTGCCCGGTCGTGAAACCGGGCACGGGGTGGAGCGTCGCTCTTCTATCGGTTCGATCCAGTGGACCTGGTGGGCCCGTGGATCACGCCTCGGCGGGAGCCTCGGCAGGGACTTCGGCGGCTTCGGTGACCTCGTCGGTCTCGTCGTCGTACCCCTCGGCGTTCACAGCGTCGGCGTCGGCGGCGTTCTGCGAGCGGCCGGGGTTGGCCTTCGCCTCGGCCTTGCGGGCCTCCTGCGCCTGCCGGGCCTCGGCCATCGCCTCGGTCTTCTTCTTGTGCGGACCGAGGACCATGATCATGTTCCGGCCGTCCTGCTTGGGGTTCGACTCGATGAAGCCGAGCTCCTGGACGTCCTCCGCGAGCCGCTGGAGCAGGCGGTAGCCCAGCTCCGGACGGGACTGCTCACGGCCGCGGAACATGATCGTGATCTTGACCTTGTCGCCCTGCTTGAGGAACCGGACGACGTGACCCTTCTTGGTGTCGTAGTCGTGCGGGTCGATCTTCGGCCGGAGCTTCATCTCCTTGATGACCGTGTGCGCCTGGTTCTTGCGCGCCTCACGGGCCTTCATGGCCGACTCGTACTTGAACTTCCCGTAGTCCATGAGCTTGCAGACCGGCGGGCGGGCGTTCGCCGCGACCTCGACCAGGTCCAGGTCGTACTCCTGGGCAAGCTCCAGTGCCTTGGCCAGGGGGACGATGCCCACCTGCTCGCCACTGGGACCGACAAGTCGCACCTCGGGAACGCGAATCCGGTCGTTGATGCGGGGCTCGGCGCTGATGAGTCCTCCTCGGTTGCACCACGCGGCTCTCTGGCTTGAGCGCTCGCGTAACGTCTGTGTCGTTTAAGACCTTCAACCACGCCGAAGCAGAAAAAATGCCCCGAACGATCACACGCGGGTTCCTCGAACTACCGGAACACCGCCGCGGAGATCGCGGGGCGTACACATCGGACGCGGCAGCCTCGCGGGCCGCTGCGTCTGACCGGTGACCCGCCGCCTACGAGGGTGGTCGGGTGGGAGTTCGAAGCCTCCACTTGTGGGCCGGGCACAGGGGTGTCCGACCGGTCGTTACCCGAGATTAGCAGTCCGCGCCAGTACTGGCCAATCCGGGTTGCCGTACGACGCCGGGGCGGCGGCGCCTATCGTGTCCCGCATGAGTGAGACCCCCTCTTCTTCTTCAGATTCCGCAGACTTCGACGCCATGACCCGTGACATCGCCGAGGTGCCCGCCGTCGAGGTCATCGTCACGGTCGCCGTGAACCTCATGAGCGCCGCCGCCGTGAAGCTCGGGCTCACGGAGGAGGGGGACAAGTTCAAGGACCTGGACGAGGCCCGGAAGCTGATCACCGCGCTGGCCGGACTGCTGGACGGGTCCGCCACCGAGATCAGCTCGTTCCACGCGGCGCCGCTGAAGGACGGGCTGAAGTCGCTCCAACTGGCATTCCGCGAGGCTTCGTTGGTGCCGGACGAGGTGGGGAAGGGGCCTGGGGAGAAGTACACCGGGCCCGTCTACGGCTAGAAGAGCGGCCTGCCCGGCGGCGTCGCCCCCTGCGGCAGCAGCGCCAGGTCCAGGCCGCGCACGAGCCTCGCCCGCAGCGTCTCGTCCGCCGCCAGCCGCTCGGCGATCCGCCGCGCCGTCTCCCCCGGCGCCGCCGACCCGTCCAGCACCAGCGCCAGCGTGCCGTCCGACTCCCCCGGGCCCACGTACGCCCGCAGCACCCCCTGCTCCCCCGCGACCGCCGCGCGTACCGCCGCCAGGACCGCCGGGTCCTCCAGCGGGTCCGTCGTCGTGCGGCCCTCCGCGAGGGCGAGGAGCGCCGGGCCCGTCAGTTCGAAGGGGACCGGGCCCGCCAGGTCCAGGAGCAGCGTGTCCGCCTTTTCGTGGGCCGCCGCCTGGAGGGCCTGGTGCAGGGGGACGGCCACCGGCCGGGCCTCGGGGTCCCAGCGGGCCAGGGACTGCGTCGACGTGAACGCCGGGAGCGCGGTACGGGGGCCCGCCTTCAGGGTGGGTACGGCCATGTCGCTGGTCTTCTCGCGGCGCAGCCCGTTCCCGTCCTCCTCGACCTCGCCCAGCACCGCCACCACCGGGACGAGGAGGCGGGCGCCCTTCAGCGCGGCCAGGACCGGGGTGAGCGCGGTGCGGTCCGCCGACCAGGCGGCCAGGGCCGCCGCGAGAGCGGGGTCGGCCGAGCCGTCGTCGTCGGAGAAGCCGGGGTCGGGGATGTTCTTGTTCGCCACGGCCTCGACTTTATCGGGGGCGCGCGGGTGCGTCCGGGGCGGGCGGCGAGGCTTCGTCCAGGATGGCCCGCCTCCCCTGTTCACGGTTTTCTCATCCTCCCCTGACAGTCCTCTCACCCCCGTCCCAAAGTCTCCACAGCCGCCGCTCCCACCATCGCCGGATGGAGTCCCCCAGAGCCGCCCGCCCTCACCGCGCCCGCCGCTCGCGCCGGCGCCTGCTGCCGCCCGTCCTCGCCCTGGTCGCCGTCCTCGGCGGTACGGCGGCGGGGACCGCTTATGTGAAGAAGCACCATGACGCCGTATCGTCGGCGGCGCACAGCTCGGCCAGCAGCAAAGGGGCGTCGTCGGTGGAGTCATCGGAACCGGTCGCGCAGGCGAGGACCGATTACGCGGCGCTGCTGAAGACGGCGATGGGGAAGGTGAGCGTGCCGGCCGGGGCGGCGGTGTCGGTCGCCGTGCTGGATCTGGGGTCCGGCGACAGCGCGGTGTACGGGACGGACGCGTACGACACGGCGAGCATCGTGAAGGTCGACATCCTGGCCGCGCTGCTGCTCCAGGCGCAGGACGCGGGGCGGCAGCTGACCGCGCAGGAGAAGACGTACGCGACGGCGATGATCGAGAACAGCGACAACGACTCGGCGACGGCGCTGTGGAACGCGATCGGGCAGGCGGCCGGGCTCGGCGCGGCGAACAAGCGGCTGGGGCTGACGTCGACGCAAGGCGGCGCCGGTCCGCTGTGGGGGCTGACGCAGACCACCGCCGCCGATCAACTCGCCCTGCTGAAGCAGGTGTTCGGCGAATCGGGGTCCGCGCTGAGCGATGCCTCGCGGGCGTATGCGCAGGGGCTGATGGGGCAGATCGCCGGTGATCAGCAGTGGGGTGTCTCGGCGGCGGCGGACGCGGGTCGGTGGGCGCTGAAGAACGGGTGGCTGGCGCGCAGCACGACCGGGCTGTGGGACATCAACAGCATCGGGCGGGTGACGGCCGGCGGTACGTCGTACCTGGTCGCGGTGTTGTCGGACGGGAACGCCACGCAGGCGGCCGGGGTGTCGCTGGTGGAGGAGGCGGCGCGGGCGGCGGTGGGGGCGTTCGCGGACACGCCTCAGTAGCTTTTCCTGCGCCCCCGCCACAGGATGACGGCGGCCACCAGCAGGACTCCCCCGGCCCCGCCCGCCAGGAGGCCGGCCCAGTCGGAGGTGCCGGTGTCGTTCTTCTCCTCGGTGGGGCCCGCGCCGAAGTACTGGCTGCCGTACGACTGGGTCGTCAGGCCCTCCGGCTTCAGTTTCGCGGCGGCCTTGATGGCGGCGGCGGGGTCGACGAAGCCGTAGCCGCGGGAGTCGTCGCGGCCGCCGGCCGGGGCGTCGCGGGCCGTGGTCTCCAGCAGGCGCTTGATCTGGGCCGGGGTCAGGCCCGGGTGGGCGGACTTGACCAGGGCGACGGCGCCGGAGACGAACGCCGAGGCGGCGCTGGTGCCCCAGCCCTCGTAGTACTTGTGGTCGGGGTCGGCGATGACGACGTCCATGCCCGGGGCGCTGACCGTGGCGTACCAGCGGCGGGTGGAGAACGAGGCGCGGGTGCCGTACCGGTCGACGGCGGTCGCGGCGATGACGCCCGGGTAGGCCGCCGGGTACGAGATGTGGTCGCCCTTCTCGCCGCCGTTGCCCGCGGAGGCGACGACGACCGCGCCCTTCTTCAGCGCGTACTGCACGGCCTCGTCCTCGGCGGGCTCGGGGTGGGCGGAGGCGGAGTCGTCGCCGAGGGAGAGGTTGATGACGTCGGCGCCGTGGTCGGCGGCCCAGCGAATGCCCTCCGCGAGGGCGTTGCCGCGGGTGTCGCGGGCCCTGGCGCGGGCCGGGTCGCCGTCCTCCAGGATGACCCGTACGGGCAGGATCTTCGCCTCCGGGGCGATGCCCATGACTCCGTCGTCGCCGCCGTACCCGTGTCCGTGGCCCGCGATGATCCCCGCCATCGCCGTCCCGTGCCGGGCCCAGGCCCGCTGCCCCTCGACCGCGCCGAACCCGACCAGGTCCTTGCCGGTCAGAACGTTGCCCTCCAGGTCCGGGTGGCCGGCCTCGACACCGGTGTCCAGGACCGCGACGGTGATGCCGGCGCCCTTGGTCGTCGCCCAGGCCTGCTGCGTGTGCATCGCTTCGAGGGCCCATTGCTGGGCGCGTATGCCGTCGGCGTAGGCGGTGGTCGGGGGGGCGAGGGCGAGGGCGGCGGCGAGGAGGGAGGCTAGGGCGGCGGCTCTGTGGGGGGTGCGGGGGCGGGGGGGGGTGGTGGGAGTTTTGTCGTGGGGGCGGCGGGGCTTGGTTGTTGCTCCGTCGTGCGGGTGGCGGGGCGTGGCGGGCGCTCCGGCGGGGAGGTGACGGGTCGTGTCGGGTGCTTTGCCGTGCGGGTGGCGGGGCGTGGTGGCTGCTTCGGCGGGGAGGTGACGGCTCGTCTTGGCGGGTGCTTCGGCGTGCGGGTGGCGGGGCGTGGCGGCTGCTCCGTTCTGGGGGCTGGTGGTCATGACGGCTGCTCCGGCGTGGGGGCGGCTGCTTTGCGGAGGGCTCGTTCGATGCGGTCGGCCAGGCCCTGGGCCTCGTTGCCGAGGCCGGACTGGGCCGGGGGTGTCGTCGCGCCGGTCGCCGTGGCCTGGGCGGCGGGCTGCGGGGGGTCGACCGTACGGCCGTCGGCCCAGCCGGAGACGGCGAAGACGATCACCGGGGCGTCGGTGAGGACGGACACCGTCCACGAGGCGCGCTGTTTCTCCCCGAAGCCGGCGGCGAGGGTGCCGGGGGCGGCGTACGGGCGGGGCAGGAGGTCGGTCCGGCTGGCGAGGCCCTCCTTGGCGAACCGGTCCTTCAGCGTCTGCATCTGCGTCGCGCCGGCCTTCGTGAACAGGAGTCCGACGGTGGTGACGTAGCTCTGTGTCGCGTCGATGTACGTGGCGCGCAGGAGGCGTTCGCAGCCGGCGGGTTGCAGGACCTGCGCCAGCAGGGGGTCGAAGGCGTTCTCGCAGCCGGTGTCCGGGGCGACGGCGATGCGGGTCCAGGTGCGGTCGGCTCCGCCGGGGCCTGCGCCCTGTCCGTCGACGGTCGTGGGGAAGAGCTGGGCGACGGGGACGCTGTGCCACAGCGCGCCTGCGGCGGCGTACGTCCCCCTCTTAGCCCCGGCCGGGTCGTCGATCAGCCAACTCCCGGTGATGGCACCGCCGATGAGCCCGAGTCCCAGAACGAGGCAGACGGCTGCGGCGAGGATACGGCCCTTGAGGACCGGTTCCTCGGGGGCGTCTTTGTAGCCTTCGGGTTCGGCGAAGGTGATGTAGGGGCGGGGGGAGGGGGTGGCGGACCAGGAGAGGGAGGGGTCGGGGTGGGGGGTGGTGGAGGGGGGTGGGAGAGGGGGCTGGGGGGAGGGGTTTGTGGCGGGGGGCGGCTGGGGCAGGGGGGGTGCGGCGGGGGGTGTGGTGTTTCTGGTGGTGCCGGGGCGGGGGGATTTGGGGGATGTGGTGGGGCGTGGGGGGATGGGCTGGGTGGGGGGTGGGAAGTCCAGGTCTTCGCGGGGAGCGGAGGGGGTTTGCGGGGAGGTGGTTGCGGGTGCGGCGGGGCGAGGTGCTGCGTTCGTGGAGGCGGTGGGGTGGGGTGGGATGTTCGGGGACGCCGCTGGGCGGGGTGCTGCGTTCGTGGGCGGGGCGGGGTGAAGCGGTCGGTCGGGGGTCGCTTCTGGTGCCGGGCGGCCGGAGGGGTGCGCGGGGGCGGGGCGGGGTGGCGTCTCGCGGTGGGGGGGCGGCACGGTGTTCCGGGCGGTGGGCGGCTGGGTGGTCGGGCGCGGGTGTGCGCTCCAGCCGTCGGGGGCGGGGCGCGCCGGGGGCGTGTTGCGGGAAGCGGCGGGGCGGTCCTGGTGGTTCGAGGGGGCCTGCTGGGGTGCCGGACGGTTGGGGTGCGGGGGTGTGACCGGGGCAGGTGCCCCGTACTCCGGCGCCGGGCCGGAGGAAGGATGAGAAGGGGTGCCCGGGGTAGGGGCGGGGCGCGCGGGTGTGTCCTGTTCGGGCAGCGGGCGGGTGGGGTGCGGTGTCCGTGCCGGACGTGGCGGTGTGGCCGGGGAGTCCGCGAAACGCCGGCCCGGAGTCGTCGGCCTGTCCTGCGGGGCCGGGCGCGGGGGCATGGCCGGGGAGGCGTCGGAACGCCCAGGCTGATCCTGCGCCGCCCTCTGCCGCTGGTCCTTCTCCGGTGCCGGACGGCTGAAGTCTGGTGCCTGTGCTGGACGTTGTGGTGTGACCGGTGCCTGTGCCGGACGTGGCGGTGCGACCGGAGTCTGGCGTTCTGGTGTCCCGTACTCCCGCGCCGGGCGACCGGACGTCGGTGCTTGCGCCGGACGCGGCGGCTCAGCCGGAGTCTGCCGCTCAGATACCCCGTACTCCGACGCCGGACGACCAGGCATCGGCCCCTGCCCCGGACGTGGCGGCTCAGCCGGAGCCTGCCGCCCAGGCACCCCGTACTCCGACGCCGGACGACCAGACGCCGGCCCCTGCGCCGTAACCGGAGCCTGCCCCCCAGGCACCCCACACTCCGGCGCCGACTGCGGACGCGGCGGTACCTCCTGTGCCCCCACCGTCTGCTGCGGTGCCGTGAAATCCGGGACCGGAGTCGTGGGAGACCACGCCGGGGCGTCCTCGTGGCGGGACGTCCCGTTCGGGCGGGTTCCTGTGGTGGAGGGACGATTCGGCGGGGCCATGCGGCTGCGGGAGAAGGGCGTCCAGGCGGCGCCGGGGGCAGGCGGACGAGCCGCGTCCGAGGGGAGCGGAGGTGTACGCGGCGGCTGAGGCATACGCGGCGCCGGAGCCGTACGCGACGGTGCCGTACGCGACATGAAGGGCCGGACCACGCTCGCCTTCACCTCGTCCTCGGCCGACCGGGGCCCCTTCGGCCGACGCCCCACAGGCGGCGGGGTATCGGGGAAGCGGGCGGACGCCGGGGGCGGGGGGAAGTCGGCGGGGTCGACGGAGTCGCCGTAGACGCCGAAGTCCTCGCCCCCCGCCACGCCCCCCTGGGCCCTCTCTGCCTGAGCCCTCTCCGTCTGGGCCCCGTCCACCCCAGCCCTGTCCGTCCGCCGGGGCTCCTCCGCCCTGTCCGTCCGCCGGGGTCCCTCCGGCCCGTCCGTCCGCCGGGGCTCTCCCTGCTGGACCCCACCCTGCCGAGGCTCCCCCTGCTGGGCCCCACCCCCCGGCCGGAGCCCCTCCATCTGGTCCCCATCCCCCGGAAACCCTCCCCCCTGCCCCCCAACCCCCCGGTCCGTCCCGTTCCCCTCGGTCATCGGCCCCCCAGCCCCCCGTGCGGCCGGAGGCTCGTTCCTGGTCGAGGTGGGTTCCGGGGGGAGGGGTGCGCTCCTCCCGGGCCTGGAGGGGCGGCGTGCTTCCGTGCTCAATGCACCCCCCAGTTTCCTCGTGCGCTACGCATACCCGCGCGGGGGCGTCGGCCGGCGGAGCCGGTCCCCGTGCGTGCGCGTCACTCTACGGCTTGCCGAGGGGGTGCGGAGAACCGGTCCCCGAGGCCGGCGGCATCTGCCCGTATCGTCCCCCTACCCTGCGGTAATCCCGTCTGGCAGGCTGCGTGCATGACTGCGCGCGCCGCCGACCGGGCCCGTTACGACCGGGCCACCGCTCATCTGGACGCCCCCCTCGCGATCGTCGATCTGGACGCCTTCGACGCCAACGCGGACGACCTGCTGCGCCGGGCAGGGGGGAAGCCGGTCCGGGTGGCCAGCAAGTCCGTCCGCTGCCGGAGCCTGCTGGAGCGGGTCCTCGCGAAGGACGGCTTCCGGGGGCTGATGTCCTTCACGCTCGCCGAATCCCTGTGGCTGGCCCGCTCCGGATTCGACGACATCCTGCTGGCCTACCCCTCGGCGGACCGGGCCGGGTACGCCGAACTCGCCGCCGACCCCAAACTGGCCGCCGCCGTGACGGTCATGGTCGACGACCCCGCCCAGCTCGACCTGATCGACGCGGCCCGGGGCGGCGGATCCGAAGTCATCCGCGTCTGCCTGGAGTTGGACACGTCCCTCCAGATATTGGGCGGCCGGATCAGGGTGGGCGCCCTGCGTTCCCCGCTCCGTCACCCTGCCCAACTCGCCGACATGGCAAGGACCGTGACGTCCCGTCAGGGTTTCAAGCTGGTCGGCGTCATGGCCTACGAGGGACACATCGCCGGCGTCGGTGACTCCGTCGCCGGCCGCCCCCTGCGCTCCCGCGCGATCCGGCTGATGCAGACCACGGCCCGCCGCGAACTGGCCGAACGCCGCGCGGCAGTTGTGCGCGCGGTACGGGCCGTCGTACCGGATCTGGAGTACGTCAACGGCGGCGGCACCGGCAGTGTCGAGAGCACGGTCGCCGAGGACGCGGTCACGGAGGTGGCCGCCGGTTCGGGGCTGTACGTGCCGCGTCTCTTCGACAACTACACGTCGTTCAGGGGCCGTCCGGCCGCCCTCTTCGCCCAGCCCGTCGTCCGCCGGCCGGGGGTGGGGGTGGTGACCGTGCTCGGCGGCGGCTATCCCGCCTCCGGTCCCACCGGGCCCGACCGGCTGCCGGTTCCCTACCTTCCCGAAGGGCTTCGGTACGACCCCCAGGAAGGGCCCGGCGAGGTCCAGACCCCGCTCATCGGCTCCCCCGCCGACGATCTGCTGATCGGCGACAAGGTGTGGTTCCGGCACGCCAAGGCCGGTGAACTCTGCGAGCGCTTCGAGCAGTTGCACCTCGTCCAGGGGGACACCGTCGTGGAGACGGTGCCCACCTATCGCGGCGAGGGGCACACCTTCTTGTAGACGGCCTACAGCGGGGTCACGTACGCGCCCGAAATCCCGCCGTCCACAAGGAAGTCGGTCGCGTTCACGAACGAGGAGTCGTCGCTGGCGAGGAACGCCACGGCGGCGGCGATCTCCTCCGCCTCCGCGAACCGGCCGAGCGGGATGTGCACGAGCCGGCGCGCCGCCCGCTCCGGGTCCTTCGCGAACAGCTCTTGCAGAAGTGGGGTGTTGACCGGCCCGGGGCACAGCGCGTTCACGCGGATGCCCTCGCGCGCGAACTGCACGCCGAGTTCACGGGACATGGCGAGGACGCCGCCCTTGGACGCCGTGTACGAGATCTGCGAGGTCGCCGCGCCCATCCGGGCCACGAACGAGGCGGTGTTGATGATCGAACCCCGCTGCTGCTGGCGCATATAGGGCAGCGCGGCCTTGCAACACAGGTACACGGAGGTCAAGTTGACCTCCTGGACCCGTTTCCAGGCGTCGAGTCCGGTCTCCAGGATGGAGTCGTCGTCGGGCGGTGAGATACCGGCGTTGTTGAAGGCGATGTCGACGCTGCCGTAGGTGTCGTAGGCGGTCTTGAAGAGGGCCTCGACCTGTTCGGCGTCGGTCACGTCGACCTTCACGAAGAGTCCGCCGACCTCCTCGGCGACGGCCTTGCCGCTGCTTTCGTCGATGTCGGCGCAGACGACGTGCGCCCCTTCGGAGGCGAGCCGACGGGCGGTGGCGAGGCCGATGCCGCTGCCGGCTCCGGTGATGACGGCGGTACGGCCGACGAGACGGCGGCAGACGGGGGTGTCGGTCACTGGGCGGGTTCCTTCGTGGTGAGGGGGGTTCAGCCGGCCCGGACGCTTCGGCCGGCCGGCCTGGCTGCTTCAGCTGGTCTCGCTGCTTCAGTCGGCGTCGCTGATGAACACGTTCTTGGTCTCGGTGAACGCGGCGAGCGCGTCCGGGCCCAGTTCGCGGCCGACCCCGGACTGCTTGTAGCCGCCGAACGGGGTCCAATAGCGCACGCTGGAATGGGAGTTGACCGACAGGTTGCCCGCCTTGACGGCCTTGGACAGGCGCAGGGCGCGGCCGAGGTCGCGGGTCCAGAGGGAGCCGGAGAGGCCGTAGGGGGTGTCGTTGGCGAGGCGGATCGCGTCGGCCTCGTCGGTGAAGGGGAGCAGGACGGCGACGGGGCCGAAGATCTCCTCGCGGGCGGCGGCGGAGTCGGGGGCCGCCTCGGTCAGGACGGTCGGCGGGAACCAGAAACCGGGTCCTTCGGGTGCGCTGCCGCGCAGGGTGCCCGGGGTGTCGTCGGGCACGAACGACCGTACCCGGTCCAGCTGTTGGCGTGAGATCAGCGGGCCCATCTGGGTCTTCTCGTCGGCCGGGTCGCCGACGACGACCGCCGCGAGCGCCTCGGCGAGGTGGGCGCGGGCCTCGTCGTAGATCTCGCGCTGGACGAGGATACGGGTGCGGGCGCAGCAGTCCTGGCCCGAGTTGTCGAGGAAGGAGAAGGGGTCGAGGGCGGTCTTCAGGTCGGCGTCGGCGAAGACGACGTTGGGGCTCTTGCCGCCGAGTTCGAGGGTGACCGGTTTGAGCAACTGGGCGCAGCGTTCCATGACTTCGCGGCCGGTGCGGGTGGAGCCGGTGAAGACGATCTTCGCGACGCCGGGATGGTCGACGAGCGCGCGGCCCGCGACGGCGCCGCGTCCGGGGACGACCTGGAAGAGATGCTCGGGAAGCCCTGCCTCCAGGGCGAGTTGAGCGAGGCGGAGAGCGGTGAGGGGGGTCGTCTCGGCGGGTTTGAGGACGACCGCGTTGCCGGCGGCGAGCGCCGGGAAGGAGCCCCAGGCCGCGATGGGCAGCGGGAAGTTCCAGGGGGCGATGACGCCTACGACGCCCAGGGGTTCGAGGAGGGTGACGTCGATGCCGCCCGCGACCGGGATCTGACGGCCCGTCAGTCTCTCGACGCCGCCTGCCGCGTAGTCGAGGAGGTCGCGGGCGTTGCCGGCTTCCCAGCGGGCGTTGCCGATGGTGTGTCCGGCCTCGCGGACCTCCAACTGGGCGAGTTCTTCGACGTGTTGGTCCACCACGCCGGCGAACCGGCGCAGCAGGCGGGCGCGTTCGGCTGGGGCGAGGGCGGCCCACTTCTCCTGCGCGCGGCTCGCGCGGGCGACGGCCGCGTCCACGTCGGCCGGTCCGGCGGCGGGGACGGTCGCCACGACCTCCTCGGTGGCCGGGTTGAGGACGACCAGGTCAGACACGGGGTCACCTTTCAAGTAGGGCTGTTCTCAGGGGTGTTCAGAGCCGTTCGAAGGAGCGGCGCAGCTCCCAGTCGGTCACCGCCGCGTCGAAGGCGGTGAGTTCGACGCGGGCCATGTTGAGGTAGTGGGCGACGACGTCGTCCCCGAAGGCGGCCTTCGCGATGGGGCTGTGCTCCCAGAGGTCGGCGGCCTCGCGCAGGGTGGACGGGACGTGGGCGAAGCCGGCGGTGTAGGCGTTGCCGGGGCAGGGTTCGGGCAGCTCCAACTGGTGCTCCACGCCGTGGAGTCCGGCGGCGATCAGTGCGGCGACGGCCAGGTAGGGGTTGACGTCGCCGCCGGGCAGCCGGTTCTCGAAGCGCATCGAGCGGCCGTGCCCTATGACGCGCAGCGCGCAGGTGCGGTTGTCGTGGCCCCAGGCGACGGCGGTGGGGGCGAAGGAGCCGGGCTGGAAGCGTTTGTAGCTGTTGATGTTGGGGGCGTAGAGGAGGGAGAAGTCGCGGAGGGCGGCGAGTTGTCCGGCGAGGAAGTGGCGCATGACGTCGGACATGCCGCCTGCTTCGGCTTTGGCTTTGACTTCGGCTTCGACTTCTTCGGCGAAGACGTTGCCCCCGGCGCGGTCGGTCAACGACAGATGGATATGGCAGGAGTTGCCCTCGCGCTCGTTGTACTTGGCCATGAAGGTGAGCGAGACGCCTTCCTGGGCGGCGATCTCCTTGGCGCCGGTCTTGTAGACGGCGTGCTGGTCGCAGGTGACGAGGGCGTCGTCGTAGCGGAAGGTGATCTCGTGCTGCCCGCGGTTGCACTCCCCCTTGGCGGACTCGACGACGAGTCCGGCGCCGGCCATCTCGTTGCGGATGCGGCGCAGCAGCGGTTCGACGCGGCCGGTGCCGAGGATCGAGTAGTCGACGTTGTACTGGTTGACCGGCGTGAGCCCTTGGTACCCGGCGTCCCATGCCTGCTCATAACTGTCCCGGAAGACGATGAACTCCAGCTCGGTGCCGACCTGTGCGGTCCAGCCCCGGTCGGCGAGCCGGTCGAGCTGGCGGCGCAGGATCTGGCGGGGGGCGGCGGTGACCGGGGAGTCGTCGTTCCAGGCGAGGTCGGCGATGAGGAGGGCGGTGCCGGGGTGCCAGGGGATGCGGCGCAGGGTGGCGGGGTCGGGGCGGAGTGCGAAGTCGCCGTAGCCGTTCTCCCAGGAGGACATGGCGTAGCCGTCGACGGTGTTCATCTCCGGGTCGACGGCGAGGAGGTAGTTGCAGCCCTCGGTGCCGTGCCGGAGCACTTCGTCGAGGAAGAACCGCGCGGCGAACCGCTTTCCCTGGAGGCGGCCTTGCATGTCCGGGAAGGCCAGGACGACAGTGTCGATCTCGCCGCCCGCGACCAGGGCGTGCAGTTCCTCGACACCGAGCGGGGCTGTGCGGTCTGACACGGAGGTCTCCTTCAGGGCCGGCCGGAGCCATAAGGTATGACTGAGAACCATTGTTTGGGAAGGGGGTGCGGCCGTATGTCACCGGAAGCGGAGAGATCACTGGTCGACCGGTTGACGCCGGTCCTGCGGCCTGTGCGGGCCGGGAACGGTTTCGAGGAGGCGCTGGAGCAGGTCCTCCAGGTGGTCCGCCTGGGCCTGGTCCCCGCAGGCGAACGCCTGCCCGCGGAACGGGACTTGGCCGACCGTCTCGGCATCAGCCGGGTCACGCTGCGGGAGGTTCTGAAGGTGCTCCAGGACCAGGGCCTGGTGGAGGCGCGGCGGGGCCGGTACGGCGGCACGTTCGTCCTCCCGCCGGCCGGCGACCAGGACGCTCTGCGGCGGCGGGCGGCCGAGGTCGACATCGAGGATGTGCTGCGGTTCCGGGAGGTGCTGGAGGTGGGGGCGGCGGGTCTGTGCGCGGCACACGGCCTGAGCGTCCCTCAACAGGCCCGTCTGCGCGAGGCGTTGGCGGGCACCCAGAATGCCCCGCTGTCGGACTACCGCCGCCGGGACACCCTGCTCCACTTGACCCTGGCGGGCCTGAGCGGTTCCCCGACGCTGGCGGCCCAGTACGCGTCCGTCCGGGCCAAGGTGAACGATCTGCTGGACTGCATCCCGTTGCTGGTACGGAACTTGGAGCATTCTCAGCGGCAGCATGAGGCGTTGGTGGAGGCGGTGCTGGATGGGGATGCGGATGGGGCTCGGGAGATGATGCGGGAGCATTGCGGGGGGACGGCGGCTTTGTTGCGGGGGTTTTTGAGTTGAGGGGGGCTCGGCTGAGGGGGGTCTCGGCTGAGGGCTCGACTGAGGGGGGTTTCGGCTGAGGGGGGTTTCGGCTGAGGGCTTGGCTGAGGGGGCGTCTCGACTAAGGGGGTTCTCGACGGGGGGCTCGGCTAAGGGCTTGGCCAAGGGGGGCTCGGCTGGGGCTTCGAAGCTGGAGGTTCTCGGCTAGAGGGCTCGACGGGAGGGCTTGGCCAGGGGGGCTCGGCAAGGCGCTCGGGTGGAGGGGCTCGGGTGGGGCTTCTCAGCTGGGTTTCTCGGCCGAGGGCTCATCTGGGGCTCGACGGGGGGCTCAGCGAGAAGTTCTCAACTAGGAGTTCTCGGCTGGAGGTTCTCGGCTGAAAGGGCGGGGTGGAGGTGGACGCGGAGTTGGGCTGCGCCGTGCGGTTTCGTACCGGCGAAGAGGGCATCGCGCCGCCTGGGGCGGCACGGGGTGGGGGGCGGTGTGGTTTGGTCGGCGGGCGGAGGCGCTGGTGGGGCGGGGGTGAGTCGGAGGTTGGGGGGATCGGAAGCGGGGGGGGAGCTGGAGGCGCGGCGAGGTGAGCTGGAGGCGGCGGTAGGGCCCGGGGGGAGCCGGAGGTTAGGGGGCTCGGAGGCGGGTGAGGGCTGGAGGCGGCGGCGAGGCGAGCGTGAGGTGGGGCGTCGCCGAAACTGGGAGTTCGCCGGAAGCAAGGTGTACCGGGAGCGGGGTGTACCGGGAGCGGGGTGTACCGGGAGCGGGGTCAGCCGGAGGCCTCCGCGAGATGAGCCTGTGCGACGAAGGCACCACCGAGACCGAAAGCTCGCCGGAGACAAGGTGCGCCCGAAGCGGCGTCAGCCAGAACCATCGGTCAGGCGAGCGTGAGACGGGGCATCGCCAGAACCAGGAGTTCACCAGAGACGGGGTGCACCGGAAGCGGCGTCAGCCAGAAGCATCGGCTAGGCGAGCCTGTGCGACGAGGGCGTCACCGGAGCCTGCGGTGAGCCAGGGGAAGCGGGGTCAGCCAGAGGTGGCGGCAAGGTGAGCCCGTGAGGCGGAGGCATCGTCGAAGCCTGGAGTTCGCCGGAGGCAAAGTGCGCCGGAAGCGGGGTCAGCCGGGAGCCTCGGTGAGGTAGGCGCGTCGTCGGCTCTGGCGTGCGCTGGAGGCTAGGTGCATGATCGTGTCGTCCGGTGTAAAGGTATCCGTGGAGTCCATTGCTAGCCCGGGAGGGATCGTGGCGGAGAGGCCGTTGGTCGGGATCAGTACCTATCAGGAGGCCGGAACTCGGTGGCGGGCCTGGGAGGTTGAGGCTGCGTTGCTGCCGGTGCAGTATCCGAGGTTGGTGCAGCGGGCCGGGGGGCTCGCGGTGATGCTTCCGCCGGATGCCCCGGAGTACGCGGCCGACGCGGTGGCCCGGCTGGACGCGCTGGTGATCTCCGGTGGCCTGGACGTCGACCCGGCCCGGTACGGCGCCGAGCCCGATCCCCGTACGGACGCCCCCGATCCCGTCCGGGACGCCTGGGAACTGGCGCTGATCCGGGCGGCGTTGGACGCGGGGGTGCCGTTGCTCGGGATCTGCCGGGGGCTGCAACTCCTGAACGTCGCGCTGGGCGGCACGCTGATCCAGCACATAGACGGCCATGTCCTGCGCGTGGGGACGTTCGGCCACCACGACATCACCCCCGTACCGGGCACCCTCTACGCAAAGATCGCCCCCGAGCCGCTCAGTGTCCCGACCCACCACCACCAGGCGGTGGACCGGCTGGCCCCCGGCCTGGTGACATCGGCGTACGCGGCGGACGGGACAGTGGAGGCGGTTGAACTGCCCGGCGATTCTTGGGTGTTGGCGGTTCAGTGGCATCCGGAGATGGGGGATGATCTGCGGGTGATGCGGGCGTTGGTGGAAGCGGTGAGGGGTTGAGGTTTGGAGGGGCGGGGGTGAGGGGTTGAGGGCTGAAGGGGCGGGGGGTACGAACCGTCGGCGATGGAGGGCTGAGCCCTCAAACGACGGGGACCCGAGCTGTCAGGAGGCCCCCGCCCGTGGCTCAGAAGATCTGGGCCCGCGCCTCAGAAGATCCAGTCCCACAGCTCAGAAAACCCCGCGCCCACGCCTCAAGAGATCCACGCCCGCAGACCGGAAGATCCCGCCGGCTCAGAAACCACCCGCCCCGCCTCAGAAGATCCGCGCCCGCAGCTCAAGAAACCCACCCCACACCTCACCGCTCCCGCAGCTCGGAAACCCACCCCCCGCACCTCAAAAGCCCCGCCCCCGCAACCACGCCAACGCCGCATCCCCCTGGGCCCGTTGAAAAGCCCGCAGCGTAGGCAACCCCGGCGGATCAGCCCTCAGCGACCCGCGCAGAAAGAACCCGGCAAGCGCCGCAAGAGCAACCGTCACCGCATCCGGATCAGCATCCCGCCCCAACGGATGCCCCCGGAACACCTCATCCGGCTCCGGCCCACCCTGCGCCCGCACACACGGCAACATCACCAGCAGATCGAACCACGGCACGGCCCGCACGGCATGCGGCCAGTCCACGAACACGAACACGACCCCGCCCCCGCCCCCGGTCAGCAACATATTGTCCGCACGCAGATCCCCATGCGCGAGCGTGTCCCCCCGCACGGCCTCCCCCCACCCCGCGGAGAGCGAGGCAAGCCGATCAAGCTGACCGGCGGTCCGCTCCCCCAGCCGCTCCCGTACGAGATCCCGTTCCCCGGCGCGCAGTTCCTCCCACCCGTCGAAGCCCCCGGCAAGGGCGATCTCGGCGGCCGGGGCATCGAAGGGCGCGGGAGTGAGCGTACGACTGAGCCCCTGAACGGCATCAAGAACGATCCCCAACTCACTTGCCCGCCAAGGGACATACGGCTGCCGCCCCTCGACGTCGGCGAAAACGAGGGCAACCCACTCGGAGTCGTCGTACACCCCCAGAAGCTCCGGCGCGGGCACCGAGGCAGGCAGGGCGGCAGCATTGACGGCTTCACGCCGATGCAGCCCAGGACTGACCGGATTGGCCCCCACCCCAACGGCCTTCACAAAGGCCCGCCGCCCCTCACCGGTAACCACCCGAGCACGACCAGCCACAACGCAGCACCACATCCCAACCCACCGCAGCCCCCACCTGCCCAGGAACGCGGGCCCGTATCAACATGCACCACCACGCGGACACAGCCAGCCAAGCCCCCACAGCAACCCCACCCACCCAAGGCCACGGGACTAAATCGATACGCGGCTCCGCCACGCGAGCGCGACCAGCCAAGACGCCGCAGCACCAAACTCCTGAGCCAACGGCACGCCCCAACCACCGCAAGCCCCACCTACCCACTTCCGTTCTAGTGGTCGTCGCAACACCCCAGCTCAGGGGATGCGATGGAGTTCGAAACCCGCAAGGA
>NZ_JBVLTJ010000014.1:0-221826 GCF_055597585.1 Streptomyces sp. AMJ-169
AGCGCCTGTCTAGACTGCTCGCCACCACACGTCAGTGATCACGTGTTGCGACGACCTCTGGAATCCGCCCCAGAGGCACGGGGCGCTATCAACATGCGCCACCCCACGGACACAACCAGCCAAGCCCCCACAGCAACCCCACCCACCCAAGGATGCGGGGCTGTATCGATACGCGGCTCCACCACACGAGCGCAACCAGCCAACCCCCCACAGCACCCCCCACCCACCCAGGGGCGCGGGGAACTGCGCGGCCAGCCACGACGGCGCCGCACCCGCCACACCACCCCACCCCCAACGGCGCCCAAGCCCCCCGCCCCGCAAAGCGCAGCGCAAAGCACAGCGCTACGCCCGAGTCAACGACAACAACTCCCGCGCCGGCCCCGCAGGCCGATGCCCCGCCGGCCACACCGCCCGCAGCGCCCGAGTCATACTCACCCCCTCCACCGGCACCCGCACCAACCTCCACAACGCCAACTCCTCCCGCACAGCAAGCTCGCTCAACACCGCCGGCCCAGCCCCACTCACCGCAGCCGCTTTCACCGCAGTAGTAGAGGACAACTCGATCAACGGCCGGGCAAGCCCACCCAACGCCGCGTCCAACACCTGCCGAGTCCCCGACCCCTTCTCCCGAAGAATCAACGGAGTAGCAGCCAACTCCTCAGCGGACAACAGCACTTGACGCCGCACCCAAGGATGATCAGGAGCGACGACCACCACCAGCCGGTCATGGGCTATCACCACCGAATCCAGCCCCCCAGGCACACTCACCCCCTCCACGAACCCCAGATCCGCCTCCCCACCGAGCAACCGAGCCGCCACCGACGCGGAGTTCCCCGCCAGCAACGACACCGCCGTATCCGGCCGCGCGGCGCGCAGCGCGAGCAGCCAGCCGGGAAGAAGGTACTCGGCGATGGTCATACTCGCCGCGACCCGCAACCGCGAATCCCGCCGGTCCCGCAACGCCTGCGCCCCCACATCGAACGCGGCAGCCGCCTCGACGACCCTCCGCGCCCAGTCCGTGACCAACGCCCCCGCGTCGGTGAGCCGCGACCCTCTGGGCGAGCGGTCGACGAGGGCGACGCCCAACTGCCGTTCCATGGACCGCAGTCGACTGCTCGCGGCAGGCTGCGTGATGCCCAGCTCCCGCGCCGCCGCCCCGAGACTCCCCAGCCGGGCCACCGCGAGCAGCAGCTCCAGCGCGCCCAGCTCGGGCACCCGATGAGCCAGCGAAACCGCCACACCGTCACCACTCATAAACCCATCTTATGCCCGGCCCCACCCGTTTCCCCAGGTCAGAGCCGATCCTTCACACGACCGTAAAAACACCCCACCAGAAACACGGGCCACCCCACCGACGACCCCGCCAGAAACGCCGCCCACCCCCCACCAAAACACCGGCCGCCCCGCCAGAAACACCGCCCACCCCCACCACCAGAACCGCCCCCACCAGAAACACCGGACCCCCTACCCACCCCACCCCACAACCCCCGCCCGCCCCAACGCCTCCCCCAACACCTCCGGCGCCTCCCCCAACGACGGCCCGTACCAGGTCAGATGCCGCCCACTGACCAACGCACAAGCCACCCCCGGAAACGCCTCAGGCCCATCCGAAGCGGAGAACGCATACGGCTCATCCGGCAGCACAACCACCCCCGCCCCAGCCCCCCGCAACTCCTCCAACGCCACCTTCGGATACCGCTCGGAATGCCCCGCATACACATTGTCGACCCCAAGCCGCGCCAGCACATCCCCCGCAAAGGTGTCCCGCCCCAGCACCATCCAAGGCCGCCGCCACACCGGCACAACAGCAGCCGTACGCCGAAGAGGCACCCCAAAAACACGCCCCGCCCCCGACCCGCCGGCCCCAGAAACACCGGCCCCCTGCGCCCCAGACCCAGCCCCAACCCCCGATCCACCCCCAGCCTCGGTCCCCGCCCCCGACCCCGATCCACCCCCAGCCCCCGCCCCCGCCGAAAACCCCACCTCCCACCGCCCCACCTCCCCCCAAACCCTCTCCGCCGACACCAACCACCCCGGCCGCCCCGACACCCCACAAGCCCGCAGCACCCGCCCCAACTCCCGCACCCCCTGCGGCACATCCCGCACCTCGGTCACCAGCACCCGCAACCCCAGCGCCCGCAGCGCCGCCAGATCAGCAGCCCGGTTCTCCTCCTCGTTAGCGATCACCAGATCCGGCGCCAGCTCCAGCACCCGATCCAGCCGAGGATTCTTCGTACCCCCCACCCGCACCACATCCAGCCCCGCCGGATGGCTGCACCAGTCGGTGGCCCCCACCAGCACCTCAGGCACCGTCACGGCGACAGCCTCGGTCAGCGAGGGAACCAGCGACACGACCCGCACCAGAACTACCGCTTCCCGCCCCGCACGGCCTCGATGTGCTCGGCGACGGCGACGACCACGACCCGCGTGTCGGGAACGGTCGCCCGCCACCGGTGCCGCACCCCGCCGGTGAGATACAGGGTGTCCCCGCGCCCGAGCCGGTACGCCCGCCCCTCCGCCTCGATCTCGACCGCGCCGTCGGCGACGTACAGCAACTGGTCGTTGCGGTACTGGAATTCGCGCCCGGCGTCATGGTCACCGGTGAACTCGGTGGCGTGCATCTGATGGTGGCCGCGGACCAGGGAGCGGGCGCGGGCGGCGGGCGGCGGCTCGCAGGGGTCGTCCGCGCGGACGACGTCGACGCTGCACGCGGGATCGGCGGCGGCGAGGAGTTCGACGGCGGTCGTGCGCAGGGCGTCGGCGATGCGTTCCAGGGAGCTGTGGCTGGGCCGGGCGCGGTCGTTCTCGATCTGGCTGAGGAAGGGGACGGACAGGCCGCTGCGCTCGGCGACGGCGGCGAGCGTGAGGTCGAGGGCGCGGCGCCGGCGCCGTACGGCGGCACCTACCCGCAGGGGACGGTCCTTGTGGTCGCCCATGGCTCCGGCTCCCTCCTTAGCTCGTCGGTCCGCGGCTCTCCTGATGAGTTGTCTGCACCCTACGCATGTTCCGCAAACCGTTTCATGTGCCCGTCACATCGGCGACATGTGCCCGCGCTCCCGACGCACGTGTTCGCGCCAGTGGATCACACCCGCCGGTGGTACGGAGCGGACACCCGGTGCCCGGCGGTTCGCGAACGTACACCCCGCACGGCACGAAGTCACCCGTCCGGCCCCTGGAGGGGCCCGGAACGGATGACTTCGGGGCTGTGCGTGGCTCTGCGTGGTTGGCCGAATCAGGACGACGGCTCAGCCGCGCACCGGGACGACGGCTCAGCCGGCCGCGCCCCCCACCGGCGCCCACTTCTCCGCCAGCCCGGGATGGGCCTTCAGCCAGGTCCGCACGGCCTCCTGCTCCTTCCCCTTCCCCGACTTCTGGATCTGCGCCTCCAGGCCGGTGAGCTGCTCCTCCGTCATGGAGAAGTCCTTGAGCCAGCGGGCGGCCTCGGGGTGCTCGGCGGCGAATCCGGTGCGCGCGACGGTGTGGACGCCGTCGCCCTCGCCCCACGCGCCCTGCGGGTCGGCGAGCTTCTTGAGGTCGTACTCGCTGTAGGCCCAGTGCGGGGACCACAGGGTGACGACGACGGGTTCCTTCTTGGCGTAGGCGCGTTTGAGCTCGGCGAGCATGGCGGGCGTCGAGCCGTCGACGACCTCGTACCCTTCGAGCCCGTACGTCTTGGCGACCTTGTCCTTGAGCAGGCCCATGATCCCGGCGCTGGGCTCGATCCCGATGATCTTCCCCTTGAACTCGCCGGACTTCGCCTTGAGGTCGGCGAGGGAGTTGACGTCCTTCACGTAGGAGGGGACGGTCAGCTCCAGCGAGGTGGGGTTGTACCAGGAGCCGAGGTCGTCGAGCCGCTTGCCGTACTTCTTCCAGTACTCGGCGTGGGTGACGGGCAGCCAGGAGTCGGTCTGGAAGTCGATCTGGCCGGTGGCGAGGCCGGTGTAGAGGGGCCCGGCCGCGTACTGGGTGGTCGTCACCTTGAAGCCGCGTTCCTCCAGGAGTTCCTTCCAGAGGTAGGTGGAGGCGATGCCCTCGTCCCAGGGGATGTAGCCGATGCTGATCTCCTTCCCCTTGCCGACGTCCGTCCCGGAGGCCTGCGCGGTGGCGGAGTCCTTCCCGAACACCCCGAGCCCGCCCGCGACCAGCGCGAGCACGGCGACGCAGGAGATGGCGACGGCGGGGCGCGGCCGGTACGACCACACGCTCGCCTTGGTCCGCGCGGCGGCCCGGCGGCCGAGCGGGGAGAGGCGGGTGCCGAGGGCGCCGGTCATGCGGTCGAGGTAGATGGCGAGGACGACGATGCCGAGCCCCGCCTCGAAGCCGAGCCCGATGTCGAGCTGGCCGATGGCCTCGTTGACGGCGCCGCCGAGGCCGCCGGTGCCGACCATGCCGGCGATGACGACCATGGACAGGCCCAGCATGATGACCTGGTTGACGCCCGCCATGATCGTCGGCAGCGCGAGCGGCAGCTGGACGCGCAGCAGGGTGTCCCGGGGTGTCGTACCGAACGCCTCGGCGGCCTCGACGAGTTCGGGGTCGACCTGGCGGATGCCCAGCTCGGTCATGCGGACGCCGGGGGCGAGCGCGAAGATCAGGGTGGCGACGACCCCGGCGGGCACGCCCATGCCGAAGAAGAGGATCGCCGGGATCAGCAGGACCATCGACGGCATCGTCTGGAGCAGGTCCAGGACGGGCCGTACGGCGGCGCTGACGGTCTTGGAGCGGGCCGCCCAGATGCCGAGCGGGATCGAGATCACGAGCGCGATGAGGGTCGCGACCAGGACGAGCGACAGGGTCGACATCGCCTTGTCCCACAGGTCGAGCGAGTCGATCAGCGCGAACCCGGCAAAGGAGAGCACTGCGGCGACCGAGCCGCGCAGCCACCAGGCGAGCACGGCGAGGATCCCGGCGAGCAGCAGCGGCGCGGGCGCGGTCAGCAGCGCGTCGAAGCCGTCGTAGAGCCCTTCGACGACCGTCTTCAGCGCGTCGAAGAGCCAGGAGAGGTGGGAGACGAGCCAGTCGACACCGGAGTCGACCCAGTCCCCGAGCCGGAGCCTAGGCATCGGCGCTCACCTGCCCGGCGCAGGGGATCTCGGGCCGTTCCTCGTCGCCGATGAAGGCGACGAGCCGGCTGCGGGGGACGACGCCGACCACAGCCCCGTCCGCCTGTACGACGGCCACGGGGTGCGGGACGCGGGCGCTGAGGGCGCAGAGTTCGGTGAACGGGGTGTCCGGACTCGCCGTCTCGCAGCGGCAGTCGGCCTCGTCGCCGGTGAGGTCGGTGTCCATGACGGCCGTCGCCGTGAGGACGCGGGAGCGGTCGACGTCGGCGATGAAGGAGGCGACGTAGTCGTTCGCGGGGCGCAGCAGGATGTCCTCGGCGGTGCCGTTCTGGACGATGCGGCCGTCGCGCATGACGGCGATGCGGTCGCCCAGGCGCATGGCCTCGTTGAGGTCGTGGGTGATGAACACGATGGTTTTCTTGAGGGTCTGCTGAAGGGTGAGCAGCTGGTCCTGCATGTCGCGGCGGATCAGCGGGTCCAGGGCGCTGAACGACTCGTCCATGAGGAGGAGGTCGGCGTCGGTGGCGAGGGCGCGGGCGAGGCCGACGCGCTGCTGCATGCCGCCGGACAGCTCGTCGGGCCAGGACGACTCCCAGCCCTCCAGGCCGCACAGTTTGAGGGCCTCGGTGGCGCGCTTGTCGCGTTCGGGGCGGGGGACGCCCTGGACGGCGAGGCCGTAGGCGGCGTTGTCGAGGACCGTGCGGTGGGGGAAGAGCGCGAAGTGCTGGAAGACCATGCTGATCTTCGCCGCGCGCACCTCCCGCAGCTCGCGGTCGCCGAGTGCCGTGAGGTCCTGGCCGTCGAAGCGGACGCTGCCCGCCGAGGGTTCGAGCAGGCCGTTGAGCATGCGCAGCAGGGTGGACTTGCCGGATCCGGACAGGCCCATGACGACGAAGATCTTGCCGGGTTCCACGGTGAAGGAGGCGTCGATCACCGCCGCCGTGACGCCCTCGGCGCGCAGTTCGTCGCGGTCGGCCCCTTGTTCGAGCCGGTCGATGGCGGCGTCCGGTCGTCTGCCGAACACCTTGTAGAGATGGTCTGCCTCTAGCCTGGCGGACACGCGTACCTCTTCGGTCGGGGACAGGTCAGGAGCGGCGGCGGCCGGTGGTCCGGGAATTCTGGGCAGGGCTTGACCCCGCCATGGTTGAACCAACAACCGATGCCGCTCCGAGGGCCCGCCTGCCCCGGTCCTTTCCGGCCAAACGTGCGGGTGGCCCAGCTCACAGGGGATGGCGGGAACCGGCGCGCCAAGGACCGGAATGCGATGCGCAAGCACCGGCCGGGCGGCAGCCGGGTGAATCGCGTCGGGGCACTGTCAGTGGGGTGCGGCATGATGCGGGGGTGACCGGACGACTGATGCTTCTCGACACCGCTTCCCTCTACTTCCGCGCTTATTTCGGGGTGCCGGAGTCCGTGAAGGCGCCGGACGGCACTCCGGTGAACGCCGTGCGGGGGCTGCTGGACTTCATCGACCGGCTGGTCGTCGACCACCGCCCCGACGAGCTGGTGGCCTGCATGGACGCGGACTGGCGGCCCCAGTGGCGGGTCGACCTGATCCCGTCGTACAAGGCGCACCGGGTCGCGGAGGAGCGGGAGTCGGGTCCGGACGCGGAGGAGGTGCCGGACACGCTGTCGCCGCAGGTCCCGGTGATCGAGGAGGTCCTGGACGCGGTCGGGATCGCGCGGGTGGGGGTCGCGGGGTACGAGGCGGACGACGTGATCGGTACGTTCACGGCGCGCGCGAAGGGCCCGGTCGACATCGTCACCGGCGACCGGGACCTGTATCAGCTGGTCGACGACGCCCGGGGGGTGCGGGTGCTGTATCCGCTGAAGGGCGTGGGCACGCTCCAGCTGACGGACGAGGCGGTGCTGCGCGAGAAGTACGGCGTCGACGGGCGCGGGTACGCGGATCTGGCACTGCTGCGCGGCGACCCGAGCGACGGGCTGCCCGGGGTGCCGGGGGTCGGGGAGAAGACGGCGGCGAAGCTGCTGGATCAGTACGGCGACCTGGCCGGCATCCTGGCGGCGGTCGCGGACCCGGGGTCGAAGCTGACGCCGGCGCAGCGCAGGCGGCTCGACGAGTCGCGGCCGTATCTGGCGGTGGCGCCGAAGGTGGTGCGGGTCGCGGACGACGTACCGCTGCCGGAGGTGGACCCGGCGCTGCCGCGGACGCCGCGCGATCCGGCGGGGGTGGCGGAGCTGGGGGCGCGGTGGGGGCTGGGCGGGTCGCTGCGGCGGTTGCTGGGGACGCTGGGGGGCTGAGCGGGGCGAGCCGGGGGCCGGAGTTGGGCCGGAGCCGAGCCCGGGCTGGGCCTGGGCTGAGTCAAAACCGCGCAAAACCTAACGAAGTTCTTCCTGGCCAGGCTGCCTGCCTGCGGTTTCGTTCCGGGACGTCCTTTTGAGGGGGGCGGGATCGGGGGGAGTAATGCTAACTTAGGTTATCCTAACCAAAGGAACTTGGGAGGCCGTCATGGCAGAGCGTCCGGCACGGAAACCGCGCAAGCCCCATTCCGCTCGCGTCGTCCGCACCGAACGGCTCACCCCTCATATGCAGCGTGTCGTCCTCGGCGGCGAAGGTCTCGCCGAGTTCACCGCCGGCGGCTGCACGGACCATTACGTCAAGCTCCTCCTCGCCCCCGAGGGCGTCGGCTACCCCGAGCCCTTCGACCTGGAGCACATCCGCGAGGAGCTGCCCCGCGAGCAGTGGCCGGTCACCCGTACCTACACGGTCCGCGCCTGGGACCCGGAGCACCGGGAGCTGACCCTGGACTTCGTGCTGCACGGCGACGAGGGCCTGGCCGGCCCTTGGGCGATGCGGGCCCAGCCCGGCGACGTCGTCCGCTTCATGGGCCCCGGCGGCGCCTACGCTCCCGCCCCGGCCGCCGACTGGCACCTCCTGGTGGGCGACGAGAGCGCGCTGCCCGCGATCGCCGCCGCCCTGGAGTCCCTCCCGGCCGGAGCCGTCGCGCACGCCTTCGTCGAGGTCTCGGGCCCCGAGGAGGAGCAGAAGATCGACTCCGACGTCGAGGTCACCTGGCTGCACCGCGGCCGGCGCCCGGTGGGCGAACTCCTCGTGGACCAGGTCCGCGCCCTGGACTGGCCCGGGGGCCAGGTCCACGCCTTCGTCCACGGCGAGGCCCACTTCGTCAAGGAACTCCGCCACTTCCTCCGCGTGGAACAGGGCCTGTCCCGCGAGGACCTCTCCATCTCCGGCTACTGGCGCCTCGGCCACAACGAGGACGGCTGGCAGGCGTCCAAGCGCGAGTGGAACGCCCGGATCGAAGCAGAACAGGAGCAGCCCCAGCGCGCAGCCTCCTGACCCTCCCCCCCCCACATACAGAGACTCCGACAACACCCCAGCGCCTGTGCCGACCTCCAGGCGCTGATGGCTGCCGCGCGAGCAGCACACCACCCTCGCGACATAACGCGATCGAGTGAACCCCCCTCCGTCGTGAGCACATGGGCCCGCCCCCGACACGTTCGAGTGACGCGTCCGAAACAGGTCGTCCCTAATTTCTGTCATCCGACAGGAATGTGCGCGCCGCCCCACGCGCCGACGGCAGGAGCCCGCCGTGACGACCACGACCCCCTCCGACATACCCCAGGCAGCTACCCAACTCCACACCGCGGACGGCGACTTGGCGGAGTTCGGCTACCGGCAGGAACTGCACCGCAGCCTCGGCCGCTACGCCTCCTTCGCCGCCGGCTTCTCCTTCATCTCGGTCCTGACGACCGTCTTCCAGTTCTTCGCCTTCGGCTACGGCACCGGCGGCCCCCTCTTCTTCTGGACCTGGCCCGCGGTCCTGCTCGGCCAGTTCGCGGTCGCCGCCTGCTTCGCCGAACTCGCCGCCCGCTACCCGATCTCCGGCGCGATCTACCAGTGGTCGTCCCGCCTCTCCACCCCGGCGTTCGGCTGGTTCGCGGGCTGGATCATGGTGATCGGCCAGATCGTCGTCGTGTCCGCCGCCGCCCTCGCCCTCCAGATGGTGCTCCCCGCGATCTGGTCCGGCTTCCAGCTCATCGGCACCGACCCCGCCCCCACCTCCCCCGACGGCGCCGCCAACGCGGCCCTGCTGGGGGTGATCCTGCTGGCGCTCACGACCCTCGTGAACGTCCTCGACAACCGCGTCATGTCCGCGATCAACCGGATCGGCGTGACCGCCGAGATCATCGGCGCCGTCCTGATCGTCGTCCTCCTCCTCACCCACGCGCGGCGCACCCCGAGCATCACCTTCCACGCGCCCGCGCACACCGGACTGTGGAGCGCGCTGCTGGTCGGCTCGTTCACGGCCGCCTACGTGATGATCGGGTTCGACAGCGCAGGGGAGATGAGCGAGGAGACCCACAACCCGCGCCGGACCGCGCCGCGTACGATCCTCACCGCGCTCGGGGCCGCCGGGCTGCTCGGCGGGCTCATCGTGCTCGGCGGCATCCTGGCCGCGCCCAGCCTCAGCGACGGGCACCTCGCGACCGACGGCCTGAGTTACGTGCTGACCAGCAGCCTCGGGGACGGCGTCGGCAAGGCGCTGCTCGCGGACGTCGCCGTCGCCATCGCCGTCGCCACCCTCGCGATCCAGACCGCCGCCTGCCGCATGCTCTTCTCCATGGCCCGCGACGGCCGCCTCCCCTTCGCCGGCCGCCTCGCCCGCGTCAACCCGCGCACGGGCATGCCGGCCGCCCCCGCGCTGGTCGTAGGGGCCTTGGCTGCGGCCCTGCTCCTGCTCAACTTCGCGTCCCCGGAAGCCTTTCTGGCCATCGGGACGACCTGCATCGTGATGCTGTACCTCGCCTACGCGATGGTCACAGGACCGCTCCTGTTCCGCCGGCTGCGGGGCGGCTGGGGCGGCCCGGACGGCGCCGACGAGACCGGCGCGCCGCTGTTCTCCCTGGGCCGCTGGGGGCTGCCCGTCAACGTGGTCGCGGTGGTGTACGGCGTCCTGATGGCCGTCAACCTGGCGTGGCCGCGCGCGGCGGTGTACGACCCCGAGGGCGGGCACTGGTACTTCCAGTGGTTCACCGTGCTGTTCCTGGGGGCGACGGTGGTGGTGGGGGCGGGGTATCGGGCGCGGCGCGGGAATCGCTAGGGGCCTGCTGGAGTCGCTGGGGGCGGCTCAGAGGACCTCGTCGCCCCGCACCCGCGCGTGCAGGTGCATGTCGTGCCAGCCGTCGGCGTGCAGGAACGCGCTGCGCTTGGTGCCCTCCGGGCGGTAGCCGAGGCGGGCGGCGACCCGGCAGGAGGCCTCGTTGGCGCTCGCGTGGTACAGCTCGAGGCGGTGGAACCCGATGCCGTCGAGGGCCCAGCGGGTCAGCGCCGCCCGCGCGCCTCGGGGACGGTCCAGTACGCCAGCTCGGCGCCCCCGTCCCCCAGCACGATCTCCCGCAGCGCGACCCGCCCCAGCAGTACGTCGCTCCCGACGCCGACAACGGCCCACTGAGCGGCCCGCTCCCCCTCAGGTTTCCGGGGACGACGGCCCCGGCGAGCTTCTGCCAACCCCGGCGGCTCCGACAACTCCGACAACTCCGGCAGCCCGGCAGCCCCGCAGCCCCGCAGCCCCGCAGCCCCGCAGCCCCGCAGCCCCGCAGCCCCGCAGCCCCGCAGCCCCGGCAAGTCTCCCCCACCGCCGGCCCACTGCGCGGCCCGCTCCCCCTCAGGTTTTCGGGGACGACGGCCCCGGCGAGCTTCTGTCAACCCCGCCAGCCCCGTCCGCCCCGACCGCCCCGACCGCCCCGACCGCCCCGACCGCCCCGACCGCCCCGACCGCCCCGACCGCCCCGACAAGCCTCCCCCAACCCCGGCCCGCTCCCGCTCCCCAGGCCCCCTGCCCCCTCCCCCCGTACCCTGGTCAGACCATGAGACGCCGCGCCCCCGCCCCGCCTTCCCCCCTCCCCCAGCAGAACGGCGTCGACCCCGTACGTATCCGGCTGCCCGGCAACGCCTCGTGGCCGACCGTCGGTGCCTATCTCGTCGAGCGGCTCAGCGGTGCCGGGGACGGGGTCGTGGAGGGGATGCTCGCGGAGGGGCTGATCGTCGGGGCGGACGGGCGGGCCGTCGACGCCGACGCGGCGTACGTCCCCGGCGCCTTCTACTGGTTCCACCGCGAACTCGCCCCCGAGGTCCCCGTCCCCTTCCCCGTCGGCATCGTCTACCGGGACGCCCACATCGTCGTCGCCGACAAACCCCACTTCCTCGCCACCACCCCCCGCGGCAGCCACGTCACCGAGACGCTACTGGCCCGGCTGCGGCGGGAGTTGGGGATTCCCGCGCTCGGCGCCGCCCACCGGCTCGACCGGCTCACGGCCGGACTGGTGCTGTTCACCGTGCGGCCGGAGGAACGCGGCGCGTACCAGACGCTGTTCAGGGACCGGCTGGTGCGCAAGACGTACGCGGCGGTCGCGCCGTACGACCCCTCGGTCGCGCTGCCGCGCACACTGCGCAGCCGGATGGAGAAGGACCGGGGTTCACTGGTCGCCCGTGAACTGCCCGGTCCCGCCAACGCAGTTACGCATGTCGAGGTGGCCGGACGACACGAGGAACTGGCCCTGTACCGGCTCACCCCCGAGACCGGACAGACCCACCAACTCCGCGTCCACATGACGTCGTTGGGCCTGCCGATCCTCGGCGATCCGCTGTACCCCGAGATCCAACCCCCGATCCCCGCCGACGACTTCAGCCGCCCCCTCCAACTCCTCGCCCAGGAACTGGAGTTCACCGACCCGGTGACCGGTCTGCTCCACCGGCTGCGCAGCGGGCGGGAGTTGGGCGCCTGGACGGCGTACGCGGAATGGGCCCGCTCAGCCGGCGCCTGAACGCCAGCCGGCATCCGAACGCCCGCAACTCCCAGCGCCCCCCAGCGCCTTAATACCCGCGCCACCACACCAGCACCCGCCGCCAGAACCCGCCCCGCGCCCCCTCCCTCTCAACCACCACCGGCTCCGGCACCGCAGCCACCCTCGGCTCCGCCGGAATCTCCTCCGCCCGTCGCCGCGGCGGCGGCAGCGGCCGGTGGTGCGGTTTCTGCGCGACCTCCTGCTGCGGCTTCGGGTCGAAGCGCACCGGCAGCGCCACCAGATGCCGCGAGGCGATCGACTCGCTGTACTTCAAGTCGGCCTCCTGGCACGCCAGTTGGACATCCGGAAGGCGCCGCAGCAGCGCGTCCACGCCGACGTCCGCGATGGCCCGCCCGATGTGCTGCCCCGGACACTCGTGGGCCCCGCCCCCGAACGCGAGGTGCGCGCGGTTGCCCTTCATCCCGGCGGAGATGTCGGGGCGGATGCGCGGATCGACGTTGCCCGGCGCGATGCCGAGGAGCAGCCCGTCGCCCTTGCGGATGCGCTGCCCGCCCAACTCGGTGTCGTTCTTGGCGAAGTAGGCGAAGATCGTGTTGAACGGCGGTTCGTCCCACAGGGCTTGCTCGACCGCCTCGGCCACCGTGAGCTGCCCGCCGTTGAGTTTGGCGTAGAAGCGGGGGTCGATGATGACCTGGCGCAGCACGTTGGAGAGCAGGTTGACGGAGGCCTCGTAGGCGGCGAAGAGGACGACGCGCAGGTGTTCGCGGACCTCGTCGTCGGTGAGCCCGGCGGGGTGGGTGACGAGGTGGCTGGCGAAGTCGTCGGCGGGTTCGGCGCGGCGGCGGGCGGCGAGCCGGCTGAGCGCGTCCATGACGTAGCCGTGGCTGGTGATCGCGGTGTCGCTGCCTTTGAGGGCGTCGCGGGCGCAGCTGACGAGCCGGTCGTTGTACTCCTCGGACATGCCGAGGAAGTCGCACATCACGGCCATCGGGAGGTGTTCGGCGAACTGGCCGACGAGTTCGGCGCGCCCGCTCTCGCAGAACTCGTTGACGAGCCGCTGGGTGGCGCGGTCGATGTACCGCTGCACGACCCGCATCTCGAGGATGTCCATGCCGGACTTGACGGCGCCGCGCAGCCGTTTGTGCTCGTCGCCCTCGGCGTGGCAGCAGATGGGCTGCCAGGCGATGTGCGGCATGAGCGGGTGGTCGGGCTTGACCTGGCCCTCCTTGAGCGGGGTCCAGATCCGGCTGTCGCGGGTGAAGTGGGCGGGCGAGCTGATCATGTGGAGGTTCTCGGCGTGGCCGAGGACGACCCAGATCGGTACGTCGTCGTGGAGCAGGACGGGCGCCACCGTGCCATGTTCTTCACGGAGTTGGCTGTAGAGGACGGTCAAGTGCTCGGCGCCGGGGCCGAAGAGGCGGGCGAGTCCGCCGGGGCCGCGGTGGGCGGGGCAGCCGGGGGGCGGGGTGACGGTGGGTTCAGTGGTCACGGGGTTTCTTTCCACACGGGTTCAAAAGGAGTTCAGGGGCGCTCAGTTGAGGGAGCCGGCCAGCGAGAGTTCGTGCAGGAACGTCATCAGCGTCTTCAGCACGTCCCGGCTGGAGGCCCGGCGTCGTACGTCGCACTCGACGATGGGGATCACCGGGTGCAGATCGAGCGCGCCGCGCAGTACGTCGAGGGGGTAACGGGGGCCGTCGGGAAAGACGTTGACGGCGACGACGAAGGGCACGCCGCGTTCTTCGAGGCGGCCCATGACCTCGTAACTGACCTCCATGCGGCGGGTGTCGACGAGGACGACCGCGCCGAGGGCGCCTTCGAAGAGGCCGTTCCACAGGAACCAGAACCGTTCCTGTCCCGGGGTGCCGAAGAGGTAGAGGACGAACTCGTCGGTGATGCGGATGCGGCCGAAGTCCATGGCGACGGTGGTCGCGGTCTTGGTTTCGGAGCCGAAGTTGTCGTCGACGCCGATACCGGCCTGGGTCATGGTCTCCTCGGTGGTCAGCGGTTTGATCTCGCTGACGGAGCCGACCATGGTGGTCTTGCCGACGCCGAAGCCGCCCACGATGACGATCTTCGCGGCGGCCGCGGTGGAGTGCGGCAGGTGGTCCTCGGGCCGGGGCCCTGGCAGAAGGATCGGCTCAGAGCCGTTGGAGTCCATGCATCACCGCTTCGAGAAGGGACCGGTCGGGGATCTGCTGGCGGAAGATCGGGGCGCGGGCCTGGACGAGTCCGGCCGCGAACATCTCGGTCAGCAGCACGGAGATCACGCTGAACGGCAGCCGCAGATAGGCGGAGAGCTCCGCGACCGACAGGGGCGCCGCGCACATCCGCAGCACCGTCGTCTGCTCGGGGGAGGCCGAGCCGGGCGTGTCCTCGCTCGCCACGATCAGCGTGACCAGGTCGAGCGGGGCCCGCTCGCCGTCGGGCCCCGAGATGACGTACAGCCGTTCGGTCTTCTTCTTCTCCGCCGGGCCCTGCGCGGCCGGGGTGTACGACAGCGGCGGTGACTGCTGGTCCGGGGAGCGGCGCCGGCGTTGGGGAGGCGTCATACGGCCTGCCCGCTGCGCCGGGGCGGGCTGGTGAGGTGGGAGCCGATCCGGACGACGAGGTCACGCATGTGCAGGCTCATCGCGCCGGGTTCGCAGCGTACGTCGGACAGGACGGCGAGGTAGGCGTTGGCGCCGGCCGCCATGAGGTAGAAGTAGCCGCCGTCCATCTCGATGACGACGAGCTTCATGTCGCCCTCGACGGTGGGGATCTCCTCGGCGATCGCGCCGGCCAGGGACTGCATTCCGGCGCAGGCGGCGGCGACGCGGTCGGCGGCGTCGGGGTCGCCGCCGTAGCGGGCGATGCGCAGTCCGTCGGCGGAGAGCACCACGATCATCTCGATGCCCGGGACCCCGGAGTACAGCTCCTTGAGCAGCCAGTCGATGTTGCCCCGCTGCTGGATCACGTCAAGTCCCCTTCGTCACGGGCCTCGGCGCGCGCCGGGGCCTTGTCGTCGTTGTCGGCTCTGCCGTCTGAGCCGTTTTTGTCATCGAGCAGGTGCAGGTACGCGGTCGGGTTGCGCGTGAAGTCGGTGGGGTGGACGCCCTCGGGGGCGCCCGCCTTCAGGCCGGCCCAGAACGCCTCGAAGCCGACGCCGGGCTCGGGTCCGGCGGGCCGGGTGGGCTGGGGCGGGACGTACTGCGCCCAGATGTCCTCCTCGCCGCGTTCGGCGGCCTCCTTCGCGGCGCGCTCCTCGGCGGCCTGGGCGACGTAGGCGGCGGCGCGGTCGGCGGCCGGGTTGCCCTTGCTGCGGCGCTGCGGCAGGCCCTCGGCGGTCCACTCGGTGATGACGGGGAGGTCGTCGTCGAGGGAAACCCCGGCGGGGATACGGGGGTTGGTGGGGCGGCGGCGCTTCGGGGGGCGCTCGGGGCCCTTGATGTCACCGAGGTCGAGGGTGGATCCGGCGGCGGCGCCGATGCCGTGGGCGTAGATGTCGGCGGGCCCGTCGGTGACCATCTCGCTCGGCACGATCAGCACCGCGCGTACGCCGCCGTAGGCGGAGACGCGCAGCGAGCACTGCATCTTGAACTCTTTGCAGAGCCGGCCGACGACGGCGAGGCCGAGGATGGGGGTGCCGCCGCCGTCGAGGATCTGCTCGCCGCGCGAGGCGGCCTCCAGGATGTCCTCGACGCGGGCGCGGCCCTCCTCGCTGAGGCTGATGCCGGCGTCCTCGATCTCGATGGCGATCCCGGACTGCACCTCCATCGCGTTGACGTGCACCTTGGTCGCCGGGGGCGAGAACCGGGTGGCGTTGTCCATGAGTTCGGCGCAGGCGTGGATGACCGGCTCGACGGAGATGCCGCGGATGTTGACCTTGGCGATCGACTCCAGCTTGATGCGCGGGTATTCGAGGATGCGGGACATGCCGCCGCGCAGCACGCTGTAGAGGGGGACGGGCTTGGGCCACTGGCGGCTGGGCCGGCCGCCCGCGATGACGCCGATGGAGTCGGCGAGCCGGCCGATCAGCGCGGTGCCGTGGTCGATGCGCAGCAGGTCGTCGAAGACCTCGGGGTTGTTGCCGTGGTCGTACTCCATCTCCATCAGCTCGTCGTTCTGCTGGTGGACGATGGCCTGGATGCGGCGGGCGACGGTGGTGTAGGTGCGGTGCGCGGACTCGCGCAGCAGCTCTTCCCTGTCGATGATGTCCAGCGTCACGCGCAGGAGTTCACGCTGGGCCTCGTCCAAGTCGTGGAAGGAGGGCTCGCGTTCGCCGAGTTTCAGCAGCACCTCGCGGGTGGAGTTCCCGGCGTGCATGATGAACAGCGCCTCGGGCAGGATGTGCCGGGCGACATGCAGGTTCTGCTCCGCGTACCCGGCAAGTCGCCGCTCCAGCAAGGCCGTACGCCGCTCGTGCTCCGCGCCGAGTTCCCGGATGCGCCGTCCCCGGCGGACCACTTCGGTGGCGGTCAGGACGACCAGCAGGGTGGCCACCACACCACAGGCGCCGACGGCGATCCGCGCCGACCGCTCCACCAGCGCGACGGCCGCTCCGGTCACCGCGGCCATCAGTATCGCCGGGGGCAACAGCACCCGGAAGTAAGGAAGTTCGCGGCGGCCTGGTGGGGCCTGGGCCGGGGACTGGACACTCACCATGAGGACCCTCTGTCGGGAATTGTCCGCATCTTCGGAACATTTGGGAACAGGCGCACGAATACGTCTCAACTAGGTGCGCTGCGGGCGAGCTTAGTCCGAGCGGATCAACGCCGTGTCATGTTCGGCAAGCACCTGAAACGGACCCCACGACCGGGGTATGGTCGTTCGTTTTATACGAAGGGAATTCGTTCGAACGCGGGGTGTGATGGCGTACAGGCGTGCGGGGAGAGGGAGTTGGGTGTGCGATTCCGGTTGTGCGGTTCTGGTCGGACGAGGGTGACGACCCCTCAGATCCCGCAGACCCCTCAGGTCCCTACGATCCGCAGCGCCGCGTCCGCCGTGGCCCGTGCGAACTCCGCGACCGGGCGCCCCGGATCGGACCGGTGGACGAGTATGACGCCCTCGATCAGCCCGAAGACGAGGTCGGTGCGCAACTCCAGCTCGCTCTCGGCGAGTTCACGCCCGACGGCCGTCCCGGCGAGCAACTGCGCGTAGGCGCCCTTGAGTTCGGCGCGCACGGCGTGGAACCCGGCGAACCGCTCGGCGCGCACCTCGGGCAGCAGATACAGCCCGCCGAGGTTGTGCGGGCTGCCGCACAGCAGCTCGACGTCGGCCCGGCACAGCTCCCACAGCCGCTCCTCGGGCGGCCAGGTGTCGTCGGCGAGGAGTTCGCGGGCGTAGGCGAGGGACGGGGTGACCGTCGACTCCAGGAGCTCGACGAGGAGCTCCTCCTTGCCGGAGACGTAGTGATACATCGACGCCTGGCGCATCCCGGCGCGCTCGGCGACCGCGCGGGTGGTGGTGGCGCCGTAGCCGCGCAGGGTGAACAACTCCGCGGCGGCGGCCAGCAGTTCGGCTCGCGGGGTGAGCCCGCTGGCCGACCGCCCCGCGGCCCGGGGCCGCCCGACCCGCCGTTCGACCCGGCGTCCACCAGCACTTTCCATGGCCCGATCCTCGCACACGGGCTCTTTCACGAGCGCGGGTGAGCGCCCGGCAACGGAACAGAAACGCGCGGGCAACCGGCACGACGCAGCCCGCGCCTAATTTCTGTCGGGCGACAGAAATCCTGATCCCCGAGCCGATCCGGAGACCTCCATGGCGACAGCCACCACGTACGGCGCCCGCGCCCACGCCCGCGCCCAGGCCGGCACCCGCGCGGCGGCCATGCCCGTCGTACCGGCCGCCGACTGGCCCGACCCGCCCTGCGAGGCGGGCCACCTGGTGTGGGCGGAGACCGTCGCGGGCGGCAACTACACCCACCGCGTCCTCGCCCGGGGCACCGAGCTGCGCCTGACCGACACGGAGGGCGAGGCCTGCGCGCACCTGCTGCTGTACGCCGACGCCCGCCCCTGGGAGCGGCTGAACGTCGCCGACACGGTCAAGGTCCAGTGGAACGCCTACCTCGGCGAGGGCGTCCTCCTCCTGTCCGACCAGGGCCGCGTCCTCGCCTCGGTGACCGCCGACACCTCCGGCCGCCACGACACCCTGTGCGGCACCTCGACCCTGGCCCGCAACACCGAGCGGTACGGCGACGGCACCCCGCACTCCCAATCCCCCGCCGGACGCGAGCTGTTCAAGCTGGCGGCGGCCAAGAACGGCCTGGAACCGAGGGACTTGCCGCCCTCGCTCTCCTTCTTCCAGGGCGTACGGGTCCAAGAGGCCGACGGGCGGCTGGAGTTCACGGGTTCGGCAGGCCCGGGCGCGAGTGTGACGCTGCGCGCGGAGCAGGACGTGACGGTCCTGATCGCCAACGTCCCGCACCCGGCCGACCCGCGCGCCGCGTACGTCAGCACCCCGCTGGAGGTCCTGGCCTGGCGCGCGGCACCGACCTCGCCGGGCGACCCCTTGTGGGACGCGACGCCGGAGGGCAACCGGGCCTTCCTCAACACCGCCGAATTCCTCACCGCGAGGGGGCTCGCATGAAGACCGTGGTCCCGGCCAGGGCGTCCTGGTCGTCCGTACTGAAAGCGGGCGAAACCCTCACCATCACCGACCTGCACGGCAACCAGGCCGTCGACTTCCTCGTCTACGACGCCCACGACACGTCCGTCCGCTACAGCGCCCCCGACACCGTCCACGCGCAGGGCGGCATCTTCCTCACCACGGGCAGCGTGCTCCTCTCCAACGAGCACACCCCGCTGATGACGGTCACCTCGGACGACGTGGGCCGCCACGACACCGTGGGCGGCGCCTGCTCGAAGGAGTCCAACACCCTCAGGTACGGCCACCACACCTGGGCGCAGCACGCCTGCGTGGACAACTTCCTCGCGGAGGGCGCCAAGTACGGCCTCGGGAAACGGGACTTGGTGTCCAACGTCAACTGGTACATGAACGTGCCGGTCGAGAGGGACGGCACCCTCGGCATCGTCGACGGCCTCTCCTCCCCCGGCCTCTCCCTGACCCTGCGCGCCGAACGGGACGTCCTCGTCCTGGTCTCCAACTGCCCCCAGATCAACAACCCTTGCAACGGGTTCGAGCCGACGCCGGTGGAGATGACGATCTCCGGTGCCGACACGGATTCGGGAGGCCCGGAATGACCTTCGACACCCTCCTCATAGCCAACCGGGGCGAGATAGCCGTACGTGTCATCCGCACCGCACGCCAACTCGGCCTGCGGACCGTCGCGGTGTACTCCGACCCCGACCGCTCGGCGCCCCACGTCCGGCTCGCGGACGAGGCGGTGCGGCTGGGCCCGGCGGCGGCCAAAGAGTCGTACCTGGACGCGGAGTTGGTGCTGCGGGCGGCGAAGGAGACCGGGGCGGGGGCGATCCACCCCGGGTACGGATTCCTGTCCGAGGACGCGGAGTTCGCGCGGCGCTGCGCCGCCGAGGGGATCGTGTTCGTCGGCCCGACCCCGGGGCAGCTGGAGCTGTTCGGCGCCAAGCACACCGCGCGCGCGGCGGCCGAGGCGGCGGGCGTGCCGCTGGCGCCGGGCACGGGCCTGCTGGACTCGCTCGCCGAAGCCCTCGCGGCGGCCGGGGAGATCGGCTACCCGGTGATGCTGAAGGCGACCGGCGGAGGCGGCGGCATCGGCATGTCGGCGTGCCGCTCGGCGGCCGAACTCACCGACGCCTGGGACCGGGTGCAGCGCGTGGCCGCCGCCTCCTTCTCCTCCGCCGGCGTCTTCCTCGAACGCCTCGTCGAGCGCGCCCGCCACGTCGAGGTCCAGGTCTTCGGCGACGGCGCGGGCAAGGTCGTCACCTTCGGCGACCGCGACTGCTCCCTCCAGCGCCGCAACCAGAAGGTGGTCGAAGAGGCCCCCGCCCCGGGCCTGCCTCCGGCGGTCCGCCGCCAACTGCACGACGCGGCCCGCGACTTGTGCGCCTCGGTCGGCTACCGCTCGGCCGGCACGGTGGAGTTCGTCTACGACGCGGCCCGCGAGGAGGCCTACTTCCTGGAGGTCAACACCCGCCTCCAGGTGGAACATCCGGTCACGGAGGAGATCTACGGCGTCGACCTGGTCGCCTGGATGCTCCGCCTGGCCCAGGGCGACCAGGACGTCGTCCAGGACCCCGGCCCCCCGCGCGGCCACGCCGTGGAGGCCCGCCTCTACGCCGAGGACCCGACCCGCGAACACCGCCCCAGCGCGGGCCTGTTGACCCGCGTGACCTTCCCCGAGGGGGTCCGCGTGGACGGCTGGGTGGAGACCGGTACGGAGGTGACGACGGCGTACGACCCCATGCTCGCGAAGGTGATCGCGCACGGCACGGACCGCGAGGACGCGCTGCGGCGGCTCGCGCTGGCCCTCTCCGCCACCCGCGTCGACGGCATCGAGACCAACCTCGGCCTGCTCAAGTCGGCTCTGCGCAATGGGGAGTTCACGCGGGCGGCGCACTCGACGGCGACCCTCGCCGGCGTCACCGACCCGGCCCCGCGCATCGAGGTCGTCTCCGCCGGCACCCTCACCACCGTCCAGGACTGGCCCGGCCGCACCGGCTACTGGCAGGTCGGCGTCCCCCCGTCGGGCCCGATGGACGACCGCTCCTTCCGGCTCGGCAACCTCGCGCTGGGCAATCCCGAGGGGGCGCCCGGGCTCGAATGCACGTTGCAGGGACCGGAGTTGAGGTTCACCCAGCCGACGGACGTCTGTGTGACGGGGGCGCCGGCCGAGGTGACGGTGGACGGGGTGCCGGTCGCGCGCGGCACGGCGGTACGGGTCCCGGCCGGGGGTGTGCTGGCGGTGGGGGCGCCGGTCCAACACGGGCTGCGGACCTATGTGTTGGTGGCGGGGGGACTGGACGTCCCGGCGTTCCTGGGGAGCGCGAGCACGTTCACGCTGGGGCGGTTCGGGGGGCATGGGGGGAGGGCGCTGCGGACGGGGGATGTGCTGCGGGCGGGGGAAGGTGCTGTCGAGACGGGAGCCGGTGCCGAAGCAGGGGCCGTGGGAGCCGTCTTCGAGGCCGACCCCCTGACCTTCACCTCCGTCTGGCACCTCGGCGTGACCGAAGGCCCGCACGCCGCACCGGAGTTCTTCACCGAGGACGACATCCACGACTTCTACGCCGCCGACTGGAAGGTCCACTTCAACTCGGCCCGCACCGGCGTCCGCCTGGTCGGGCCCAAACCCCGCTGGGCCCGCCCGGACGGCGGCGAGGCGGGCCTGCACCCGTCCAACATCCACGACACCCCGTACTCGGTGGGCGCCGTCGACTACACCGGCGACATGCCGGTCCTGCTCGGCCCCGACGGCCCCTCCCTGGGCGGCTTCGTCTGCCCGGCGACGATCCTGAGCACCGAGCGCTGGAAACTGGGCCAGCTGCGCCCCGGCGACACCGTCCGCTTCACCCCGGTCACCACAACAGGCGCCCCCAGAGCGGCCATTGAGGACGGCGGCATCCTCGCCCGCGACGGCGACGTCACCTACCGGCGCAGCGGCGACGACAACCTCCTGGTCGAATTCGGCCCGATGCAGCTGGACTTGGCCCTGCGGATGCGCGTCCACGCCCTGATGGAGGCGGTGACGGAGGCGGCCCTCCCCGGCGTCACGGACCTCACCCCGGGCATCCGCTCGCTCCAGATCAAGACGACGCCGGAGCGGCTGCCTTTGAAGGAACTCCTGGAAAGAACAAGGGAGTTGATAGCAGGACTCCCGCCCACGGACGAACTGACGGTCCCCTCCCGCACGGTCCACCTCCCCCTCTCCTGGGACGACCCCGCGACCCGCGAGGCGATCGCCCGCTACATGGCGGGCGTCCGCGACGACGCCCCCTGGTGCCCCTGGAACATCGAGTTCATCCGCCGCGTCAACGGCCTGGACACGGTGGCCGACGTCTACGACACGGTCTTCGCCGCCGAGTACCTCGTACTCGGCCTGGGCGACGTCTACTTGGGCGCCCCGGTGGCCACCCCGCTGGATCCCCGCCACCGCCTGGTCACGACGAAGTACAACCCGGCCCGCACGTGGACGGCCGAGAACTCGGTGGGCATCGGCGGCGCGTACCTGTGCGTCTACGGCATGGAGGGCCCCGGCGGCTACCAGTTCGTGGGCCGCACCACCCAGGTCTGGTCCCCCTGGCAGCAGCGCGGCGCCTTCGAACCGGGCGCCCCCTGGCTGCTGCGCTTCTTCGACCGCGTCAAGTGGTACCCGGTGGAGGCGGACGAACTCCTCTCCCTGCGCGCGGACATCATCGCGGGCCGCTTCGTCCCGCGCATCGAAGAGGGCACGTTCTCGCTGGCCGGCTACCAGCGCTTCCTGGACGAACAGGCCGACTCCATAGGGGAGTTCAGGGCGAAGCAGCAACAGGCCTTCGCAGCCGAACGCGAAGCCTGGGAAGAGGCGGGCGAGTTCACGCGGGCGGAAGCCGCCTCGGCTCCCCCGCCCCCGCAGGCCGAGCTGGAGATCCCCCCGGGCGCCCGGCTGATCGAGGCCGAATTCGCGGCGTCCGTATGGCAGTTGAACGTGGCGCCGGGCGAGCGGGTGACGGCGGGCCAGCCCTTGCTGGCGCTGGAGGCGATGAAGATGGAGTCCCGCGTCCACGCCCCGACGGCCGGAGTGGTCGAGCGGATCCTGGCCCGCCCCGGCGACCAAGTAGAGGCAGGAACAGCCCTGTTGATCCTGACCCCGGCGAACTGAAAGAGGAGCGACAGATGACCACCCCTACCCTCACCCGGGTCCGTGCCGCCTACGCCCGCATGGCCGCCGTCGACCGCCCCGAGATCTGGATCAACCTGCGCCCCCAGCCGGAGGTGGAGACGGAGGCGGCGGCTCTCGACGCCCGCGTCGCCGCCGGGGAACAACTCCCGCTGGCGGGACGGCTCCTGGCCGTCAAGGGCAACATCGACGTGGCGGGCCTGCCGACGACGGCGGGCTGTCCGTCGTACGCGTACCAGCCCGCCGAGGACGCCCCGGTCGTGGCGAGCCTGCGGGCGGCGGGGGCGTTGGTCCTCGGGACGACCAACCTCGACCAGTTCGCGACCGGTCTGGTGGGGACCCGGTCGCCTTACGGGGCCGTGCGCAACGCCCACGATCCCTCGCGGATCAGCGGTGGCTCCAGTTCGGGTTCGGCGGTCGCGGTGGCGCTCGGGATCGTGGACCTGGCGCTCGGCACGGACACGGCCGGCTCGGGCCGGGTGCCGGCCGCCTTCAACGGCATCGTCGGCCTCAAACCGACCCGCGGCCTCGTCCCCACCACCGGCGTCGTCCCGGCCTGCGCGTCCCTGGACTGCGTCACCGTCTTCGCCCGCACCCTCCCGGAGGCCGAACGGGCCCTGTCCCGCATGACGGCCGCCCCCAGCCCCGTCCCGCCCCGCGCCCCCGGCCCCTGGCGCATCGCGGTCGCCACCCCCGAACAGCTCGGCGAACTCGACCCCGGCTGGCAGGAGGCCTACGACGCGGCGGTCCGCCGCTGCGCCGACGCCGGCGCCGAGATCCGCGCCCTCGACCTCACGCCGTTCACGGAGGCGGCGGCGATGCTGTACGAGGGCGCGTTCGTGGCCGAGCGCTACACGGCGGTCGGAAGCTTCGTCGACAAGGCGACGGACGACCTGGACCCCACCGTGGCCGCCATCATCACCCGCGCCCGCGACCTCCCGGCCCACCGGCTCTTCACCGACCAGGCCGACTTGGCGGCGCTCCGCACCCGGGCCCTGCTCGAACTGGCCGACGCGGACGCCCTGTTGCTCCCGACAGCCCCCGGCCACCCCACCCTGGACGAGGTGGCGGCAGACCCCGTGGGAGCCAACGCCCGCCTGGGCCGCTTCACCAACTCCACCAACCTCTTCGACCTGTCAGCAGCGGCCATCCCTTCCGGCGAGGTGAACGGCCTCCCCTTCGGAGTGATGCTGATCTCCCCGGCCCACACCGACGAACGCCTGCCGCGGATGGCGGAGTTGCTGAACGAGACGGTGCGACTGGCGGTGGTCGGCGCCCACTTGACGGGCCAGCCGCTGAATCCGCAACTGCTGGGGCTGGGGGCGGTGTTGGAACGTACGGGGAGGACTGCGCCGAGGTACGCGCTGCACGCACTGAAGACAACTCCGCCGAAGCCGGGGCTGGTTCATGTGGGGGAAGGCGGGGCGGAGATAGAGGCGGAGGTGTGGCGACTGCCGGCGGAGGGATTGGGCCGCTTGCTGGCGGCTTTGCCGAGGCCGATGACGCTGGGGAGGGTGGAGCTGTCGGACGGGGAGCAGGTACCGGGCTTCCTCTGCGAGCCGGGGGCGCTGGAGGAGGCGGAGGACATCACGGGGTACGGAGGCTGGCGAGCTTTCTTGGAAGCTGGCGGGCTCTCGTGAAAGCTGCCGGGCGTTCTTGAAAGCTGGCGCGCGTTCTTGAAAGGGGGCGCGGGGCTGTATCGATTTGCGGCTCCGCCGCGCTGGGGGTGCCCCCTGCTCGAAGAGCTTGGGGGAACGACCAGCCACAACCCACCCGCACCCGCCGCCGAAGCTCACCCCACGGACGAATAGGCAACAACCCCCCTGAGCAACCCCTCCACCGCCTTCCGCGCAGCCTTAGGCACAGTGGACCCCTCCCCCGGCGCCGCAGCGGCAACCTGCCCCAGCACATCGATCACCTGCTTACACCACCGCACAAAGTCCCCGGCCGGCATCTCCGCCTCCCGGAGCACCTCATCGAGCCCGGCCCCCGAGGCCCACATATAAGCAGCCCAGGCAAACCCAAGATCAGGCTCCCGCTGCCCGACCCCCTCGGTCTGACTGATCCGGAACTCCTCCTCCAGCGCGTCGAGCCGCCCCCAGATCCGCACCATCTCCCCGAGCGAGGCCTTGGCCTGCCCGGACGGCAGCTTGGGAGCCATGGCATCGTCGCTGGCCCGGGCCTCGTACACCAACGCCGAGACACAGGCGGCGAGTTCGGCGGGACCGAGCCCTTCCCAGACCCCGGCCCGCAGACACTCACTGGCCAGCAGATCGAGCTCCCCGTAGAGCCGGGCGAGCCGCCGCCCGTGCTCGGTGACCTCGTTGCCCCGCAGATAATCCAGCTCGGTGAGGAGCGCGACGATCCGGTCGAAGGTACGGGCGATGGTGTTGGTCCGCCCCTCGATACGGTGTTCCAGCTGCGAGGTGTCCCGCAGCAGCCGGTGATACCGCTCGGCCCAACGGGCGTGGTCCTCCCGCTCGTCGCACCCATGGCAGGGATGCGCGCGCAGGTCGGCCCGCAGCCGGGCGATCTCCCGGTCGTCGGCGGCCTGGGCCCGCTTCTTACGGGCCCGCTCCGGCGGAACATGCCCGGCCTTGGTCCGCAGCGCGGAGGCGAGATCGCGCCGGGACTGCGGCGAGCGCGGATTGAAGGTCTTGGGAATCCGCATCCGGTCGAACGCCTCGACCGGCACCGGGAAATCGATGGCGGCCAGCCGCTTGACCTGCCGCTCGGCGGTGAGCACGAGCGGCCGGGGCCCTTCCTGGTACTCGTGCCCGCGATGCCCGTTGGCCCGCCCGGCGGGCAGCCCGGGGTCGAGGACGAGCGCGAGGCCGGCGTACTTGCCCGTAGGAACATGGATGATGTCCCCCGGCTTCAGCCGCTCCAGCGCGACGGCGGCCTCGGCCCGCCGCTGCGTCACCCCCTGCTTGGCCAGCTCCGTCTCTCGGTCCTTCAGCTCCCGCCGCAGCCGCGCGTACTCCTCGAAGTCGCCGAGATGGCAGGTCATCGACTCCTTGTACCCGGAGAGCCCCTCCTCGTTGCGCTGGACCTGCCGGGAGATCCCGACGACCGACCGGTCGGCCTGGAACTGCGCGAACGACGTCTCCAGCAGCTCCCGCGAGCGATGCCGCCCGAACTGCTCGACGAGGTTGACGGCCATGTTGTACGACGGCTTGAAGCTGGAGCGCAGCGGATAGGTACGCGTACCGGCGAGCCCCGCGAGATGTTCGGGGCTGAAGGCGCGCTGCCACAGCACGACCGCGTGCCCCTCGACGTCGATCCCCCGCCGCCCGGCCCGCCCGGTGAGCTGCGTGTACTCGCCGGGGGTGATGTCGGCGTGCTGCTCGCCGTTCCACTTCACGAGCTTTTCGAGGACGACGGACCGCGCCGGCATGTTGATGCCGAGGGCCAGCGTCTCGGTGGCGAAGACGGCCTTGACGAGCCCGCGGACGAACAGTTCCTCCACGACCTCCTTGAACGACGGCAGCATCCCGGCGTGATGCGCGGCGATGCCCCGCTCCAGCCCTTCCAGCCACTCGAAGTACCCGAGGACGTGCAGATCCTCGCGCGGGATGGCGGCGGTCCGCTCCTCGACGAGCGCCCGCACCTCCGCGCGCGCCTCGTCGTCGTTGAGCCGCAGCCCGGCGTACAGGCACTGCTGGACGGCGGCCTCGCAGGCGGCGCGGCTGAAGATGAACGTGATCGCGGGGAGGAGGCCCTCGGCATCGAGGCGTTCGATGACCTCGGGCCGGCCGGGCGTCCAGATCCGCGACCGCGACCGGCGCTCACGCTCCCGGTCGGCCTCCCGCATCCCGCGCCCGCGCCGCCGGTCCTGATAGGACGGCCGCGAGGCCTCGGTCCGGGCCAGCCGCACCAGATCAGGGTTGACGGCCTTCTTACTCCCCTCGCCCTCCTCGAAGAGGTCGTACATCCGGCGGCCGGCCAGAACGTGCTGGAAGAGGGGGACGGGGCGGTGTTCGGAGACGATGACCTCGGTGTCACCGCGGACGGTGTCGAGCCAGTCGCCGAACTCCTCGGCGTTGGAGACGGTCGCGGAGAGCGAGACCAGGGTGACCGACTCGGGGAGGTGAATGATCACTTCCTCCCATACGGCGCCCCGGAACCGGTCGGACAGGTAGTGCACCTCGTCCATGACGACGTACCCGAGGCCGAGCAGCGTCTGCGAGCCCGCGTACAGCATGTTCCGCAGCACCTCGGTGGTCATCACGACCACCGGCGCCTCGGAGTTGACGCTGTTGTCCCCGGTCAGCAGCCCGACCTTGTCGGCGCCGTACCTGCGGCACAGATCGGCGTACTTCTGATTGGAGAGCGCCTTGATCGGGGTCGTGTAGAAACACTTCTTCCCCTGCTCCAGGGCGAGATGGACGGCGAACTCCCCGACGATCGTCTTCCCCGACCCCGTCGGCGCCGCAACCAGCACCCCCTTACCGGCCTCCAACGCCCGACACGCCTCAACCTGAAACGGATCGAGCCCGAACTCGTACATCTCGCGAAACCCGGACAGCGCGGTCGCCTGCTCGACAGCGCGCGCACGCGCCGCCGCATACCGCTCGGCCGGAGAGAGTTCCTCTGTCATCGTGCTTTCGAGCGTACCGGGCCCCACTGACAACGGGACGATCATTATCCGTATCCCCACATCCCGATCCCCTCACCCCACCAGGGCCGGATCACACCGGCCAAGATCTCCCTTGCGCGACGATCATCCCCGAACTAGCGTTCCCCCTCGTTGCATGCAACTGACCACTGCGATCAACGACAACCGAACAAGGGGGAAAGTTGAGTATCGCGAAACGCATCTCCGTGCTCACGGCCACGACGGCGCTGCTTCTGGGGGCGGCCGGCGCCGGCTCCGCCTCGGCGGCGGACGCCTCCATACTCGCCGTGCACCGCGGCAGTGTGGGCTGCTTCAACTGGTCCTGGGGGGACGGCACCATCTCCTGGACCGTCTACGCCAGCAACACCTGTAGCACGAGCCGAGGCCTGGGATTCCGCACGAACGGGGGCGCCATCGCTTGCATCTGGGTGGCGGGCAAGTCCCAGGAGAACCACAAGTACCCGGTGAAGCCTGATTCGAGCAGCTTCGTAGACGTGGCGTCCTGCCCTCCCGGCACCGGCGACTGATCGTCTGACCACAGGCTGATCCACGCAAGAACGCTCGGCCGGAACCCTCCGGCCGAGCGTTTCTGTGTGAACGCGCCGCACCTCGGCGGCGCTCGACCACTCACGTCACGTCGTCGTACCCATTGATCCGCTCACGACTCCCCTGCTCGGGCAGCGCCCGCTGGGAGCTCACCGTCTCGACCTCGCCGATGTCCGCCGGAGTGAGATCCAGCTCGGAGGCCTCGTCGTCGCCGGGGCCCGACTCGGCGCGCCGACGCTTGCGCTTGTCGTTCATCAGGGAGAACAGAGTCGCGCAGAAGTACAGCAGCCAGATCGGTCCGGCCAGGGCCAGCATGGTCAGCGGGTCGGTGCTCGGGGTCGCGAACGCCGCGAAGATCGTGATGCCCATGATCATGCCGCGCCACCAGCCGAGCAGCCGCTTGCCCGTCAGCACTCCGGTCAGGTTGAGCATGACCAGCAACAGCGGCATCTCGAAGGAGAGACCGAAGACCAGCACCATGCGGACGATCAGATCGAGCAGGTCGTCCAGCGGCAGCTGGTTGTCCAGATCGGCCGGTGAGAAGGAGAGCAGCGCCTGTGCCATCACCGGAAGCGTCTTGTACGCGAAGTAGGCACCGCCGAAGAACAGCGGGACACCGGTGCCGACGAACGCGTACGCGTACTTGCGCTCGTGCCGGTGCAGACCCGGCGCCACGAAGCCCCACAGCTGGTACAGCCAGATCGGGGAGGCGCCGATCACACCGGTCATCAAGGAGACCTTGAGAGCGAGTGTGAAGGGGGTCAGCAGACCGTTCAGGACGATACGGGCGCAGGTGCCGCTGCGTTGCTGCGCCAGCTCGGAGAGGGTGGCGTTGCACCCGACCGAGTCCAGGATCGGGTTCGTGAAGAACTCGATGATGTCCTTGTAGAAGAAGGCGGCGCCGATCGTGACCACGATGATCGCCAGCACAGCCTTCGCGAGCCGGTTGCGCAGCTCACGCAGATGCTCCGCGAGGGGCATCCGCCCCTCGGGGTCCTTCTCCTTCTTGCGGGCAGTCTTGAGCAACCCACGTTCCCATCTCGTACGGCGGGCCGGAAGGGATCACCACCGGCACCAGGGTCAGCGCTTGGTGGTGTCCGTCGTCTCCGTGACCGGCCGCGAGCTGGTCACGTCACCGGGAGCCGCCTGGATGGTGCGCTGCGCCGCGGACTCGTCACCGGGGTGCGGCGGATCGGCCGGGGCGGCTGCCTTCCCGCCCTCCTCCTTCATCGCCTTGGCCTCGCTCTTGAGGATCCGCGCGGACTTGCCGAGCGAACGCGCCATGTCCGGAAGCTTCTTCGCGCCGAAGAGCAGGATGACGACTACGAGGATGAGAATGATCTCGGGGGCTCCGAGCCTTCCGAACATAAGTCTTTACCTTCTCACCGAGGCGGCTGGGTGGGGTGCTGTCCGACCGGCCGGACACCTGTCCGGACGATCGTGATGTCAGCGATCGTAACGCTCAGGGGTGAACGTGTAGCAATCCCCGTGCGTACTCCCGGTTCCGCGAACCCGGGCCTCGTTCTCCGGTCCGCGACCAGCAGCGTACCCGCCACAGGCGGCCCCGCGGGAGGGCGAAGTAACCCAAACCACGCCGACCCCCCGACTCACAGAACCATCACAGCAGGACTCACAGCGCGTCCACAGCCCGCGCGGCGCTCCCCGCCGCCCGCTCCAGCTCCTCGGCGGCCCGCCCGATCCGCCCCGCGGACTCCGCGACCTGCGCCCCGAGCCGCCGCGCCTCGACGAACACCCGCACGGCCAGCACGCCCAGCACGGCGAGCCCCACGAACCCCACACCCACAGCGAACATCGCCCAGAACATGCCCCGAGCCTAGCCCCTGAGCGCCACGACACCGGCGCCCGCCCCATGTCCCCCCCTTCACCCTTCACCGCAGCCGCAGCGTCCGCACCCCGCCCCCCAGCAGCAGCTCCACGATCCGCTCCCCCGCCGGCTTGCGCACCGCCTCCCCGCACTCCGGGCAGGTGAAGGAGTAGAACGTCGTCTTCGCGCTCCCCCCGATCGCCAGCATCAACGAGTCGGCCCCCAGCTCGAACCGCCCCCGGCACTCCGGACACCCGGCGGTGAACATGACGGGCCCGACGGCCCGCGCCTCGACGCCGGGACTTACGGAACCGGCGCCCCCGACGCCGGGACTTACGGGACCCGCGTCCCCGGCACCCACACCCTCCGCGCCCGCATCTCCCGCGTCCCCCTCATCCCCCGCGTCCACATCCTTCATCCCGGCGAAGGCGACAGCGACGGACATCTCCCGATCCCCGCCCGCCGACACCCCCACTCCCACAGAGCCCCCCGCAACCCCAGCCCCAGCCCGCGCCCCCGCAGCCCCACCCCCACCGGCTATCCCCTCGAACGGCACCCGCCGAATCCCGGACGGCACCCGAACCAGCCCCGCCACCCTCCGCTCAGCCTCAGCCTCACCCGAAACCGAGACCAAGCCCGACCCCGACCCCGAGCCCGAACCCGAGCCCGAACCCGAACCTGAGGCCGACCCCGAGCCTGAGCCCGACCCCGAACCTGAGGCCGACCCCGAGCCTGAGCCCGAGCCCGCCTCCGAGGCCGACCCCGAGACCCCCGCCCCAGACCCAGCCCCCCTCACTCCCGCCCCACCCCATCCCCCTCATACGCCGCCAACGCCTCCCGAGCAGCCCCCCGCGCACTATCAGCCAGCTCCTGCGGAGCGACGATCCGCCCGTCCCCGCCGAGCCGCAGCCCCAGCCGCCGCAGCGACGCCGGATCCGGCGTACGCAGCGTGATCCTGAGCCCCCCGCCGGCCAGCTCCTCCGCGCTGTCGTGCGGGTAGTACTCGGCGACCCACCGCCCCCCGGGCCCCACCTCCACCACGACCTCGGGATCCTCCGCCGCCGGCTGCACCAGCGCCTCGGACAGGTCCCGCAGTTCCACCTCCGGCGGCGCCGACGGCTCGTCGAGGATCTTGATCTCGGCGACGCGGTCGAGCCGGAACGTGCGCCGGGCCTCGGAGCGCCGGCACCAGGCCTCGACGTAGGTGTGCCCGACGCTGACGAGGCGGATCGGGTCGATCTCCCGCTCGGTGACCTCGTCGCGCGCGGGCGAGTAGTAGCGGATCCACAGCCGGCGCCGCTCGGAGATCGCGCGGTCGACGTCGGCGAAGACCCCGCCCTCGGACTCGAACGTCACCGACAGCCGGGAGCTGGCCCCGGCCGCCTCGCCGGCCGCCGTCTCGACCTTGGCGGTCGCCCGCAGCAGGGCCTGCCGGTCCCCCTCGCGCAGCCCGGGCAGCGTCGCGACCGCGCGGGCGGCGACCAGCAGGGCCGTCGCCTCGTCGGCAGCGAGCCGCAGCGGCTCGGCCGCGTCCGCGCCGAGGGCGGCCGGGTTGTGCCACCAGATGTGCTCGCCGTCGGTGTCGATGTCCAGGAGGTCACCGCCCCGGAAACTCGTCCCGCACATCGGCAGCACGTCGAGATCGGCGACCAGCTCCTCCTCACTGATCCCGAACGCCCGCGCCACGTCCTCGACGCGCGCCCCGGGCCGCTCCCGCAGATACGTGACCAGCGACAGCATCCGCCGCGTCTGGTCGATCGCGTTCACCGGCCTGACCGGCTTGACCGCCATGTCCCCGTCCCCCTCTAGCCCTTGGCCACGGCCCGCAGCCGCTCCACGACGTCCGCCCGCAGCTCCGCGGGCTCCACGACCACCACGTCAGGACCGAACTCCACCAGCCAGGCGTCCAGACCGTGCCCGTACGGAATCTCCAACTCGTCCCACCCGTCCCCGAGTTCCCGGACCCCGGAGGCCTTCGCCCGAAGGGGGTACCCGGCGCCCGTGCGCAGCCGGATGACCGCGCCGCGGTCGGCGGTCTCCCCGGCCCAGCCGGCGACGGTCTCGCGGACCGTCACCACGTCCGGCACCGGCGCCGTGAACCCGGTCCCGCGCGAGCGCACCTTCCCGGTGATCCGCGACAGCCGGAACACCCGCTCGGCGCCCCGGTCGCGGTCGTACCCGGCGAGGTACCAGTGCCCGCGCCAGCACTCCAGCGCCCACGGCTCCACATGCCGCGGCTCGGGCCGCGCGGCGGTGGCCTTGCGGTACTCGAAGACGACCGGACGGCGGTCCCGGCACGCCAGCATCAGCGGCTCGAACGCCGCCTCGTGCACGGGGATACGGGGCTCCAGCGCGCCGTGCGCCTCATAGGGGTCGACGTCCTCGGGCAGCCCCGCCGCCCGCAGCTTCTGAAGCGCCCCGGAGGCCGCGCCCGCGAGCCGGGCCTGCTGCCACACCTTCGCGGCGAGCCCCAGCGCGGCGGCCTCCTCGGCGTCCAGGGTGATCGCCGGGAGCCGGTTGGAGTCGCGGCGGGCGAGATAGCCGACCTCGCCGTCCAGGTTCTCCACCGTCTCGATGACCAGGCCGAGTTCGCGCAGATCGTCCTTGTCGCGCTCGAACATCCGGTTGAAGGCGTCCTCCGCCCCGGCTTCGAGGTAGGCCTCGATGGATTCGCGCAACTCCCGCTTACTGAGCGGCCTGCGCGTCCCCAGCAGACACAGCGCCAGGTTCATCAGCCGCTCAGCCTTGGCAATGGCCATCGACGCGCTTCGCCTCCCTATGGTGCTTCCGACGGATGACCGTACCGCCCCGCACTCCCCGGACAAAAGCCGAGGGCCCACGCCCGGACAGGCATGGACCCTCGATGATCGACTCCGGTCGCGGGGCGACCGATGCGTGCGACGATCAGACCGCGATCAGGTCGACGACGAAGATCAGCGTCGAACCCTTCGGAATGGCCGGCGTCGGGCTCTGGTCCCCGTACGCCAGGTGCGCCGGAATGGTCAGCTGACGGCGGCCGCCGACCTTCATGCCCTGCACACCCTGGTCCCAGCCCGCGATGACGCGGCCGGCACCCAGCGGGAACTTGAACGCGGAACCGCGGTTCCAGCTCGCGTCGAACTCCTCGCCGGTCGCGAAGGTGACACCCACGTAGTGCACGGTCACGGTCTGACCGGCCTGCGCGACCGCGCCCTCGCCCTCCCAGATGTCCTTGATCTCAAGGTCGGCGGGCGGCTCGCCCTCGGGGAAGTCGATCTCGGGCTTCTCGATGCTCACGTCAAACTCCTGGTCGTTCACAACAGGCAACCCGCACAGTCTTACATCTCTCGTACGCTCACGACGCGGCGAGGATGTCCACGGAGAACACCATCGTCGACGTCTTCTCGATCCCGCTCCCGCTCGGCGGGTTGTCCCCGTACCCCAGGTCCGGCGGGACCACGATGACGACCCGGCTGCCGACCTTCTTCCCCGTCAGCCCCTGCGCCCACCCCTTGACGACCTGCTGCAAGGAGAACGACGTCGGCGCGTCCCGCTTGTACGACGAGTCGAACTCCTTGCCCGTCTCCCACACCACGCCCTTGTACTGCACGACGACCGTGCTGTCCGCCTTCACCTCGGCGCCGTCGCCCTCGATGACGTAGTTCGCCACCAGCTTCTTCGGCGCCGCCGACTTCGGCACCTCGATCGAGGGCGCCTTGCCGTCGGTGTTCGTCCCGACCTTCGGCAGCGCGGAGTCGTCCTGCGCGACGTCCGAACCCTTCGCGGACGACTTGCCGTTGAACGTGTCGTCGATGTCGACCACGAACACCAGCGTGTCCGTCCCCTTGATGCCCGCCTGGGACTGGCCCTGCGAGCCGTAGCCCCACGTGGGCGGCACCGAGAACTCCACGCGGCTGCCCGTCTTCTTCCCCGCCAGCGCGTACCGCCAGCCGTCGATGATCGAGCCCTGCGCGAGCTGGATGAACAACGGGGTCTTGCGGTCGTAGGAGTTGTCGAAGACCTTCGCCGACGTCCAGATCTGGCCCAGGTAGTGGGCCCAGATGTAGTCGCCCTCCGCGACCGCCTTCCCGCTCCCCGCGATCAGCGTCTTCACCGCCAGCTGGTCCGACGGCGTCCCCGAACCCTTGGCGACCGTCGGCTTCGTACCGAACTTCTCCCCGGCCGTCACCGCCGGCAGCGGGCCGTCCACGATCTTCGGCGCCGGGGCTGCGGACGCCGACCCGGCCGCCGAAGGTGACGCGCTGTCACTCGCCTTGGCTGAGTCCGACTTGCCGTCACCGCACGCGGCGAGCGTGGCCATTCCCACGGGAACGGCGGCGAGAAGAAGAGAACGTCGGCGCACGATGAAGCCTCGTAATCGGTCGATCTTGCGGATGGCGTGCGCGCAACTCTACGGCGTGCAAAGGGCGCCGCACTGGAAACGTACGGCGCCCGTGTTGCGTTCCGGCTCAGCGGTCACACTCACCGATAAGCGTGACTCACATCCCCGCGATCAGCTTCTCCACCCGGTCGTCGACCGACCGGAAGGGGTCCTTGCACAGCACCGTCCGCTGTGCCTGGTCGTTCAGCTTCAGGTGCACCCAGTCCACGGTGAAGTCCCGCCGCTGTTCCTGCGCCCGCCGGATGAAGTCGCCGCGCAGCCGTGCCCTGGTCGTCTGCGGCGGCACCGACTTGCCCTCGAAGATCTTCAGGTCGTCGCAGATCCGCGCCGCCTGGCCCTTGCGCTCCAGCAGGTAGTAGAGCCCCCGCCGGCGGTGGATGTCGTGGTACGCGAGGTCGATCTGGGCCACCCGCGGATGCGACATCGTCATGTTGTTCTTGGCCCGGTACCGCTCGATGAGCTGGTACTTCATCACCCAGTCGATCTCGGTGCCGATCCGGTCCAGGTCCTCCGCCTCGATCGCGTCGAGCGTGCGGCCCCACAGCTCCAGGACCCGCTCGACCGTCCCTGTGCGGATCCCGCGCCGCTCGCAGAAGTCCACGGCCTTCTCGTAGTACTCCCGCTGCACCTCCAGCGCCGAGGCCTCCCGGCCGCTGGCCAGGCGGACCTTGCGGCGGCCCGTGATGTCATGGCTGACCTCGCGGATCGCCCGGATCGGGTTCTCCAGCGTCAGATCCCGCATCACCGTGCCCGCCTCGATCATCCGCAGCACCAGGTCGGTCGCGCCGACCTTCAGCAGCATCGTCGTCTCGGACATGTTCGAGTCGCCCACGATCACATGCAGCCGCCGGTAGCGCTCGGCGTCCGCGTGCGGCTCGTCCCGCGTGTTGATGATCGGCCGGGAACGCGTCGTCGCCGACGACACGCCCTCCCAGATGTGCTCGGCCCGCTGCGAGACGCAGTACACGGCGCCCCGCGGTGTCTGGAGCACCTTCCCCGCGCCGCACAGGAGCTGACGGGTCACCAGGAAAGGGATCAGAATGTCGGCGAGCCGGGAGAACTCCCCGTGCCGCGCCACCAGATAGTTCTCATGGCAACCATAAGAGTTGCCCGCCGAGTCCGTGTTGTTCTTGAAGAGGTAGACGTCGCCCGCGATTCCCTCCTCGTGCAGGCGGCGTTCGGCATCCACCAGAAGGCCTTCGAGAATGCGCTCCCCGGCCTTGTCGTGGGTGACCAGCTCGATCACGTTGTCACATTCGGGTGTCGCGTATTCCGGGTGAGATCCCACGTCCAGATACAGACGGGCACCATTGCGCAGAAACACATTGCTGCTGCGGCCCCATGACACGACACGGCGGAAGAGGTACCGCGCCACCTCGTCAGGAGACAGGCGGCGCTGTCCCCTGAACGTGCACGTGACGCCGTACTCGTTCTCCAGCCCGAAAATGCGGCGGTCCATGACTGAACATTACGCCCGATCCCCCGAACTGAAACGGGGTTCGACGGCACGGTTCGGATCATTTTCCGACGACCCCACCACCACCCCGCCCGCGGCCGGCACAGCCATTACCCCCCTCGTCGCCAGCAAAACCAGCAACGCGGAGAAACCCGCGAACCCCGACACCGCGAATCCCCACAACGTGCCCCCCGCCTCCACCACCGGACCCGCGAGCCCGGTCCCCAGGGACTGACCCACCGTGAACATCGTGACCAGCCAGGAGAACGCCTCCGTCACCGTGCCGCGCGGCGCGTAGTGATCGACCAGTACGAACGCGCACGCCAGCGCCGGCGCCAGGAACAGCCCCGCGAGCGCCGCCAGCAGCACCATCCCCACCGCGCCCGGACGCAGCATCAGGGGCAGGTAACACACCGCCATCAACGCGACGATCACCCGCAGCCGCCGCACCGGGTCACCGGACCACACCTGCGCCCCGTACAGCGTCCCGCCGGCCAGCGCACCCAGCCCGATCGCCGCCATCAGCCACCCGTACACCGCGTCCCCGCCGTGCGCGTCCGCGTACGGCACCGACGCCACCGTGATCGACCCCAGCGCCACCCCCACGAACACCAGCGCCCCGAGCAGCGCGAGCAGCCCGCGCGAGCGCAGCGCGCCCAGCCAGTGCGCCTCCCGGGGCGCCGACCGCCAGGCCCGCGAGGGCGGCGACACCACCACCGACAGCGCCCCCACGACCCCGACCGCGTTGATCACCAGCAGCGCCGCCCGCTCCGACCACACCGACACGCACAGGGTCACCAGCAGCGGCCCGACCGTGAACATGACCTCCTGCGCCACGGCGTCCATCGCGTACGCCGTGTGCACCTGCTCCTCCCGTCGCAGCACCGACGGCCACAGCGCCCGCAGGCCGCCCTCCAGCGGCGGCGTGAACACCCCGGCGGCCACCACGGCCACGCACGCGAGCCACAGCGGCTCGATCCCGTTCCACGCGAACGCCCCCATGGCGAGCGCCGACACCACGGCCGCCGGCAGCTGCACCCGGGGCTGCCCGTAGAGATCCACCAGCCGCCCCAGCACCGGCTGCCCGACCGCGTTCGCGACCCCGTAGACCGCCGCGAGCACCCCGGCCAGGCTGTACGACCCGCCCTGCGCGCGCGTGAACAGCACGAGGGTGATCGCCGCCGTCGCGCACGGCAGCCGCCCCACCAGCGTCCCCACCAGCAGCCGAGCGGCGTACCGCGCCCGCACGACCTCCAGATACCCCCCGAGGCCTCCGGCCACGATCGCCTCCCACGGCTCAAGTGTTACGTATAACGTCCAGGGTCATACGTACCATGAGCGCGGACCAACGGTCCAGAGAGCGCCCGCGAGAAGGCACCCGAAGGCGAACGACCAGAAAAGGGAGGTGGGCACCTGGTGCCCCGCAACACCACCCGCCCCACCAGCCGCGACGTCGCCCAGGCCGCCGGCGTCTCCCAGGCCGCCGTCTCCCTCGTCCTCGGCGACAAATGGCGCGGCCGGGTCGCCGAAACCACCGCCGAACGCGTACGGCAGGCCGCCCGCGACCTCGGCTACCGGCCCAACCTCGCCGCCCGCAACCTCCGCCTCGGCCACACCCGCACGGTCCTCCTCGTCGTCCCGGCCCTCACCACGGAGTTCTTCGCCGGCGTCTACACCGGGGCCGCCCGCGTCGCCGCCGCCCACGGCTTCGGCGTCGTCCTCTACCCCTCCCCCGAAGGCATCGGCCCGGCCCGCGACCCCTTCCACAGCGCCCAGGCCGCCCTCGACGGCATCATCGCCTCCTCCATGGCCGCCGACGCCCTCACGGCGCTGCGCGGCGACCAGCTCCCCCTGGTCATGCTCGACAGCGACCCGCGCGGCAGCCACGGCGCCACCACCGTCAACCTCGACATCGCCGACGGCGCCCGCCAGGTCGCCGAACACCTCCTGGGCCTCGGCCACCGCCACTTCCTGCACCTCGCGGCCGACGTCGCCTCCTGGACCTTCGACATCCGCGGCGACGCCCTCACCGCCCGCCTGCGCGCCGCCCCCGGCACCACCCTGCGCACCGCGCACGCCGACATCGCCATCGACGCCGCCCAGCACGCCACCACCCAGGCCCTCAACTGGCCCGTGGGCCCCCGCCCCACGGCGATCGTGTGCGACGACGACAAACTCGCCGCCGGCGCCTACAAGGCCGTCCGCCGGCTCGGCCTGCGCATCCCCGACGACGTCTCCGTCACCGGCCTCGACGACCTCGCCCTGGCCACCGCCATCGACCCCGAACTCACCACCGTCCGGCTCGACGCCGAACTCTTCGGGGAGCGGGGCATGCAGGCGCTCCTGGCGGTCCTGGAGGGCCGGGACCCGGACGCCGGGGACATCCCGGTCCAGCTCGTCGTACGCGGCTCCACGGCGCCCCCACCGGTCTCCTGACGCCGCTGGAAAAGCCCCGTGCCCCAACCGGGGGCCCGGCCGGGGCACGTACAGGGAGGAACCGCTCGCTCACTCGTCGTCGGAGCTGTCCCCGTCCTCGGCGGACGCCGAGCCCTCCGCCTCCAGCAGGCGCGACAGCTGCGGGCCCACGATCCGCTTGAACTTCCGCTGCTGCGGGCGGGTACGGTCCAGCACCGCGACCTCGAGGCGCTCCGCCGGGATCTCCCGCTGCTGCCCGTTCGACTCGCGCGACAGCGCCTGCACGGCCAGCCGCAGCGCGGCCGACAGCGTCATCCCGTCCTCATGCCGCTGGTCCAGGTAATTGCTGATCAGCTCGGCGTTGCCGCCCACCGCGACCGAGCCGTGCTCGTCCACGATCGAGCCGTCGTGCGGCAGCCGGTAGATCTGGTCGCCCTCGGGGGTCTCGCCGACCTCCGCGACCACCAGCTCCACCTCGTACGGCTTCTCCGCCGCCGACGAGAAGATCGTCCCCAGGGTCTGCGCGTACACGTTCGCCAGGCCGCGGGCCGTCACATCGTCGCGGTCGTAGGTGTATCCGCGCAGGTCCGCGTACCGCACCCCGCCGATCCGCAGGTTCTCGTACTCGTTGTATTTGCCGGCCGCCGCGAAACCGATCCGGTCATAGATCTCGCTGAACTTGTGCAGCGCGCGTGAGGGGTTCTCGCCGACGAACACGATGCCGTCGGCGTATTGCAGCACGACCAGACTCCGGCCGCGCGCGATGCCCTTGCGCGCGTACTCCGCGCGATCGGCCATCGCCTGCTGGGGTGAGACATAGAACGGCGTCGACACCGGCGTTCCTCTCTGTGAAAGTTACTCGGTCACCTGGAAAGAGAAGGGGGCGCCGGCTACAGCAGCGCGGCCCGCGGACCGTCGGGCTGCTCGAGGCGCCGCTCCAGGATCGAACGGGCGATGTCGGCCGACTCCGCCTCGCTCAGCCGCCGGATGCCGTCCTCGGTGATGACCATGACGATCGGGTAGATCCGGCGCGCGACGTCCGGGCCGCCGGTCGCCGAGTCGTCCTCGGCCGCGTCGTAGAGGGCCTGCACCACGACCGTGGCCGCGTCCGTCTCGCCGAGGCCTTCACGGAACAGCTTCTTCAGGGCGCCGCGGGCGAAGACCGAACCCGAGCCGATGGCCGCGAAGTTCTGCTCCTCGGAGCGGCCTCCGGTGACGTCGTAGGAGAAGATGCGGCCCTTCGCGCGGTCCACGTCGAAGCCCGCGAACATCGGGATGACGGCCAGGCCCTGCATCGCCATGCCGAGGTTGGACCGGATCATCGTGGACAACCGGTTCGCCTTGCCCTCCAGGGACAGCTGGGCGCCCTCGACCTTCTCGAAGTGCTCCAGCTCCAGCTGGAACAGCTTCACCATCTCCACGGCCAGACCGGCCGTACCCGCGATCCCGACCGCCGAGTACTCGTCCGCCGGGAACACCTTCTCGATGTCCCGCTGCGAGATCATGTTGCCCATGGTGGCGCGGCGGTCACCGGCGAGGATCACCCCGCCCTCGAACGTCACCGCCACGATCGTCGTCCCGTGCGGAGCCTCCAACACGCCCTGCCCGGCCGGGAACTGACGGCTTTCCGGCAGCATCTGCGGCTGGTGCGCGGAGAGAAAGTCCATGAACGACGAGGACCCCGGGGTCAGGAAGGCAGCCGGCAGACGCCCGGTGCTACGAGTGTTGGCTTCCACGCGTTTCCTTCCGGTTGAAGCTCGGTACGCCACGGACCCTACCCGTCCCGTGACAGTGATCCACATGAACGGAGGGCGCTTTGAGGCCGCGGTGACGCCGGGCGAAGGCCGCTCGCGGTCCGTGCTTCGCGCACCGCGAGCAACGCTTCACCTCTCCACGTTCACCCAAAGAGTTCCCCCACCATCACCTTCGATCCGAAGGTTACTGGCCGCCCTTCTGGACGAATCCACGAACGAAGTCCTCTGCGTTTTCCTCAAGGACATCGTCGATCTCGTCAAGGACCGAATCGACGTCGTCCGACAGCTTCTCGTGCCGCTCCTTGAGGTCTCCGGTGGCCGCGGTCTCCTCCGCCTGCTCCTCGACCTCTTCGTTGGACCGCGTCGCCTTCTGCTGGCCGCCGCCGGTGTCCTTGGTCGACATAACCCTCACCCCGCTCAGTTCGCCCGAACATGGTCCACTGACCGGCATTTCCGCCGATCGGTGATGATCAGACCCTACAAGCCGGGTCTGACATCGGCTCCGCAGTTGGTACAACGTGCGGGAGCCACCTCGATGATTCCCGGACGCGGGGTCTTCCACCCGCGCGCCGGGTGTCCGCAATGGTCCGCGCTCAGCCGCCGGAGAGGACCCTGACCAGGTCCTCGGCGGTGCGGCAGCGGTCCAGGAGTTCCTTGACGTGATTTCGCGTTCCGCGTAGTGGTTCCAGGGTTGGGACGCGCTGGAGGGAGTCGCGGCCGGGGAGGTCGAAGATCACCGAGTCCCAGCTGGCGGCGGCGACGTCGTCGGCGTACTGCTCCAGGCAGCGGCCCCGGAAGTAGGCCCTGGTGTCCTCCGGGGGCTTGGTCACGGCGCGTTCGACCTCGGTCTCGTCCAGCAGCCGCTTGATCCGGCCGCGGGCGACGAGGCGGTTGTAGAGGCCCTTCTCGGCGCGTACGTCGGCGTACTGGAGGTCGAGGAGGTGGAGTTTGGCGGCGTCCCAGTCGAGTCCGTCGCGGCGGCGGTAGCCCTCCATGAGTTCGCGTTTGGCGACCCAGTCGAGCTCGCCGGCGAGGCTCATGGGGTCGTTCTCCAGCCGGGTCAGGGTGTCCTCCCAGCGGGCGAGGACGTCCTTGGTCTGCTCGTCGGCGTCGGCCCCGTAGCGCTCCTCGATGTACTTGCGGGAGAGCTCGTAGTACTCCATCTGGAGTTGCACGGCGGTGAGTGTGCGTCCGCTGCGCAGGGTGATCAGGCGCTGGAGGGTGGGGTCGTGGGAGATCTGGTGGAGGGTGCGTACGGGCTGGTCGACGGCGAGGTCGACGGCGATGAAGCTGTCCTCGATCATGGACAGGACGAGGGCCGTGGTGCCGAGTTTGAGGTAGGTGGAGATCTCGGAGAGGTTGGCGTCGCCGATGATGACGTGCAGGCGGCGGTACTTCTCGGCGTCGGCGTGCGGTTCGTCGCGGGTGTTGATGATCGGGCGCTTCAGGGTCGTCTCCAGGCCCACCTCGACCTCGAAGTAGTCGGCGCGCTGGCTGATCTGGAAGCCGTGCTCGTGGCCGTCCTGGCCGATGCCTACGCGGCCGGCGCCGGTGAAGACCTGGCGGGAGACGAAGAAGGGGGTCAGGTGGCGCACGATGTCCGAGAAGGGGGTCTCCCGCTTCATCAGGTAGTTCTCGTGCGTGCCGTAGGAGGCGCCTTTGTTGTCGGTGTTGTTCTTGTAGAGGTGGATCGGCTGGGCCCCGGGCAGTTGGGCCGCGCGTTCGGCCGCCTCGGCCATGATCCGCTCGCCGGCCTTGTCCCAGAGGACGGCGTCGCGGGGGTTGGTGACCTCGGGGGCGCTGTACTCGGGGTGGGCGTGGTCGACGTAGAGGCGGGCGCCGTTGGTGAGGATGACGTTGGCGAGGCCGATGTCCTCGTCGGTGAGCTGGCTGGCGTCGGCGGCCTCACGGGCGAGGTCGAAGCCGCGGGCGTCACGCAGGGGGTTCTCTTCTTCGAAGTCCCAGCGGGCCCGGCGGGCCCGGTGCATCGCCGCGGCGTAGGCGTTGACGATCTGGGACGAGGTGAGCATGGCATTGGCGTTGGGGTGGCCGGGGACGGAGATGCCGTACTCCGTCTCGATGCCCATTACTCGCCGTACGGTCATGCGGCCCTCCTTGCCCGGCGGCGCCCTCGGTGGTGGGCGTCGCTCAAGTACCGCTGATGGTGCGGTGCGTGTGCGGTGCCCGTGCCCGCACTGTGCGACTCGGCGGTACGGAAGAGCCTAGAACGCCGCCTTGCCGACGGGGAGATCATTTGCGTCATTGCCTTGTTTCTGGCGTGGCTGGATCTTCTGTATAAAACAGGGCGGCTGCGAGTGCCCGGGGTGGGCTCCCGCAGCCGCCCTGTTTTCGCTACAGGTACTGCCCGGTGTTGGCCACGGTGTCGATGGAGCGTCCGGTGTCCGCGCCCTGCTTTCCGGTGATGAGGGTACGGATGTAGACGATCCGTTCGCCCTTCTTTCCGGAGATACGGGCCCAGTCGTCGGGGTTGGTGGTGTTGGGGAGGTCCTCGTTCTCCTTGAACTCGTCCACGCAGGCCTGGAGGAGGTGGGAGACGCGCAGGCCCTTCTGGCTCTTTTCCAGGAAGTCCTTGATGGCCATTTTCTTGGCGCGGCCGACGATGTTCTCGATCATGGCGCCGGAGTTGAAGTCCTTGAAGTAGAGGACTTCTTTGTCTCCGTTGGCGTAGGTGACTTCGAGGAAGCGGTTCTCTTCGGATTCGGCGTACATGTGCTCGACGGCGGTCTGGATCATGCTTTCGACGGTGGCCGTCTTGCTGTCGCCGTGTTCACCGAGGTCGTCCGGGTGGAGCGGGAGCCGTTCGGTGAGGTATTTGCCGAAGATGTCCTTGGCGGCCTCGGCGTCGGGGCGTTCGATCTTGATTTTGACGTCGAGCCGGCCGGGGCGCAGGATGGCCGGGTCGATCATGTCCTCGCGGTTGGAGGCGCCGATGACGACGACGTTCTGGAGCCCTTCGACGCCGTCGATCTCGGCGAGGAGCTGCGGGACGATGGTGTTCTCGACGTCGGAGCTGACCCCGGAGCCGCGGGTGCGGAAGAGGGATTCCATCTCGTCGAAGAAGACGATGACGGGGGTTCCCTCGCTGGCCTTCTCGCGGGCCCGCTGGAAGACGAGCCGGATCTGGCGTTCGGTCTCGCCGACGTATTTGTTGAGGAGTTCGGGGCCCTTGATGTTGAGGAAGAAGCTCTTGCCCTGGGCCTGTCCGGTGACCTCGGCGACCTTTTTGGCCAGCGAGTTGGCGACGGCTTTGGCGATGAGGGTCTTTCCGCATCCGGGGGGCCCGTAGAGCAACACGCCCTTGGGGGGCCGCAGTTCGTGCTCTTTGAACAGGTCCGGGTAGAGATACGGGAGTTCGACCGCGTCGCGGATGGCCTCGATCTGGTTGCCGAGGCCGCCGATCTGCTCGTAGCCGATGTCCGGGACCTCTTCGAGGACGAGTTCCTCGACCTCGCTCTTGGGGACGACCTCGTAGACGTAGCCGGAGCGGGGTTCGAGGAGCAGGGCGTCGCCGGGGCGGATCGTGATGTCCAGCAGCGGTTCGGCGAGCCTGACGACCCGTTCCTCGTCGGTGTGCCCGGTGACGAGGGCGCGTTCGCCGTCCTCGAGGATCTCTTTGAGGGTGACGATGTCTCCGACGCGCTCGTACTCCATGGCTTCGACCACGTTGAGCGCTTCGTTGAGCATCACTTCCTGGCCGCGCCTGAGGTCGTCGAGGTCGACGCCCGGGCTGACGTTCACGCGGAGTTTGCGGCCTCCGGTGAAGATGTCGGCGGTGCCGTCCTCGGTGGCCTGGAGGAAGACTCCGAAGCCGGCCGGGGGCTGGGCGAGCCGGTCGACCTCTTCCTTGAGGGCCACGATCTGGTCGCGGGCCTCGCGGAGTGTGCCGGCGAGTCGCTCGTTCTGGGCGGACACGCCGGCCAGGTTGGTCTGTAGCTCGACGATCCGCTCTTCGAGAATCCTCGTGTGCCGCGGAGAGTCGGCGAGCTTGCGGCGCAGGACGGCGATCTCCTGCTCAAGATAAGCGATCTGCCCGGCCGGGTCGTCGGACCCTCGTCCCGGGCGGATGCCGCGGTTCATGTCGTCGTCGTGGGCTGCCACGGTCCTCACCTCCTCCAAGGGGAGCTGGACGCTTCCAGACCCTACCTGGGTGGGTGTCGATTGAAACCCCTAGATCACAAAGACGGTCGGGGTGTGTCCGATCTTCACCCTTGCGCTCTCCCTCACGCCAGGGGAATACCCAGCGGAGGGGGTGCGGAAGCGGGCCCAGGTAGGGTCGAAGTGTTCAACACCCGTCAGGGCCTGCATGGTTCCCGTAGGGGTGTGCGTTAAACGGCAGGGACGGCGGAGAAGATGAGTACGGGTCCGGAGGCCGCTGTCGGCGGCGAGGTGCTGGAGGTCTGGATCGACCAGGCTCTCTGCACGGGTGACGGGATCTGCGCGCAGTACGCGCCCGAGGTGTTCGAGCTGGACATCGACGGTCTGGCGTATGTGAAGGACGCCGGGGACGAGTTGTTGGTGGCGCCGGGGGCGACGACGGTGGTGCCGTTGCCGCTGCTGACCGATGTGGTGGATTCGGTGCGGGAGTGTCCGGGTGAGTGCATTCATGTGCGGCGGGTTTCGGACAGCGTCGAGGTGTACGGACCGGACGCGGAGTGACCGCACCTGACCCTCTGTGACCGTTTGCCGGTTTTCCCGCCGCCCGGGTTGGCCGGTTTCAGACGGTGCGGGTTCCCGCAGGTGTCGAGCGGATGAACGCGTTCCCCTTCCAGCGCCATTGGACGTCGCTCTTGACGTCGGGGCAGCAGCTGGGGACGTCGGCGGTGGAGTACCCGAGGAGGCCCGCGCGGACCGCGCCGTCGGTGACGCTCAGCGCGGTGACGGTGTTGCGGTCCTTGGGCCCGACGAGGGTGGCGACCACCCGGGGCGCCGCGTCCTTCGCCCCTTGGGTCAGCACATAGACGGAGTCGGGCGGGGTCCCCATAGGGGCGTCGCAGTGCACCACCGCGACGGTCTCGGGCCGCCCGTCCCCGTCGAGATCCCCGCCGGCCTGCCGCACGACGAGCGCCTTGACGGGCCCGCAGTCGAGAGGGAAGCGCACTCCGGCGACCGAGGGGGCGACAGCGGGTCTGGAGTCGGCGGAGGTGGGCTGTGCGGCGGTCGCGGGGCCGGGCTGGAGAACCGAGGAGAGGGCGACGACACCGGCGAGAGCGGTGGCGGTCGCGACCCAGTGGATCGGCCGGGTGTGCGTGTGGGCCAGTTCCGGGACGACGGGGTGCTGCACGTTGAGCGCGTCTCCTGTGAGGGCTGTGCCGAAAAAGGGGCGGGGCCGGCTGCGGAGGGGGGAGTGCCCAGCATCGTGCCACATGAGGAGGAGCGGCGGAACGCCGGGGTGCGCGGTCGTACAGGGTGTCAATACGACGATGCCGTGGCGGAGTTCCCTGGGGATCTGCGGGAACTTCGCCACGGCGTGGTGTCGTTGTACGCGGCACAGGGCCGCCAGGGTCAGCGTTCGCCGGCGTCGGCGTTGGGGCCCGTGTAGTCCTCGCCGTACGCGCCCTTGGCCGGACGGCGCCGGCGCATGGGCGGCTCCACCCCGTCGGCCAGGCGGCGGGCGGTGAGCAGGAACCCGGTGTGGCCGATCATCCGGTGATCCGGACGGACGGCGAGCCCCTCGATGTGCCAGTTGCGGATCATCGTCTCCCAGGCCGTCGGCTCGTTGAAGCAGCCGATCTCGCGGATCGACTCGACGGTCCGGGCGAGCTGGGTGGTGGTGGCGACGTAGGCGCAGAGGATGCCGCCGGGGACGAGCGCCTTGGAGACGGCGTCGAGGCACTCCCAGGGCGCGAGCATGTCGAGGATGACGCGGTCGACGTCGGTGTCGGACAGGTTGTCCTGGAGGTCACCGACGGTGAGCTGCCAGGCGGGGTGCGGGCCGCCGAAGTAGCGCTCCACGTTCTGCCGGGCGATGTCGGCGAAGTCCTCGCGGCGCTCGTAGGAGTGCAGCATGCCCTGGTCGCCGACGGCGCGCAGCAGGAAGCTGCTGAGCGACCCGGAGCCGACGCCGGCCTCGACGACGCGGGCGCCGGGGAAGATGTCCGCGAAGGAGAGGATCTGCCCCGCGTCCTTGGGGTAGACGACGGCTGCCCCGCGGGGCATGGAAAGGACGTAGTCGGGGAGCAGGGGGCGCAGCGCGAGGTAGGCGACGTTCCCGGTGGTGCGGACAACGCTGCCCTCGGGTGCGCCGATCAGTTCGTCGTGCGGGAAGGAACCCTTGTGGGTGTGGAAGTTCTTCCCGGCCTCGAGCGTGAACGTGTAGTGGCGGCCCTTGGGGTCGGTCAGCTGAACCTGGTCCCCGACCTTGAAGGGCCCGCGCCTGCGGGCGGCACCGGTCGGTTCGGACATGTGACCAGCCTACCGGCGTTTCGGGGGCCGCCCGACCACGGTCAGCTGGGGCGGGCCATGGCCTTCACGAAGGCGCGCTCGACGTCGGCGGCGGACAGGACGCCGTAGATCTCGCCGGTGTCCTCGACGACCAGGTACTCGGTGGCCGGGGCGGCGCGCAGGGCGTCGAGGAGGTCTTCGCCCGCGAGTTCGGCGGAGACGCGCATACCGTCGGTGAGGTCCTGGGCGAGACCGCTGACGGCGACCCAGGGGCGGCGGTGCTCGGGGATGCCGACGATAGCTGCCTCGCGGACCAGGGAGAGCGGTTCCCCGTGGGCGTCGACGACGACCAGGGCGCGGGCGCCGGCGGCGTTGGCGCGGCGCAGGGCCTCGGACAGCGGGGTGTCGTTCTCGACGGGCACCGCGCGGCGGGTCAGGTTGCGGGCGCGCAACTCCGGGAGGTGTTCGCGCAGCCGGGCCATGCGCAGGCTGTTCCCCGCGCCGGTCCAGATGATCGCGGCGAGGATCGCGGCCAGGAGGGCGTCGGTGACGGTGTCCATGCCGACGCTGTCTTCCGCGGTCGTGCCGAGGGCGCCGGACTGGGTGAGCAGGGGCAGTCCGATGAGGACGGAGACGGCCAGGGCGCGGCCGACCCAGGCGGCGGCGATCGTACCGCTCATCGGCTTTCCGGTGATCTTCCAGACGACCGCGCGGAGCATGCGTCCGCCGTCGAGGGGGAGGCCGGGCAGGAGGTTGAAGATGGCGACGATCAGGTTGGAGATCATCAGGCCCGCGAGGAGGACGCCGGGGACCGTGCCGGGGTCCACGGGCTGCATCGCGAGGTAGAAGAGTCCGGCGAGGACCAGGGAGAGCAGCGGGCCGACGAACGCGAGCACGAATTCGCGGCCCGGGGTCTCGGCTTCTTTCTCGATCTCGGAGACGCCGCCGAAGAATTGGAGCTGGATGCGGCGGACGGGGAGTTTGAAGCGGAGTGCGGCGACCGTGTGGGCGAGTTCGTGGACCAGTACGGACGCGTAGAAGGCGACGGCGAAGAACAGCGCCACGAGATACCGGGCGAACCCCAGTTCGGGCAGGACTCGGTCGAGTTGGCCGCCGAACACCCAGGTGATGAGCGCGGCGACGAGGAACCAGCTGGGGGCGACGTAGACGGGGACTCCGAAGGGGCGTCCCATGAGGATGCCGCCGCGGGGTTCGGTGGGGGGTTTTTGCGGGCGGGGTTTGCCGTTGCCGGGGGGGTCGCCGGGGTCGGTGTGGGCGTGTGCGTGGCCGGGGTGGAGGTCGTGGGTGGGGGCGGAGGCGGATGGCTCGGGGGTGTCGGGGGTTTTCGTGAGCTGGGGTGCCTTCGCGGGGGCGGGGGGCTGCGTGCGCTGAGGGGTCTGCGGCGCGGGCTCGGGGGCTTTCGCGAGGTGGGGGGGCTGCGCGGGCTGGGAGGGCTGGGAAGCCTTCGCAGGCTGGGAGGTCTGCGGCGCGGGCTCGGGAGCTTTCGCGAACTGGGGGGGCTGCGCGGGCTGGGAGGTCTGTGCAGGCTGAGGGGTCTGCGCGGGTTGAGGCTGCTGCGCTCCCTCGCCGGTTGCCTTCTTCTCCGTGCCGGCCGGTTCCGCGGCTGCCGGGGAGGCTGGGGGCTCTGGGCGGGTCACAGGGGGCTCGGGCTGGGCTGCCGAGGCTGTCGGCTGAGTCACCGACGCATCCGGCTGAGCTGCCGGCACCCCTGGCTGGCCTGCCGAGATTTCCGGCTGGCCTGCCGAGGCTGCCGACTGGGCTGCCGGGGGTTCGGGCTGGGGTACCGACGCCTCGGGCTGAACTGCTGGGGCTTCTGGCTGGGCTGCCGGGAATTCGGGCTGGGTCGCCGACGCTTCGGGCTGGGCTGCCGGAGACGTCGGCTGAGTCACCGGGGCTTCTGGCTGTTCCGGCTGGGGCACAGGGGCGTCCGGCTGGGCTGCCGAGGTTTTCGGTTTGCCGGGCTCGGGGGCGGGCTGGGGCGCAGGGTTGGTGGAGGGGTCGGCCGGCTGTTCGTCGTCCGGCCGTGGCCTCCCGCTCCCGCCGCTTTCCACCACGGTGTCCCCTCGATCGAAGCGTCTCCCGCTCCAGCCGGGCGGAAGGGTCTTTGACCGATGGTATGCGGCCGCCGGGACGCGTTCCGCCCCGGCACCCCCTGTGTTCGCCCGCCCGTCGCGGGGCTGGGGCCGGGAGTGGGTCACTGTCAGTGGCGGGCCGTATGGTCTGGGGCATGGAGAGCAGCAGCGAGGGTGTGGTGCGGGGGTCCGGTGGCGGGCGTGCGCGGGAGTGTGTGCCGGGTGGGGTGGGGGTGGGCGAGACGGATACGCCGGGCGCCGTGACGGACGGCTCTGCCGGGACCGACGCCGACGGGTCTGCCGCGACCGACGGGTCTGCCGCGACCGACGCCGACGCTCACGCCGGGGGCGACTCCAGCGCTGCGATCGACGCAGACGGCTCTGCCTCGGCCGACGGATCTGCTGCGAACGACGCCGACGCTTCCGCCCACGCCACGGCTGACCTCGCCGCCGAAGCCGACTCCAGCCCCGCGACCGACTCCAACGAGACCTCTTCCGCTTCCGGCTCCGCCGAGGGCAAGGGCTTCGGCAAGAGCGACGACCCCAGCTGCTCCGACGACTCCGGCAGCTCCGGCAGCTCCGGCAGCTCCGGCAGCTCCGGCAGCTCCAACGACTCCAGCAGCCCCGCCAGTTCCGACGACCCCGGCAGCTTCAGCGGGTCCGAAAAATCCGACGGCTCCGACGGCTCCAGCAGCCCCGGCGACTCCGGTGACCCCGAAAGTTCCACCTGCCCCGACGCCTCCGGCGGCCCTGGTAGTCCTGGTGGTCCTGACAACCCCAACGACTCCGCCAGGGCTGGCAGCTCCGGTGCCCCCGCCGTCCCTGGCAACTCCGACAGCCTCGCCAGCTCCGACAGCCCCGTCAACTCCAGCGGCTCCAAAAGCTCCGGCAGCCCCGAAAGCTCCGCTGGCCCTGGTGGCCCTGCCAGCCCCAGCAACTCCGCCAGAGTTGGCGGCTCCGGTGGCCCCGCTGCCCCTAGCAACCCCAGCAGCTCCGACGGCTCCGCCAGCTCCAGCAACCCCGGCAACTCCGGCGACCCCGCAAGCTCCGTCAGTCCCGTTGGCTCTGGTGGCCCTGACAACCCCAGCAGCCCCAACGTCCCTGGCGCCCCCAGCAGTGCCCCCGTCCCCTCCCCCACCCGCTCCCCCTCCTCCCCCACCTCCCTCTCCCCCTCCCGAGCCGGGGACTTCATGCAGTGCCCCTTGCTCTATCGGTTCCGGGTCATTGATCGGTTGCCGGAGAAGCCGAGTGCGGCGGCTACTCGGGGGACGTTGGTGCATTCCGTGCTGGAGCGGCTGTTTGACGCGCCCGCCGGGGAGCGGACCGTGCCGCGGGCCAAGGGGCTGGTGCCGGGGCAGTGGGAGCGGCTGCGGGAGAGCCGGCCGGAGGTCGGGGAGCTGTTCGCCGACGATCCGGACGGGGAGCGGCTGGCGGCGTGGCTGGGAGAGGCCGAGCGGCTGGTCGAGCGGTGGTTCACGCTGGAGGATCCGACGCGGCTGGAGCCGGCCGAGCGGGAGCTGTTCGTGGAGGCCGAGCTGGAGTCGGGGCTGACGCTGCGCGGGATCATCGACCGGGTGGACGTGGCGCCCACGGGCGAGGTGCGGATCGTCGACTACAAGACAGGGAAGGCCCCGCGGCCGGAGTACGCGGAGGGCGCCCTGTTCCAGATGAAGTTCTACGCGCTGGTGGTGTGGCGGCTGAAGAAGGTCGTACCGCGCCGGTTGCAGCTGGTGTATCTGGGCAGCGGCGAGGTCCGGACGTACGACCCCGTACCGGCCGACCTCGAACGCGTCGAACGCAAGCTGCTCGCGCTGTGGGAGGCGATCCGGCTGGCGACGGAGACGGGGGACTGGCGGCCCCGGCCGACGAAGCTGTGCGGTTGGTGCGATCACCAAGCGCACTGCCCGGAGTTCGGAGGCACTCCCCCGCCGTACCCACTGCCGGTACGCCCGGCTGACGTACCGAGCTGATCCCCGGCCGACGCCCCGAGGCCGGGGGAGTCTCCGGTGCCGACACAGAGTAGAGCCGACGCATCTCCGGTGCCGGCGCGGGGCAGAACCAGGCGGGTCCCCGTACCGGCACAGAGCAGCGCCGGACGGGTCCTCAGTACCGGCGCAGAATCGAACCGGGCAAGTCCCCGATGCCGGCGCGGAGTAGAACCGGGCAAGTCCCTGATGCCGGCGCGGAGTGGAGCCGGGCGTATCTCCGAGGCCAGCGCAAGGCAGAACCAGGCATCTCCAGCGCTGACGCAAGGTGAGCCGGGCAAGTCTCCAGCGCCGGCACAGCCCGGAGCCGGGCAAGCCCCCGGTACGGAGCAGCACCGAGCAAGTCCCCTACCCCAGCACAAGGCAGAGCCAGGCGTCTCCAGCACCGGCACAACCCGCAGCCCAGCAAGCCCCCGATGCAGGGCAGCACCGAACGAGTCCCCCATCCAGCGCAAGGTATAGCCGGGGCGAGTCCCCCGTACCGGCACAGGGCACAGTCGCTCGTCCCCCCGCCAGCACAGAGCAGAGGCCAGGTAAGTCCCCCCGCCGGCGCAGCCCAGAGTCACGCGAGCCCCCCACTCCGGCGCAGCCCGGAGCCGGGCGAGTCCCCCCTGCTCGCGCAAGGCAGAATGGGGCCGGGCTAGCTAAGGAGACTCACCGTGGCCATCCGTGTCCTACTGGTCGACGACCAGCCCCTGCTGCGTACCGGGTTCCGGATGATTCTGGAGGCCGAGCAGGACATCGCTGTCGTCGGCGAGGCCGGGGACGGCCTCCAGGCGCTGGACCAGGTGCGGGCGTTGCAGCCCGATGTGGTGCTGATGGACATCCGGATGCCCCGGATGGACGGGGTGGAGGCGACCCGGCAGATCACGGGTCCGGAGCGGGACGGTCCGGCGAAGGTGCTGGTGCTGACGACGTTCGACCTGGACGAGTACGTCGTGGAGGCGCTGCGCGCGGGGGCCAGCGGGTTCCTGCTGAAGGACGCGCCGGCGAACGAGCTGGTGCAGGCGATCCGGGTGGTGGCCGCGGGCGAGGCGATGCTGGCGCCGAGCATCACGCGCCGGCTGCTCGACAAGTACGCCACGCATCTGCCGTCCGGCGACGACCCGATGCCCGACACCCTGCACACCCTCACCGACCGTGAGGTGGAGGTCCTGAAGCTGGTCGCCCGGGGCCTGTCGAACGCGGAGATCGCGGCCGACCTGTTCGTCAGCGAGACGACCGTGAAGACCCACGTGGGCCACGTCCTGACGAAGCTGGGGCTGCGGGACCGGGTACAGGCGGCGGTGTACGCGTACGAGAGCGGCCTGGTGCGGCCGGGGGCGCAGCAGTAACCCTGCGGGAGGCGGCGGCAGCAGTCTGGCCGGGGGCGGCAGCCCACAGTCCGGCCCGGGGGGGGGCGGCAGCAGCAGTCCGGCGGAGGCAACAGCCCACAATCCGGCCCCGGGGGCGGCGGCCCGCAGCCCGACGGGAGGCGGTGGCCCGCAGTCCGGCCGAGGGCGGCAGCGGTGGTCCGGGGTTCGCGGCCGCCTCACCCTCATCTCGGCTCACGCCCGGCCGCCCACCTCCCGTACAAGCCCCGGCTCACCGCCCACCTCCCGTACAGGCCACCAGCTCACCGCCCACCTCCCGTACAGGCCCCCGGCCCACCACCCCAGCCCCCGTACAAGCCCTCAACTCACCGCCCCAGCCCCGCACAGCCCCTCGGCCGCCCAGCCCCCGTACAGGGCCCCCGGCCCACCACCCGGCCCCCGCACAGACTCAGGGCGCCCCCACCCAAGGAGGCACCCTTCCCCCCCCGTCCCCTATCAGCCCTTGCTCAGTTCCCAAAAACGGAAGACCGTCGACGCGTCCAAGCAGTACTCGAGGCCATAGACGTTCTCCCGGGTCACCGCATACTGCTTCGCCTGCCAGACCGGCAGGATGGGGAGTTGGGCGGCGACGATGTCCTGGAGTTCGCCGTAGTCGCGGTCGGTGTTGCCGCGGTTGGTCTGGGCCGCGGTGCGCGGGATGAGGCTGCCGGTGATCGTCTCGTTGGCGTAGTTGTTGCCGAGGACGTTCCCGGTGCCGAAGAAGGGGGCGGTGAAGTTGTCGGCGTCGGGGTAGTCGGGGACCCAGCCCTTGACGTAGACGCCGTATTTGCCGGCCGCGATGTCCTTCTCGTACTGGTCGTAGGCGACGGATCTGACGTCGGCGTCGAAGAGGCCGCTCGCGTTCAGCTGGGCGGCGATCGTCTTCAGCTCCTGGTCGGTCGCGGGGCCGTAGCGGGACGGCGTGGACCAGAGAGTCAGTTTGACCTTGTCGGTGATGCCGCCCTCGCGCAGGGCCGCCTCGGCTTTGGTCTTGGAGGGGCGGGCGCCGTAGCGGTCGAAGAAGGCGGTGTTGTGGCCGGTGATACCGGCCGGGATGATCGAGTAGAGGGGGTCGGCGGTGCCCTGGTAGACGTCCTTGATGAGCGCGTCGCGGTCGATGAGGTACGCGATGGCCTGGCGGACGGGGAGTTTGCCGGCGACGGGGTCGTCCATGTTGAAGACGAGGTGCTGGACCTCGGCGCTGCTGCCTTCGACGACTTCGACTTCTTTGCTGGCGTTGTGCTGGACGTCGGTGATGTCGGCGGCGGTGAGGCCCCGGTAGGCGATGTCTATTTTGCCGTCGAGGAGGGCTTTTTTGAGGGCGGCCTGGTCGCCGTGGAAGAACTTGAGGGTGACGCCGGAGTTCTTGCGCTTGACGTTGCCCTTGTAGTTCTCGTTGGCGGAGAAAACGGCTTGTCCGTCGCTGAAGGAGTCGAGTTTGTAGGGGCCCGAGCCGACCGCTTTGCCGTCTTTGCGCAGGGCGTTTCCGTCATATTGCTTGTGGTCGACGATGGCGCCGGCGCCGGAGGCGAGTTTGCTGGGGAAGGTGGCGTCGGGGACCTTGAGGCGGAAGACGACGGTGTGTTTGTCGGGGGTCTCGATCCTGTCCAGCATGGGGAACATGATCGCGGGGCCGTTCTCGTCGTTGATCTTCAGCGTGCGGTCGAGGGAGAACTTGACGTCTTCCGAGGTGAGGGAGTCGCCGTTGCTGAATCTCAGGCCGTCTTTGAGGGTGCACTCGTAGACCTGGGTGGCGGTGTCGGTGAAGGTGCACTCTTTGGCGGCGTCCGGTTCGGGGTCGGTGCCGCCCTTGGGGAAGGCGAGGAGGGACTGGAAGACGTTGTTGAACAGCAGCCAGGAGCCGGGGTCGTAGCCCGAGGCGGGGTCGGTGGCGAGGACGTCGTCGGACATCCCCATGACCACCGAGGAGCCGCTGCTTCCGGAGCTGCCGCTCTCCGAGCCGCAGCCGGTCAACAGTCCGGAGGCGAGGCCTGCCACGATCGGCAGGACCGGCCACTGGGTGCGCTTGTTCACGTGTGCGTGCCTTGTCGTCGTTTGGGGTCAGTGGGCGCCTCTGCCCAGCTCCCACAGGCGCAGGGTGGCCGAGGAGTTGAGGGCGTACGCGGTGCCGGTGATGTCGTCGTGGGCCGCGACGTACTGTTTGCCCTGCCAGAGGGGGAGGACGGGGACGTCCTCGGCGAGCAGGGTCTGGATGGTGTTCAGGGGTTTCGCGGCGGCCTTGCGGTCGGCGGCACGGCGGGACTGGGGGATCAGGGTGTCGGTGATCTCGGGGTTGACGTAGGGGGAGCCCAGGAAGTTGTCCCGGTCCAGGAAGGGGGCGAGGAAGTTGTCGGGGTCGGGGAAGTCGGGGAACCAGCCCATGCCGTAGGCGGCGTAGGTGCCTTTGCGGGCGGCCGGGACGTAGGTGTCCCAGGGGGCGCCCTGGAGGGTGACCTCGAACAGGCCGCTCGCGTTCAGCTGTCTCTGGAGCTCGGTGAACTCCTGCTTGGTGGCAGGGCCGTAGTGGTCGGTGGTGTAGTTCAGGGTGAGTTTCACCGGGACGGGAACTTTCGCCTGATCGAGGAGCGTTCTCGCTTTGACCGGGTCGGGGTCGCCGTAGCGGTTGAAGAAGGCGTTGGAGTGGTTGGCGACGCTGTTGGGGACGAGCGAGTAGAGGGGGTCTGCCTGGCTGCCGTAGACGGCGGCGACGAGGGCTTCGCGGTCGACGAGCTGGGCGATCGCCTGGCGGACGGCTTTGTTGTCGACGGGGGGTGCGGTGGTGTCGAAGACGAGGTAGCGGATCTCCAGGCCGGAGAGGTCGACGAGGTCGATGCCGTTCCCGGCGGGGGCGGCGGCGTACTTGTCGATCTGGCGGGGTGTCATGGTGCGGGTCATGACGTCGAGGTCGCCCTTCGTCAGGGCGGTGTCCATGGCGTCCGCGTCGTCGTAGGTGACGAGGTCGACGCGGTCGCTCGCGACCTTGAAGGTGCCGGTGTAGCGGGGGTTCTTGGTGAGGACGGCTCTGGTGATCCGGTCGCCGTCGGTCTCGGCCTTGAGGATGTAGGGGCCGGAGCCGTCGACGGCGAAGCCTTCGCGGAAGGTGTCGGCGCGGTAGTCGGCGGGGTTGACGATGCCGGCGACCGGGGTGGACAGCTTGTAGGGGAAGGTGGCGTCGGCGGTCCTGAGGTGGAAGACGACCTGGTCGGTGCCCTGGGTCTCGACGGTGTCGATGGTGTTGAGCAGCGCCGCGACGCCGGAGTCGGCCTTGAGCGCGAGGGCGCGGTCGACGGAGAACTTGACGGCTTCGGCGGTGACGGGGGTGCCGTCGGCGAAGGTGAGGCCTTCGCGCAGGGTGCAGGCGTAGCGCTCGCTGCCGGTGTCGGTGAATCCGCAGGACTTGGCCGCTTCGGGGACGAGGTCGCCGTCGCCCTTGGGCTGGGCCATGAGGGTCTGGAGGGTCTGGCGCAGGATGTTCCAGCTGCCGGCGTCGTAGGCGTAGGCGGGGTCGAGGGGGGCGGGGGCGTCCTGGGTGGCGGTGACGCGGTCGGTGGTGCCGACGCGGACGGGGGTGTCCGCCTGTGGGTCGCCGCTGCCGCCGCAGGCCGCGAGCATGGGGGCCAGGAGTGCGGCGAGGGCGGGGATCGCCGGTGTCCTGCGGTTCATGCGCGGGCTTCTCCTGGGCTGTGCGCGGCTCGCTCGCCTCGGTCTCGGGTAACGCGTTACCGGTGGGTTCAAGCGTCGAGATTAGTGCGCGTTCGCAAGTCTGTTCGCGGGTTCGGGAAGGGAATGCCGCTCACCCTGTGGAGCCGTTTGCGGACGGAGTGGAGAATCGGGCTCGGAATGTTTGGTGCGGTGTTCCATCAATCGGGACACAAAGGCGGGGTGGGGCCGTGTCCGGTGGGGCATGGGGGCGCGCCGGGGCCCGCCAGGAAGTGGGGAACGTCACATTCCTGGTGGGGGCGGAATTCGGCCGCCGGCTCATGATCGGGAATTCACGGCCGGGGGTCGCTGTGAATTTCCGGGCTGATGTGGGGTTTTTCTGTCAGCCGGTCATGAGGGCGCGCAGAAATGTCAGGTCGACGTGTTCCAGGGAGGACACGACCGTGCGGCGCGCGGCGGGGGCGATGGGGGTGGTGGAGGGGACGGCGACGACCTGGCAGCCGGCGGCCTCGGCGGCGGCGACTCCGGTGGCGGTGTCCTCGATGACGGCGCATCTGGCCGGATCGGCGCCGAGTCCGGCGGCGGCGGCGAGGTAGGGGTCGGGGTGCGGCTTGGTGCGCGGGACCTCGTCGCCGGCGACGGTGAGGCGGAAGTGCTGGGGGCCGAGGGAGGTGAGGACGCGGTCGATGATGCGCCGGTGGGAGGCGGAGACGAGGGCGGTGGGGATGTCGTGGGCGGCGAGTTCGGCGAGCAGGCGGGCAGCGCCGGGCATGAGCGGCAGGCTCTGGCCGATGCGCTCCTCGAAACCGTCGTTGAGCAGGACGCTCAGCTCGGCGAGGGTGATGTCGGCGCCGGTGGCCTCGATGAGGAAGCCGGCGCTGCGGGTCATGGGGCCGCCGACGACGATGTGCCGCCAGGAGTCGTCCAGGGTGTGGCCGAGCTTCTTGAAGATCTCCACCTCGACGTCCCACCAGAAGCCCTCGGTGTCCACCAGGGTGCCGTCCATGTCGAGGAGGACGGCCTGGAGGGCGGAGCCTTCGGCGGTGCGGGTTGCGGGCGCGGGGACCGTACTGGTCATCCACTGCCTCCTTGCTGGCCTTCGTGCCGGCCGTGAGGGACGAGCAGGCCGGTCACGACTCCGCGTTCACGCGGAGAGGCGACCGGCCTGCGGTGGACCGACCAGTGTACGACTCGGGCGGTCGGCGCGCGTTTTTTATCGCGCGTTGAAGTACTTGGCCTCGGGGTGGTGGATGACGATGGCGTCGGTGGACTGCTCGGGGTGGAGCTGGAACTCCTCGGAAAGGTGGACGCCGATGCGTTCGGGCTGGAGGAGTTCGGCGATCTTGGCGCGGTCCTCGAGGTTGGGGCAGGCACCGTAGCCGAGGGAGAAGCGGGCGCCGCGGTACTTGAGGTCGAACATGTCGGTGATGTCGGCGGGGTCCTCGGCGGCGAAGCCGAGTTCGGCGCGGACGCGGGCGTGCCAGTACTCGGCGAGGGCCTCGGCCAACTGGACGGAGAGGCCGTGCAGTTCGAGGTAGTCGCGGTAGGCGTTGGCCTCGAAGAGCTTGGCGGTCTCCTCGCCGATGCGGTTGCCGACGGTGACGACCTGGAAGCCGACGACGTCGGTCTCGCCGGACTCCTCGGGCCGGAAGAAGTCGGCGAGGCACAGGCGGCGGCCCCGGCGCTGGCGGGGGAAGGTGAAGCGGGTGCGCTCGTTGCCCTGGTCGTCGAGGACGATGAGGTCGTCGTCCTTGGAGACGCAGGGGAAGTAGCCGTAGACGACGGCGGCTTCGAGGAGGTTGTCGGTCTGGAGCCGGTCGATGAGGCCGCGCAGCCGGGGCCGGCCCTCGTTCTCGACGAGCTCCTCGTAGGTGGGTCCGTCGCCGGCGCGGGCCTGCTTGAGGCCCCACTGGCCCTTGAAGAGGGCGCCTTCGTCGAGCCAGCTGGCGTAGTCCTTGAGCGGGATGCCCTTGATGATGCGGGTGCCCTGGAAGGGCGGCGCGGGTACGGGGTTGTCGGTGGCGACGTCGGAGCGTACGTGCCCTTCCTCGGGGCGCTCCTCGGCCACCGCGGCGGCGGCGCCGGCGGGGCGGACCCGGCGCTGTTTCAGCTCGGGGAGGGCGGCGCCGGGGACGCCGCGCTTGACGCCGATGAGGGCGTCCATGAGGCGCAGTCCCTCGAAGGCGTCGCGGGCGTAGCGGACCTCGCCCTGGTAGATCTCGTGGAGGTCCTGTTCGACGTAGGCGCGGGTGAGGGCGGCGCCGCCGAGGATGACGGGGTAACTGGCGGCGAGGCCGCGGCTGTTGAGCTCCTCCAGGTTCTCCTTCATGATCACGGTGGATTTCACGAGGAGTCCTGACATGCCGATGACGTCGGCCTTGTGTTCCTCGGCGGCTTCGAGGATCGCGGAGACGGGCTGCTTGATGCCGAGGTTGACGACGTTGTAGCCGTTGTTGGACAGGATGATGTCGACGAGGTTCTTGCCGATGTCGTGGACGTCACCGCGGACGGTGGCGAGGACGATGGTGCCCTTGCCCTCGCTGTCCGACTTCTCCATGTGCGGTTCGAGATGGGCGACCGCGGTCTTCATGACCTCGGCGGACTGGAGGACGAACGGCAGCTGCATCTGGCCTGAGCCGAAGAGCTCGCCGACGACCTTCATGCCGTCGAGGAGGGTGTCGTTGACGATGTCGAGGGCGGGGCGGGTCTGGAGGGCTTCGTCGAGGTCGGCTTCGAGGCCGTTCTTCTCGCCGTCGATGATGCGCCGCTTGAGGCGTTCCTCCAGGGGCAGCGCGGCGAGTTCCTCGGCCTTGCCGGCCTTGAGGGACTTGGCGGTGGCGCCCTCGAAGAGGGCCATCAGCTTCTGGAGCGGGTCGTAGCCCTCGGCGCGCTTGTCGTGGATGAGGTCGAGGGCGGTCCGCACCTCTTCCTCGGTGAAGCGGGCGATGGGGAGGATCTTGCTGGCGTGGACGATGGCGGAGTCCAGGCCGGCCTTGACGCACTCGTCGAGGAAGACGGAGTTCAGGAGGATGCGGGCGGCGGGGTTGAGGCCGAAGGAGATGTTGGACAGGCCGAGGGTGGTCTGGACGTCCGGGTGGCGGCGCTTCAGCTCGCGGATGGCCTCGATGGTGGCGATGCCGTCGCCGCGGGACTCCTCCTGGCCGGTGCAGATGGTGAAGGTCAGGGTGTCGATGAGGATGTCGGACTCGAGGATGCCCCAGTTGGCGGTGAGGTCGGTGATCAGCCGCTGGGCGATCTCGACCTTCTTCTCCGGGGTGCGGGCCTGGCCCTCTTCGTCGATGGTGAGGGCGATGAGGGCGGCGCCGTGTTCCCGGGCCAGCGCGCTGACCTTGGCGAAGCGGGACTCGGGGCCGTCGCCGTCCTCGTAGTTGACGGAGTTGATGACCGCGCGCCCGCCGAGCTTCTCAAGTCCCGCCTGGATGACGTCGACCTCGGTGGAGTCCAGGACGATCGGCAGGGTGGAGGCGGTGGCGAGGCGGCCTGCGAGTTCCTCCATGTCGGCGACGCCGTCGCGGCCGACGTAGTCCACGCAGAGGTCCAGCATGTGGGCGCCTTCGCGGATCTGCTCGCGGGCGATCTCCACGCAGTCGTCCCAGCGGGCCTCCAGCATGGCCTCGCGGAACTTCTTCGAACCGTTGGCGTTGGTGCGTTCGCCGATGGCGAGGTAGGAGGTGTCCTGGCGGAACGGCACGGGCTGGTAGAGCGAGGCGGCGCCGGGCTCGGGGCGCGGCTGCCGCTCGGTGGGGGTGACGCCCTGGACGCGCTGGACGAGCTGGCGCAGGTGTTCGGGGGTGGTGCCGCAGCAGCCGCCGATGAGGCTGAGGCCGTAGTCGCGGACGAAGTTCTCGTGGGCGTCGGCGAGTTCGGCGGGGGTGAGGGGGTAGCTGGCGCCGTCCTTGCCGAGGACGGGGAGACCGGCGTTCGGCATGCACGACAGGGGGATGCGCGCGTTGCGGGCGAGATAGCGCAGGTGCTCGCTCATCTCGGCGGGCCCGGTGGCGCAGTTCATGCCGATCATGTCGATGCCGAGCGGCTCCAGCGCGGTGAGCGCGGCCCCGATCTCGGAGCCGAGCAGCATGGTGCCGGTGGTCTCGACGGTGACGGAGACGATGATCGGTACGTCGATCCCGGCCGACGCGCGGGCGCGCTGGGCGCCGATGACGGCGGCCTTGGTCTGGAGCAGGTCCTGGGTGGTCTCGACGATGAGGGCGTCGGCGCCGCCCTCGATGAGGCCCTCGGCGTTGCGCTGGAAGGCGTCGCGGATGGTGGTGTAGCCGACGTGACCGAGGGTCGGCAGTTTTGTACCGGGGCCGATGGAGCCGAGGACCCATCGGCCGCGGCCGTCGCGCGCGGTGTAGGCGTCGGCGGTCTCGCGGGCGATACGGGCGCCGGACTCGGACAGCTCGTGGACGCGCTCGGGGATGTCGTACTCGGCGAGGGCGGCGAAGTTGGCGCCGAAGGTGTTGGTCTCGACGCAGTCGACGCCGGCGTCGAAGTAGGCCTCGTGGACGGAGCGGACGATGTCCGGGCGGGTGACGTTGAGGATCTCGTTGCAGCCTTCGAGGTCCTGGAAGTCCTCCATGGTGGGGTCCTGGGCCTGGAGCATGGTGCCCATGGCGCCGTCTGCGACCACCACGCGGGTGGCGAGCGCCTCTCTGAGCGCGGACACACGGGTCCGGCTGTCGGCGGAAGGGGTCGGCGGCACAGAGGCCATGTAAGGGCTCCCTCGGGTGCGACGGCTGTCGGCTTCGCGGCGGCTCCCGGGCGGACGGCCGTGGGCGCAGGGCTCACGGCTGTGCCCCGGGGAAGGCGCACGTGGCCCAGGGTAGCGGTGAGGAGGCCTCTGGCGGCAGGGCGTCCCACGGGACGGAATGGTGTGTCGGTTTTCGGACAGGGCGGCCGGGGCGTTGCGCGGGGGCGGCGGCGGGGGCGGGTTCCGGCCGGATGGGGGCCGGTGTCGTCGCAGGTGGGGGCGGTGACCGGGGGCGCGGGGCGGGGGCTCAGACTGGTGTCCGCCGAGGCGGGTCGCGGTGGCGTGTGAAGGGCCGTCACTTTGTGCGGGATGGCGCGTTGGGCAACGTGTGGTGACCGACCATTGGCGGCAGGTCGACATCGACCGGTAGTGTTCGACATTGCCGAACGGTGGCTGCGCAAGTGGATCACAGGGACGCGAGCGGTACCGGAAGCGGCCGGTGGGCGCCGGCCGGGGCCGGACCGGACACCGGTCGAAGGGGACGGAGGCAGGACGGCAATGGCACGGAACATCCAGTCGCTCGAACGGGCGGCCGCGATGCTGCGGCTCCTCGCGGGCGGCGAGCGGCGGCTCGGCCTGTCGGACATCGCCTCGGCCCTCGGCCTCGCCAAGGGCACGGCCCACGGCATCCTGCGCACCCTCCAGCAGGAGGGGTTCGTCGAGCAGGACGACATCTCCGGCCGCTACCAGCTGGGCGCCGAGCTGCTGCGCCTGGGGACGACCTACCTGGACGTCCACGAGCTGCGCGCGCGGGCCCTCGTATGGACCGACGACCTCGCGCGCGCGAGCGGTGAGAGCGTGCACCTGGGGGTGCTGCACCAGCAGGGCGTGCTGATCGTGCACCACGTCTTCCGGCCCGACGACAGCCGGCAGGTCCTGGAGATCGGCGGGATGCAGCCGCTGCACTCCACGGCGCTGGGCAAGGTCCTCTCCGCCTACGACCCGGTCGCGCACAGCGAGGCGCTGGAGACCGAGCGCAGGTCGTTCACGGACCGCACGGTGTGCGAGCCGAAGGCGTTCGAGCAGATCCTCGACCTCACGCGCGCGCGGGGTTATGCGGCCGACGTGGAGGAGACCTGGGAGGGCGTCGCGTCGATCGCGGCGCCGATCCACGACCGGCGCAGCATGCCGGTCGGCGCGGTCGGCATCACGGGGGCCGTGGAGCGGCTGTGCCGGGACGGCGAGCTGCGGCCGGAGCTGATCGCCTCGGTGCGGGACTGCGCCCGCGCGGTATCGCGGGATCTGGGCGCCGGGCGGTTCTGATCGGGCCCCTGCGGGGCTTGCGGGACGTATAGGGCCTGCTGAGAAGTTCGTGAGAGCTCACCGGGACGTCGGGCGGCGTTCCGGCTCTCGGCATACCCTGAGCCCAGAACGGGACGCAGCGGTCGATATCGGGTCAGACGTGGGCCGACCTCGCGAAGATCGATAACCCATGACTATCAATAACGATCGTGTTTTCGATAACAGAACTCTTGACGTGCGCGTAACGCCGGAGCAAGACTCCCGTCCATCGGTCGACATTGTCGAACACCTACCGGCAATACGCGCTAGAGTGTGACAGTGCCAAGGGCCGAACATCGCTCTCATCCCCCGAGGGCGGCGCGGAACCCCCGGAGGGACCCGGGGTTCGGCTTCCCCTGGACGAAGGACAAAGGAGTCGCGGGTGTCCAGCTCCGACATCTTCATCGGCGAGACCATCGGTACCGCCATACTCATCCTGCTCGGCGGTGGCGTGTGCGCCGCCGTCACGCTGAAGGCCTCCAAGGCCCGAGGCGCCGGCTGGCTCGCCATCACCTTCGGGTGGGGTTTCGCCGTTCTGACGGCCGTCTACACCTCCGCGCCGCTCTCCGGCGCGCATCTCAACCCGGCCGTGACCCTCGCGCTCGCCATCAAGAACGACGACTGGAGCACCGTCCCCGAGTACTGGGGCGGTCAGCTGCTGGGCGCCATGATCGGCGCGACGCTCGTCTGGGTCGCCTACTACGGCCAGTTCCACGCGCACCTCACCGACCGTGAGATCGTCGGCGAGCCCGGCCAGGCCAAGGCCGTCGAGGCGCAGGAGCGCGGGGCCGGCCCGGTGCTCGGCATCTTCTCCACCGGCCCGGAGATCCGCGTCGTCTGGCAGAACCTCGCCACGGAGATCATCGGCACGATCGTGCTGGTGCTGGCGGTCCTCACCCAGGGGCTCAACGACAGCGGCAAGGGTCTCGGCACCCTGGGCGCTCTCATCACCGCCCTCGTGGTGGTCGCGATCGGCCTGTCGCTCGGCGGTCCGACCGGCTACGCGATCAACCCGGCCCGTGACCTCGGTCCGCGCATCGTGCACGCCCTGCTCCCCCTGCCCAACAAGGGTGGTTCCGACTGGAGCTACGCCTGGATCCCGGTGGTCGGCCCGCTGATCGGCGGCGCCATCGCGGCAGGCATCTACAACGTCGCGTTCGCTTAAAGAAGCCGCCCGAGGGTTTCACTCGTACGAGCTACGGAGTATCGAAACTCTCGGCGAACGCCGTTCGTCAAGCCCCATAACCACGGAAAACGCCCCAGGAGCACACAGTGACCGACGCCCACACCGCAGGCCCCTTCATCGCCGCCATCGACCAGGGCACCACCTCCAGCCGCTGCATCGTCTTCGACCGCGACGGCCGCATCGTCTCCGTCGACCAGAAGGAGCACGAGCAGATCTTCCCCAAGCCGGGCTGGGTGGAGCACGACGCGAACGAGATCTGGACGAACGTCCAGGAGGTCGTCGCGAGCGCCATCGCCAAGGCGGGCATCACGCGCGACGACATCAAGGCCATCGGCATCACCAACCAGCGTGAGACGACGCTGCTGTGGGACAAGAACACCGGCGAGCCGGTCCACAACGCGATCGTCTGGCAGGACACCCGCACCGACGCGCTCTGCAAGGAGCTCGGCCGCAACGTCGGCCAGGACCGCTTCCGCCGCGAGACCGGCCTGCCGCTCGCGTCCTACTTCGCCGGACCCAAGGCGCGCTGGCTGCTCGACAACGTCGAGGGCCTGCGCGAGCGCGCCGAGCGCGGCGACATCCTGTTCGGCACGATGGACAGCTGGGTCATCTGGAACCTGACGGGCGGCGTCGACGGCGGCCGGCACGTCACGGACGTGACGAACGCGTCGCGCACGATGCTGATGAACCTGCACACCCTCGCGTGGGACGACAAGATCGCCGAGTCCATCGGCGTCCCGCTCCAGATGCTCCCCGAGATCCGCTCCTCCGCCGAGGTCTACGGCGAGGTCACCGGCGGCCCGCTCGGCGAGCTGCTCGGCGGCATCCCGGTCGCCTCCGCGCTCGGCGACCAGCAGGCGGCCCTCTTCGGCCAGACCTGCTTCTCCGAGGGCGAGGCCAAGTCGACCTACGGCACCGGCACGTTCATGCTGATGAACACCGGCGAGAAGATCATCAACTCGTACTCGGGCCTGCTCACCACGGTCGGCTACCGCATCGGCGAGCAGGCCCCGGTCTACGCCCTGGAGGGCTCGATCGCGGTCACGGGTTCGCTGGTGCAGTGGATGCGCGACCAGATGGGCCTCATCTCCACCGCCGCCGAGATCGAGACGCTCGCCCTGTCCGTCGAGGACAACGGCGGCGCCTACTTCGTCCCGGCCTTCTCCGGCCTGTTCGCCCCGCACTGGCGCTCCGACGCCCGCGGTGTGATCGCCGGCCTCACCCGGTACGTCACCAAGGCGCACCTCGCGCGCGCCGTCCTGGAGGCCACGGCCTGGCAGACCCGTGAGATCACCGACGCCATGACGAAGGACTCCGGTGTCGAGCTCGCGGCCCTCAAGGTCGACGGCGGCATGACCTCCAACAACCTGCTGATGCAGACCCTCTCGGACTTCCTGGACGCCCCCGTGGTGCGCCCGATGGTCGCCGAGACGACCTGCCTCGGCGCCGCCTACGCCGCCGGCCTCGCCGTCGGCTTCTGGACCAACACCGACGACCTGCGCGCCAACTGGCGCCGGGCCGCCGAATGGACCCCCCGCATGGACGCGGACACCCGCGACCGTGAGTACAAGACCTGGCTCAAGGCCGTCGAGCGGACCATGGGCTGGATCGAGGACGAGAGCTGAAGCGACCCCCCGCTCACAGCTCTGATGAGGAGTAAGAACCGCACATGACCAGTCAGCCCACCCTCCAGACCGTGCCTGCCCTGGGCACCCACCCGGCCTCCGGCTCGAACCCGAGCCGAGCCGAGACCCGGGAGCAGCTCGCCAAGGCGTCGTACGACCTCCTCGTGATCGGCGGCGGCATCCTGGGCATCTCCACCGCCTGGCACGCCGCGCAGTCCGGTCTGCGGGTGGCGCTGGTCGACGCCGGTGACTTCGCCGGCGCCACCTCCTCCGCCTCCTCCAAGCTGCTCCACGGCGGTCTGCGCTACTTGCAGACCGGCGCGGTGAAGCTGGTGGCGGAGAACCACTTCGAGCGGCGGGCGGTCTCCCGCCAGGTGGCCCCCCACCTGGCGAACCCGCTCACCTTCTACCTGCCCGTCTACAAGGGCGGCCCGCACGGCGCGGCCAAGCTCGGCGCGGGCGTCTTCGCCTACTCCGCGCTCTCCGCGTTCGGCGACGGCGTCGGCCACCTCCTGTCCCCCGCGAAGGCGGCGCAGGACGTGCCCGAGCTGCGCACGGACAACCTGAAGGCCGTCGCGGTCTACGGCGACGACCAGATGAACGACGCCCGCATGGCCCTGATGACGGTCCGCGCGGCCGTCGAGGCGGGCGCCGTCGTCCTCAACCACGCCGAGGTGACCGGACTGCGCTTCACCAACGGCCGGGTCACCGGCGCCGAGCTGAAGGACCGGCTCTCCGGTGACGAGTTCGGTGTCGGCGCCCGTCTGGTGCTCAACGCGACCGGCCCCTGGGTGGACCACCTGCGCAAGATGGAGGACCCGAACGCGGCGCCCTCCATCCGCCTGTCCAAGGGCGCCCACCTCGTCCTGAAGCGGACCTCCCCCTGGAAGGCCGCCCTCGCGACCCCGATCGACAAGTACCGCATCACGTTCGCCCTCCCCTGGGAGGACATGCTGCTGCTCGGTACGACCGACGAGGAGTTCGAGGGCGACCCGGCGGACGTCTCGGTCACCGAGAAGGACACCGCCCAGATCCTCGACGAGGCCGCGTTCTCGGTCCGTGACAAGCAGCTGCACCGCGACAACATCACGTACGCGTTCGCCGGCCTGCGCGTCCTGCCCGGCGGCCCCGGCGACACCGCGAAGGCCAAGCGCGAGACGGTCGTCACCGAGGGCAAGGGCGGCATGCTGTCCATCGCCGGCGGCAAGTGGACGACGTTCCGCCACATCGGGCGCACGATCATGAAGAAGCTGGAGGCGCTGCCGGGTCACCCCCTCGGCGACGACTTCGAGCCGATCGCCTCGCTGCCCAAGAAGCTCCCGCTGCCCGGCGTGGCCAACCCCCGCGCGGTCGCCCACCGCCTCCTGGTCGACAGCCCCGCCCCCGGCCCCCGCATGGCCGCCGACACGGCGAAGCACCTCGCGACCCACTACGGCTCGCTGGCCTTCGACATAGCCCGCCTGGCCAACGAGAACCCGGAGCTGGGCCGCCGCGTCCACCCCGACGCCCCCGAGATCTGGGCGCAGGTCGTCTACGCCCGGGACAACGAGTGGGCGGAGACGGCGGACGACGTGCTGCGCCGCCGGACGACGCTGACGATCCGGGGTCTGGCGACGGACGAGGTGCGGGCGCAGGTGCAGGACGTGCTCGACAAGAAGTGACGGTACGGCTGGTGTCGGGCTGACGCCGGTACGCGGAAGGGGCGGCTCCTTGAGGGGCCGCCCCTTTTGTATGCCGGCTTCGCTTAGCGGGCCGAGTTGCGCGAGCCGGCGCGCAGGCTGCGCGTTACAAGCTCTCCGCCAGCCCCCGCACATCCCCCGCCGACCCCAACTCCCCCCGCCGCACGATCAGTTCCCGCCCCAACAACAGCGCCCGCCGCGACGCCGGCACCGGGTCCGGCAGCGTCGTCAGGTCCGTCAGATGCGCGAACCCGATGATCCGCCGCACGATCTCCGTCCCCGCGTACCCCAGCGACTCCACCCACACCCGGCGCAGGAACCGCTCCAGATAGGCGTCGTCGAAGAAGGTGTCGACCCGGGTCGGCCACAGGCGGCGGAACTCGGCCGTGAACGCCTCCCAGGACAGCCGGAGTTGATCGGCGTGGTCGGTCAACGTGCCCAGCGCGCGGGCCCGTTCCGCGGCGACCAGGACGTTGGCCCAGTACAGGCCGAGGTCGTAGCCGATCGGTCCGACGAAGGAGAACTCGGGGTCGAAGACCCGTACCACCGGCGCCCCTTCGCGCTCGCCGACCATGACGCTGCCGGTGTGGAGGTCGCCGTGCAGGAGCGCCTGGGCGCTGGTCATGAAGGTGTGCCGGAGGTCGGCGACCTCGGTGCGCAGCCGGGCGTCCGCGCGGAACTCCGCCGCCAGATCCGCCAACTCCGGGAGCCAGTGGTTGTGTTCGTGCTCGATGTACGGCTCGGAGAGGACCACGTCCTCGGTGATCTTGCACAGCTCGGGGCTGACGGACGCCGCGAGCAGCGCCTTGCGTTCGGCCGAGGGCATCCCGAAGTCGCTGGTGGCGAAGGTGAGCTGGGCGACGAACTCGCCGATGCGGGCGGAGGTGCCGGGGCCGTAGGAGGCGCCTTCGTTGAGGAGGGTGCGCAGGACCTCCAGGTCGGACATGTCCTCCATGACGAGGGCGTAGTTCTCGGGGTCGTAGCCGTGGATCGCGGGGATCTTGCCGGGGGCGACGGCCGCGACCTGGTCGTAGGCGCGGGCCTCGGCGTCCGCGCGGTCGGGGTTCATCGGCCAGGAGGGGCCCGCGACCCGGACCCAGGGCAGGGCCTGTTTGACGGCGAGGCTCTGGGTGCCGGCGGCGTTGGCGGCGAGGAAGACGCGGTTCATGTTGCCGTCGGAGACCTCGCGGACGCGGATGTCGGCGAGGTCGTCCCAGTGGCCGCGCTCGTTGAGGTACGCCGGGATGTCGTCCGGCTCCAGGATGCGGTAGCCCATCGGCGGTAACTCCCTTATGCGGTGCGGCGCTTGGACAGGGTGAAGCTGAAGACGAGGGCGAGGATGAGGACGGCTCCCTCGACGACGTCCTGGGTGTAGTACGGCAGGCCCTTGATGGTGAGGCCGGTGCTGATGATGCCGATCAGGACCGCGCCGAGGGCGGTGCCCCAGACGTTCGGGCGGCCCCGGCCGAGCACCGAGGTGCCCACCAGCGCGACGGCGACGGCCTCCAGGAGCTGGGACGTGCCGGCGCTGACGTCGCCCTGGCCGATGCGCGAGGCGAGGATGAGGCCGCCGACGGAGGCGAGGACGCCGGAGATGACGTAGGCGAGCGAGCGGTAGGCGCCGACGCGGATGCCGGCCAGCCGCGACGCCTCGGGGTTGGCGCCGATCGCGTACAGCACGCGCCCCCAGCGGGTGCGGGCGAGGAAGATCCAGGCGGCGACGGTGAGCCCGCCGAAGATCAGCACCGAGATCGGGACGCCGAGGACGGTCCCCCGGTCGATCTTCAGGAACCCGGCGGTGAACTTCCCGGGCGCCGTCGAGCCGTCCGACATGGTCATGCCCGGCGTGATCGACTGCCCGTCGACCAGGATGAGCTTGCTGCCCTGGATGACGAACATCGTGCCGAGCGTGGCGAGCATGTCGGGGATCTTCAGTACGACGATCAGCAGCGCGTTGAGCAGTCCGGCGAGGGCGCCCGCGATCAGGACGGCGACGATCGCTACGCCGCCGACCTGGTTGTGCACGACCATCGTCTGCGCGGCGACCGAGACCCCGAGCCCCGCGACCGCGCCGACGGACATGTCCATGCCGCCGACGGCCATGGTGAGGGTGACGCCGAGGCCGAGGATCGCGGCGACGGAGACGTAGCGCAGGGTGTCGAGGAGGGTCGCCGACTCGCGGAAGGAGCCCTCGCTCAGCGCGAAGTACAAGAACAGCGCGACCGTCACGAAGATGAAGCCGTATTTGATGACGGCGTTCTGGACGCGCGCGGCCGTGCCCGGCGCGGGCGGGGTCGCCGCCTTCGCCGGGGCCTCGGTGCTCTGGGTGGTGGTCATGGGGTGCTGCTTCCTTCGGCTTTCCTTCGGCGCGGCGAGCGTCAGACGGACGCCGAGATGGTCTGGATCACGCGGTCGCGCTCGGCGTCCTCGCCGTACGCGTCGAGGTGGATCTCTCCGGCGGCCAGGACGACCACCCGGTCGGCGGTCTCCAGGATCTCGTCGACGTCGGCGGACAGGACGAGGACGGCCGAGCCGTCGGCGGCAAGCTGACGGGCGCGGCGGCCGATGTCCCGGCGGGCCCCGATGTCCACGCCTCGGAACGGTTCGTCCAGGATGAGGACACGGGGGGTCTCGGCGAGCCAGCGGCCGACGACGACCTTCTGCTGGTTGCCGCCGGACAGCTCCTCGACGGTGCTGTGCTCGTCCCGGGTGACGACGCCCAGCGCCTCGATGGTGTCCCGGCCCAGCGCGTCCTCCTTGGCCCGCTGGAGCAGTCCGCCCCGGGACAGCGACTTCAGGAACGGCAGCGACACGTTCTGGGCGACCGACCAGCCGGGGACGAGCGCGTCCGCATGCCGGTCCTCCGGTACCAGATGGACGCCGGCGCGGATCGCGTCCGCCGGGCGGCGCGGCGCGTACGCCGTCCCGTCCAGCTCGGCCGTGCCCGCCGCGAACGGCTCGGCGCCGAACAGACCCCGGGCCAGCTCGGTCTTGCCGGCCCCCAACAGGCCCACGACGCCGGTGACTTCACCGGCGCGCAGGTCGAGGTCGAGGGGCTGGGCCTGGGCGGCGAAGAGCCGTACGCCCTTCAGGGAGAGCACGACGTCGCCGGACGCGCCCTCCTGGACCGGGCGGGCGGTCGTCGCCTCCTGTTCCTGGGCGAGCATCGCGCGCAGGGCCGCGTCCCAGTCGAACGGCTTGGCCTGGTCCTCGGTGAGACGGCCGTCTCGCAGGACGACCAGCCGGTCGGCGAGGGCGTCGATCTCGCCGAGCCGGTGGGAGACGTACAGCACGGCGATGCCGTCCGCGCGCATCCGCTCGACCAGCTCGAACAGGCGCCGCGCCTCGGCCGCCGAGAGCGCGGAGGTCGGTTCGTCGAGGATCAGCAGGCGCGGGCGGGTCGCCAATGCTCGGGCCAGGATGAGGAGTTGGCGGTCGGAGATGCCGAGTTCGGTGACGTCCCGCTTCAGGACGGCGTCGCTCCAGTCGAGTCCGAGGCCCGCCTGGATCTCGCGGGCGCGGGCCAGCGTGCGGCGACCGCTGAGGAAAGGGTTGCCGCGCTGCTGGGCGAGCTCCTCGAAGACGAGGTTCTCGGCGACGGAGAGCCCCGGGACGATGCCCTCGCCGATCCGCTGGTGGACGGTCTGGATGCCCAACGCGCGGGCGGCGGAGGGGGATTGGAGCGCGACGGCCTCCCCGCCGACCCGCACCTCACCGCCGTGCCCGGCGTGCACCCCGGACAGGATCTTGATCAGCGTGGACTTGCCCGCCCCGTTCGCCCCGAGCAGCGCGACCACGCTGCCGGGGGCGATGTCGAGGGAGACGGAGGCGAGGACGGTCTTGCCGGCGAAAGCCATGCTGACGTCGGTGAGGGTGACGGCCGGGCCCTGCGTATCAGAGGCCGGACTCCCCGTCTCAGTGCGCGACATTCGCGATCCAGTCCGCCGTGGACACCTCGGACAGGTTCAGCGCCGGCAGCGCCGCCCGCAGCTCATCCATGTTGGCGATCTTCTTCTCGCGCAGGAAGTCCTGGGTGATGGCGACGGCCGGGAACTCGACCGTCGTCTTGCCGAGCTGGCCCGCCAGCTCCAGGGCCGTGGTGCGTACGACCGCCGCGCCGACCGCCGACGGGTCGGTGCCGGCCGTGGCGACCCAGGGGCTGCCGGCGGCGGTCATCTGCTGGATGTCCGCGTTGGAGACGTCGGCGCCGAAGACCTTGACCTTGTCCTGGAGCTTCTTGTTCTGGACGGCGAGGACGGTGCCCTTGGCGAGTTCGTCGTAGGGGGCGAAGACGCCGGCGACGTCGGAGTTCTGGGTGAGGGCGGCCGAGACCAGCGGCACGTTGTCCGTGGCGGTGGAGTCGGTGACCTTGCCGACCTTGAACGCCTGCTTCCAGCCTTGAGCTGCGGCCTCGGTCTTCCAGACGGAGTCGCGCTTGTCGAGGGCGGCGTACCCGGCGACGTTGACGTAACCCACCTTGGCGTTCTTGCCGAGCTGCTTGGCCATGACGTCGAGGACGGCCTGGGCCAGGCTCGCGTCGTTCTGGCGGGTGGTGACGACACCCTTGGTGGGGGTCTCGACGTCGTAGACGACGACCTTGATGCCCTTCTTGACGGCCTGGTCGATCTCCGGCTGGATCGTCGCCGGGAAGCCGTGGTCGATGATGATCGCCTTGGCGCCGGAGTTGATCGCCGAGGACAGGTCGGTGGCCTGCTTGGCGTTGTCGGCCTGGGCGTCGTACACGGTCAGGTCGATGCCCAGGGCCTTGGCCTGGGCCTTCGCGCCGTTGCCCCACTGTTCGAAGTAGTCGCCCGCGCCGCTCTGCCGGACCAGGGCCACCTTGACCGCGCCCGCGCTGAAGGGGGCGGGCTTCTTGCCGGTCGCGGCCTGGGCGGAGGCGGCCGAGTCGCCCGCCGTTTTGGACGAGGAGTCCGAGGACTGGGCGCAGCCGCTCAGGACCAGGGCCGAGAGGGACGCCAGTGAGAGTGCGGCGAGGGGCAGACGGGTACGGGACATGAGGGGCTCCAGGTACGGGGGTGCTGCGAGGGGTCGCGGAAGAGGGGCGCGAGCCTTGAGAGGGGAGGCTCCGGGAACGGTCAGCGACAGCTGGCTGTGGTCGACCGGAGCAAGTCCACGTACAGCCGCCGCACGAGCAGCAGCGTCTTCATACCCCAGATCATGAGAAGGGTTTCAGTGTTACGTCAAAGGTGTAAAAGGTCTTTCTCAAGGGATGAGACAACTACTACGTCACACCGGGCGCTCTCAGGCCCTGGAGTTACCATCAGCAGGACCGGCACCTGCCCCTTTGCCCCTATCGCCCGTCCATTGCCCGTCTCGGCATCCGGACAGGCCCCTCACCTCGACAGACCCTGGAGCTGCTGCCATGACGCTGCTGACCACCTGGCCCGAGTCCGGCCCCGAGACCCAGGTCCGCCGCACGGCGGACCCGGCCGAGATCGCCGCGGCGCTGAAGCCGCTCGGCGTGCGGTACGAGCAGTGGCCGATCCGCGAGGACGTGCCCTTCGACGCGGACAGTGACACGGTCTTCGCCGCGTACGGCCCCGAGATCGACAAGCTGAACGCCGAGGAGGGCTTCACCACGGTCGACGTCCTGGGCCTGCACCCCAGCGACGACCCGGGCTTCCCCGCGAAGGCGAAGGCCGCGCGCGAGAAGTTCCTCCAGGAGCACACGCACGACGACGATGACGAGGTCCGCTTCTTCGTCTCCGGCTCCGGCATCTTCTACCTGCACGTGAACGGCGAGGTGCACGCCGTCTTCTGCGAGAAGGGCGACCTCCTGGGCGTCCCGCGCGGCACCACGCACTGGTTCGACATGGGCACGAACCCCTCCTTCACCGCGATCCGCTTCTTCCACGAGGAGGACGGCTGGATCGGCAGCTTCACCGGCTCGGCCATCGCGGGCCGCTTCCCCGACTACGACACGATCGCCGCAGGATACGAGGGCGCCGCGTGACGCTCCGGTACGACGTCGACGCCGTGGTGCTCGACATCGAGGGCACCACGAGCGCCACGGGCTTCGTCGTGGACGTGCTGTACCCGTACTCGCGTGACCGCTTCGCGGAACTGCTGTCCCAGCGGGCGGACGAACCGGCGGTGGCCCGGGCGATCGCGCAGATCCGCGAGCTGTCCGGCGAGCCGGACGCGGACGCCGCCGCGCTGGAGAAGACCCTCAACTCCTGGCTGGACGAGGACCGCAAGGCGACCCCCCTGAAGACCCTCCAGGGCATCGTCTGGTCCGAGGGCTTCGCGCGCGGCGAACTGGTCTCGCACTTCTACGCCGACGTCGTCCCCCAGCTGAAGGCCTGGCACGCGGCCGGCGTCCTGCTGTACGTGTACTCGTCCGGCTCGGTCGCCGCCCAGCGGGCGTGGTTCGCGTCCACCCCGGACGGCGACCTGCTGCCGCTGGTCTCGGGTCTGTACGACACCGAGAACGCCGGGCCCAAGCAGGATCCGGCGTCGTACCGGACCATCGCCGAGTCGGCCCAAGTGGCGCCGGAGCGGCTGCTGTTCCTCTCCGACCGGCCGGGCGAGCTGGACGCGGCGCGCGCCGCCGGCTGGCACGCGGTGGGCGTCCGGCGGGCCGGGGAGCCGTACTACGAGCAGGGCGTCGGGGACCACGCGCAGGCCGCGTCCTTCGACGAGATCGTCTTGACCAGGAGCACCGCATGAGCATCACCGAGCAGGACCTCCACGAGGCGGGCGCGGTCCTCGCCGCCGAGTCCGCGCGCTTCGCCTCCTTCGGCTGGATGCGCGGGACTTCGGGCAATCTGTCGGCCGTGCTGTCCCGGGACCCGCTGCTGCTCGCGGTGACGGCGAGCGGGCACGACAAGGGTGAACTGACGCCGAAGGACGTGGTGTTGGTCGACGCGCAGGGCGCGGCCGTGCAGGGGGGCAAGCCCTCGGCGGAGGCCGAACTGCACGCCCGGGTCGCCGCGTTGACCGGCGCCGGGGCCGTCGTCCACGTCCATACGGTCGCGTCGGTCGCGATGGGGCACCGGCAGCCGGGCGGGATCGCGTTCCGGGACGTGGAGATGCTGAAGGGGGTGGGGCAGCCGGCGCACGGCGTCGAGGTGGTGCTGCCGGTCATCGCCAACAGCCAGGACATGAAGGAGCTGGGGGACCGGCTGGAGGCGGCGCGTAATCCCTTGATGCCGGCGGTGGTGGTGGCCGGGCACGGGCTGTATGTGTGGGGGGCCGATCCCCGGCAGGCCCGGCATCACACCGAAGTGGTGGAGTGGCTGCTGGAGTTGGAGTTGGCTCGGCGGTAAAGGGGGTGTGGGTGGGGGCGGTTGGGTGAGAAGTGGGGCCCTTTCCGGAAAGGGCCCCACTTCGCGTACGGCTACTTCAGCCGGTCGCCCGGCAGTTCGCCCGCCGAGACCTCCAACACGCCCCGCTCGGTGACCAGTCCGGTGACCAGGCGGCCCGGGGTCACGTCGAACGCGGGGTTGTGGCCGCGCGACTCGGCGGGGGCGGTGCGGACGCCGCCCCACTCCAACACCTCGTCCTCGCCCCGGAGTTCGATGTGGATGTCGGCGCCGGTGGGCGTCGAGAGGTCCACGGTCGTGGTGGGGGCCGCGACGAGGAAGGGGATGCCGGCGTCGGCGCACGCGAGGGCGACGCCCACGGTGCCCACCTTGTTGGCGGTGTCGCCGTTGGCTGCGATGCGGTCGGCGCCGACGATCGCCGCGTCGACCTCCCCGCGCAGGATGGTCCCGGCCGCCGCCCCGTCCGCCTGGACGTAGTGCGGGATGCCCTCCTGGACCAGCTCCCAGGCGGTGAGCCGGGACCCCTGGAGCAGGGGCCGCGTCTCGTCGGCGTACACGAGCTCGACCTTGCCGCGGGCGTGGAGTTCGCGTACGACGCCCAGGGCCGTGCCCCAGCCGGTCGTCGCGAGGGCGCCGGTGTTGCAGTGGGTGAGGATGCGCAGGGGGCGGTCGAGGCCCGTGCGCTTGAGGAGCCACTCGGCGCCGTGGACGCCCATCGCGCGGTTGGACTCGACGTCCTCGCGCTGGACGGCCGCCGCCTCCTCGAGGACCGCGTCGAGGCCCTCGGCGTAACGGGTCATGACCCGGTCCACGCCGACCATGAGGTTCACGGCGGTGGGGCGGGCCTCGCGGATGCGGGCGACGGCGGCGAGGGTCTCGACGTCGCTCCAGCCCTCGCGCTCGGCCTGGAGCATGGCGACGGCGACCCCGTACGCGCCGGCGGCGCCGATCGCGGGGGCGCCGCGGACGACGAGGCGCTGGATGGCGTCCACGAGGCTGTCCACATCGTGGATGTCCACCGTCTCGTAGCGGTGCGGAAGAAGGGTCTGGTCGATCAGCGCGAGCGCGGAGCCGGTCCAGTCGACGGCACGCAGTTCCTGGGGCATATGGGGGACGCTCCTGAAGGTCCGTTCGGTGTCCGACACCGTACATGACCTCGGCGAACCATAGTTCGAGACAGGAGACGTGTCCCCGCTCACGAGGCGCCGTTTCCTGGACTTCGGCCGGTGTCGCGGCTGAGCCTTCCCCTCCTCGGCCTCGCTTCACCCTCCCCCGTGCACTTTTTTCCCGCCCTCTCCCCCAGCGCTCTCGTGACCCGGCGCGTCGTTCTTCTTCGCGGTGCCGCAAGTCGGCGGGCTGGCGATGGAGCGGACGACGGAGGTGCCGCGCGAGCTGACGCAGGTGCTCCGGGCGATCGTGATCGTGTTCCTCGCGGCGGCGGCGTACTCGCTGGTCCTCGCGGTCGGCGCGGTGACGCTGAAGGGCGACGCGGTGGTGCTCGGCATCGCCATGTTCAGCGACCCGGCGCTCCAAGGCCTGCCCCTGGTAGGGGGGTTCAGCCCGCCGGCGTATCTCGCGTGGGGCCTTCGGCTGCGCGGGGTGGGTGAATCCCCGGAGGCAGCCGCGACGTTGGGCGTGCGGCCCGCCAAGTACCGTTATACGGCGGTGCTGCTGTTCGGCCTGGTGGAGGCGGCGGGCTTCCGCCTCCAGGGCGTCGGCCTGCCCCAACAGGCCACGGACGCCGCGCCGTACGTCGTCACGCTCGGCGCCCTGTTCCTGTCGACGGCCCGCCGCCGTCGCCGTACCCCTCCCCCTTCTGGAGCTGTCTCATGACGCAGGACCTCCTGCCCGTCACCCGTGTTCCCCGTACCGGTCTGCCCGTTCACGCCGTCGTGGTCGGTGATCCGGCGCGCGCGGCGGCGGTGGCCGGGCTGCTCGACGGTGCGCGGGAGGTGTCGTACCACCGTGAGTACCGTGTGTTCAGCGGGAGTTGGAAGGGGTTGCCGGTGACGGTGGCCTCGCACGGGGTGGGGGCGCCGGGGGCGGTGCTGCTGTTCCAGGAGCTGGCCGACGCGGGCGTCCGCACTTTTCTGCGGTTCGGTACGGCCGGGGCGATGCGGCCGGGGATCGGTGACGGCGATCTGGTGATCGCGGAGGCGGCCGTGCGCGACGACGGCGTCACCCAGCAGCTGATACCGGCCGAGTACCCGGCGGTCGCCGCCCCCGAGGCGGTCCTGGCGCTCCAGCGCGCCGCCCGCGAGACGGGCGCCCCGCACCACCGGGGCGTGGTCTGGACCCGCGCGGCCTTCCAGCCGGGCCTCATCCCGCTGTTCTCGTACGACGGCGCCGGGCTCGCGGCGATCGAGATGGAGCTGTCGGCGCTGTTCGTGACGGCGTCGCTGCGGGGGCTGACGGCGGGCGGTGTCCTGGTCGTGGACGGCGCGAACGCGGACGAGCTGGTCGACGAGGAGGGCACGAGCAGTTACGACCCGCACCGCGACGTCGTCGCGCGGGGTGTCGAGCGGGGGGCGGTCGTCTCGCTGGAGGCGCTGCGGCTGCTGGCGGAGGCTTTCGAAGCTGAGGCTGAGGTGAAGTCCGCGTGAACGTCGACCTGTTGGTGCGCTCGGGGACCGTCCTGACGATGGACGACCGGTCAACTGTCTGGGAGGACGGGGCGGTTGCGATCCACCGGGGCGAGATATTCGCCGTGGGGGAGACCAGGGCCGTCCAGGCGCGTTTCTCGGGCGTCGAGGAGATCGACGCCTCGGGCTGTCTCGTGCTGCCCGGTTTCGTCAACACGCACACGCATCTCGCGATGAGCCTGCTGCGCGGCCGGGCCGACGACGTCACTCTCCAGGGCTTCCTGGAACGGGTGTTGACGTGGGAGGCGGAGCTGCTGACGCCCGAGAACGTGGCGGCGGCGGTCCGGCTGGCGGTCGCGGAGAGCGTGCGGGCCGGGGTGACGTCGGCGCTGGACATGTACTGGTTCCACGAGGCGGCCGAGGAGGCGGCGCGGGCGGCGGGGTGGCGGCTGCTGACCGGGCCGACCTTCATGGACGTGCCCGAGCCGCCGGACGGACGGTCCTTCGAGGACCGGATCGCCTGGGCCCGCAAGGACCTTGAGATCCGTACCGGCCGGGGCGCGGGCCTTGAGTTCAGCACCGGGGAGGTCCGCACCGGTCAAGGCGCAGCCCTTGATGCCGGCCCCGCCGGGAGACCCGTCCTCTTCGCCCACTCCGCCTACACCCTCTCCCCCGCCCAGCTGACCGAAGTGTTCGCCCTGGCAAGGGAGTTCGGCGCGCTGATTCACCTCCACGCGGCGGAGAACGCGGCCGAGGTCGCGACCGTGGAGGTCAAGTACGGGAAACGGTCTGTGGAGTTGCTGGACTCGCTCGGCCTGCTCGGCCCGGACGTCCTGCTGGCGCACGCCGTCGACCTGACCGGCCCGGAGATCGCGGCGCTGGCCCGCACCGGCACCTCGGTGGCCCACTGTCCGCTCTCCAACCTGAAGTTGGGCTGCGGCGTCGCGCCGGTGCCCCGGCTGCTGAGCGCCGGGGTGACCGTCGGCCTCGGCACGGACGGCGCGGTCAGCTCCAACTCCCTTGACGTGCTGGGGGTCGTACGGCAGGCCGCGCTGGTGCACAAGGCCGGGGGTGATCCGACGCTGGTCGGGGCCGAGCAGGCGGTGCGGATGGCGACCGTGGAGGGGGCGCGGGCGCTGGGGCTCGGGGATCAGTTGGGGTCGCTGGAGCGGGGCAAGCGGGCCGACTTGGCGGTCGTGTCGCTGGAGGGGCCGCATGTACGGCCGCTGCACGACCCGTGGTCGACGCTGGCGTACGCGGCGAAGTCTTCGGACGTGCGGGACACCGTCGTCGACGGGAGAGTCCTGATGCGGGACCGGGTGCTGACGACGCTGGACGAGCGGGCCGTGGTCGCGGAGCTGGAGTCGGTGATCGCGGACTTGGGGTCGCGGGTCCGCTGAGCCCGCATAATGTCCGCTAGACATCCGATGTCTGGGTGGGGACGAACGTGGGTCGACGCGCCCCGGGACGAACGACGCTGGGAGGCCGGTCATGGCAGTCACCGACGAGGCGATCGAGAAGATCAAGGGAATGATCGTCTCAGGTGCGCTGCGGCCCGGGGACCGGCTGCCCAAGGAGAGCGAACTCGCCGCCGAACTGGGCCTGTCGAGGAATTCGCTGCGGGAGGCGGTGCGGGCGCTGTCGCTGATCCGCATCCTGGACGTGCGCCAGGGCGACGGCACGTACGTCACCAGCCTGGACCCCCAACTCCTGCTGGAGGCGCTGAGTTTCGTCGTGGACTTCCACCGCGACGACACCGTCCTGGAGTTCCTGGCGGTGCGCCGCATCCTGGAACCGGCCGCGACGGCGATGGCGGCGCTGCGCATCAGCGAGCAGCAATTGGACGCGCTGAGCGCCCAGTTGGACAAGCTGGGGGCGGCGCCCTCGGTGGAGGAACTGGTCGCCGCCGACCTGGAGTTCCACCGCGGGATCGTGCGGAGCGCGGGCAACTCGGTGCTGTGCTCGCTGCTGGACGGGCTCTCGGGGCCGACGACGCGGGCGCGGATCTGGCGCGGGCTGACGCAGGAGGACGCGGTCGCGCGCACTCTGCACGAGCACCGGGCGATCCTGGCGGCGCTGCGGGACCGGGACGCGGAGGCGGCGCGGTCGTGGGCGACGGTGCACATCGCGAGCGTGGAGCAGTGGTTGCGGTCCAGTCTGTGAGACGGATCGCGGGGCGGCGGCGGACTGGCCGTGAAAGCGGTTGCGTCGAGTGCCCTCGAAGCGGCTGTATGGAACCCGTAAGGAATTTCGGGAAACCGGTTTCCGCACTGACCCCGGCCGCGGGGTGTCCAAGGCCGCCGGGCGGGGCAGTGATCCGGTCACTCCCCCGTCCAGGGGGCTGCGGACGCTCCCGCCGCACGCCGTAAGGTTGGGTGGTCAGGCGAGAGCATGTCGGAAGGAGGCGCTGGGTGATCGAGCTGGAGGGAGTTCCCGAGCTGATCGACCCAGTCATGGTGGCCGCGTTCGAGGGCTGGAACGACGCCGGTGACGCCGCGTCCAGCGCCGTCGCGCATCTGGAGCGGGAGTGGAAGGGCGAGGTGTTCGCGGCGCTGGACGCCGAGGACTACTACGACTTCCAGGTGAACCGCCCCACGGTGTTCATGGACGGCGGGGTGCGGAAGATCACATGGCCGACGACGAGGCTGTCGGTGGTGCGGGTCGGCGGGGACAAGCCGCGTGACCTGGTGCTGGTGCGCGGCATCGAGCCGTCGATGCGCTGGCGGTCCTTCTGCAACGAACTGCTGGCGTTCGCGCATGAGCTGGGCGTGGAGCTGGTGGTGATCCTGGGCGCGCTGCTCGGTGACACCCCGCACACCCGTCCGGTCCCGATCAGCGGCACCACGTCCGACCCGGACCTGGCGCGGCGGATGGACCTGGAGGAGACCAAGTACGAGGGCCCGACCGGCATCGTCGGCGTGCTCCAGGAGGCGTGCACGCACGCGGGCGTCCCCGCGGTGTCGCTGTGGGCGGCCGTCCCGCACTACGTGTCGCAGCCGCCGAACCCCAAGGCGACGCTGGCGCTGCTGAACCGCCTGGAGGACCTGATCGACGTGGCGATGCCGCTCGGCGAGCTGGCCGAGGACGCGCGCGCCTGGCAGACCGGGGTGGACCAGCTGGCCGCCGAGGACAGCGAGGTCGCCGAGTACGTCCAGACGCTGGAGGAGGCCCGGGACACCGCCGAGCTGCCCGAGGCGTCCGGCGAGGCGATCGCCCGCGAGTTCGAACGCTATCTGCGCCGCCGCGACCCCAACGAGCCGAGTGAGCGGACCCGTCCGCCGAAGCCGCCGAAGGCCGGCGGGGACGATGAGGATTCGTCGGAGGACTGAGGGCCCCTGCGGGCCGAGGTGGAGGGCGGTGCTCATGGGCACCGCCCTCTGCCGGTTTTAAAGCGCTTTAAGAACCTTTTAAAGCGCTTTAGGTCCGCTTAAAGCGCTTTAAGCCGGTACCGACACGATCGCGTACGTCGTCTCCGGCGTCGGTGTCGTCGTGAACCGCGCGTTGGGCAGGTACAGCCGCCCCTGATACGCGGCGACGGTCGTCGGCACGTCGAACTCCGGGTGCGTGAGCCGCCGTTGGAACACCCCGCTGCGCCCGTCGGCGGCCAGCCTGAACACGTCGACGGCGTTCTGCCGGTTCTGGACGACGTACAGGGTGCGCCCGTCGCGCAGCAGCCCGTCGCCGTTGGTGAGCGGGGCCGCGTCCCCGAGGTCGACGAGGGTGGTCAGGCCGGTGCGCGGGTCGACGCGGTGCAGGGCGCCGACGCCGGACTGGACGACGAGGAGCGCGGAGCCGTCGGGGGTGCGGGTGATGCCGTTGGCGTTGACGGCCTCGCCGGGGGTCTGGGCCCAGTCGCCGCCGAGGGTGAGGGTGACGACGTCCTCGGCGGCCGGGAGCGCGCCGCCGCGGCCGAGCGGGAGGGCGTAGAGGGCCGGCTGGTTGGAGTCGGTGAACCAGGCGGCGCGCGGGGTGAGCAGCACGTCGTTGATGAACGTGGGCTCGGCCTGGGCGGGCGCGTAGGAGGCGAGGATCTCGCCGCTGCGGGCGTCGACGACGCGCAGCCCGAATCCGCGTCCGGCGACGAACAGGCGCCCCTGGTCGTCGAGTTTGAGGCCGACGGAGGGGGTGCCGGGTCCGGCGGAGACGATGCGGCCCGCGCCGGTGCGCAGGTCCGCGCGGTAGATCGAGCCGTCGCCCAGGGAGCCGAGGTAGGCGTAGGGGCCGCGGCCGATGGTGATCCCCTCGGGGCGGAAGCCGTCGGGGAGTTGGATCACCTCGGGCCAGGAGGCGGCGCCGGCCGGTGTGCCGAGGGAGGCGGCGCCGAGGGTGGCCGCGCCGACGGCGAGCACGCTGCGGCGGGAGAGAAGGCGTGGGGGGCGTGCGAAGGAACCGGGTGCCACGGGGGCGTCCTTCCGCAGGAGGGCCGGCTGCCTGCCGGCCGGACGGTCAACAGTCCGTCCACCCCATCACAACTGCCGCTGGGGACACAGGGGTTGCCCGGCCTTCGACAGTTCATCGACAGCTCTCCGGCACCGGAAGGGGGGCGGCCGGATCGTACGGACACCGGAAGGGGGCGGCCGGATCGTATGAATACGACCTGACCGCCCCCCCCTAGTGCTGCCGGTTGCCCCTAGAGGGCGATGCCCAGGAGGGCGTCGACCGCGCGGGAGACGACTCCGGGGGCGCCGATGTCGTCGCCGCCCTCGCTCTCCTGGCGGGCGGCCCAGCGGTCGACAGCCGCGAGGGCCGCCGGGGTGTCGAGGTCGTTCGCGAGGGCTTCGCGGAGTTCCTCGACGAGGACTTCGGCGGGCGGGCCGTCGGGGCGGGAGACGGTGGCGCGCCAGCGGGCGACGCGAGCGACGGCGTCGGCGAGGCCCTGGTCGGTCCACTCCCAGTCGGAGCGGTAGTGGTGGGCGTGCAGGGTGAGGCGGATGGCGGCGGGGTCGACGCCGTCGCGGCGCAGCCGGGAGACGAAGACGAGGTTGCCGCGCGACTTGGACATCTTCTCGCCGTCCAGGCCGACCATGCCGGCGTGGACGTAGGCCTTGGCCATGGGGTGTTCGCCGGTGAGGGCGTGGGCGTGGGAGGCGCCCATCTCGTGGTGCGGGAAGACGAGGTCGGAGCCGCCGCCCTGGACGTCGAAGCCCATCCCGAGGTGTTCGAGGGCGATGGCGACGCACTCGATGTGCCAGCCGGGCCGGCCGCGGCCCAGGGAGGCGCCGTCCCAGCTGGGCTCGCCCGGGCGGGCGGCCATCCACAGCATCGGGTCGAGGGGGTTCTTCTTGCCCGGCCGGTCGGGGTCGCCGCCGCGCTCGGCGGACAGCAGCCGCATGGCGGCGGCGTCCAGGTTGGAGACCTCGCCGAAGTGCGGGTCGGCCTCGACGGAGAAGTACACGTCCCCGTCGAGCTCGTAGGCGGCGCCGGCGTCGCGCAGCCGCTCGACGAGCGGGACGATGCCCGGTATGGCCTCGACGGCGCCTATGTAGTGCTTCGGCGGGAGCATCCGCAGGGCGGTCATGTCCTCGCGGAAGAGGGCCGTCTCCTGCTCGGCGAGGCCGGCCCAGTCGACGCCGTCGCGCTCGGCGCGCTCCAGGAGGGGGTCGTCGACGTCGGTGACGTTCTGGACGTAGTGAACCTGCCGCTTGGTGTCGAGCCACACGCGCTGCACGAGGTCGAACGCGTTGTAGGTCGCCGCGTGCCCCATGTGCGTGGCGTCGTACGGCGTGATGCCGCACACGTAGATACGGGCGACAGGACCGGGGTCGAGGGTCACCGGACCGCCGGTCGCGGTGTCGTGGATCCTCAGGTCGCGGCCCTGACCAGGCAGGGCGGGGACCTCGGAAGCGGGCCAGGCATGCATGTCATGAGCGTAACCGGACGGCACTTCGGGTCACGAACCGGAGTGCGTGGGATCGGCCGGGAAGGCGCTCTTGTGCGGGTGCGGGCGCTGTGCTGGGGGTTCGTGAGAAATCTCAGGTTTGTCAGACGGGCGGCCAGGGAATCGCGGGCCATTCGCCGCCGGGCTCGGGGTGCTTGCCGGTGGTGAGGAGGTCGGCGACCCGTGCGCGGGTGGCGTCCAGTTCCGCCGGGGTGATGAGGGGGGCGAGGGTCGCAGTGAGGGTCCCGGAGGGCTCCAGGGCCGTTCTGAGGGCCTGGAGGGCGGCCTGGGCCTCCCCGGTCAGGGGTTCGCCCGCCCAGCCCCACAGGAGGGTGCGGAGCTTGTTCTCGGCGTTGAAGGTGACGCCGTGGTCGATGCCGTAGAGGCGGCCGTCGGCGGTGGGCAGGAGGTGGCCGCCTTTGCGGTCGGCGTTGTTGATGACCGCGTCGAGGACGGCGAGGCGGCGCAGGCGGTCGTCGTCGGCGTGCACCAGGAGGGCCGTCTTGCCTTCGCCGACCTCGGCGAACCCGATGGCCTTCCAGCCGGGTCCGGGTTCCTCGGCGTCGACCAGGGCGAGGAGTTCGGCTTCGGGGGCGGCCTCGATCCACAGCTGGCACATGCCCTCGCCGTAGGGGCCCTCGCGCAGCACGGTCGGCGGGATCAGCCCCCAGCCGGTGGCGGCGGAGACCGCGTAGGCGGCGACCTCTCGCTGGGCGAGGGTCCCGTCGGGGAAGTCCCAAAGGGGCCGCTCCCCCGCGACGGGTTTGTACACGCAGGCGGCTTCGCGGCCCTCATGGGCGACGGTGCAGTACAGGACGGCGTTGGAGGCGTCCCCGATCCGGCCGCGCACGGTCAGCTCGCCGTGCGCCAGCAGGTCGGCGTCGGCCGGTTCCACGGCGGTCACGCCCCCCGGCGGTATCCGTTCTGGCGCGGACATACGTGTCCCTCCGGGTCGAGCGGCAGGCTGCACAGCGGGCAGGGCGGGCGGCCCGCGTTGACGACGTCCAGGGCGCGCTTGGCGAAGGCCCTCGCCTGCGCGCCGGTCAGCCGGACCCGCAGCATCGGGGGCCCGTTCTCCTCGTCCTGGAGGAGCTTCTCCTCGGCCTCGGCGAGGTCCTCCTCGGACTCCGCCTCCAGTTCGACGAGCGCCTGCGCCTCGACGATCATGCGCTGCTCGTCGCCGTCCCACGCCAGGGCCATCGTCCCGACCCTGAACTCCTCCTCCACGGGGGCGTCCAGGGGCGCGGTGTCGTGGTTCTCGGCCGGGGCGACGGCGGGTACGGCGGCGCTTCCGCCGCTGCGCCGCACGACTTCGTCCAGCAGTTCGTCCATGCGCTCGGCGAGCGCCGCGACCTGGGTCTTCTCCAGGGCCACGCTGGTCACCCGGGGGCCGGCGCTGGCCTGGAGGAAGAACGTACGGCGTCCGGGCAGCCCGACCGTACCGGCCACGAAACGGTCCGGGGGGTCGTAGAGGAACACCTGACGGGACACGTCCTGATCTCCATGGTCGGGGGTGTGCGGATAGGGGTACGGCCCTGTGTGCGCGCGCAGGGCGACCGCCTCACCCTACTGCGGCCGACGATCACGGTGCGCCCGCACCGCCCCCTACGGTCGCGTCCCCGGCGGGCGGCTCCTCGCGCGGGACGAGCGAGGCGAAGTCCCCTGTGTCGCCGAGGCGCACGAGGAAGGGCCGCAGCCGGGTGTACCGGATGACGGTGACCGAGCAGGGTTCGACGGAGATCCGCTGGAACAGGTCGAGGTGCAGTCCCAGGGCGTCGGCGACCAGCGACTTGATGACGTCGCCGTGCGAGCACATCACATAGACGGCGCCTTCCCCGTGGTCGCGCTCCACGCGCGCGTTCCACTCGCGTACGGCTTCGGCGGCCCGGGTCTGCATCGCGCGCATGGACTCGCCGCCGGGGAAGGCGGCGGCGGAGGGGTGGGCCTGGACGACCTCCATGAGGGGATCGCCGCTGAGTTCGGCGAGTTTGCGTCCCGACCAGTCGCCGTAGTGGGCCTCGCCTATGCGTTCGTCGGTGTGCGCGGTCATCCCGCGCGCGTGCAGGAACGGCTCGATGGTCTCCTGGCAGCGCTGGAGCGGGCTGGTGACGACTTCCGCCACCGGCACCCCTTCGAGCCGCCCCGGCAGCGCGGCGGCCTGCGCGCGCCCGCGTTCGTCGAGAGCGACCCCCGGCGTCCACCCGGCGAGCACTCCAGCGGTGTTGGCGGTCGACCGTCCGTGCCGGACGAGGATCAGCGTGGGCATGCGGCCCAGGGTAGGCGCAGGCGTGGGTGCGCCGCCGTGACACCGGCGGGAGAATGAGCGGCGTGATCGTCGACTGTGGGATCTACCGTGAGGGCCGCCGCAGCGAGGGTCCCGCGGACTTCTCGGACGCGCTGGCCGCGGCGCGGGCCGGGGGCGGGTTCGTGTGGATCGGGCTGTACGAGCCGACCAGGGACGAGTTCGCGCTGGTCACCGAGGAGTTCGGGCTGCATCCGCTGGCGGTGGAGGACGCCCTGAAGGCACATCAGCGCCCGAAGCTCGAGGTGTACGACGACTCGGTGTTCGTGGTGCTGAAGCCGGTGGGCTACGACGCGGGGAGCGGCACGGTCTCCTGCGGCGAGGTGATGGTGTTCCTCGGCGACGGCTTCGTGGTGACCGTCAGACACGGCCAGGACGCCCCTCTGACGGCCGTACGTCGCCGGCTGGAGCAGGAGCCCCAGCTGCTCGCGAAAGGGCCCACAGCGGTCCTCTACGCGATCTCGGACGCGGTCGTCGCCGGGTACCTGGAGATCGCGGCGGAGTTGCAGTCGGACCTGGAGGGCCTGGAGGCGGAGGTGTTCTCACCGGCCGGCGGCGGCTCGGGCGGCACCGCGTCGCGGATCTACACGTTCAAGCGGCAGATCCTGGAGTTCCGGCGTGCGACGGTCCCCCTGGCCATGCCCATGGCCCGCCTGGGCGGCGCGGACCGGTACGACCCCCAGGTGCCGTTCGTGCACGACGGGTCGCGGCCCTTCTTCCGGAGCGTGAGCGACCGCCTCGCGCGCGTGAACGAGTCCGTGGAGGGCCTGGACCGGCTGGTGTCGGACGTGCTGTCGGCGCACCTGGCGCAGATGAGCGTGCGGCAGAACGACGACATGCGGAAGATCTCCGCGTGGGCGGCGATGGCGGCGGTCCCGACGATGATCGCGGGGATCTACGGGATGAACTTCACGCACATGCCGGAGCTGCACTGGGTGTGGTCGTACCCCGGGGTGATCGCGCTGATGCTGGTCCTGGTGTGGCTGCTGTACGGGACGTTCAAGCGGCGGGGCTGGCTGTGAGCCTTCGCGCTCGGTAGGACAAGTGCGCCGTAAGAGGGACCGCCGGGGGCGTAACCCCGCGCGGGGTGGCGCGTTGTTCCCCGTGACGGCCGTGGCGGGGAAGACCCCCCGAGCCCCCACCACGGCCGGGGAAACCTCAGGCCAGTCCGGCCAGCTCCAGCGCCTCGCCGCCCGCGCGCAGGGCGGCGATCCGCTCGTCGAGGGTGAACCCGGCGGGCGCGAGCGTGAGGGTGGTGACGCCGGCCGCCGCGTAGGCCTTCATCCGGTCGGCGATCCGCTCCACGGAGCCGAGCAGCGTGGTCTGGTCGATGAGGTCGTGCGGCACGGCCGCGGCGGCGCCGTTCTTGTCGCCGGCCAGGTACTTGTCCTGGATCTCGGCGGCGGCCTCCTCGTAGCCCATGCGCCGGGCGAGCTGGTTGTAGAAGTTCTGCTTGCGGCTGCCCATGCCGCCGACGTACAGCGCGGTGTAGGGCCGGAAGGTGTCCGCGAGCTTGTCGACGTCCTTGTCGTCGCCGAGGGCGAGCGGGAGGGTCGGGCAGACGTCGAAGCCGTCCAGGGTCGCGCCGGCTTTCTCGCGGCCCGCGCGGAGGTGCTTCAGGGCGGTGTCCTCCAGGTGCTCGGCGGAGGGGAAGATCAGCAGGGCGCCGTCGGCGATCTCGCCGGTCTGCTCCAGGTTCTTCGGGCCGATCGCCGCGATGTACAGCGGGATGTGCTCGCGCTCGGGGTGCACGGTCAGCTTGATCGGCTTCCCGGGGCCGCCGGGCAGCGGCAGCGTCCAGTGCTCGCCCTCGAAGGACAGGCGCTCGCGGGTCATCGCCTTGCGGACGATCTCGACGTACTCGCGCGTGCGGGACAGCGGCTTGTCGAACTTGACGCCGTACCAGCCCTCGGAGACCTGCGGTCCCGAGACGCCCAGGCCGAGGCGGAAGCGGCCTCCGGAGAGCGAGTCCAAGGTGGCCGCCGTCATCGCCGTCATCGCGGGCTGGCGGGCGGGGATCTGGAAGATCGCCGAGCCGACGTCGATGCGTTCGGTCTTGGCCGCGACCCAGGTCAGCACGGTCGCCGCGTCCGAGCCGTAGGCCTCCGCGGCCCAGCAGACGGAGTAGCCGAGCCGGTCGGCCTCCTGCGCCACGGCGAGGTTGTCCCCGTCCATCCCGGCACCCCAGTACCCCAGGTTGATCCCGAGCCGCATCGGCCACATCCCCTTACTGAGCAGTAACGTCCCTTGCGGACAGACCATAGCGCGGCCCCGCGCGCGGCGGGGAGGGGCCGCCCGATGTGGATAACCTGCGGATTCGGTTATCCACAGGCAACCCACCGCCGGGTTCTGGCCAGTAATGTCGGCGTTCATGGAGCAGAGGCATCTCGGCCGCACCGGCCTGCGCGTGTCCCGCATCGGACTCGGCACCCTCACCTGGGGCCGCGACACCGACGAGCACGACGCGGCGGACCTCTTGAAGACGTTCTGGGAAGCGGGCGGTTCACTGGTCGACACGGCCGACGTGTACGGCGACGGCGACGCCGAATATCTGCTGGGCCGGCTCATCGAGGGGCTGGTACCGCGCCGGGACCTGATCATCGCCACGAAGGCCGGCAGCGTCCCCGACCCGCACCGCCGCTTCGACGGCTCCCGGGGCCACCTCCTCGCCGCCCTGGACGCCTCCCTGGCCCGCCTCGGCACCGACTACGTCGACGTCTGGCACATCCACGCCTACGACCCCGACACGCCCATGGAGGAGACCCTCCAGGCCCTCGACATCGCCGTCTCCAGCGGGCGCGCCCGCTACGCCGGGGTCTCCAACTTCTGCGGCTGGCAGATCGCCAAGGCGGCGACCTGGCAGCTGGCCGCCCCGGGCACGCGTACGCGGCTGTCCAGCACGCAGATGGAGTACTCGCTCCTCCAACGCGGCGTGGAGCGCGAGGTGTTGCCCGCCGCGATAGACCTCGGCATCGGCCTCCTCCCCTCCTCTCCGCTGGGCCGGGGCGTCCTCACCGGCAAGTACCGGGGCGACGCCCTGCCCCCGGACTCCCGGGCCGCCTCCGACCACTTCGCCCCGTTCGTGGAGCCGTACCTCGACGACACGGCGAGCCGGATCGTCGACGCGGTGACGACGGCTGCGGACGGTCTCGCGGTGACCCCCCTCCAGGTCGCCCTGGCCTGGGTCCGCGACCGCCCCGGCGTCTCCGCCCCCATCGTCGGCGCGCGCAACGCGCAGCAGCTCACGGCCGCATTGTCAGTGGAGGCCCTTACGCTTCCTGACGAGATCTGCCGGGCGCTCGACGACGTCTCCGCGCCCGTGCACCGCTATCCCGATCACGACTGGAGCACGCTGTGAGCACGGACCCGCAGACCACGGAACAGACCGGGGCTGGGACGCCGGAGGAGTACGCGGGCGGGGGGTCGGGGGCCGAGGGGGGTTCCGGGGGCGGAGGGATTTCTGAGGGGGGCGGGGCTGAAAGGGGCTCGGGCGGGGGCGGCGAGCGGGCCGAGGGGGATCTGGACGACGGGCGGGGCGGGTCCGGGGGTGCCGTTCAGGAGGCTGGTGCCGGTGGGGGTGACGGGGCTGAGGGGGGCGTAGCCGCTGAGGGGGACGCCCAGGCTGCGGGTGTCAGGGAGGACGATGCCGAGGGGGGCGCGGGCGAGGGGGGCGCTCGGGCTGCCGGCTCCGGGGAGGGTGATGTCGACGGTGCTGTAGCCGATGCGGAGGCTTCCGGGGCCGACAGCGCTGAGGGGGCCGTGCGCAGTGACGGGGACACCAGCGTTGAGGGGGCCGCGAGCAGTGAGGGCACCGCCAGCGGTGAGAGTGCCGTGAGCGGTGACGGGGACGCGGGTGCCAAGCCTGAACTCTCCGAAGCCCAGGCCGAGCTTGCCGCGCAGAAGGTCGAGCGGGAGCGGATCGCGCGGCGGAAGGCCGAGAGGGAGGGGCCGGTCGACAGCGGGACCAAGCTGACGGGGACCGCCGCCCAACTGCTCGCCGCCGTGCGGGCGATGGAGAGCGGGGCCAAGCCGGCCTCCGTACCTGTCGCTGTTCCGGCGTCCCTGGGGGACTCGGGTGCCCCGGCGACTCCGGGCGGTCTGGCCTCCTCGGGTGCCCCCGCGACTCCAAACGGCCAGGCCTCCTCGGGCGGCCCGGCGACTCCAGGGTCCCCGGCGACTCCGGGAACCCCCGCGACTCCGGGCAGCCCTTCACCCTCGGGCAGCCCGGCGATTCCGGGAACCGCTGCGACTTCGGAGTTCCCAGCAGCTCCGGGAGCCCCGATGTCCTCGGGCGCTCCGGCAACCCAGGGCGCTCGGACAGCCTCCGGTGCCCTAGCAACCCCGGGCGCCTTCGCGGCTCCGGATACCGCAGGCACCGCAAGCACTCCTGCAACCCTGAACACCCGAGCCGCCGCTCAAGCCGTTCCGGCCGCTCCCGGAGCCCCCGGCGCTCCCGCCCCCTCCGTCGGCCATGCCGCCTACTCCAGCCCCGCTGCCCACGCCGTTCCGAGCGCTCCCGCGGCCCCCGGCTCTCCCGCCCCCTACGTCAGCCCCGCCGCCCACACCGTGCCGCCCCAGACCTCCCCCGATCCCGCACAACGGCCCGCAACGCCCCCCACCGACGTCACCCACGCCCCGCCCGCCCCTGCCCTGCCCCCCGAAGCCACGGCAGCCGTACGGGCCGTCCTGGTCGCCGGTGGAGCGCCCGAGGGGATGGCTCCGCAAGTCGCCGCCGTGCACGGAGTCGGCGCCGGTGAGTTGCTGCGGGACGACCCCTGGCAGTTGCTGCGTGTCCCCGGGGTGCGGCCCGAGCAGGCTGATGGGTTCGCTCGGGCGCTGCTCGGCGGGGAGTGCGGGCCGGACGACGAGCGCAGGGGCCGTGCGCTGACGGTCTGGCTGCTGGAGCAGGCCGCGCTGGCGGGGCACACGGTGCTGGAGCTGGCGGCGCTCACCGGGGCGCTGGCCCAGCGCGGGGTGCCGGACGCCGAGGAGGCCGTGCGGAACGCGCTGGACGAGGGGGAGGCGCTGCTCTTCCAGGACCCGCTGGAGGAGGCGGTCGTGGAGGACGACGATGAGGAGGCGGAGCCTCCCACGCGCGCGTTGGTCGGCCTGGAGCGGTACGCCCTCGCGGAGGAGAGCCTCGCCGAGGGCCTGGGCCGCATCGCCAACTCCCTTCCCGGGGACGCCGCCGAGGAGTGGGACACGTCCACCGCCCCGCGCGGAGCCGCCGAGTTGATCCGCGCGGTCGCCGCACACCCCTTGGTGCTCCACACCGGCGGCGAGGCGTCCCGCACCGAACCGGCGGCCCTGGCCGACGCCGCGCGGGCGCGGGGTCTGCGCGTGGTGGTCGCCTGCCATACGGCGGAGGGCCGGGGGAGGTTCGCGGGGCTGCTCGGGGGTGGCGGCGCGGAGGGGCGGGCCGGCGCGGGGGCGGACGGGCCTTCTGCCGGTGCCGATTCCCACGCCCGGCACGCCGAGTACGCCGACGCATCCACCGCGCGCGGCACGCACTCCGCCGACCACGGCACCGGCCGCGCGGACTCCTCCCCAGCCCTCCCCGCCCACCTCACCGACACCATCGTCACCCTCCCCGCCCTCCTCTCCGGCGCCCAGGGCCCCGGGCGGGACTCCGATGGGACCCTGGCTCTCGATCTGCTGATCGTCCTGGACGCCCCGCAGCTCGATGTCGAGATCGGTGCGATGGTCGTGGAGTCGCTGGCGGACGGAGCCCGGCTGGTGTTCAGCGGGGATCCGGGGGTGCTGGGGTCGGCCGGGGCCGGGCGGGTGTTCGGGGATCTGATCGCCGCGCGGAGCTGTCCTCAGGTCGCCTCGCGGGTGCCCGACCCGGGGCCCCTCGGGGAGCTGGTCTCCGGGATCGGGATCGGGGAGCTCAACCAGGTCGACGCGCCCGGCAAGGAGATCGTGATCGTGCCGGTGCGGGACGCGGGTGAGGCCGTGCACCGGACCGTGCAGCTGGTCGCCGACTCCGTACCCCGCGCCTTCGGGGTCACCGCGGGCGAGACCGTCGTCATCACCCCGGGTCACGGCGGCGCGGCCGGTACCCGCGCGCTCAACTCCGCGCTCAAAGAACGGCTGAATCCCGGCCCCGGGAAGTACGCCGGATACGACCCCGGTGACCTCGTCGCCTACTCCCCCGCCCCCGGCCGGACGGCCCAGGCACGGGTCGTGGGGGCCGGCGCGGACGGGCTGCGCCTCACGTGCGCCGGCGCCGCCGTCGTCGTGCCCAAGGAGCAGGTCGAGAGCCGGCTGCGGCACGGGTGGGCGATCACCGCGCATCAGGCGGCGGGGGGCCGCTGGCCGGCGGCGGTCGTCGTGCTGCCGGGGGACGCGGCCCAGGGGCTGTCGCGGCCCTGGGTGTACACGGCGTTCAGCCGCGCGGAGCGGCACCTGTCGGTCGTCCACGGCGTCGACCAGGCCCTCCCGCACGCGGTCGCCGAGATCCCCGCCAAGCCGCGCACGACCCGGCTGCCGGGGCTGCTGAAGGGGCAACTGGCGGCGGTGGCGGTCGAGTAGCGGGGGCGGGGGCCGGCAAGCGAAAGGGGCGCGGAGGAAACCCACCCTCCGCGCCCCTCGGGCAAACCCCGAAGCCCCTGGCCCGGACGCTCCGAAGCCCCTGGCCCGGACGCTCCGGAGCGCCCTTAAGCGCGCGCCCCCGAAACAGCCGCCGAGCCCCCTGAGCCCCTAACCCGCCCTACCGCCGATCCGCGTCCAGCGGCTCCAGTTCCTCCACCTCGTCTTCGACCTCCACCTCGACCTCATCCTCATCGAGGTCGAACTCGTCCTCGTCCTCCACATCCTCGTCGAAGACGGCGCTGACGTCGAAGCGGCAGACGACTCTCTGGGGGTCGGTCTGTTCGAAGGGGCTCTCCAGCCACTCGCCGGGGTCGGCGGGCTCGTCGGCGGCCAGGACCCAGAGGGTCGAGTCGCCCTCCTCCAGGCCGAACTCCTTGTGCCGGGAGGCGATCTCGTCGGGCTCGTACTCACCGAACAGGATGCCGAGCGCGCCATGGACGGTGCTCGCGGTGTCCTCGCCGCCGTCGTACTCGGCCGCCTCCACCCGCTGGGCCTGTGCCAGCAGCCGCTGTGGCTCCGCGACGGCGTAGTCGCGGCGGATCAGCACGCTGAGGGCGTTCGGCTCCTCGGGGCCCGCGTACGGCGGGAGGGTGTCCTCGGAGCCGGGGATCTCGAAGGGGGTGACCTCGTCGTAGCGGTCGTAGAGCAGCTCGTCGTACGCTTCCGCCGCCGTGGCCAGCTGGTTGAACGCCTCGTAGACGGCCGGGTCGTCCTCCCCCGACCGGCGTTCGACCGCCGCCAGGTGGCGGTCGAGCGCGGTCTTGATCGCCTCGGCGGCGGCGCGTACCTCGGCAGCGGTGGGCTGCGCAGCATCAGACATAGTGCAGACGCTATCCGTACCAGGCCCCAGCCCGCACAATAGATGCGATGCCGGAATACGAATTTGTCGACGTCTACGTACCTCGTGGGGTCTCCCGCAACGAGGCGACACGTCTGCTCACGGACCATGCCGAGTACGGACACTGGGAGTTGCACCGCCTGAGCCTCATGCGTGACGGCAGCCGCAGGGTGCGGCTGCGGCGGCGGATCATCCGCCAGGTACGGGCCACGTGGTGAGCTGAGACGCGCGCGACCCAGGTCAGCGACGCGACGGAGCGAGCCCCACCGCCGGGGCTCGCTCCACCGTGTTTTCACTCGTGTTTCTTACGGCCGCCCGGCCGCCGTCCACAGCGCCGACGGCCGCCGGCCGGGACGCCTACGACTCCCCCGTGGGCGATTTCACGCCGCGCGCCGCGCCTTGCGGTAGAGCACCGCGCCGGCCAGCACCGCGCCCGCGCTCAGCGGGACGGTGAGGCCCAGGGGGATGTCGCTTCCCGTGTGGGCGAGTTCACCGGAGGCCGCCGCCTGGTGGGCGACCGCCGGTGCGACCTGGGGCGCGTGATTCGGGGTGGACGACCCGGTGTTGGTGTCCACCAGGCCCGTGGGGGTGGTGGGGTGCGTGGGGTGGGAGGGGTGTGCCGGGTGCGTGGGGCCCGAGGGGATCGGTGTCCCAGGTGCCCCCGGTGTCCCCGGCTTGCCCGGCGTGTGGCCCCCCGGAGTCCCCGGGTTGCCCGGATGCCCAGGCTTCCCCGGCGGCGTCCACTGATGCCCGCCTCCGTACCCCCCGTTCCCGCAGTCCCCCCCGAACGCCGGGTTCGCGATCCCGACCACGTCGACGCTGTTGCCGCAGACGTTCACCGGTACGTCGACCGGCACCTGGACCGTGTTGCCCGACCCCACGCCGGGCGACCCGTCGCTGTGCCCGCCGGCGTGCGAACCGCCGTGCGCACCCCCTGAACCGCCGTGCGCGCCACCGCCGTGCGCGCCGCCTCCGTACCCCCCGCCGCCATGCCCGCCCCCCGCAGGGTTCGCGCACGCGTTCCCGTACGCCGGGTTGAGGAGGCCGACGACGCTCACGGTGTTGCCGCAGAGGTTGACGGGGACATGGACCGGGACCTGGACGGTGTTGCCGGAGAGGACGCCCGGGGAGTCCGTGGCGGAGCCGGTGGTGGCGGAGTCGGCATGGGCGACTCCGCCGGCGGCGGCGATCACCCCCGTCGCCGCCGCCATGGTCATGAGGCCCTTGCGGGTGACCTGTCGCATTGCTGGAGACCTGCCTTCATGTCTCTGATCGGTGGGAAAGCTCGCTGGGAAAACGGGCCGGCCCCGGAGCGCATGGCGCGCGCTCCGGGGCCGGTTCGCCGTGTGGACGACCCCTTCAGCGGGGTGACGTCACTTGTTGACGCAGGTGTTGCCGAAGGCGGGGTTCAGCAGCCCGATCACGGAGATCGTGTTGCCGCACACGTTCACCGGGACGTGCACGGGCACCTGGATGACGTTGCCGGAGACGACGCCCGGGGACTGCACAGCGGCACCCTGGGCACCCGAGTCGGCGACGGCCAGGCCGGCACCCGCGAGAACCAGTCCGCCCGTGGCGGCAGCGGCGACGGCGACCTTCTTGATCATTAGTTCCTCCTGTTAGGCAAACGGCCCCAAGGTGCGGGACCGCATGAGCTGTAACGAGGAGGGAGTAATGAGGCTACGAGCTTATGGTCGGATTCACTCTTCCCAGGCAAGCCCGAACGGCCGCTCTAATAAAAGGACTTACAGCCCACCGAGGCTCAGGACTCACGACGCGTCGATGAACCGGTCGAGCACCCGCACCCCGAACTGGAGCCCGTCCACCGGCACCCGCTCGTCCACCCCGTGGAACATCCCCGCGAAGTCCAGCTCCGGCGGCAGCTTCAGCGGCGCGAAGCCGAAGCCGCGGATGCCGAGGTCGTCGAAGGACTTGGCGTCGGTGCCGCCGGAGAGCATGTACGGGACGGCCTTGGCGGTGGGGTCCTCGGCGAGCAGCGCGGTCTGCATGGCGTCGACGAGGGCGCCGTCGAAGGAGGTCTCCAGGGCCTTGTCGGAGTGCACGTCCTCGCGCTTCACGCGCGGGCCGAGCAGGCGGTCGAGGTCGGTCAGGAACTCCTCCTCGTGGCCCGGCAGGAACCGTCCGTCGATGTGGGCGGTGGCCTCGCCGGGGATGACGTTGACCTTGTAGCCGGCGCCGAGCTGGGTCGGGTTGGCGGTGTTGCTGAGGGTCGCGCCGATCAGCTTGGCGATGCCGCCGAGGCGGGCCAGGGTCGCCTCCATGTCCTCGGGGTCGAGCGGCGTCCCGAGGGCGTCGCCGAGTTCGTCGAGGAAGGCGCGGGTGGTCTTGGTGACGCGGACGGGGAACTTGTGCCGGCCGACCCGGGCGACCGCCTCGGAGAGTTCGGTGATCGCGTTGTCGCGGTGGATCATCGAGCCGTGCCCGGCGGTCCCGGCGACGGTCAGCTTCATCCAGTGCATGCCCTTCTCGGCCGTCTGGATGAGATACAGCCGCCGCTGCTCGCTGACGGTGAACGAGAACCCGCCGACCTCGCTGATCGCCTCGGTGACCCCGTCGAAGAGCTCGCGGTGCCGGTCGACGAGGTAGCGGGCGCCGTACGTCCCGCCCGCCTCCTCGTCCGCGAGGAACGCCAGGACGATGTCCCGGGGCGGCTTGCGCCCGCTGCGCAGCCGGTCGCGCACGACCGCGAGGGTCATGGCGTCCATGTCCTTCATGTCGACGGCCCCGCGCCCCCACACACACCCGTCGGCGACCTCGCCGGAGAAGGGGTGGTGCGTCCAGTCGTCCGCGTTGGCGGGGACGACGTCCAGGTGGCCGTGGATGAGCAGCGCGGGCCGGGAGGGGTCCGCGCCCTCCATGCGGGCCACCGTGGAGGCCCGGCCGGGGTGCGACTCGAAGATCTTCGGCTCCAGGCCGACCTCGGCGAGCTTCTCCGCGACGTACTCCGCCGCCGCCCGCTCCCCCGGGCCCGAGTGGTCGCCGTAGTTGCTGGTGTCGAACCGGATCAGCTCGGACGCGAGGTCGACCACCTCGTCCTCGCCCCTGACGTACCCGCCCGTGCCCGTATCGCTCACGCTGCCGCCTCCCACGTACCGGTTGTCTGCTGCCCCCATCCTCCCTCCCCGCGCCACCGCCGCCCAAGACCGCTCCCTCCTCGTCACACACCGTTCACGCCCCTCCCGTGCGTGATCAGGCACCCCGGAAACCCTGGTAGGGTTTACGACGTCGCCGCAGGGGAAACCCCGCGAGTCGCACACCTTGTCCGGGTGGCGGAATGGCAGACGCGCTAGCTTGAGGTGCTAGTGCCCTTTAACGGGCGTGGGGGTTCAAGTCCCCCCTCGGACACAAGAGAGCGAGGGCTCCGACCAGCCGGTCGGGGCCCTCGCTTTTAGCGTGTGTGGCTGATCTCTCGCCGGACAAAGATCGCGCAGGTCAACGCCGTGAAGATCACTGCGGGGCATGGCCGGGACCGGACGTCCGACTGGCCGTCCGCCCCACCGCTTCATAGCCTCGTACTAAAATTTCCGGCTTGTTACGGAGCTGGACCCGGACAACCCCAGGCAGACCTGCGGGCCCACCAGCGCCCCGGAGCTTCCGGGCACGAGAACGCGAGGGGGCCCCGATGGCGGCCATGCACGAGGGCGGTACCGCCCTGTTGGCGCAGGAGGAGGTTCCGGTCGCGCGGTTCTCCGCCGGCCGGGCTCCTGATCCGCGCACGCTGGTCGACGTCTTCGAGGCGAGTCTCGCGGCGTACCCGGACGAGCCCGCGCTCGACGACGGGCACGTCCAGCTGACCTACCGCGAGCTGGCCGCCGAGGTCGAGCGGGCGCGGCGGCGGCTGGCCGAGGCCGGGGTGGGGCGCGGCGACCGGGTCGGGGTGCGGGTGCCGTCGGGCACCAATGAGCTGTACGTCGCGATCCTGGCCGTGCTGGCGGCGGGGGCCGCCTATGTGCCGGTGGACGCCGAGGACCCCGACGAGCGGGCCGTGCTGGTCTTCGGTGAGGCCGGGGTGCGGGCCGTCGTCACCGGCGGGCACACCATCACCCTCCATGGGCGGGCGCCGGAGGGCGAGCACGCCCCCGCCGGGCGGCCCGGGCTCCAGGACGACGCCTGGATCATCTTCACCTCCGGTTCGACCGGCAAGCCCAAGGGCGTCGCCGTCTCGCACCGCAGCGCCGCCGCGTTCGTCGACGCCGAGGCGAACCTCTTCCTCGTCGAGGAGCCGGTGGGCCCCGGTGACCGGGTCATGGCAGGTCTTTCGGTCGCGTTCGACGCGTCCTGCGAGGAGATGTGGCTGGCCTGGCGGTACGGCGCCTGTCTGGTGCCGGTGCCGCGCGCGCAGGTCAGGAGCGGCGCCGATCTCGGTCCGTGGCTCGTCGAGCAGGACATCACGGTCGTCTCGACCGTCCCGACGCTCGCCGCGCTGTGGGAGCCGGGGACGCTGAACGATGTCCGGCTGCTGATCTTCGGCGGGGAGGCGTGTCCGCCGGAGCTGGCACAGCGGCTCGTCACCGAGGGGCGGGAGGTCTGGAACACGTACGGGCCGACCGAGGCGACCGTGGTGGCGTGCGCGGCGCTGATGTCCGGTGAGGAGCCGATCCGGATCGGACTGCCGCTGGACGGCTGGGAGCTGGTCGTCGTCGACGAGTCCGGGGAGCCCGTACCCATGGGCGGGACCGGGCAGTTGGTCATCGGCGGGGTCGGCCTTGCCCGTTACCTCGATCCGGAGAAGGACGCCGAGAAGTACGCCCCGTTGGAGTCGGTCGGCTGGGAACGCGCCTATCGCAGCGGTGACTTGGTGCGCGCCGACGCCGAGGGTCTGGTGTTCCTCGGGCGGGCCGACGAGCAGATCAAGCTGGGCGGGCGGCGCATCGAACTCGGTGAGGTGGACGCCGCGTTGCAGGCGCTGCCCGGGGTCGCCGGGGGCGCCGCCGCCGTACGGACCGCGCGCAGCGGGAACCAGCTGCTCGTGGGGTATGTGGTGACGCAGGACGGGTGGGACCAGGCGGTGGCCGTGGAGAAGCTGCGGGCCGGACTGCCCGCCGCGCTCGTGCCGTTGCTCGCGCCCGTCGATGAACTGCCCACCCGGACCTCGGGGAAGGTCGACCGTAACGCCCTCCCCTGGCCGCTCGACCACCTCCAAACGTCCGTCGCGAAGGAGGAGTTGTACGGCACCGAGGCATGGCTCGCCGAGCAGTGGACGGAAGTCCTCGGCGCGCCCGTCACCAGTGCCGGCGACGACTTCTTCGCGATCGGCGGCGGCAGCCTCGCCGCCGCTCAGCTCACCACGCGGCTGCGCACCCGGTATCCGAGCGCGGCCGTCCTCGACATCTACTCGCAGCCGGTGCTGCGCAAACTCGCCCGGCTCCTGGAGGAGTCGGCGCAGGATGACAACTCCGCGCGGGACATCCGGCCGGTGCCGGTGCGCGCGCAGGCCGTCCAACTCCTCGCGCTGGTCCCGATGTTCACGCTGATGGGGCTGCGCTGGGCGACCATCGTCGCCCTCGCCGGGAATCTGCTGCCGGGGTACACCTGGCTGCCGACGGTCTCCTGGTGGGCGCTGGTGCCGCTCGCGCTGGTGCTGTTCAGTCCGGCCGGGCGGCTCGCGATCGCGGCCGGCGGGGCGCGGCTGCTGCTGCGCGGGGTCAGGCCGGGGCGGTACTCGCGCGGCGGGAGCGTGCACCTGCGGCTGTGGGCGGCCGAGCGGCTGGCGGAGGCGTCCGGGGCGACCGGGCTGACCGGGGCGTGGCTGGAGCGGTACGCGCGGGCGCTGGGGGCGAAGATCGGGCCCGAGGTGGATCTGCACTCGCTGCCGCCGGTGACGGGGCTGCTGAAGCTGGGGCGCGGCGCGGCCGTGGAGTCCGAGGTGGACCTGTCGGGCTGGTGGCTGGACGGGGACCGGCTGGAGATCGGGGCCGTCAAGGTCGGCGCGCACGCCGTCGTGGGCACGCGCAGTGTGCTGTTCCCGGGGGCGCGGGTCGGGAAGCGGGCCGAGGTGGCGCCGGGTTCGGCGGTCACCGGGCAGATCCCGACCGGGCAGCGCTGGGCCGGCGCCCCGGCCGTGAAGCTGGGCAAGGCGAAGCGGAACTGGCCGAAGGACCGGCCGGCGCGGGGGACGTACTGGCGGGTCATGTACGGGCTGACGGGCGGCGCGCTCGGGCTGCTGCCGCTGGTCGCGGCGGGTGTCGCACTGCTGGTGGCGTCGGTGTTCGTGCGGCCGGGCGGGGCGGTGTGGCCGGGGATCGCGTACGCGCTGGTGCCGGCGACCCTCGCCTACGGGCTGGTGTGCGCGCTGCTGATCCTGGTCGGCGTGCGGCTGCTGAGCATCAGGCTGACCGAGGGGACGCATCCGACGCACAGCCGGATCGGGTGGCAGGCGTGGACGGTGACGCAGCTCATGGACCAGGCGCGGGAGATCCTGTTCCCGCTGTACGCGGGTCTGGTCACGCCGGTGTGGCTGCGGGCGCTGGGGATGCGGATCGGGCGCGGGGCGGAGGTGTCGACGGTGCTGGCGCTGCCGAGTCTCACGACGGTCGGTGAGGGCGCGTTCCTGGCCGACGACACGCTGACCGCGCCGTACGAGCTGGGCGGTGGCTGGGTGCGGATCGGGCGGGCCGAGATCGGGCGGCGGGCGTTCCTGGGGAACTCGGGGATGACGGCGCCGGGGCGGTCCGTGCCGGAGGGCGGTCTGGTGGGTGTGCTCTCCGCCACTCCGAAGAAGGCGAAGAAGGGCAGTTCGTATCTGGGGCTGCCGCCGGTGAAGCTGCCGCGCAGCGCGAAGGGCGGCGACCAGAGCCGTACGTACGAGCCGTCGGCGGGGCTGCTGTGGGCGCGGGGGCTCGTGGAGCTGTGCCGGATCGTGCCGGTGTTCTGCTCGGCGGGGCTCGCGGTGCTGGTGGTGACGGCGCTGTGTCTGCTGGGGCCGTGGGGGTTCCCGCTGTCCGGGGTGGTGCTGCTGGGCGCCGGGGCGGTCGGGTCGCTGCTGGCGGTCGGGGCGAAGTGGGCGCTGGTCGGGCGGCACCGGGCGGGTGAGCATCCGCTGTGGAGCCCGTTCGTGTGGCGCAATGAGCTGGCGGACACGTTCGTGGAGGTCGTCGCGGTGCCGTGGCTGGCCGGTGCGGTGCCCGGGACGCCCGTCATGACGGCGTTGCAGCGCGGGCTCGGGGCGCGGATCGGCAAGGGGGTGTGGCTGGAGAGCCACTGGCTGCCCGAGGCGGATCTGGTGACGCTCGGGGACGGCTCGACGGTGAACCGGGGCTGTGTCCTTCAGACTCACCTCTTCCACGACCGGATCTTGCGGACGGATACTGTGATCCTCCGTGAGGGCGCCACCCTGGGCCCTGGCGGGATCGTGCTGCCCGGCAGCACGGTCGGGGCCCGTACGACTCTGGGTCCCGCGTCGCTCGTGATGGCCGCGGAAGTCCTTCCCGATGACACTCGCTGGCTCGGCAACCCCATCGAGGCGTGGCGCGCCTGAGCGCGAGCGGCGCAGATCGGTGTGGGCACGTGAGCACGGCGCAGGGAGCGGACTCGGCAGTGGCAGTGCAGCAGACGGCGGGCGTCGACCCGTACTTCCCGGAACACGGAGACCCCCGGTACCGGGTGCATCGGTATGAGCTCGCGCTGGACTACCGGCCGGGACCCAACAGGCTGGCGGGGCAGGCCCGGATCAACGCGATCGCGGGCCGCTCGGCGCTGGCCGAGTTCCAGCTGAACCTGGCCGACTTCAAGATCGGCCGGGTGCGGGTGGACGGCCGGCAGGTGCCGTACACGCATCGCGGCGGGCGGCTGCGGGTGCGGCCCGCGAAGGCGGTGCGGCCGGGGGCCGCGTTCACCGTCGAGGTGCACTGGTCGGGCAACCCGAAGCCGGTCAACTCGCCCTGGGGCGGCCTCGGCTGGGAGGAACTCGGGGACGGCGCGCTGGTCGCGAGCCAGCCGGTGGGGGCGCCGTCGTGGTTCCCGTGCAACGACCGGCCGGCCGACAAGGCGTCGTACCTGCTGTCGGTGACGACGCCGTCCGCGTACGCGGTGATCACCGGCGGGCGGCTGCTGACGCGGACGACCCGGGCGTCGACGACGACCTGGGTGTACGAGCAGGCGGCGCCGACCTCGCCGTACCTCGTCGGGCTCGCGATCGGGAAGTACCAGACGGTGCTGCTCGGGGACACCGGTCCTGAGGGGGTGCCGCAGCACGGGCACATTCCGGCCGAGCTACTGCCTTCCTTCTCGCGGGACTTCGCGCGGCAGCCGCAGATGATGGAGCTGTTCCAGGAGCTGTTCGGGCCGTATCCGTTCGACGAGTACGCCGTGGTCGTCACCGAGGAGGAGCTCGATGTGCCCGTCGAGGCACAGGGGTTGTCGCTGTTCGGGCTCAACCATGTGGACGGGGCCCGGGGTTCGGAGCGGCTGGTCGCGCACGAGCTGGCGCATCAGTGGTTCGGCAACAGCGTGTCGGTCGCGGACTGGCGGCACATCTGGCTGAACGAGGGGTTCGCCAAGTACGCGGAGTGGCTGTGGTCGGAGCGCACCGGCGGGCGCAGCGCGCACCAGCACGCCGCCGCCGCGCACCGGTTGCTGGCGGGGCTGCCGCAGGATCTCCGACTGGCCGACCCCGGGCGGAAGTTCATGTTCGACGACCGGCTGTACGAGCGCGGCGGCGTCACCGTCCACGCGATCCGCTGCGCCCTCGGCGACTCCCGGTTCTTCCCGATGCTGCGCGGCTGGGCCGGGCTGCACCGGGGCGGGGCGGTGACGACGTCCACGTTCACCGCGCACGTGGGCCGCTTCTCGGCCGAGCCGCTGGACGAGCTGTTCGACGCGTGGGTGTACGGGACGAAGCTGCCGGCGTTCCCGGCGATGCCTCCGGTGCCGCCGCTGCCGGTGGTGCGCTGATGGCCCGTACCTGCCCTTGCGGGCTGCCCCGGTCCTACGCCGCCTGCTGCGGCCGGTACCACTCCGGCTCAGCTTCCGCGCCGACCGCCGAGGCCCTGATGCGGTCGCGGTACTGCGCGTTCGTGCAGGGGGACGTGGCGTATCTGCTGCGCACCTGGCATCCCGAACACCGGCCCGCGCGGCTGGAGTTGGACCCCGGGATGCGGTGGACGGGGCTGGAGATCATCAGGGCCGAGAGCGGAAGCGCCTTCCATACGGCCGGAGTTGTGGAGTTCCGGGCGTCGTACCGGGGTGGGGCGCTGCACGAGGTGAGCCGGTTCGCGCGGGTCGAGGGGGCGTGGGTGTACGTGGACGGGGAGTTCCCCGCGTAGGCCAACTACGGTGCCAGGATGTCGAGTTCCTGGAGCGCGCCCTCCGCGATCTCCCGCGTCAGCCGCTCCGCCCGTACCGCGTCCCCTTCGCGGATCGCCTCGGCGACCTGGACGTGGAGGGTGACCGCCGCCGGGTCCGGGTCCTCGAACATCACGCGGTGTTCGGTGCGGCCGGTGAGGACCTCGGCGACGACGTCGCCGAGGCGGGCGAACATCTCGTTGCCGGAGGCGGTGAGGACGACGCGGTGGAAGGCCACGTCGTGGACGAGGTAGCCGGCCAGTCTGTGGCCGCGTGAGTGGGCGACCATGCCCAGCGCGCACTCGGTCAGCTCCGCGCACTGCTCCGGGGTGGCGTGCTTCGCGGCGAGCCCGGCGGCGACCGGTTCGACGGCCGAGCGCAGGACGGTGAGCGAGCGCAGCTGGCGGGGGCGGTCGGCGCCGGCGAGCCGCCAGCGGATGACCTGGGGGTCGTAGACGTTCCACTCCGCCATGGGGCGCACGCGGACGCCGACCCGGCGGCGGGACTCGACGAGGTGCATGGACTCCAGGACGCGGACGGCCTCGCGCATCACGGAGCGGGAGACCTCGAAGCGCTGGGCGAGTTCGTCGGTGCGCAGCACGCTGCCCGGGGGGAACTCGCCTGCGGTGATCGCGGGACCGAGGGAGTCGAGTACTTGGCCGTGCAGACCCCGGCCCGGAGTGGTCATGCACTCAGCGTACGGCCTCCGTCACGAGACCAAAAAGTCAGACTTATTAGTCACAGGGTCTTGAATTCGTCGTACCTAATGGGTTTCAGTGGCGTCGACATCACGTGTCGGTGATATGTCCGGCACGTCGAGGAGGAGCGAGGTTGTGATGAGCACCCCCCAGGTCGTCGTGGTCATGGGCGTCGCGGGCACCGGGAAGACCACCGTCGGGCCGCTGCTGGCGGCGCGGCTCGGTGTGCCGTACGCCGAGGGTGACGACTTCCATCCGCCGGCGAACATCGCCAAGATGGCGGCCGGCACCCCGCTGGACGACGCGGACCGCCGGCCGTGGCTCGACTCGATCGGCGCCTGGGCGCAGCAGCGGTCCGGGCTCGGCGGGGTGGTCTCCTGCTCGGCGCTGAAGCGCGCGTACCGGGACCGGCTGCGGACGGCCGCCCCGGGGCTGCTCTTCGTGCACCTGTCCGGCTCGCGCGAGCTGATCGGGGAGCGGATGGGCCACCGTGCGGGGCACTTCATGCCGACCGCGCTGCTCGACTCGCAGTTCGCCACCCTGGAGCCGCTGGGCGCGGACGAGGCGGGCGCGGTCGTGGATGTCTCCGGCTCGCCGGAGGAGATCACCGAGCGGGCGGCCCGTTCGCTCGCCGCGCTCCCCGTCTAGCCCCGCCCGTCGAACCACTTCATCTGCAAGGGACACCTCCCGTGACCAGACTCAGCGTCGAGATGCTGGCAGCGGACAGCGCCGAACCCATCACCTCGGCCGGACACGCTCAACTGGGCGTCGCCGTGCTGGCGGGTATCGCCGTCATCGTTCTGCTCATCACCAAGTTCAAGCTGCACGCCTTCCTGTCCCTGACGATCGGCTCGCTGCTGCTGGGCGCGTTCGCCGGGGCGCCGCTGGACAAGGCGATGGCGAGCTTCACCTCCGGGCTCGGCTCGACCATGGCCGGCGTCGGTGTGCTCATCGCGCTCGGCGCGATCCTCGGCAAGCTGCTGGCGGACTCCGGCGCCGCCGACCAGATCGTCGACACCATCCTGGCCAGGGCGAACGGCCGGACCATGCCGTGGGCGATGGTCCTGATCGCCTCGGTGATCGGGCTGCCGCTCTTCTTCGAGGTCGGCATCGTCCTGCTGATCCCGGTCGTCCTGATGGTCGCCAAGCGCGGCAACTACTCCCTGATGCGGATCGGCATCCCGGCGCTGGCCGGTCTGTCCGTGATGCACGGCCTGGTCCCGCCGCACCCCGGCCCGCTGGTCGCGGTCGACGCGCTGGGCGCCAACCTGGGGGTCACGCTGGCCCTCGGTGTGCTGGTGGCGATCCCGACGGTGGTCATCGCCGGGCCGCTGTTCTCCCGGTACGCGGCCCGCTGGGTCGACGTCCAGGCCCCCGACCGCATGCTCCCTCAGCGTCCTTCGGAGGACCTGGAGAAGCGTCCGAGCTTCGGCGCGGCGCTGACGACGATCCTGCTGCCGGTCGTGCTGATGCTGTCCAAGGCGCTGGTCGACATCGTCGTGGACGACCCCACGCACACCGTCCAGCGTGTCTTCGACGTCGTCGGCTCCCCGCTGATCGCGCTGCTCGCGGCCGTCCTGGTCGCCGTCTTCGCCCTCGGCCGGCCCGCCGGGCTCACCAAGGACCAGCTGTCGGGCCTGGTCGAGAAGGGCCTCGCGCCCATGGCGGGCATCCTCCTCATCGTCGGCGCGGGCGGCGGCTTCAAGCAGACCCTGATCGACTCCGGTGTCGGCCAGATGGTCCTCGACATCTCCAAGGACTGGTCGATCCCGGCGATCCTGCTGGCCTGGCTGATCGCGGTGGCGATCCGGCTGGCGACGGGTTCGGCGACGGTGGCGACGGTCTCGGCGGCCGGCCTGGTCGCACCGCTCGCGGCCGACATGTCGACGACCCACGCGGCCCTCCTGGTCCTCGCGATCGGCGCCGGCTCGCTCTTCCTGAGCCATGTGAACGACGCCGGGTTCTGGCTGGTGAAGGAGTACTTCGGGCTGAGCGTCGGCCAGAACCTGAAGACCTGGTCGGTCATGGAGACGATCATCTCGGTGGTCGCGGGCGGCATCGTCCTGCTCTTGTCCCTGGTCATCTAGCTCCCTTGGGGGTCACGACGATGAGTCATCCTCTTTTCGACATCAGTGGAAAGACCGCGCTGGTCACCGGCTCCAGCCGGGGTATCGGCCTGGCGCTCGCCCGGGGGCTCGCCGAGGCGGGCTGCACGGTGGTCCTGAACGGGCGGGACCCCGAACGCCTCAAGGAGGCCGCCGGCCGGCTGCCCGGCGAGGTCCACACCGCCGTCTTCGACGTCACCGACGGCCCCTCGGTCGCCGCCGGGGTCAAGGACGTCGAGGAGCGGGTCGGGCCGCTCGACATCCTCGTCAACAACGCGGGGATGCAACTGCGGGCACCCCTGCTGGAGTTCACCGACTCCGACTGGCACCGCATCCTGAACACCAACCTCACCAGCGCGTTCCTCGTCGGCCGCGAGGTGGCCCGGGGCATGACGGCACGCGGCCACGGCAAGATCGTCAACATCTGCTCCCTCCAGAGCGAGGTCGTCCGCCCCGGCATCGCGCCGTACGCGGCGACCAAGGGGGCGCTGAAGATGCTGACCAAGGGCATGTGCGCGGACTGGGGGCCGCACGGCGTGCAGGTCAACGGGCTGGGGCCCGGTTACATCGAGACCGAACTCACCCAACCCCTCGTCGCCGACGAGGAGTTCAGCGCGTGGGTGCGCAAGCGGACGCCCGCCGGGCGGTGGGGCCGTACCGAGGATCTGGTCGGCGGGGTGCTGTTCCTCGCCTCCCCTGCCGCGGACTTCGTCAGCGGGCAGGTGCTGTACGTCGACGGCGGCATGACGAGCGTGCTGTGACTTCGGAGGGGGCAACGCGGATGCTGGGCTGTGTCATTCACGGTCAAGGGGACCTGCGCGTCGAGGAGTTGGCGCCGCCGGCCGCCGGTGCGGGGCTGGCGCTGGTCGCCGTGCGCTACGGCGGGGTCTGCGGCTCCGACCTGCACTACTGGCGGCACGGCGGGGTCGGGGACTTCCGGCTGAAGGAGCCGATGGTGCTGGGGCACGAGGTGGTCGGTACGGCGCTCACCGGCGCCCTCGCCGGGCAGCCCGTCGCCGTGCATCCCGCCACCCCCTGCGGGGTGTGCCCGGAGTGTGCCGGCGGGCGGCGCAACATCTGCCGCGACACCCGGTACCTCGGCAGCGCCGCCCGGACCCCGCATGTCCAGGGCGGGTTCGCCGCTCAGATCGCCGTTCCCGAGGAGCAGTTGCGGGTGCTGCCGGAGGGGCTCGACCTTCGGCGGGCGGCGCTGGCCGAGCCGCTGTCGGTGGCGCTGCACGCGGTGCGGCGGGCCGGGGACGTGACCGGGCGGCACGTACTGGTCACCGGGGCGGGTCCGATCGGCTGCCTGGTCGTGGCGGCGGCGAAGGCCGCCGGGGCGGCCCGGGTGACGGTGACCGACCTGCTTCCGGCGGCGCTGGAGTACGGGCGGACCGCCGGCGCGGACGCTCTCGTACGGGCCGACGATCCGTCAGATCCCGGCTGGCCCAAGGAAGTCGACGTCGCCGTCGAGGCGTCCGGGGTGGCCGCGGGGCTCGACACCTGTCTGCGGCTCGTGCGGCGGGGCGGGGTCGTCGTCCAGCTCGGGATGCTGCCGCCGGGGCAGAGTCCGTTCGCGGGGAATCTGGTGGTGAGCCGGGAGATCGAGCTGCGGGGGGCGTTCCGGTTCGACGGGGAGTTCGACGACGCGCTGCGACTCCTCGCCGGGGAGGCGGCGTTCGACGGGCTGGTGAGCGCGGTGGTCCCGGTGACGGCGGCGGAGTCGGCGTTCGCGCTGGCCGCCGACCGGGGGAAGTCGTGCAAGGTGCTGCTGGACTTCGGGGCCGGCTAGGCGGCGCCCGCGTGCCCGCGACGGTGGCGGCGCGCTCAGTCCTTCGGGTGCCGCCACAGGGGATGCTCCCTCTTCGCCCACTCCCCCGACACCCTCCCCGTCCGCATCCCCTCCCTGGCCTCCGGATCCCCCAGCGCCATCCCGATGTGTCCCGCCAGCACGATCCCGATCGTCAGCGCCAGCCAGTCGTGCACGAAGGTCGCGCTGGTGCGCCACATGATCGGGGTCAGGTGGGTGAACCACATCAGCAGGCCCGTGCCCAGCATCACCAGGGTCGCGCCCGCGATCCAGGCCGCGTAGATCTTCTGGCCCGCGTTGAACTTGGCCGCCGGGCGGGAGCTTTGGCGCTTGTCCCGGCGGAGGACCGCCCGGAGCCAGACCTTGTCGTGGGGGCCGAAGCGGTTGAGGTGGCCGAGGTCGCCGCGGAACGCCTTGGACAGCAGGCCCGCCAGGAACGGGAGGGGGAGGAACAGGCCCACCCACTCGTGGACGCGGGTCACGAGGTCGCGGCGGCCGACCAGTTCCGCGAGCTGGGGGACGTACAGGCAGGCCGCCGTCGCCACGACGACGCCCATCATCACGGCCGTCGTGCGGTGGACCCAGCGTTCCGTCCGCGTGAAGCGGGCGATGCCCGTCGGCGCCGGGCGCAGGTCAGCTCGTGGGGGCATCGTCACGTCCGTTCGACTTGCCCACCCAGCCGTCGACGTCGTACCCGCGCTCCTCCCAGTAGCCCGGTTCCACCTTGTCGGTGACCGTGATGCCGGAGAGCCACTTGGCCGATTTGTAGAAGTACATGGGGGCGACGTAGAGGCGGACCGGGCCGCCGTGGTCGTGGCCCAGGGGCTTGTCCTGCATGCGCAGGGCCACCAGGACGTCCGCCCGGCGGGCCTGGTCGAGGGTGAGGCTCTCGGTGTAGGCGCCGTCGAAGCAGGTGAAGTGGATCGCCTTGCCCTTGGCCTGGACGCCCGCCGCGTCCAGCAGGTCGGAGAGGCGGACGCCCTCGAAGGGGGTGCTGGGGACGCGCCAGCCGGTGACGCACTGGACGTCCTTGACGATCCGCGTCTGGGGCAGGGCGCGCAGGTCGGGGAGGGTGTAGGTCTTGGGGCGGTCGACCAGGCCGCCGACGGTGAGGCGGTAGTCCGTGTCGCTCTTGTGGGGGACGGACGCCGTCACCGAGTAGTAGCGGAAGCCGCCGCCGTTGGGGAGCAGTCCGGTGAGGCCGGTGGGGTCCTTGCCGGCGATCGTGCCGAGGACCTTCTCCATGCCGCGCTGGAGGACGGGGGCGGTGGTCACGCCGAGGGCGCCGAGGGCGAGGGTGGCGAGGAAGATACGGCGGCCGACGGGGGTGCCGGCCGGCTCTCCCGCGGCCTGCGTGCCCGGCTCCTTCGGTGGTTCGGGGTTCACTTGTCCATTCGAGCACTCGGGGGCGGGCGGGGCCAGTCGCCCCGGCCGGTCTTACTCGGTTCTCAGACTGACTTGGTCCGGCTGACTTATGTGCTCCGCGTGCGGGAGACCTCCCGCGCCGCCGCGAACGCCCCGTACGGGTCCCGGTCCGGGTAGGACCAGGGCCGGCGGGTCATATGGCCGCCTATCCGCTGGAACAGGGCCGCCGCCTCGGCCGGCCGGCCCTGGCAGACCTTCGCGTGGGCGAGGTAGTTGAGGTCGAGGAGGCGGCGGGGGTGGCCGTCGTGCTCCCACTCCAGCCACCAGTCGAACGCGGCCTTCATGACCTCGTGGGCGCGGGCGTCGTCGGACCAGTGCCCGGAGGCGGCCGGGTCGGCGGCGAGGAAGCCGCGCTCGGCGAGGACGCGGTAGCGCTCGGCGTGCGCGACGACCGGGAGGATCGCCAGCGGGGAGTCGGCGGGGGCCTGTTCGGCGGCCCAGGCGGCGAAGTCGTAGACCTCGTGCAGCGGGTCGGGGCCGGTGTCCGCGCGGCGGGCGGCGAGGCGGGTGACCATCAGGTGGTGGGCCTGGTGATGGTCGGGGTAGCGGGCGCGGACCTCCTCGAAGAGGCGGACGGCGGCGGTGTCGTCGGGGCCGGTGGGGCCCTCCAGCATCAGCAGGCCGAGCCAGGGGGTGGGGTCGGCGGGGGCGAGTTCCGCGGCGGCGCGGCAGGCCTCGCGCGCGTCGTCCGGGCCGCCCTCGCCGGTCCGCGCGCGCCGGACTAACGCGAGCGCGTACAGGGCGGCGGCGTCGGCGCTCCAGGGTTCGGCGCGGGTCCATTCGCGGGCCGCGGCGGGGGCGTACGGCTCCAGGGCGAGGACGGCGGTGCGGTGGCCGCGGCGGTCCCACTCGTCGCCGGTGCGGGCGAGGAGGGAGCGGGCGGCCTGCCAGCGGCCCTGGGCCAACGCGGCGCGGGCGACGCCGAGTTCGGCGTCGTCGAGGGTGGTGTCGTCGCGCGGGGCGCTGTGGGGGGCGGTGGCGGCGCGCGGGGCGCCGTAGGCGGGGTGCGGGGTGCCGGCGGGCGGGGCCGCGCCTTCCGGGGGCACCGCGGCTCCTTCGGGCGGCATCACGTCCTCGGACGGCATCACGTCTTCGGACAGCACCGCTCCTTCGGGCAGCACACCCATGGGCATGTCTCGCATGTCTCGCATGTCTTCGTCGAGCAGGGCGCCGTCGGGCAGGGCGCCGCGAGCTGGGGCCGGGGCCGGTCGGGCCTCGGCGGGCGGGGGTGGGGGCACCGCGGGACTTCCTCATCCTCCTGGCGCGAGACGGATCGCCTCGGCCTGCGATCGGCCGATCACGCACAGCAAATCCCCAGCCGGTGGTCAGCGTCAAGGGCCGGGGGGCCGTGACACGTATCAAGTGCCTTTCTTCCCAAGGGACTTGCCGTCCGGGCGGGGAGCACTCCGCCGCTGGTGGGAGCGGCGGGTGTGGCGTGAGTCATGGCGGGCGGCGCCCGCGCCCCTCACGATGGCGGTACCGCCCCGGTCGTGGGTACCCCTGTTTCACAGGAGGCGCTCGATCTGGACGACCCGGGGGCACGAGGGGTAGGGGGGCGCTACAGTCGGCCTACGATCCGTGGCCCGACCGGACGATCATCGAGGTACGCAGCGTGTCGGTTCTGGTTCTGACTCTCGCCGTGAGCGCCGCCTGCTGCCTGGGCTTCGGGTTCGTGCTCCAGCAGCAGGCCGCGCGGAAGGCGCCGCTGGGCGACTTCCTCTCGCCCCGGCTGCTGCTCGACCTGATGCGGGTGCCGCGCTGGCTGGCGGGCATCGCCCTGATGGTCGTCGGCATGATCCTCGGGGCGGTCGCGCTCGGGCAGGGGGAGATCTCGCTGGTCGAACCGCTGCTCGCGACCAACCTCCTGTTCGCCCTCGCCCTCTCCCGCCGCTACACCCACCAGTCGCTGGGCCGCCAGGGCTGGACGGGCCTGGCGCTGCTGGCGGGCGGGGTGAGTACGTTCATCCTCGCCGGGGAGCCGCGCGGCGGGCACGCGACCGTCGATCCCGTGCGGCACTGGCTGATCATCGGCGCGACGGTCGGTACGGCCCTGCTGCTGGCCGCCTTCGCCAAACGCACCCGCCTCGGCGCGGGCCCGGTCCTCCTCGGCCTCGCGGCGGGTCTGCTGTACGGCGTCCAGGACGCCCTCACCCGGGTCAGCGGGCAGCGCTTCTCCGCCGGGGGCCTCACCGAACTCCTCACCGGCTGGCAGCCGTACGCGGTCCTCGCGATCGGCGTGACCGGGCTGGTCCTCGTGCAGAGCGCCTTCGAGACGGCGCCGCTGCGGATGTCGCTGCCCGCGCTGACGGCCGCCCAGCCGCTCGCCGGGATCCTGTGCGGGGTGGGGTTCCTGGGGGACCGGCTGCGTACGGACACCGGGGCGCTGGCGTGGGAGGCGGCGGGGCTCGCGGGGATCGTGGCGGGGATCGTGCTGCTGGGGTTGCATCCGGCGTTGCCGCAGGGGGCGGGGGTGCGGGAGCCGGAGCGGGATCTTCAGCCGCATTGAGTTCTAGGGGGCTGGCGGCGAAGGGCGTTCCTTTGCGGGGGCGTTCCTTCGCCGGTCCCCGGTGCTCGTACCCCTCCTGCTTTCATGGGCGTATGAGCTCTGCTGACGAGATTCTCGACATCGTCGACGAACAGGACCGGGTGATCGGGCGGTCTACGCGCGGGGAGGCTTATGCCCGCAGGCTGCCGCACCGGTGCACGTTCATCCAGGCCCGGGACTCCGAAGGGCGCCTCTTCGTCCATCGGCGCACCGCCACCAAGCTGGTCTTCCCCTCGCTGTACGACATGTTCGTCGGCGGGGTCGTCGGCGCGGGCGAGTCGTACGACGCGGCGGCGCTGCGGGAGGCGGAGGAGGAGCTGGGGGTGAGCGGGCTGCCGCAGCCGGCGTTTCTTTTCAAGTTCCTGTACGACGGCGGGGCGCGGGGGAAGTGGTGGTCGGCCGTGTACGAGGTGCGGTGCCCGTCCGTCGTCCAGCCGCAGGTGGAGGAGGTCGGCTGGTACGGGTTCCTCACCGATGCGGAGGTGGAGGAGCGGCTCGGGGAGTGGGAGTGGGTGCCGGACGGGAGGGCGGCGTACGAGAGGTTGCGGGAGTTCAGGGTGGGGGGCTGAGGTGGGCGTCGGCTCGGGTAAGGGGGCCTCTGGTAGCTCGGTAAGGGGAGCTCCCGTGACTCGGTAAGGGGAGCCCGGGTGGCTCGGTAAGGGGAGCCCGGGTAAGAGGAGCTGGCCGGGCTTGGTGCTTTCCTGAACGGTAAGGTCCTAAACGTGATCGAGTTTGTGCGTAACGTCCGCCTATGGTTCGCGCCCGAGTTGGTGCGGGGGGAGGGGCGTACGCCGGACTACCGGTTCTCCCTGGCCAACGAGCGGACCTTCCTCGCCTGGCTGCGGACCGCGATGGCGCTGGTCGGTGGGGGGTTCGCGGTGGATCAGTTCCTGCCGGACCTGGGGTGGGGGTGGCGCGTCGCCTTCGCGCTGGCGCTGCTTGTGGCGGGGGTGTTGTGTGCGGTGCGGGCGGTGCATCACTGGGTGCGGTGTGAGAGGGCTATGCGGAGGGGGGAGGATCTGCCGGTGTCGCGGTTCCCGGCGGGGTTGAGTCTGGTGGTGGCGGGGGTGGCGATGGGGATGGTTGTCGTGGTGCTGTTCGGGTGGGACAAGTGAGGGGGCGCTCCGCGGGGGGTGCCGGGGGGTGTCGGTGGTCGGCTGCGGCTCCCGCGGGGGGTGCCAGGGTATGTCGGTGGTCAGCTGCGGCTCCCGCGGGGGGTGCCAGGGTATGTCGGTGGTCAGCTGCGGCTCCGTCGTGGCTGGTCGCGCAGTTCCCCGCGCCCCTTGAAGGCGGCTGCGCCGCCTGTCCGCCCGGCCCCATGGGAGGCTTCCACGCAAGCGCTCCGGCCAGTCACATGAGGAGTTCCCGCGCTGGCTCGCCGGTCGGCCTGACGAGAAACCGCCGCGCAAACTCATCGGTCGGCCTCATGAGAAGCTCCCGCGCAAACTCGTCGACCGGCCCCACGAAAAGCTGCCGCACAAGCCTGTCGGCCAGCCCCACGAGAAGCTTCCGCACAAGCCCGCCGACCGGCTTCACTAGAAGCTCCCACGCAAACTCTCCGGCCGGCCTCACCAGAAGCTCCCGCACAAGCTCACCCACCGGCCCCACCAAAAACTCCCGCCCATGAACACCACCCCCTCCCCCAACACCCCCCTCCGCGACCCCGGCCTCCAGCCCGAGCGCACCCGGCTCGCCTGGCGGCGCACCACCCTCGCCTGCACGATCGTCGCGATACTCGCCATGAAGACCGCGCTGCACGACGGCACCCCGGCCGCCGGGCTGGTCGTCGCCGCCCTGTGCTGCGTGCTGTGGCTCGGGTTCCTCCGGCTCGCGCAGCGGCGGATGCGGATGCTCGGCGCGGCGCGGCCCCCTGTACTGACGCCGCGCCTCGCCGCCCAGGCCGTGCTGTGCGTCGTGGCACTCGCGGTGTGCGCGGCCGTGCTCGTGGCCGTCTAGATCAGCGGCAGCCCATCTCGAACACCCTGCCCAGACCAGCCGCACCCCACCTCAAGCGCCCCACACAGGCCCGCCGCACCCCACCTCAAACGCCCCGCACAGACCAGCCACGCCCCACCCCAAGCACCCCACACAGACCAGCCTCAGCTCACCTCAAGCCCCTCCCCCCTCACTCCCCCTCCCCCCAATCCACCGTCACCACGATCTTCCCCCGCGTCCGCCCCTCCTCATTGAGCCGGTACGCCTCCGCCGCCCGCTCCAGCGGGAACTTCTCCGAGACGTGCACCGTCACCACCCCCTGCTCCGCCAGTTCCGCCAGCCTCGTGAGGTCGGTCGTGTCCGGGCGTACCCAGAAGTAGCGGCCGCCGTAGCCGAGGACGTCGCCGTCGGCGATCGACACCAGGCGGCCCTCCGAGGTGAGGACGTTCGCCGAGGCCTTGAGGGCGTCTCCGCCGACCGTGTCGAAGGCCGCGTCGACGCCTTCGGGGGCGAGGCCCCGGATGCGGTCGGTGAGGCCGTCGCCGTAGGTGACCGGCTCCGCGCCCAGCTCGCGCACGAAGTCGTGGTTGCGCTCGCTCGCCGTGCCGATGACGCGGCAGCCGAGGTGGCGGGCGATCTGGACGGCGATCGAGCCGACCCCGCCGGCCGCCGCGTGGACGAGGACGGTCTCGCCGCGCCTGACCTGGAGGACGTGCTGGAGCGCCTGATAGGCGGTGAGCCCGGCGAGGGGAAGCCCGGCGGCCTGCGCGAAGGAGAGGTTGCGGGGCTTGCGGGCGAGGGTGCGGACGGGGGCGGCGACGTACTCGGCGAAGGTGCCGCGCGAGAGGAAGTCCTCGCGTACGTAGCCGATGACCTCGTCGCCGACGGCGTACTCGGTGACCGAGAGGCCGGGCTGGACGACGACGCCGGAGACGTCCCAGCCGGGGACGACGGGGAAGACCGGGTCGATGACGCCGTCGAGATAGCCCTCGCGGGCCTTCCAGTCGACGGGGTTGACGGCCGCCGCGCGGACCTTGACGAGCACCGCGTCCGGGCCCACCTTCGGCTCGCGGACCTCGCCGTACTCGAACACCTCTGCGCCGCCGTACCGGCTGTAACTGATCGCCTTCATGCCTAGACCCTCCAAGGCGGGCGGGCGGCGCGCAAGCCGGAGGCCGTCCGGTGGGGACCGGCGCGCCAGCGGCAGCGGGGCGGTATGAGACGTATGCTCCGTTCGCGTGCCCCTGTGGGCACAGCTGTCACACACCCCCCACCACACCTCACGAGGTGAGCACCATGACCGTTCTGCACCAGGAACACGACACCCACCCGCACGCCCACGGCCCGGGCTGCGGCCACACGGAGGTCCCGCACGGCGACCACACCGACTACGCGCACGACGGGCATCTGCACCGGGCGCACGAGGACCACTGGGACGAGTGCGAGCCGGCCGGGCACGCGGCCCACTCCGGGCACGGGCACGAGCACGGGACGGACTGCGGGCACGTGCCGGTGCAGCACGGCGACCACGTCGACTATCTGCACGACGGGCACCGGCACGCCCAGCACGAGGACCACTGGGACGATCACTGACGGTCGTACCCGACCGAAAACGTTCCGTACGGCTCTCCGCGCTTCTGCGCGGGGAGCCGTACCCCTAGGGTGGCCCAGGTCACGTTCGCGTTCCGCACTGGACGACATACCGACCGGTCGGCATCATGAGCTGCGTAAGCCGTTCGGCCCCGCCCGTCCGCCCTGCCGTAGGAGTTCCGTATGACCACCGATCACCCACCCGGGCTCGATCCCGGCCGGCTGCGCCGGCTGCTCGACCGGGAGCGGCCCGGGCTGGTGGCGGGCGAGCTGACCGGCCGGCTGATCGAGGGCGGGCGGTCGAACCTGACGTACGCGGTCACCGACGGCCGCTCGCGGTGGGTCGTGCGCCGGCCGCCGCTCGGGCATGTGCTGGCCACCGCGCACGACATGCGGCGCGAGCACCGGGTGATCGACGCGCTGCACCGGGGCTCCGGGGTGCCCGTGCCGGCGCCGGTGCTGCTGTGCGAGGACGAGGAGGTGCTGGGGGCGCCGTTCTACGTCATGGAGTTCGTCGAGGGGACGCCGTACCGGACCGCCGAGGACCTCGCCCCGCTGGGGGCCGCGCGGACGCGGGAGGTGACTCTCTCGCTGGTCGACACGCTGGTCGAGCTGCACGCCGTGGACCCCGAGGCGGTCGGGCTCGGCGACTTCGGCCGCCCCGAAGGCTTCCTCGACCGGCAACTGCGGCGCTGGGGCAAGCAGTTGGACGCCTCCCGCAGCCGCGAGCTGGCCGGGGTCACGGAGTTGCACGCGGCGCTGGGGAAGCGACTGCCGGTGTCGTCGGCGGCTTCGGTGATCCATGGGGACTACCGGCTCGACAACGTCCTTGTGGGCGCCGATGATTCGATCAAGGCTGTGCTGGACTGGGAGATGTCGACCCTCGGTGATCCGCTCACCGACCTCGGGCTGCTGGTGATGTACAGCATCCCGCTCGACCTCCCCAACTCCCCCATCACCACTACCGCTTCGGCCGCCGGGCACCCTTCGCCCGCCGAGCTGATCGAGCGGTACGCCGCGCGCTCCGGGCGTGATGTCTCCGCTGTCGACTGGTACACCGCCTTCGCCTGGTTCAAGCTCGCCGTCATCCTCGAAGGCATCCACTACCGGTACACCCTCGGGCAGACGGTCGGGCGCGGTTTCGACCGCATCGGGGAGCTCGTCCCCGTCTTCATCGAGCACGGACTGACCACTCTTCAGGAAGGCTGACCTGCCATGGACTTCGCGTTCGACGCGCGTACCGAGGAACTGCGCGGGAAGCTGCTCGCCTTCATGGACGAGTACGTCTACCCGGCAGAGCCGGTCGCCGAGGAACAGCGCGCCGCGCTCAGCTCCCCTTGGGAAACCCCGGCTGTCATAGAGGAGTTGAAGGCCGAGGCCCGCAAGCAAGGCCTGTGGAACCTCTTCCTGCCTGATGCCGAGTACGGCGCCGGGCTCACCAACCTCCAGTACGCCCCCCTCGCCGAAATCACCGGCCGCTCCCCGCAGTTGGCGCCGACCGTCCTCAACTGCTCGGCCCCCGACACCGGGAACATGGAGGTCCTCACCCAGTTCGGGGACGAGGCGCAGAAGAAGCAGTGGCTGGAGCCGCTGCTGGCCGGGGAGATCCGCTCGGCGTTCGCGATGACCGAGCCGGAGGTGGCCTCATCGGACGCCACCAACATCACGACGCACATCCGGCGGGACGGCGACGAGTACGTCATCACCGGGCGGAAATGGTACATCTCCGGTGCCATGAACCCCGATTGCCGGATCTTCATCGTCATGGGGAAGACCGACCCGGACGGCGCCGACCTCCGCCGCCAGCAGTCGATGGTGCTCGTCCCCCGGGACACCCCCGGGGTGACCGTCAAGCGGGCGATGAAGGTCTTCGGGTACGAGGACCACTACCACGGCGGTCACGCCGAGGTGGTCTTCGACGAGGCGCGGGTCCCCGTCTCGAACCTGATCGGCGAGGAGGGCGGCGGCTTCGCGATCGCCCAGGCCCGCCTCGGCCCCGGCCGTATCCACCACTGCATGCGGCTGATCGGCATGGCCGAGCGGGCGATCGAGCTGATGTGCCGGCGGGCGGTGTCCCGTACGGCGTTCGGAAAGGCCCTGGCCCAGCAGGGAGTTGTGCACAACTGGATCGCGGACGCCCGCGTGACGGTCGAGCAGCTCCGGCTGCTGGTGCTGAAGACGGCCTGGATGATGGACACCGTGGGCAACAAGGGGGCGCACACGGAGATCCAGTCCATCAAGATCGCCACGCCCCGCGCGGTGGTCGACATCATCGACCGGGCGATCCAGCTGCACGGCGCGGGCGGCCTGAGCCAGGACTTCCTGCTGGCCGAGCTGTACGCGGGGGCGCGGACGCTGATGATCGCCGACGGTCCCGACGAGGTGCACCAACGGTCGCTGGCACGGCGGGAGTTGAAGAAGTACCTGTAGGCGTAGGGAAGTTGCGGGCCACCCCGATCGGGGCGGCCCGCGTTTCTGTCTACGGCCGCAGCGCTCTCAGCAGCAAGTCCGCCAAATGGTCCGCCACTTGCTGCGGAGTCCACTGGCCGCCGGGGCGGTACCACGTGGACAGGTGGTGGACCGAGCCGAAGTGGTAGTCGACCACGAGGTCCGCCGGGGTCGCCGTCGAGAAGACGCCCGTGCGCTGGCCCTCCTCGACCAGCGCGCGGAAGCGCTCGTGGTAGCGGCGGCGTTCGGCGCGGACCTGTTTGTTCTTCTCCGGGCTCAGGTGCTGCATCGAGCGGAAGAAGATCGAGGCGTCGTCGAGGTTGTCGATGGTGGTCACCACCACGTCCGCCGCCGCGCCGCGCAGCCGCTCCTCGACCGGCCCCTCCCCGTCCGCGAACGCGTCGAGGCGGTCCTGCTGGACGCGCAGGACGCGGGCGTAGATCTCATGGAGGAGGTCGTCCTTGGAGCCGAAGTAGTGGTAGAGCGCACCCTTCGTCACCCCGGCCGCCTCCACGATCTCCTGGACGGAGGTGCGGTCGTAGCCCTGTTCGGCGAAGAGCCGGGTGGCGGCGGCCAGGAGTCGCTGGGGGACGGGGGTGGGGTCTCCGTCGGTCGTTCTGGGCACTGCCGCCACCTGCCTTGCTGGTTACTCGGGGGACTTTCCGCGGGAACGCAGTTCCCGACGCAGGATCTTCCCACTCGCCGTCTTGGGGAGTTCGGGCAGGATCTCCACCTGCCGAGGGTATTTGTACGCGGCGAGCCGCTCCTCGCAGTACGCCGCCAGTTCCTCAGGGCTGACCGAGGCCCCGGGCCGCACGCTGATGTACGCCCGCACGGTCTCCCCCCGGTACCCGTCCGGCACCCCCACCACGGCCGCCTCGCGCACGGCGGGGTGCGTGTAGAGCACGTCCTCCACCTCGCGCGGCCACACCTTGAACCCGGACGCGTTGATCATGTCCTTCTTGCGGTCGACGACGTACAGCCACCCGTCGGCGTCCATGAACCCGATGTCCCCGGTCCTCAACTCCCCGCCGGGGAACGTCTCTTCGGTCGCCTCGGGCCGCCGCCAGTACCCCGGCACGACCTGCGGCCCGCGCACGGCGATCTCCCCGTGCTCCCCGAAGGGCACCTCGTCGCCCTCGTCGTCGACGATGCGTACGACGGCGTCGGCGCTCGGCAGGCCCACGGCGAGGGTGCCGGAGACGGGGTCGACGGGCGCCTCGTGCTGCTGCGGGACCGAGGCGCAGGGGGCCGTGCACTCGGTCAGCCCGTAGCCGTTGCGGAGGTAGGGGCCGAACCCCGCGCGGAACTGCTCGACCAGGGCCGGCGGCAGCGGGGCGCCGCCCGAGCTGATCATCACGAAGGAGGAGAAGTGGTCCCTGGTCGCCTTCGGGTGTGCCGCCAGCGCCATGAACGCGGTGGACGGGCCGACGGTGTAGTGCGGCCCGAACTCGGCGAACGCGTCCAGGACGACGCCCGCCTCGAAGCGGTACGTCAGGACGAGCGTGCCCGCGCTGTTCAGGCAGGCGGCGAACTGGCAGACCATGCCGGTGATGTGGAAGAGGGGCGCCAGCGCGTAGTAGACCGGCGCCTCGGGCATCCGCATGCCGGTGCTCTGCCGCTCGGCGTTGACCATGATGTTGCCGTGCGTGTTGGTCGCGCCCTTGGGGGTGCCGCTCGTTCCGGACGTGTAGCTGATCAGGGCGACGTCAGAAGGCGTGACAGTCCTCCCTTCGGGTGAACTCAAGCCCCTGTGCGCAACCTCCGTGAGGTCATCGGCATCAGGGGCCTGCGGCAGCCGCTCGAAGGTCAGCACCCGCTCGTCGTCCCGGCTCTGGAAGTCCCGCTCGCACGCCGTCACCGCGAACCGCACCGGGGAGTCGGCGGCCGTCGCGCGCAGGTACGTGTCCCAGGCCCGGTCGGTGCAGATCAGCGCCGTCACCTCGGCGTCCCGCAGGACGTGCGCGACCTCCGCCGACTTGTACATGGGGTTGACGGGCACGACGACCGCGCCCGCCTTCCAGGCCCCCAGCACGGCCAGCACGAAGTGCGGCGAGTTCTGGAGGACGACGGCCACCCGGTCCCCGTACGCCACCCCGCGCGCCGCCAGGTACCCGGCCACCGAGTCGCTCAGCCCGTCCACCTCGCGGTAGGTGAGGCGGCCGTCGAAGTAGGCGAGGCACGGGCGGTCGGGGGCGAGCGCCACCGAGCGGTCCAGGGCGTGGACCAGGGAGTCCAGCGGGGTGATCGGGGCGCGCTGGGCGGCGTCGAGGAGGTTCAGCCAGGGCCTGTCGGCGTAGGTCGTCACCGGGCCTCCCACTTCTGCTGGATGTGGTTCATGGTGCCGAGCCAGCGGTCGGGGTCGCCCGCGCGGCCCTGGTAGAACGCGGCGACCTCGGGGTGCGGCAGGATCAGGAAACGGTCCTCGGCGATGCCGTCCAGGAGGGCGTCGGCGACCGCCGAAGGATCGATGGCCGTCCCCTTCAGGACCAGGTCACCGATGCTGCCGCTCTCCTCCAGCATGTCGGTGCGCACGCCCTGCGGGCAGATCGCGTGCACCTTGATCCCCCGGTGCCGGTAGGTCAGCGACAGCCACTCGGCGAAGGCGTACGCGCCGTGCTTGGTGACGCTGTAGGGGGCGGCGCCGATCATCGTGAGCAGCCCGGCGGCCGACACCGTCGACACGAACCGCCCCTCGCCGCGCTCCAGCCAGCCGGGCAGCAGCGCGCGGGCGGCGCGGACGTGGGCCATGACGTTGACGTCCCAGGCCAGCGCCCAGACGTCCTCCTCGGCCGCCTCGGTCCCGCCGGCCCCGACCCCGGCGTTGGCGCAGTAGACGTCGACCCGCCCGCCGAGGGCCTCGCGGGCTTGCTCTACGACGACGGAGGCGTCCCCGGGGACCGCCGTCCCGCCGATCTCGTCGGCGACGGCCCGCGCCTTGCCCGCGTCGAGGTCGTTGACGACGACCCGGGCGCCCTCGGCGGCGAACCGCCGGGCCAGCGCGGCTCCGATCCCACCCCCGCCCCCGGTCACGACGACCCCGGCTCCTCGCAAGGCTTCCACCATCGGTCTCCTTCGACACGACACGGCTCGGTACGGCTCATCGACAGACTAACCAGTCGGTATGTGACTCCGGAAGAGCCGTCGCCCTCCGGCGATTCCCATCCGTACGTGACGTCTGGCCAAGCCCCTCCGTTAGCAGGACACTGCGCCCACACCACTCCGGGGGACGGAGCCCGCCATGGCCGGACCGGCAATCAGCGTGAGTCCTTACTGGGAACTGACCTTCGACGCGGACGGCGATCCGAGCCCCGCCGAACGCGCCGCCTTCCTCACCGACATCAGCGAACGCGGAGTCCAGGACCTGCTCGTCTTCGCGCACGGCTGGAACAACGACCGCACCGAAGCGACCTCTCTCTACAACCGCTTCTTCGCCCCCGTCCCGGCGCTCGCCCCGCGGGCGAGGCTCGGGTATGCGGGCGTCATCTGGCCGTCGATGCGCTTCTGCGACGAGCCGATCCCCAACTACCCCGCGACCGTGGCCGTCTGCGGTCCCACCCTGGACGACGACACCCACCGCGCCCTGCTCCAGACCTTCCCCGGCCAGGGGCCGACGGTCGAGCGGCTGGCCCAGCTGCTGGCCCAACGGCCCGCCGGGGACGCCGGGTTGACGGAGTTCGGGCAGCTCGTGCGGACACTCGTGGGCGTCGACCCGCAGGGCCCGTGCGTCGCCGACACCGGCGCGGACGAACTGCCGGAGATGTTCTCGGCGTCGGCGGCCGACATCTGCGAACAGTTCGCGCAGGCGCTCGCCGCACTGCAAGACGGCGGCGGGAGCGAGGAGTTCAGCCTTCCCAACCCCTGGGACGGGGCCAAGGAGCTGCTGCGGCAGGCGACGTACTACGAGATGAAGCGGCGGGCCGGGACGGTCGGACAGAACGGACTCGGGCCGCTCATCGGGCAGTTGGCGAGCGCCGCCCCCGGAGTGCGCGTCCATCTCGTCGGGCACAGCTTCGGCGGCCGGCTGGTGTCGTTCGCGCTGCGCGGGCTGCCGCCGGGCGTGCGGTCGGTGAAGTCGGTGACGCTGCTCCAAGGGGCCTTCTCCCACTACGCGTTCGCGGCCAGCCTGCCGTTCGCGGCCGGGACCGCCGGGGTGCTCCAGGGCCAGGAGAAGCGGATCGACGGACCGCTGGTGTGCTGCTACTCGTCGTACGACGAAGCGCTCGGGACGCTGTACCCGCTGGCCTCGAAGGTCGCCGGTGACGACCGGACGTTCACCGGGGAGGGGTTCGGGATCGGGCAGCTGCTCGGCACGAAGTGGGGGGCGATGGGGCACGACGGGGTGCAGTCCGTGCCCGGCACAAGGGCGTTGAGCCTCGCGGAGGCGCTGGGGGCGCCGTTGCCGGTCTCGGGGTGCGTGAACGTCGACGCGGCGGCCGTCGTACGGCAGGGCGGGCCGCCGACCGGGGCGCACAGTGACATCGTGCACCCCGAGCTGGCGCGGGTGGTGCTGGCGGCGGGCCGGGTCCGTTAGCCGGGGCTCATGAACCCGGCCCGCTCACAAGGGAGTTACCGGTGTGACGTGAACTCCACCACCTGCTGGAAGGTGGGCCGGTTCTGCCAGCTGATGTTGTAGTGCTTGATGCCGCCCAGCGGGCGCTGCTGGATGGAGTCGGCGCACCACTGGTCGCCGGCCGAGCAGAGGGTGTCGGCCGGGTAGACCTGGGCGGCGGTCTTGCCGGCGGCCGTCTTCAGGGTGCTGATGAGGATGTCGCGGCAGGCGCTGAGGACGCCGCCGCCGCAGTACTGCTGGGCCAGCGGGTCCTGGACGGTGTCGCCGAGGACGGACCTGATGTCCTTGTCGACGTAGGACCACCAGCCGTACTGGAAGGAGCTTCCGGCGTGGGCGCCGGTCGGGCCGTGGGCGGCGGACGGGGACTCGTCGACCGGGATGTTGTTCGTGAACGCCGTGTAGAGGTCGCTGCCGAGGCCGGGCTGGAACTCGCCCTGGACCAGCAGGGGCCACCACGCGTCGAGGATGCGGATCGCGTCGGGGTCGGCGTACTTCTTGGCGCCCGCCGAGGTCTCCGTGCGTTTCGCGCCGTTGGTCAGCCAGGTCTGGAGTTTGGTGACCGCCGCCGCTGCCGTGGAGTCGGTGACCGTGGAACTGTTGATCACGCGGAGCAGCTTGGGCAGGACGTCCTCGGCGCGCAGGTCGGCGAGGGCGGCGTCGGCCATGGCCTGGGTGAGCTGGGCGCGGGTGACGCCGCCGGCCGCGACCAGTTTCTTCACCCGGTCCTCCAGGAGGTTGCCCCGGTGCACCGAGCCCTCGCCCCAGGGGGCGCTGGAGTAGTCCTTGGCCTGCTTGTTGTTCCAGGAGATGTAGTAGTCCTGGTCGACGGACTGGGGGTGCTGCGAAGCGGGCGTGTAATCAGCGGTGTTGGTCGTCGGGTTCCAGTTCTGCCACTCGTACGCGGCCTGCGCCCAGACCGGGAACTCGGCGTCGACCCCGGCCGCGCGGACCGGGTTGTCGCCGGAGTTGTAGTAGGCGGTGTGGCTGGAGTCGGCGTAGAACCAGTTGAACGTGTAGTTGATGTGCTGGACCGCGCTCTGGAAGGTCTGCGGACTCGTCACGTAGGACGGGTCGTTGAGCATCTGGAAGCCGATGATCGAGTCGGCCTCGTGCATGTAGGAGGAGCGCAGGGTGGTGTAGGCGACCTTCTTGCCGCCGACGGTGGCGCGGTAGGAGACGGGTCCGTACTTCGTCTTCCACGCGCGCATCGTGTAGGAGCCGGCGGCGGTGCCGTCGGCGGTGGTCGGGGTCCAGGCGTTCTTCTGCTCGATCTTGTCCATGGCCGTGCAGGTGCCGTGGTACAGGTAGTGGTAGTCGTCCTGGCACAGTTCGACGGCGTAGGTGTCGATGATGTCCTGGCCCGAGGTGGTCGCGCTCCAGGCGTAGTCCTGGCCCCGGCCGAGGTTGACGTACATGCTCAGGCCCGCGAAGGACGCGCCGCGCGCGCTGATGCCGGGGCCCTGGATCTCCTGGAGCATGAGCAGCTGCGGGGCGAAGTAGCCGGTCTGCGGGCCGAAGACGGCGACGGGGTGGCCGCTGGCGGTGTATTTGCCGCTCACCACAAGGGCGTTGGACATACCGCGCTTGGCGGAGCTGACGGCCGCGGTGGCCGCCGTGGACTGGGGGGCGCCGGTGCCGGTGGCGTCGTAGACCAGAGGTTCCTGGACGGTCGTGCCGGCGTCGGGCAGGGCCTCGCCCTGGGGGGTGTCCGGTTTGGTGGCGTAGGGGAAGCTCTCGCCGTTGTGGACGGTGACGACGGCCTCGGCGTCGTTGCGTTCGCGGAAGGACTCCCAGACCTTGGTGCCCTGGGCGACGCCGTACTTCTCCTGGGCGGCCAGCAGTGAGAGGGCGTTGTTGACCTCGCCGCCGCCGCCGGAGCCGAAGAGGGAGCCGATGACGGAGGCCAGCGCGACCAGGTCGGTGATCTTGAAGTGGTCGATGGTGCCGGCGTTGGTGACGGAGTCCTTGTGGCCGGTGAGGACGTACTCGCCGGGGAAGTAACGGCCGCTGTCGGAGGCGTCGATGTAGGAGTTGATGCCGTCGAGGTAGGCGCCCGCGTCGGTGAGGGCCAGCTGGCCGCGGGCGCCGTTGGTGGCGACCGCGTTGTCGATCTGGGCCTGGAGGTCGGCCTCGCTGTAGGGGGCGTTGCGCCAGAACTGCTGCTCCAGGCCCTGGTTGGAGGCGGCGCCGCCGGCGAAGGCGGTGAGCTGGCCGCGGCCGACGTGGCGGAAGACGTCCATCAGCCACAGCCGGTCCTCAGCGGCGGCATATCCGGCGCCGAACTCGGTGCCGTATCGAGTGGTACCGGTGATGTGCGGCACACCCGTCTTCTTGTCGCGGACGATCGTGACGTCGCTGCGGTTGGCGGGCTTCTCGGTGGAGGCGACTTGATCGGACGGGACGCCGAACGAGGCGTCGTTGAAGAACGTGTTGATGGTGGCGTTGGTCAGCGTCGGGTACCCCTTGGCCAGGTTGGCGTAGGGGCCGAGCTGGTCCTCGGCGTGGTCGGGCTGGGTGCCGAAGACCTGGTTCAGGAGGATCTGGGCGAGGGTGGCGTTGCCGTTCTCGCCGGGCGGCAGGATGTCGGAGCACTGGCCGCCGCAGTAGTCGTTCGAGGCGGCGGCCTCGGCGGCGGCGGTGGTCTGGGTCAGCGGGGAGAGGAGTCCCGCGACGAGCGCGCAGACGGTGGCCGACTTCAGGAACCCCGGGATTCTCCCGGGAGTTCTCAGTCTGTCGAGCGCGAAGCGGGGGGTTCGCCGTGGCATGGGCAGCTCCTAGCGACGAGGGTGGCCGAAAGGTTACCGCCGGTATCCCCGGGATTGAAGATGAACATGCGTCAAGTTTTTCCAGGATTCGGGGGACTCGGGAAACGCGATGGAGCCGATTCCCGAGTCGATACGTCTATTCGACGACGCCGCGTGAAGTCGGCGCGGCGGCGCCGAAGTGACCGAAGTACAGGTGCAGGTGTGACGGAGGTGCAAGGCGATGGCAGGTTTCCGGAGTCTGGCGAGACAGGTACGCGACCCGCGCTGCGATCTGGCGCTGCGGCGTTATTCGCTGCGCAAGTGCCTGGAGCGGTTCGCCCCTTACGGGCACAGGGCGACCTGGGCCCATCTCTGCTCGCGGGCCGGCTTCGGGCCGGAAGACCGCTCTCCCGACCCGGCGCGGCTCGTGGCCGCGCTGGAGGAGCTGGAGGAGGCGCGGGTGGTGTGGCTGGCCTATGAGACCGAGTTCGCCAAGCGGCGCAGGAAGGAGAAGCACGACGGGCTGCGCAGGCCCGGCAGTGTGGACGACTGGCACCGGCTGACCTGGGGCGGGTTCGGCGTGGCGTGGTGCGACGACCCGCGACTTCACCCCCGTGAGTCGCTGGCCGGCGTGCTGCGCAAGCTGATCGCGGCGCTGGAGCGGGCGCCGGGCGGCAACTGCCCGGTCTGCGGCGGCGGGCGGCTGCTGTGGAAGTACGACCTCGACCACGAGCCGTCGGCGGGCCCGGTCTGCACGGACTGCGGGATCCTGGTCCCGCGCCCGGTCCTCACCCCCGAGGCGCTGGCGTACGCGCGTCGGGGGCGGGTGCTGCTGTCGGTACCGGCGTAGGAGGGGCGACGGGGGTGCGCCGGGGATGCCGCACCCCCTTTGATCACCGGCATGTCGCTATCGGCGTCCTCTTTAGGGGGCGGCGTTTACGACAACTCCGGTCATTTTCTTGCTTACGCCGACTTCCACGCCACGGAGAACGCGCCGCCCGAGATGGACCCCGGCTGCGCCCGCACGGCCGAGCCGCTGGCGTTGGTCATCGTGATCGAGTCGGGCGAGAAGGTGTCCAGGTTGCTGCCGTTCGCCTTGGAGGCGGTGAACCTCGCGGTGCCGAAGTTGGAGAGCTTGGCGACGGTGCCGTCGACCTCGGGCGCCTCGGCGACGACCTCGGCGGAGGAGTTCTCGAACCCGGAGGACCCCGCGTGCGTGGTGGTCTTGGTCCACCCCTGCGTGGAGTCCGTCAGCGTCATCTTGAACGTACTGCCCGTGTAGGTCACGGACGCGGTGAGCTTGTCGCCGCCGGCGACGGTGACGTCGTCGTACGACGTGGAGGCGGCCGGGAGGACCTCCCACCAGGCGCCGTAGACGGCCTGGCCGCCGATGCAGTCGGCCTCGGTGCCGGTCTGCTCCAGGGCCGAGTTGGAGTAGCCGTCGAGGCCGATCCAGAAGGAGGAGTAGGTGGTGGCCGAGCCGCAGGTGACGGTCGGCTCGGTCCAGGAGGTGGTGGTCGAGGTGAAGTCGCCGGAGGAGCCGGTGGCCGCGTAGCCGGACCAGTTGGTGGACGACTCGGCGGCGTTGACCTTGCCGGAGTGCCTGAGCGAGCCGTGCGGCGCGTGGTTCTCGTGGCGCTCTATCGCCTGGGTCAGCCGGTGCGAGGACGCGGGGGCGGCCTGGGCGGCGAGCGCCGGGGTGGCGAGGGCGGCGGTGAGGGTGCCGGCGGCGAGGACGGCGAAGCCTGCGGACCTGATGCTGGGCATGAACTCTCCGTTGTTTCCTGGGGAGGTGGGGGGACATGCGGCGGTGTCCAGCAGCTTCGGCGAGCTTTCATGGGCATGGCAAGGAGGTCCGGGGCGTTCAGTGTTGCGGGTATTGGGGCCGCAATGCCGATGAAACGGCCAGCAGGAAAAGCCTTTAGAAATGGGCGAGTTCGATCAAACAAGCGGAAACTTTGATCAAACATCGGGGCAGCGGACTCCGCCTTGTCAGGGGCCTGAGCGGAGACTGTGGGAATGGGTGAGAGACCGTTCGACCAGGAACTGCGGGCCGCCATCGCCGCGAGCGGGCTGAGCCTGGACCGCATCCACGAACGGCTGCGGATCCGCGGCGCCCCGGTCTCCGCGGCGACGCTCAGCTCCTGGCAGTCCGGCCGCTACCAGCCCGAACGCCGCCGCTCGCTCACCGCGCTCGCCGCGCTGGAGGACGTCCTGTCGCTGCCGCCGGCCACCCTCAGCGCCCGGCTCGCCCCGCCCCGCCCGCGCGGCCGGTGGCTGCCGCCGGGCGAGGGCCACTCCGCGCTCGCCCAGACCTGGCGGCTGGGCGCCGCGAGCCACGCCGTCGACGTCCGCTGGGACTCCGCGCTGACCCGGCTGAGCTGCCACAACCGCGCGGAGGTCGACGCCGAGGGGCGCATCCGCTCGCTGACCAGCCGCCGGCTGCTGCGCGCGGAGGCCGACGGCGCCGACCGCTGGATCGCCCTCTACCGCCGCGACACCCCCGGCCCCCTCCCCCGCGTCCGGCTCGCCGAACCGGCCCGCCTCGGCAACGTCGTCGAACTCCCCGAGGAGGGCCTGATCGTCGCCGAGCTGCTCTTCGAACACCCCCTCGCGCGCGGGGAGACGGTGATCGTCGACTACACCCTCGACCACGTCGACCCCCGCCCCTTCTCCCCCCGTATCGAGACCGCGATCAACGTCCCCATGCGCGAACACCTCCTGGAGGTGAACTTCACCCCGGGCACCCTCCCCCAGGCGTGCTGGTCCTTCCGTACGACGGGACTGGCGCCGGAGGCGGAGGGGGCGGCGCGGTTCCGCCGGGAGCAGCGGCTGCGGCTGGACTCCTCGGGGACGGTGCACGCGGTGGCGCTGGGGGCGGGGGGCTGCCGGTTCGGGATCCGGTGGGTGTGGGAGTGACCGGAGTTACCCAGAGGGTTCGCTGAAGGGGCGCTCGCCCAAAGGGAGTTACTTCTCCCGCAGCAGCCTCGACCCGGCCCCCTGCTCCCCGAACACGTCGTCCGGGTTGGACAGCACGCAGGTGCTCAGCGAGAGGCAGCCGCAGCCGATGCAGTCGGTCAAGTGGTCGCGCAGGCGGCCGAGTTGGCGGATGCGTTCGTCGAGTTCGGAGCGCCAGGCGGCGGAGAGGCGGGCCCAGTCCTCGCGGGTGGGGGTGCGCTCCTCGGGGAGTTCGGCCAGCGCCTCGCGGATGGTGGCCAGCGGTATGCCGACGCGCTGGGCGGCGCGGACGAAGGCGACGCGGCGCAGCGTGTCCCGGGTGTAGCGGCGCTGGTTGCCGGAGGTGCGGCGGCTCGTGATCAGGCCCTTGGCCTCGTAGAAGTGCAGGGCCGAGACGGAGGCGCCGCTGCGGGCGGCCATCTGGCCCACGGAGAGCTCTTGGCACTGTTCGGGAATCTGGGGCACCCGATCAAGGGTAGGCGGGAGTCGTCGGCTTCGTTGACTGCGAGCGGCCCGCACGACAAGATGCTAAGCAGTCGCTTAGCAGATTGCCGACTGGGGCCGATGACTGAGAGGGCCGGGAACATGGCAGAGCCGAGGATCTTCACGTCCGCCGACGAGCTGAAGGCGGCGGTGGGCGAGCAGCTGGGGCACACCGACTGGCTGGAGATCGACCAGAAGCGCATCGACCTCTTCGCGGAGGCGACCGGGGACCACCAGTGGATCCACGTCGACCCGGAGAAGGCGGCGCAGGGCCCGTTCAGGACGACGATCGCGCACGGCTACCTCACCCTGTCGCTGCTCCCCCTCTTCGGCCCCCAGCTGATCGGGGTCGAGGGCGCGAAGATGGGCGTCAACTACGGGACGAACAAGGTGCGCTTCCCCGCCCCGGTCCCGGTCGGCTCCCGGCTGCGGGCGACGGCGGTGCTGGCGGCGGTGGAGGACGTCAAGGGCGGCGTCCAGGTGACCCTCACCTTCACCGTGGAGCGCGAGGGCGGCGAGAAGCCGGTCTGTGTCGCGGAGTCGGTCTCCCGCTACTACCTCTGACCGCGCACCATCCGCAGGGCGAGGTCGGCGTACAGCTCGCCGACCTCCTCCGGGGTACGGGGCCCGTCGACGTTGAACCAGCGGGCCACGTCGATGCAGAGCGACAGGATCGCCAGCGTCGTACCGCGTACGTCGCCGACGTCGAACTCGCCCGCGGCGACGCCGTCCTCGACGATGCCGCGGACCTCGGCGTCGACCTGCCGGCGCAGGGCGACGATCTCGGCGCGGGCCTCGGGGCCGAGAGCGTCGAGCTCGTACTGGACGACGCGGGCGGTGGTGCGGCGCACGGCATGCCAGCGGACGAACGAGCTGATCGCGTCCGCGAGCCGCTCACCCGCGGTGCCTTCGCGGGCGGCGGCGGTGCGCAGGATGTCCAGCGCCTTGTCGTGGCCGAGCCGGCTGATGCGGTGGAGCAGCTCTTCCTTGGTCTTGTAGTGGATGTAGAGCGCGGCGGGGCTCATGCCGGCCCGGCCGGCGATGTCCCGGGTGGTGGTCGCGTGGTAGCCGCGCTCGGCGAAGGCCTCGACGGCGGCGACGAGCAGGCGCCGGGCGGCGTCCGGCGTGACCTCTTCCCACGGCTCGGCCTCGCCGCCGATCGTGTCCTGCGCCGTACTCATCGCTCCTGGACCCCTCTCGCTGACAGTCGCCCTACCATACCGCCGAAGCTGAGCGGGCGCTTAGCGAGGTGCGGGGGTTCTTGAGGGGCTTTTTGAGGGGGCGCGCCGGGCGGGGCTCAGAGTTTCTCGAAGGGGTCGTGGTCGGAGAGAAGCTTCTCCAGCCGGGCCTGATCGACCCGGCTGACGATCTTCCCGGCTTCCTGGCGGTCGCGGATGACCTTGGCCAGGGTGAAGCAGGACGTCACCAGGTACAGCACGGCGATCGCGAGGAAGGCGCGCACCCAGGCGTCCGCGCTCAGCTGGTAGATCCCGATGGCCGTGGCCGCCATCGCGATGGCGAAAGAGAGGACCGCCTGGCCGTAGAAGGCGGCGGTGCTCTGCTCCTTGACGGGTGAGTCGCTCATGGGCCACAGCTTCCGCCCGCCGTGGCCCGCGCCGCATCCGTCGGGATACTCAGAACGTACTCAGACCCAAGTCCCCTCGCATCGGCCTCAGTTGGCCCTCGCCCGGTTCGCCAGCACCTTGATCGAGGCCAGTGCGATCAGTGACAGGCCGATGATGTACGCCGACACCGACAGGGACGTGCCCGTCGTCTCCAGCAGCAGGACCATCATGAAGGGGGCCAGGCCGCCGCCGGCCACCGCTGCTATCTGGTAGCCCAACGAGGCTCCGGTGTACCGCATTTCGGGGGTGAACAGCTCGGCGAACAGCGCCGCCTGGGGGCCGTACATGATGCTGAGGAAGCAGCCGGCCACGAAGGTGCTGATCGCCAGCCAGAGGAGGGAGCCGGTGTCGATGAGGAGGAACATCGGGACGGCCCACAGGGCGATGCCGGCCGCGCCGAGCGCGTAGATCCGGATCCGGCCCACCTTGTCGGAGAGCGCCGCCGCCGCGGGGATCAGCAGGAGCTGGGTGAGGCTGACGCAGAGGGAGACGGTGAGGACGGCGCTGCGCTTCATGCCCAGGTCCCGGGTCGTGTAGTCGAGCACGCCGGTGATGAGGATGTAGAAGGTCGCCGTGTTCACCGCGAAGGAGCCGCCCGCGAGCAGGACGGTGCCGAGGTGGTGCCGGAGGATCGTCCGCAGCGGCGACTGCTGCCCGCCCTGCTCCTGCTGCGCCAACTTCCGTTCGGCGGCCCGGAATTCGGGGGTCTCCTCGACGTGGGTGTGGATGTACCGGGCGAGCACGAGGACGAACAGCCCGATGACGAAGGGGATCCGCCAGCCCCACGCGCTGAACGCCGAGTCGGAGGTGAACGCGCCGGCCAGCAGGAACACCGAGTTGGCGGTCACCACCCCGATGGGCACGCCGAGTTGGACGAAGCTGCCGTAGATCCCGCGCTTGCCCTCGGGCGCGTACTCGGTCGCCAGCAACATCGCCCCGCCCCACTGGGCGCCGACGGCGACGCCCTGGACGATCCGCAGCAGCACCAGCAGGATCGGGGCCGCGACACCGATCGTGGCGTAGGTCGGGAGCAGCCCGATCCCGGTCGTCGCGAGCCCCATGAGGGTGAGCGCGAGCACGAGCATCGGCTTGCGCCCGCGTTTGTCACCGAGCTGACCTGCGACGATCCCCCCGATCGGGCGGGCGAGGAAGCCGACGGCGAAGGTCGCGAACGCGGCGAGGACACCGGCGGTGGAGCTGCCGGCCGGGAAGTAGAGATCCCCGAGCACGAGCGCGGCGGCGATCCCGAAGACGAAGTAGTCGTACCACTCCACGGCCGACGCGAGCGCGGCGGCGGTGGCGACCCGGCGGTGGGAGGTCCGCCGGGCGTCGGTGGAGAGCGGCTGAGCGGTGGGGAACGTGTCCATACGTGCACACTCCGGTGGGTGCGATGGGGACGTTCACGGGAACATACTGACCGGACGGTATGGGGTCAATGAGATGGACGGAGAAGATCAGGTCTCACCCCGGCCGCACCTCCTCCCCCTCCTCGGCCCCCTCGGCCTTTTCACTCCGGTCCGCCTCCGTCTCCGCCGCCACCGGCCGCCCCGGCGCCCGTACCGCCACCCCCGACGACAGGAGCAGCAGCACCCCGAGCATCAGGAACGGCGCCGCCACCCCCGCAACTCCCGCCACCAGACCGGCCGTTGCGGGCGCCGCGACCTGGCCCAGGCGGTTGCCGGTCAGCCGCAGTGCCAGAGCCGTCGAGCGGGCACCGGCCGGCGCCGCCTGAACCACCGTTGTCATGGAGAGGGGTTGGCCAACTCCCAGGCAGAACCCCAGAATCGCCAGCGTCACCGCCAGTCCCCACCCCGGCAGCGGCAGCGCGATCGCCGCGCAGAGCAGGGCGGCCAGCAGACAGGTCAGGGTCAACAGGCGGGCCCGGCCCAGGAGTTGCAGCAGCGGGGTGAGGACCAGACGGCAGGCTATGGACGCCGCGGCGCGCAGGCTCAGCAGCAGGCCGACCGCCGCCGGGGAGATGCCCCGGGCTTCCCCCACCACCGGGAGGTACGCGGTCAGGATGTCCGTCGCGGACAGGACCGACATGCTGACGAGCATGCCCGCGGGGACGCCGCGGGTGCGCAAGATGCCGGTGACCGGGACGCGTTGACCGGAGCGGGGGCGCGTCGACGGCGTCGTCTCCCTGGACTCGATGCGCCAGAGGGACGTGAAGGACACGGCGGCGCCCGCGCCCGACATCAGGAGGGCGAGGGCGCTGGTGCGGGCGAGGTCGTGGCCGGTGATCAGCGCGCCGGCCGCGATGGGGCCGGCCAACTGGCCGAGGGACGCGCCGATCGTGAAGTGGCCGAAGTTGCGGTCCTGTTCGTGGGGCGCCGACTGGCGGGCGACCAGGGACTGGGCGCCGATCACGAAGCTGAGGTGGCCCAGGCCCATCACCCCGCTCCAAAGGGCCATCGCCCACAGGGAGTCGGCGAGTCCGCTCAGCGCGCAGCCGCCCGCTATCAGGATCACGCCCGCCGGGAGCAGCGGGGCGCAGCGGCCGTGGTCGGTGCGGCGGCCGAGGGGGACGGCGGCGAACAGGGGCAACAGGGCGTAGACGCCCGCGATGACGCCCACCGCCCGCTCGTCCGCGCCCAGCGCGAGGGCCCGGTAGGAGACGGCGGGCCGGGCCATCGACACCGCCCCCTGCGCGAAGGCGAAGGCGACGACGAGCCGGAGCAGCCAGCCGCGATTCCTGCCGGGCCTCACAACGTCCTCCAGGGATAGGTAAGTTGTTCTAGATGATCCCGAAGAGCATGCCCGCCGCGAGGATCACCAGACAGGTGAGGCAGGCCCACTTCACGACGAACCGGGTGTGGTCGCCGAACTCGACCTTGGCCATGCCGACGAGGACGTAGACGGCCGGGACCAGCGGGCTGGACATGTGCAGGGGCTGGCCGACGAGGGAGGCGCGGGCGATCTCCAGCGTGGAGACGCCGTGCGCCTGGCCGGCCTCGGCGAGGACGGGGAGGACGCCGAAGTAGAAGCCGTCGTTGGACATGAAGTAGGTGAGCGGCAGGCTCAGCAGGCCGGTGACGAAGGCCATGTGCGGGCCCATGCCGTCGGGGATGTTGTCGACGAGCCAGCGGGCCATGTGGTCGACCATGCCGGTGCCCTTGAGGACGCCGGTGAAGACGGCGGCGGCGAAGACCATGCCGGAGACGTTCAGGACGTTCTCGGCGTGCGCGGCGAGGCGGGCCTTCTGGTCGGGCATGTGCGGGAAGTTGACGGTCAGCGCGAGGGCCGCGCCGAGCAGGAACAGCACCGGGATCGGCAGCCACTCCATGATCATGGCGGTGAGGAGGGTGGCGGTGAGGAGGGCGTTGAACCAGTACAACTTGGGGCGGAGGGTGGGGCGTTCGGGGTCGAGGACGTGGAAGCCGTCGTCGGGGTCGGGGCCTTCAGGGCTCTCGGGGAGGGCGGCGCCCTTGCCGCCGGCGGAGCCCTGGGAACCGGCGGAACCCTTGGCGCCGGCGCCGACCAGGGCCGTCTCCGACTCCTCGGCCTTCTCCTCCACCAGCACCTCGTCCAGCGTCAGCACGCCCAGCCGTTTGCGCTCGCGGCGGCCGAGGACGTACGACAGGGCGATCACGAAGACCAGGCCGACGGCGAGCGCCGGGATCATCGGTACGAAGATCTCGCTGGCGTCGAGCTTCAGCGCCGTCGCCGCGCGGGCCGTCGGGCCGCCCCAGGGAAGGGTGTTCATCACGCCGTTGGCCATCGCGGCGACACCGGTCAGCACGACGAGGCTCATCTTCAGCCGCTTGTACAGCGGGTACATCGCCGAGACGGTGATCATGAAGGTCGTGGAGCCGTCGCCGTCGAGGGAGACGATCGCGGCGAGGACGGCCGTACCGACGACGATGCGCAGCGGGTCGGCCTTGCAGAACTTCAGGATGCCGCGGACGACCGGGTCGAAGAGGCCGACGTCGATCATCACACCGAAGTAGACGATCGCGAACATCAGCATCGCCGCGGTGGGGGCGAGGCTGGTGACGCCGTCGATGACGTAGTCGCCGAGGTGGGCGCCCTTGCCGACGAACACGCAGAAGAGCGCGGGGATCAGTACGAGCGCCGCGATCGGCGACATCTTCTTCAGCATGATCAGGACAAGAAATGTCGCGATCATGGTGAAGCCGAGGATGGTCAGCATGAGTTGGATACCTAACGTTCGCCCTTGAACATCCCACCGTGGGCAGGCGGTGCGTTGACGTTAGGTGGCGTCAAACTGGGTTAACAAGATGTTGACACGCGAGCAATAAGCGCAAAACTCCAGGTCAGCCGCGCGTCATCAGAGAGCGGTCAATTCGACCGGCACCGCGTTGAGGACGGCGTTCCCCGAAAGGGGGTCGAGCTGCCGGCCGTCCAGGAGCTGATTGACGTTGACGCCGGGGTCGAGCGCGGCGTGCCGGGTCCGGGTGCCCGGACGGTCGTGGCCCCAGCCGTGCGGGAGGCTGACGACGCCCCGGCGGACGGTGTCGGTGATCTCGACGGGTGCGGTGACCGCTCCGCCGGCGCCCCTGACCTTGACGTACTGCCCGTCTGCCACGCCCAGCTCCTCGGCGTCCTCCGGGTGCACATGCAGCGTGCACCGGTTCGAACCGCCGGTCAGGGAAGGGAGGTTGTGCATCCAGCTGTTGTTGGAGCGGAGGTGGCGGCGGCCGATCAGGAGGGGGGTGCTGGGGAGTTGGGTCATCGCGCGGGCAAGTCGGGGGAGATCGGCGGCGATTGGGGCGGGGAGCAGCTCGATCTTCCCGGTGCGGGTCTTGAGGGGTTGGGGAAGGCGGGGGCGGAGGGGGCCCAGGTCTATGCCGTGGGGGTGGGTGAGGAGGTGGGCGAGGGTGAGGGGGGTGGGGGTGAGGGGGGTGGGGGTGGTGGTGGGGGCGAGCTGGGCGCTTCGGCCGCGCTGCTCGGCCTGTTTGGGGTCCCCGCCCGGCTCGGCTTGCTCGGTCGGCTCGGCTTGCGTGCTCTGTTCGGCCGGCTCGGCTTGCCCGGCTTGCGCGTTCTGCTCGGTCGGCTCGGCTTGCGTGCTCTGTTCGGTCTGCTCAGCTTGCGCGCTCTGTTCGGCCGGCTCGGCTTGCGTGCTCGGCTCGGTCGGCTCGGCTTGCCCGGTCGGCTCGGCTTGCGTGCTCTGCTCGGTCTGCTCGGCGAATCCGTCTCCGTACGGGCCCAGCCGCAGCATCATGTCCAGGCGCCGTTCCACCCCGTTCTCGCCGGTCAGCAGGGCCGCCAGCGCTTTGGGGTCGCGGCCGTGGACCGGTGAGTGGGGTTCCTTCACCGCCTTGCCCAGGGTCTGCGCGATGACCATCTCGTCGACCGCCGCCGGGTCCGTGCCGTGCATGCCGGTGGCCGCCAGGGTGAGGCGGGCCAGGATCTCGCTCTCGGGCATGCGGTCCGGTTCGAGGGGGATCGCGGGGCGGGTGTAGCGGACCTGGTTGCGGACGGCGAGGGTGTTGAGGGCGAAGTCGTGGTGCGCGGACTGCGCGGGCGGCGGCGGGGGGAGGACGACGTCGGCGTGGCGGGACGTCTCGTTGAGGTACGGGTCGACGCTGACCATGAAGTCGAGGCCGGCCAGGGCTTTGTCGAGCCGGTCGCCGTCGGGCGCGGACAGTACAGGGTTGGCGGCGACCGTGATGAGCGCCCTGATCGGCTCCCCCTCGGCCGTCTCCGTGTCGATCTCCTCGGCGAGCGCGGCCAGCGGCAACTCCCCCTTGGCCTCCGGGTGTTGACCGACCCGGGAGCGCCAGCGGCCGAGCGCGAACCCATGGCTCGGACCGGCCGGGCGGGGCGTCTTGTCGGTCGCGGCCTGCGGGAAGAGCACACCGCCGGGCCGGTCCAAGTTGCCGGTGAGGATGTTGAGTACGTCGACGAGCCAGCTCGCGAGCGTGCCGTGCGCGACCGTGCAGCTGCCGATCCGGGCGTACACGGCGGCAGTTGGGGCGGCGGCGAGTTCACGGGCGAGGGTACGGATGGTGCCGGCGTCGATGTCACAGGCGCCGGCGACCGCTTCGGGCGTGAACTCCCTGAGCGCGTCCCGGAGTTCACCGAGCCCCTGGAGATGCGGCGCCAACTCCCGTGTGTCCACGGCGTCTTCGGCGAACAGTGTGTTCACCATCGCCGCGAGCAGCAGCGCGTCCGTGCCCGGCCGGATCGGCAGATGGCGGTCGGCGAGGCGCGCGGTGCGGGTGCGGCGCGGGTCCACGACCGTCAGGGTGCCGCCGCGTTTCCTGAGCGCCTTCAGCCGGCCGGGGAAGTCCGGTGCCGTGCACAGACTCCCGTTGGACTCAAGGGGGTTGGCGCCGATGAGGAGGAGGTGGTCGGTGCGGTCGAGGTCGGGTACGGGGATCGCGTTGGCGTCACCGTAGAGGAGTCCGCAGGCCACATGTTTGGGCATCTGGTCGACCGTCGAGGCGGTGAAGTAGCTGCGGGTGCCGAGGCCGGCGAGGAGGACCGGCGGGTAGAGGGCGCCGGCGACGGTGTGGACGGTGGGGTTGCCGAGGACCAGGCCGACCGAGTTCGCGCCGTGCCGTTCGGCGACCGGGCGGATCCCGGCGGCGACCGCGTCGAAGGCCTCCGCCCAAGTGGCCTCGCGCAGTTCGCCGTTCTCGCGGATCAGGGGGGCGCGCAGCCGGTCGGGGTCGCCGTCGAGGGCTCCGAAGGAGGCGCCTTTCGGGCAGATGAAACCTTTGCTGAAGACGTCGTCACGATCACCGCGCGCGCCGGTGACCCGGGTGCCTTCGACGGTGAGGGTGAGACCGCAGGTGGCTTCGCACAGGGGGCAGATGCGGAGGGCGGTGCGGGGCATGGGGGCCTCCCGGGCGACGGCGACGGTGACGCGCGTGGGGTGCGGCGCGCTGGTGCGCGTACGCTTGTGAGCGTACCGACCGGTATGCAGGCTGGCGAGCCTTACGGGGAGATGCGGCGCGAAACCTCCGGAGGGCTGCGGCGGGCCTTTCCTGGACCTCCGAGGAGCTGCGGCGCACGCTCCGGAGAACTGCGGCGAACCTTCCCTGGACCTCTGTAGAGCTACGGCGAGATCTCCCCGGCCTCCGCAGCCCTTGCGCGACCACCCCTCCACCAAGCCCTTCCGAAACCTCCGGAAAGCTGCGGCGAGCGTTCTGCGGAGCTGCGGCGAGACCTTGCCGGCCTTCGCAGATCTGCGCGACCGCCCCTCCGCCGAGCCGCCCGGCCCCCGCCCGCGCACCCTCCGCCGAGCCGCCCGACCCCGGCCGGCGCCCCCTCCGCCCGGCCCCCTCAGTCCAGCACCCGCGCCAAATACGCCCGCAGCAGTTGTCTCGCCTCGTCGATGATCTTCTCGTCGCCCTCCGGTGAGACCCGGAACGCCAGGTGGACCAAGGTGTCGGCGGTCTCCACGGCGACCAGGAACGTCCGGCGCAGATCGTCGTCCGCCGGGCGGCCGAGGTAGTCCGCGAGGAGGAGGGTGAGGCGGTCGGCGACGCGGGTGTTGGGCTCGGCGTGCCGGGAGCCGACCGGGATCTGGTTGCCGAAGTCGACGAGCGAGAAGCCCGGCGCCGTCCGCGTCATCTCCAGGTACTCGTCGAGCACCGCGTCCATCGCCGCCCGCCAGTCGCCGGGGCGGGACTTCCGGAGGCGTTCGGTGACGCGGACCGAGTAGCGCTCCAGGTTGCGCTGGGCGAGGGCGTCGGCCATCTCGCGCTTGTTGCCGAAGAAACGGTAGACCGAGCCGATGGGCACCCCGGCCCGCTGGGCGACCGCGCGGGTGCTCAGGTCGTCGTAGCCGACCTCGTCGAGGAGATCCGCGCAGGCGTCGAGAATCCTGGCCAGCCGTTCCGCGCTGCGGCGCTGGACCGGGGCGCGGCGTAGCGATGTCGCCGGGGGCACGGAGTTCATGATGCCTTTCCGCCGGGGGCCGTCGAGGGTCGCCCGTGGATACGGAGAAGGGTGGTTGGGCCACTCATCCCTTAGGGGTTCCCGTAGGTGAGGGGCTTCCCGTAGGGGAAGGGTCTCCCTTAGGGGCGGGGGCTCCCTTAGGGGAAGCGCTGCCCTTAGGGGTTCCCGTAGGTGAGGGAGCTCCCGTAGGGGACGGTGATCCGTCCGTCTCCGACGCCGTGATGTCCGCCGTGTTCTCCACCGGCTTCCCGTCCACCGCCCACACCGTCCCGTCGTCCGCGTACAGCCGCGCCGTGACGTGATGGGTGCCGTGCGGCAGATACCCGGCGGCGATGCGGTAGCGCGGGACGCGCAGGTCGGCGAGGGGTTTCCCGTCGACGTAGAGACGGGCGGTGCCCCGGCCGGGCACGGCGGTGGCGGCGCCGGGCGCGGAGAAGGCGAAGTCGCGCAGGGTGAGCCGTATGTCCCAGCTGCCGTCGGGTTCCGGGGTCACCTGGAGGCCCACCGAGGGCGCCCCTTTCTCCGGCACTTCCCGGTAGTGCCGGCCCGCCTCGTCCGTCCGCTCCAGGACCTTGCCGACCGGGGCGGTCGACACGGTGTTCTTCCCGTCTCCCGCGACGGCTCCGGAGCCCGAGCCACAGCCCGCGAGTCCGGCCGGCAGCAGGACACAGACCACGAGCGCGGCGAGAGATCCACGCTTCCACGACATGCGGCTGAGCCTAGGACAGCGGGCGGACCCGCGAATCCCCCTGGAGTCTGGTTCTCGTCATCCCTGGTCGTCCCCCTAGAGGACCCCCGAGTCCCCCTAGGGAGTACCTGAGAGGGAGAGCCGGGCCGCCCCTTGCGGCGCGGCGGCGGCAATCCTACGGTGGTCCATAGGATTCGACGCGAGGGAGCGACGATGGGCGCGGACGCGCGGAAGACCGCCGAACGGCTGGCGTATCTCACCGGTTTCGGCAATGAGCACAGCTCGGAGGCGGTGCCGGGGGCGCTCCCGGAGGGCCGCAACTCCCCGCAGCGCGCCCCGCTCGGCCTGTACGCGGAGCAGCTGAGCGGCACGGCGTTCACGGAGCCGCGCGCCCACAACCGCCGCTCCTGGCTGTACCGCGTCCGCCCGAGCGCCGCGCACCCGGCGTTCACCCGTACGGACAACGGCGCGATCCGTACGGGACCCTTCACAGAGACCACACCGGACCCCAACCGCCTGCGCTGGAACCCCCTCCCCGAGCCCGCGCCCGGCACCGACTTCCTGGCGTCCCTGTGGACCGTCGGCGGCAACGGCGACGTCACGCAGCGCACCGGCATGGCCGTGCACCTCTACCACGCGAACGCCGGCATGGACCGCGTGTTCTCCGACGCCGACGGCGAGTTGCTGATCGTCCCCGAGCGCGGCGGCCTCCTCCTGCACACGGAGTTCGGTCAACTCCAGGCCGAGCCGGGCGAGTTCGCGCTGATCCCGCGAGGCGTCCGGTTCCGCGCCGAACTCCTCGACGCCACCGCGCGCGGCTACGTCTGCGAGAACTACGGCACCCCCTTCCGCCTCCCCGACCTGGGCCCGATCGGCGCCAACGGCCTGGCGAACCCAAGGGACTTCAGGGCGCCGACGGCGTCGTACGAGGACGTCGAGGGCCCCGTCGAGGTGGTGAACAAGTTCTGTGGGAACCTCTGGCACGCGACCTACGACCACTCCCCGCTCGACGTCGTCGCCTGGCACGGCAACCTCGTCCCGTACGTCTACGACCTGCGCCGCTTCAACGTCATCGGCACCATCTCCTACGACCACCCCGACCCGTCGATCTTCACCGTCCTGACGTCCCCCTCGGACACCCCCGGCCTGGCCGGCGTCGACTTCGTGGTGTTCGCGCCGCGCTGGCTGGTCGGCGAGGACACGTTCCGGCCGCCGTACTTCCACCGCAACGTGATGAGCGAGTACATGGGCCTGATCGAGGGCGCGTACGACGCCAAGGCCGAGGGGTTCGTGCCGGGCGGGGGCTCGCTGCACAACATGATGTCGGCGCACGGCCCCGACCGGGCGACGTACGACCGCGCGAGCGGCGCCGACCTGCGGCCCCAACGCGTGGACGACGGACTGGCGTTCATGTTCGAGACCCGCTGGCCGCTCACCCTCACCGCGCACGCCGGAGAGCATCTCCAGGAGGGGTACGACGAGGTGTGGGGCGGGCTGGAGCGGCACTTCCGGGGCGCCGGAGCCGGCCAAGTCACCGGTGCCGTCCGGGACTTCGGCAACCCCCAAGACTGAGCCTGCGGTTGGATGCCCCCGTGACCTCCTTCGCCCCCGACTCCCTGACCCTGAACCGGAAACTCCCGCTCTGGTACCAGGTTTCGCAGTCCCTGCGCGCGTCGATACTCGGCCGCTCGCCCTCGGACCCGCTCCGGCTGCCCACAGAAGAGCAGTTGGCGGCGCACTACGGGGTGAGCGTGCTGACCATGCGGCAGGCGCTGAAGGAACTGGAGACCGAGGGGCTGATCACCCGGCACCGGCGCCGGGGCACGTTCATCGAACCGACGGCCCAACGGGGTATGCCGGTACGCCTGTTGGGCTCGGTCGACGCGATCGTCGCCCAGCAGTCGGGGATGCGGACGGAGCTGCTGGCGCAAGGTCCGGCGCCGACGCCTCCCGAACTGACGTCATATTTCCCGGACTTGGCGGAGGTCATGGCGTACCACCGCCTGCGCGGCGACGAGTCGACCGGCGAGCCGACCAACCACGCCCGCAACTGGGTCCGCCCCGAACTCGCCGCGCGGATCGACCCGGAGGACCTGTCGCGGTTCCCGATGACGAAGGTGCTGCGGGACGTCGTAGGGGCGGAGATCGGGAGCATCACGGACACGGTGGCGGCAAGACTGGCCGACCCGGAGACGGCGCGGCTGCTGGGGGTGCCGCTGCTGAGTCCGATCCTGCATTACACGGGGGTGACACATGATCCGGCGGGGCGGGTGCTGGATGTGGCGGTGATCCACTATCGGGGGGACCGGTTCTCGTTCACGGTGACGTTGGACGCGCCTTAGGGGACGGGGCTCGGCTGGGTGGAGTTCGGCTGGGCGGAGTTCGGCTGGACGCCCCTTAAGTGACCGCCCCTGGGCGAACGTCCCCTAAGGGTGGACGCCCCTTAGGCGAGCGCCCCTAGGTGACCTCCCCTAGGTGACCGCCCCCTAAGGATGTTCCCGTAAGGACACCCGGCCCCTCCCCCACCCCGGCGTCGTACCATGCCCTGCGTGACGCACGACGACGCTCCGCCGCTCGCGGACCTCATGCCGTGGTCCGTCGCACCGCCGAAGCTCGGTCGGGGGTGGCCGGCGGCCACGGACGCGGCCGTGCTCAAGTCCCGTTGGGAGACGCTGATCCGGGCGGCGGGCGCGGAGCGGGAAGCCCTCTTCGAGCCGACCCGGGCCCGCACCCTGCGCTCGGCCGTCCCCCAGCTCCCCGGCCAGCCCACGGACACCGACCGCCTCACCCACGCCTCCGGCCCCTGCCCGCAGCCCGTAAGGGTCCTGCACTCCCCCTACGACGAGCGCTGGCTGCTCCCCGACCACCGCCTGATCGACGCGGCCCGCCCCGAGCTGTGGCGGGTCGCCGACGCCCACCAGATCTTCCTGGTGGAGACCCCGGACGGCCTCCTCCCCAGCGCCCACCTCCCACTGCTGCGCCCGTCCCGGATCCGCCCCCTGTACCGCCGCCCGGGCGGCCGGGAACCGAACCTGGCCCCGGGCCTCCAGGACCACCTAGCCCACCACCTAGGGGCGACCCCGAGCCCCGAGGACGTCCTGGCATGGATCGTGGCGACCACGACCCCCGATCTCAGGGTCCCCCTGACGAGTGACCCCGCTCTCTGGTCACAGGGCACCGAAAAAGGCCACCGCATCCTCTGGCTCCACCGCCGCGACGGCACCCGCCCCAAACTTCCCGGCGGCCGCCGCCCCTACGTCCGAGCCCCCCTCCCACCCCGCCCGACCGAGATCCGCTACACCCTGGAGGAGGAGACCCTCCACTTGAACGAGGGCAAGATCTCCCCCGTCCCAAGGGAGGCGTGGAACTTCCGCCACGGCGAACTCCGGGTGCTGGAGGAGTGGTTGGGGGCGAGGACGGGGGAGTCAGGGGAGAAGAACGGCACCCTGGAGTCGATCGTCCCGACGACTTGGCCACAAGGCTGGACGAGCGAACTCCTTGAGCTGGTAACGGTGTTGACGCTGCTGGCGGAGGAGGGGGAGGGGATGAGGGTCGAGCACGAGTTGGGGAACTTGCGAGAGAAGGGCCTATTCCCAGCACCGAGCAACTACCGAGTACCGGCATCGGTGTTGGATCACCAAGAGGAAGGCCCAGAAGGCCAACTGGCGTTGATCTAAGAAACTTCAGGGGCGCGGGGCTGTATCTATTTGCGGCTCCGCCGCGTGGGCGCGATCAGCCACAACGCACCCGCACCCGATCTCGGCCGCGACCCGCCGCATGGACACGGCGTCGAGCCCGTCCGCGTCGGCGACCCGGACGGCCGCCGCCGCGATGTCGGCGCGGCTGTACGCGGGCCTGGGCCCCCGCCCGGCCCGCTCGGGACGCGCCCAGATCACCTCTGGTTCAGCCGGTCGGCCCGGACCTCCAGATCCCGCCGGGCACGGTCTGCGGGCTGCTGGGCCGGAACGGGGCGGGCAAGACGACGGCGGTGCGGATTCTGACGACGCTGCTGGCGCCGGACGCCGGGACCGCGCGGGTGGCGGGTCTGGACGTCGTACGCGAGGCCGCCGGGGTGCGGCGCAGGATCGCGGTGGCCGGGCAACGGACCTCCGTGGACACGGAGTTGACCGGCGCCGAGAATCTGCGGCTGCTGCGGGCGCCGAAGGGGCGGGCCGGCGAGCTGCTGGAGCGGTTCGGGCTCGCGGGGGCGGCGGACCGGGTCGTGGGGACGTACTCGGGCGGGATGCGGCGGCGGCTCGACCTCGCCGCGAGTCTCGTCGTACGGCCGGAGGTGCTGTTTCTCGACGAGCCGACGGCCGGGCTCGACCCGCGGGGCCGGGCGTGGGTGTGGGACGCCGTGCGGGAGCTGGCGGCGGAGGGGACGGGGGTGCTGCTGACGACGCAGTACCTGGAGGAGGCGGACCAACTCGCCCACGAGATCGTCCTGATGGGCGACGGCAAGGTCGCACACCGGGGAACGCCCGCCGAACTCAAGTCCCGGCTGGGCCGGTTGGCCGAGGTCACGGTCACGGAAGCGGCCGCGCTGCCCGCCGCGGCGGTCGTACTCGATCAACTCACCGGCAGACTCCCAGTACTTGACGACCAGCGCCGCACCGCCCGGGTGGTGGTCCTCGACCCGGAGCTGACTCTGCCGCGGCTGGTGCGTGAACTCGACGCGTCCGGCGTCCCGTTGGCCGACGTCAGTCTCCGACTGCCCACGCTGGACGAGGTGTTCCTGAGGCTGACCGCCCGTGAGGAGGCGCAGCGATGATCCATGACGGTACGGCGATGCTGGGCCGCCAGCTGCTGCGGCTGCGGCACGCCCCCGCGCTGCCGGTACTGACCCAGGCGATGTCGGTCGCGCTGCTGCTGTTCTTCGGATACGTCCTCGGCGGCGCGCCGGCGATGCCGGCCGGGGAGTACCGGGCGTTCCTGGTGCCGGGGATGCTGGCGGCGCTGGGCGCGAACGGGATCATGGCGGGGATGTTCACGGCGGCGCAGGACCTGCACCGGGGGGTGACGGACCGGCTGCGCACGCTGCCGGTGAGCCGGGCGGCGGTGCCGCTCGGGCAGGTGGCGGCCGATGCGCTGGTGACGGCGGCCGGGCTGGTGCCGCTGATACTGGTGGGGCTCGCGATGGGGTGGCGGATCGAGGGCGGAGCGCTGGCGGCGCTCGGGGCGGTGGGGCTTCTGCTGCTGTTCCGGTGCGCGTGCGCCTGGGTGGGGATCGCGCTCGGCCTCGCCTCTCAAAGCGAGGAAGCGGCAGGGCAGTTGGGGAGTGCGACGTTCCTGCTGCCGATGCTGTCCACCGCCTATCTGCCGGCGGACGGGCTCCCGGAATGGCTGCGGGTGGCCGTCGAGTGGAATCCGATCAGCGCGGTCGCCGCCGCCGTACGCCATCTCTTCGGCAACTCCCCCATTCCTGAAGGGCATCCGGTGATGGGGGCGCTGGGGTGGTGTGCGCTGCTGATCGGGGTGTGCGCGCCGTGGGCGGTTCGGCGCTACGCGCGTGTCGGTGGGTGAGGTGAACGCGCCAGCAGAACAAGGGGAGTTGGCCCGCGCTCGGGCGGGTACACCTGACGCCGCCGCGTGCCGTGGGGATGGCGGGGAGACGCGGCGGGCGCCTGAGCGCGGGGCGTGACGTCAGTGCCGGCGACCGCCGAAAAGCGTACGGCGCAGCCGGCGCAGTGGCGCGAAGAGGGAGACCCGGCTGAGCCGGCTGCCCTGGTCGCTGGTCTGCTGGGTGCTCCTGTCGCGGGAGGTCAGCTCCAGCATGAGCGAGGTCGCCTCGACAGTTTTCTGCTGTGGTATCGCAGGTCCGGACAGCACCGACAGATGTCGGTCAAGGCGCGAACTGGTCGCGCTGCTACCGCAAGTGATCGCCGGGACCCTCGCCCTGCTGCGCATCGTTATCTGTTCCATCGTCACTCCCCACCCGTACGAGTCCACCCGACCCCGGGCAGGTTAACCCTATCTCCCCCTCAGGGCACGCGTGTATCCCGTCCTCATGATTCACCTTCTCCGCAAGGGGGTTGACAAATCCCCCGCGATTACTCTCCGAATCCAACCGATTTCAGGGCGAGTTGGACAACTGGCTGCGAAGTGGGCTGAGGTGACCCGCCGTCGGGCTCGACCGTCACAGCGAGTGACGTCGCGTCGGTCTCAAGTCCCGTTGCCACCAAGGGCGTGTCGGCCGAGAAAAGACCAAGCGAGCGCGGCTGCTCGGCGGGTCGCATGAGCCAGAGCTGATGCACCTGCCCACCCCCCAACTCCCCATACCCGCTGAGGGTTACGACCGCTTCACCCTCCGCGACCGAGGCGATCACGCCGATACCGCGGCCCTCGGTGTCCTTGCCGCTGCTCGCACGGGCGTCGGGCGCGGCGAGGACGTGCGCGATGCGCCGCGCCTGAGTCTGCGCGGTGTCCAACTGCCCCTGGGTTTCCCGGGCTTGGACGGCGAAGAGCGCGGCGACCACAAGAGCCGCGGCGGCGGTGACCGTCGCGAAGGGGGCGAAGAGCGGACGGCGTGCGCGGGCGGCCCGTGAGCGCCCGGGCGGCGGCTGCGCGCCCCAAACGTGCGGCGGAAGCTGAGTCGTACGCTCGCGCACACCGTCCGCGCGCTCACGCGACTCCCCCCGCCGCTCACTCCGCTCACGCGACTCCCGATACCCCCCGCGCGCCCCCGCCGGCTCCTGCGGAGTCAGCTGCACCGCGGCGAACACCCGCTCCCGCATCCCGGCCGGCGGCACCGCGGCCGTCGACCAGGCCAGCCGTACGGCGTCCTCGGCGAGCGCGCGCACCTCGGCCGCGCACGCCCCGCAGGAGGCGAGGTGTTTCTCGAAGCGGCGCCGCTCGTCGCCCTCCAGGGCGTCCAGCGCGTAGGGCGCCGCCAGCGAGTGCGGGTCCTCCCTGCGCAGCAGGCGGTCGAGGACGCTCATGCGGCGGCACCTCCCAGGCAGTTGCGCAGCCGCGTGAGTCCGTCCCGCATCCGCGTCTTGACCGTGCCGAGCGGCAAGGAGAGCCGTTCGGCGACCTCACGGTACGTGTAGCCGTCGTAGTAGGCGAGGGTGACCGACTGGCGCTGGAGCGTCGTCAGCCGGCCCAGGCAGCGGCGTACCCACTCGCGTTCCAGGCCCGCCTCGACCTCTTCGGCGACGTGGTCGAAGGCCGGCTGGTGGTCGCGCAGGGCCTCGCGCTGCTCGCGTTCGCCGGCCGCGCGGACGCTGCGCACCCGGTCGACGGCGCGGCGGTGGGCGAGGGTGAGGATCCAGGAGAGCGCGCTGCCGCGGCCGGGGTCGAAGCGGGGCGCGGTGCGCCAGCACTCCAGCAGCACTTCCTGGGCGACCTCCTCGGACTGGGAGGGGTCGCGCAGCACGCGCCGGACGAGGCCGAACACCGGTCCGGAGACCATCGTGTACAGCCGCTCGAACGCCCCTTGGTCGCCCTGGGCCACGAGCACGAGCAGCTCGTCCGCCTCCACGCGGTTCCCCTCTCCGCGGCCACAGCCGGGCCGACCTGCCACTCCAGGCACTCGCACGGGCACACACCTCCGGTGGAGGTACGGATCAGAAAGGGGAAAGCGCGGGTCGGAGATGAAAATAATTTTTTTCGGATTGACCAATCCGATCGCCCTCCTGCCTCCGTATCCCCATCCGTCACAAGCAAGCTGGGACTTCAGGACGGACGGCATGACGACTTCTCTCTCCAGGGGCGCCGCGCGGCGCAGGAGCATCGCGACCCTTCTGTGCGGCGCGCTCGCCGCGGGCGGAATGACGGCCGCCGGCGCGGCTCTGCTGGCCCCGGGGGTCGCCAACGCCTCCAGCCACCGCGAGGCCCCCCTGATCTCCGGCACCCCGCAGTACGACAACACCGACGTCTACGCGTTCGTCAGCCCCGACAAGCCGGACACCACGACGCTCGTCGCGAACTGGATCCCCTTCGAGGAGCCGGCCGGCGGCCCGAACTTCTTCCAGTTCGCCGAGGACGCCCAGTACGACCTCAACATCGACAGCGACGGTGACGCGAAGCAGGACCTCACCTTCCGCTACACCTTCAAGACGCACGTGAAGAACAAGAAGACGTTCCTCTACAACACCGGCGCGGTGAAGAGCCTCGACGACCCCAACCTGAACATCACCCAGACCTACGACCTTGAGCTGATCAAGTTCAAGAAGGGCAAGGAGCAGCACCGCACGAAGATCGCGAGTGACGCGCCGGTCGCCCCGTCCAACGTGGGCAAGGCGTCCATGCCGGACTACGCCAAGCTGCGCGACCAGGCGATCTACAAGCTCACGAGCGGCGGCCAGAGCTTCGCGGGCCAGGCCGACGACCCGTTCTTCCTCGACCTGCGCGTCTTCGACCTCCTCTACGGCGGGAACCTCTCCGAGGTCGGCAACGACACCCTCAAGGGCTACAACGTCAACACCATCGCCCTCCAGGTCCCCAACGACCTGATCCGCGAGTCCTCGCACCAGCCGATCGTCGGCATCTGGTCGACGACCCAGCGCAAGAACGCGCGCGGCTACTACGAGCAGGTCTCGCGGCTGGGCAACCCGCTGGTCAACGAGGTCGTCAACCCCATCAAGGACAAGGACAAGTTCAACGCGTCCCAGCCCAAGGACGACGCCCAGTTCCTGAAGAACGTCACCAACCCCGAACTGCCCAAGCTCATCGAGGCGATCTACAAGATCAAGGCCCCCGCCGAGCCGCGCAACGACCTCGTCGACGTGTTCCTCAAGGGCGTCAAAGGTCTCAACCAGCCGCCGTACGTGACGCCTTCGGAGCAGCTGCGGCTCAACACCTCGATCAAGCCCAACGCGAGCCCCAAGCGGCTCGGCGTCCTCGACGGCGACACGGCCGGCTTCCCCAACGGCCGCCGGCTCAGCGACGACGTCGTCGACATCGCGCTCCAGGTCATGGAGGGTGAACTGGTCGGCGCCAAGAACGACTTGGGCGACGCCGTCGACAAGAACGACAAGGACTTCGAGAAGTACTTCCCGTACGTCGCCCTGCCCACCGAGGGTTCGCGCGGTCCCGTCGCCAAGGGCGTCGACACCAAGAGCGACGTCACCGGCCAGCTCGGCAACGCCCTTTCTCCGACCGGTACTTCGGCGACGGACGACAAGACCCTGATCGCCGCCTCGGCGGGCGCCGGCGCGGCGGGCGTCCTGCTGATCGGCGGCGGGCTGATGTGGCTGCGAGGGCGGCGCCGGTACTAGGCGCGGCGCTCGCTCAACGGGCCTTGCAGATCAGCCGAGTTGAGCCTCACTCAACGGGCCTTGCAGATCAGCCGAGTTGAGCACCGCTCAACAGGCTTGGCTGGCCGGCCGAGTTGAGCCAGGCCCCCCAGACCGGGCCGGTGCAAGAAAGGGCGGCGCACGCACCCGCCCGCACCGGCCCCGGCGGGCCGGGAGGTCCACTGCGCCTCCCCGGCCCGCCACCCAGACCGGCGCGGCCCGGACCATCCGAATCCCCCACGGCCCGGGCCGCGCCACCCCACCGCACCACCAGGCGAAGCACCACCACGCGAACGAGGAGAGGGCATGGCCCCGCGCACGAACGACGGCGAGCCGGAGCAGCAGACGTCCGAGGAGCCCAAGTCGCTCTCCGGGGAGGGAAGTTCACCTCGGACCCCGGCGACGGAGAAGTCCGAGGCACCGACACCCGAGACCCCTGCCCCTCCTCCCTCCGAGCCCCCCTCCCCCACCGACGACCGAACCGACGAACGAACAGCCGCCGTCCGCCGCGTACGCGCCGCAGGCACCCGCTGGCGCGCCCTCCAACTCGGCGCCTGCGCAAGCCTCCTGGCCGTCGCCCTGACCGGCGGAGCCATCGCGTTCGGCGCCCTCCGCGACGGCGAACCCGCTCCCGTGGCGGCAGCGGCGGCCCTCTCCCCGGGCCTGCTGAACACCGGGAACATCGACAGCGCGATCACCGCCCTCCAGTCCCATCTCCGCACCCAGCCAAGGGACTTCGGCAGCTGGGCGAGCCTGGGCCTGGCCTACGTGGAACAGGCCCGCACGAAGGGCGACCCCTCCCGCTACCCCCAGGCGGACAAGGCGTTCAAGAAGTCGCTGGAGATCAGGGCGGCCAACGAGCAGGCGCTGGCCGGACAGGCGGCCCTGGCGGCGGCCCGGCACGACTTCACCGGCGCCCTCACCCACGCCGCCGCCGTACTGAAGGAGAACCCCTACAGCGAACGCGCCCTCTGCTCCCGCATCGACGCCCTGGTCGAACTCGGCCGCTACGACGAGGCGTTGACGGCGGCGGAGATCGCCGACACCCGCCGTCCGGGCATCCCGGTCTTCACCCGGTACGCGTATGTACAGGAGCTGCGCGGCGACGTCACCACCGCGCGCCGCGTCCTGGAACAGGCCCTCGGCAGCGCGACGACGAACGGCGACATCGCGTACGTCGCCGCGCAGCTCGGTCAACTCGCCTGGAACCAGGGCGACTACGCCACCGCCCTGACCGACTACGCCCGCGCGCTGGCCGCCGACGAGAACTACCTCCCGGCGCTGGAGGGCAGGGCGAAGGCACAGGCGGCGAGCGGCCAACAGGCGCAGGCCATCAAGGGGTTGGAGAACGTGGTGGCCCGCTACCCGCTGCCCGCCCCGCTGGTCGAGCTGGGCGAGCTGTACGAGGCCCGGGGCGCGGACGGCGACAGGGCGACGGCGGCCGACCAGTACGTGCTGGTCGACGCGTGGACGGCGCTGGCCCGCGCGAACGGCGTCAACGCGGACCTCGACACGGCCCTCGCGGCGGCCGACCACGGCGACAAGTCGGCGGCGCTGAAGGCGGCGCAGGCGGAGTGGGGGCGCCGCGAGACCGTGCACACGGCGGACGCGCTGGCCTGGGCCCTGCACGTCAACGGCCGTGACGCGGAGGCGCTGCCGTACGCGCGCAAGGCCACCGCGACCGGCTACCGCAACGCGTCCTTCCTCTACCACCAGGGCATGATCGAGCGCGCGACCGGCCAACAGGCCGACGCCCGCGCCCACTTGAGCGCCGCCCTGAAACTCAACCCCGGTTTCTCCCCCCTCGGCGCCCGCGCCGCGCGCGCCGCCCTCAAGACGCTGGAGGCGGGTCAGTGACGAACTCCCGTCGGCTGTTCGCCTCCAGCGCGGCCGTCCTGACGGCCGGGTGCGCGCTCGCGCTCCTTCCCACCGCCAGCGCGAGCGCGCACCCACTCGGCAACTTCACGGTCAACCGCTACGACGGCCTCGTCGCCGCCCCCGGACAGCTCCGCGTCGCCCACGTGGAGGACCTCGCGGAGATCCCGGCGACCCAGGCGAAGCCGGCGATCGAACGCCTCGGCGGCCTGACCCCGTGGGCCGAGCAGCGCTGCGCGACGGCGGCGGCCGAGAGCGAACTGACCGTCAACGGCCGTACGGTCAAGCTGACTTCGGCGTCCGCAAAGGCCGCAGTACGGCCGGGGCAAGCGGGCCTCGACACCCTGCGCGTGGAGTGCCGACTGACGGCTCCACTCCCCGAGGAACGGAACGTCGAGGTGAGCTTCCACAGCGCGGGCACCTCAACTGGCCCCGGCTGGCGGGAGATCACCGCCCAGGGCGACCGTATGACGCTCACCGCCACCGACGTGCCCAAGACCTCCGTCTCCGCCGAACTCACCAGCTACCCGCAGGAGTTGCTGTCCTCCCCGGCGGACACGGCGACCGCCTCCCTCACCCTGGAGCCGGGCGGCCCGGCGCTCGCCGCGCAGTCGGACGACGCCCCCGGCGCCGCCGTCCTCCCGCGCGGCGCCGACCGCTGGACCCGGGCCCTGGACGAACTCGTCGCCCGCCAGCACCTCACCCTCGGCTTCGCCGCGCTGGCGATCCTCCTCGCGATCGGGCTCGGCGCGATGCACGCGGTCGCCCCCGGCCACGGCAAGACCATCATGGCCGCGACGGCGGCGGCGCGCGGCGGCAAGGCCCGCATGAAGGACGTCCTCCCCCTGGCCGCGTCGGTCACGGTGACCCACACCCTCGGCGTGGTCGCCCTGGGCCTGTTGGTCACCGCCGGCTCGGCCGCGGCCCCGTCGGTCATCACCTGGCTGGGCGTGGCGAGCGGCGCACTGGTAGCGGCGGCGGGCGTGACCCTCGTACGCAGGGCATGGCGCAACCGAAGCAACGGACATGGACACGGCCACAGCCATGACCACGGGCACACGCACGACCACGGAGACGGCCACCCCCACACGCACGCCCCCACTCCCGCCCCGACCCGCCAACTGGCCCTGGCAGGCGCTCACTCGGCCCCCGAGCACCACCATCACCACAACAACCACGAACACCCCCACCCGCATACCCACACCCACACCCACAACGGCCACACCCACACCCACGAAACCGCCCCCACCCTCCGCGGCACCCTCCTCCTGGGCTTCGCCAGCGGTATGGTCCCCAGCCCCTCCGCGGTGGTCGTCCTCGTCGGCGCGGCGGCGCTCGGCCAGGCGTGGTTCGGTCTGCTGCTGGTCATCGCGTACGGCGTCGGCCTGGCCCTCACCCTCACCGCCGCCGGTTTCGCGGTCGTCCGGCTCGGCGGCGGCGCCACCCGGCTCCTGGAGCGCGGACCGCGCTGGACCGCCCACCCGCTCGTGGCCGCCGTGCAGCGGAATCTCCCGCTGTGGTCGGCGCTGGTCGTGGTGGTGCTCGGGGTCGGACTGATGCTCAAAGGGGCGGCAACCGCACTGGGCTGAGCTAATTTTGGGGAAGTACCCGAGAGGGTGCGAAGGGGGGCACGATGTCGGTGGAATCCGGCGGTGAGCGGCTGATCTCGGACCGGTACCGGCTGCTCACGCCGCTCGGCGAGGGCGGCATGGGGACGGTGTGGCGGGCCCGTGACGAGGTCCTGCACCGGGAGGTGGCCGTGAAGGAGGTCCGCCCGCCCGCGGGGCTCGGCGCCTCGGACGTCGAGCGGATGTACGCCCGCCTGGAACGCGAGGCGTGGGCGGCGGCGCGGGTCGCGAACAGGAACGTGGTGACCGTCTACGACGTCGTGATGCAGGACGGCCGGCCCTGGATCGTGATGGAGCTGGTGCCGGGCCTCACGATGGCCGAACTCCTGGAGGCGGAAGGCCCGTTGGAGCCGGCGCGGGCCGCGTGGATCGGCGCCGAGGTGCTGTCGGCGCTGCGTGCGGCGCACGGCGCGGGGGTGCTGCACCGGGACGTGAAACCGGCCAATGTGCTGCTGTCGAACGACGGCCGGGTCGTCCTCACGGACTTCGGGATCGCGACGATGGAGGGCAGCGCGGCGCTGACGATGACCGGCGAGGTCATCGGCTCGCCCGAATTCCTGTCCCCGGAGCGGGCGATGGGCCGCACCCCGGGCCCGGAGTCGGACCTGTGGTCGCTGGGCGTGCTGCTGTACGCGGCGGTCGAGGGCATCTCCCCGTTCCGCCACGACACCCCGCTCAGCACGCTGCGGGCCATCGTGGACGAGGAGTTGCCGCCCTCGCGCCGGGCGGGACCGCTCGCCCCGGTCATCGCCGGCCTGCTGCGCAAGGACCCGGCCCAGCGGCTCCCGGCCGACCGGGCGGAGCACGACCTGCGGATCGTCGCGGCGGGCGGGACGCCGCGCGAGGAGACGGCGCCGACGACCCCGTACGCGCCGTACAGCCCGACCGTGGCGGCGCCGCAGCCGTCGTACGACGAGCCGAGGCATCAGCGGCCCGCGTATCAACAGCAGCCGCTCGCCGACCCGTTGGCGCGGGAGCCGCGGAGCGCGGGGAGCCGGGTGCTGGGCGCGGGGGTGCTCGCGGTGGCGGTCGCGGCGGCGCTGGCGCTCGCGGCGATCGTGTACCTGGCGATGCATTTGAACGACAACCGCGGCGGCGACAAGAGCACCGGCGGCGGCCAGACCAACAGCCAGTCGCAGGGCGTGACTCCGCCGCCCGTGCAGAGCAGCCCGAAGGAGGAAACCCCCAACTCCCCGTCCCCGAGCCCGACCCCGACTCAGGCCAAGCAGTCCGTCTCGGTGACCGTCAGCGGCAACAACACGCAGTACGACGGGAGTTGCCCGCCCGCGCGCTCGGACGCCCCGGCGTTCACCGCGACCATCACGGTCGGCCGGACCCCGGCGGCCGTCTCCTACCGCTGGGTCTCCCAGGACGGCCAGGCGGACTCGGGCTGGCAGACCCTGAACTTCGGTGCGGGGGACGGCACTTCGCAGAAGGTGCGGGTGTTCCTGACGGCGTACGCGCAGGCGGGGACGTTCGGCAGCGCACTGTGGGTGGAGGTGCGCCAGCCGGCCGAGGCCAGGTCCAACTCGGTGCCGTACTCGGTGACTTGTGAGCCGGAGACCCCGTCCAGCGGGACCTCCGGCTCGCCTTCGCCGTCAGCCTCGTAGCAGGCCGTGCGGCTCAGTCGTTGGCGTTGAGGGTGGGGAGGTAGCCGCCGGACTGCCCTGCGGCGGTGGGGTGGTAGGACTCACCGAGGTTCAGCAGTTCGAGGCTGTGCAGCCAGGAGCTGCCGGAGCAGATGAGGTGGGAGTCGAAGGGGGAGCGTACGTCGCCGAAGGTGAAGCCGTGGTCGGCGGCGCGCTTGGCGATGGCGGTGTCGAGGTAGTCGGCCGCGTCGTTGATGGCCTGGCGCTTGGTGTCGGAGAGGCCCAGGCAGACCTGTCCGAGCAGGTAGAAGCGCGGGTAACCGAGCACGACCACATGGGCGTTGGGGGCTTTGGAGCTGATCGCGCTGTACACGCTGTCGAGCCGGCCGGGGAGGGTGGAGTCGACGTACGCCTTGGCGGTGTTGATGCGGCTGAGGCAGGTGCTGTCGCCGTTGAGGACGCAGGTGGTCATGACGTCCGTGAAGCCGGCGTCGTTGCCGCCGATGGTGAGGGTGACGAGGGCGGTCGAGGAACTGAGGCCGCCGAGCTGGTTGTTGAGGACGTCGGTCGTGACGGCGCCGGAGCAGGCGGCGAAGGTGAACGACGAGGGGGAGTTGGCGGCGTTCCAGAGGTAGGGGTACGCCTTGGTGCTGCGCTTGCAGTCGCCGCTCGAGCTGATGTAGGTGCCCGTGCCGACTCCGGAGGAGTAGGAGTCGCCGAGGGCGACATAACCGCCGGTGGCCGCGTGGGCGTTGGTCACGCCGCTGAGGGCCGCGCCGAGGGTGAGCAGTGCCGTACTGACGAATACGGCAATTCGGGAACGTCTCATGGAACCTCCCTTTAGCAGCATCTCTGCCACAACTGTGGTAGCAGCCACGCGTGTTGACCGGAAGTGTTCATGCCAAGACTTCTGCTACCCGAACGGGATCTTTCCGGGCCCCTTTTGGATCATTTTGTTTCGTGCACATGTCAACTTTGTTGACAACCACTCAGGTCCCTTGTTCTACCCCTGTAGATGACCCAGGCTTTACCTCAGCCGCGAACGGAACGCGACATTCGACGGCCATGTGCGCACGACCCCGTGCGCATCCCCCACACGTCGCCCTCCCCTACCCAGGGAGCGGCGCAGCCCGGAGGAGGACCCCCTCGTCATGGCACAACCGCGTAGCTCCAAGGCCCGTATAACCGCCGCCGCCACCCTGGCGGCCGCCGCCCTCGTCGGCGGGCTCACCGCACTCCCCGCCCAGGCCGCCCCGGCCGAGGGCAAGGTCCTCGCGGCCGGCTCCCCCACCGCCGTCAAGGACAGCTACATCGTCACCCTGAAGTCCCAGGCCGGCTTCAAGGCCGCCTCGACCGACGGCAAGGCGCTCATCAAGGAGTACGGCGGAAAGGTCGACAAGACCTTCGGCGCCGCCCTCAACGGCTACACCGCGACGCTCTCCGCGCAGGAGGCCCGCAGACTGGCCGCCGACCCGGACGTCGCGGCGGTCGAGCAGAACCAGACGGTCCACCTGACCGACACCACGCAGTCCAGCGCTCCTTGGGGCCTCGACCGCATCGACCAGACCTCGCTGCCGCTGTCGGGCACGTACACCTACCCCGACTCCGCGGGCAGCGGCGTCACCGCGTACGTCATCGACACCGGTGTGCGCATCACCCACGCGCAGATCAGCGGCCGTGCCTCGTACGGCTACGACGCGGTCGACGGCGACAACGTGGCCTCCGACGGCAACGGCCACGGCACCCACGTGGCCACCACGATCGCGGGGTCGACCTACGGGGTCGCCAAGAGGGCGAGGATCGTGGCCGTCCGCGTGCTCGACAACGCCGGTTCGGGCACCACCGCCGGCGTCATCGCGGGCGTCGACTGGGTGACGGCCAACCACTCAGGACCCTCGGTCGCCAACATGTCGCTGGGCGGCGGCACTTCGGCCTCGCTGGACACGGCGGTGCGCAACTCCATCGCCAGCGGTGTCACGTACGCGGTCGCGGCCGGGAACAGCAACGCCAACGCGTCCTCCTCCTCGCCGGCCCGGGTCACCGAGGCCATCACGGTCGGCGCCACCACGAACACCGACGCCCGCGCCAGCTACTCCAACTACGGCTCGGTCCTGGACATCTTCGCCCCCGGCTCCTCGATCACGGCCGGCTGGTACACCAGCGACACCGCCACCAACACCATCTCCGGTACGTCGATGGCGACGCCGCACGTCGCGGGCGCGGTGGCGGTCTACCTCGCCGGCCACACCTCGGCGACCCCGGCGCAGGTCGCCACGGCGCTGACCGGGGGCGCCATCACCGGCGCCGTCACCAGCCCCGGCAGCGGCTCCCCGAACCGGCTGCTGAAGCTCGTCCCGTAAGTCCTGTGAGACACCTCGTGTCCCGATAACGGATACCCGCTCCACCCGGTTCCCCGGAGGCGTTCCCAGCCTCCGGGGAACACTTTTTTCCCTGGGAACGAAGGGAACCGCAGCGGGACGACCGGATGTGTAACGGTCAAAAGAACAAAAACGTGAGCCCTCGTTCCAGGTCTTGCCATACGGGCTCAATCATCAATACCGTCATACATCTCACTCGCATCGGACCGCCGGAAAGCGGCACCAGGGGAGGGCTCGGGGGCCATGACGGACCCCGGTGCGAGGCGCGGTAGGGGGGTGCCGTGCCCGGTGACCCGAACGGGGTGACCGGGCCGTGCCGCGCGATCGGCCGCCGGACGTCCGGGGGCCGGTCAGCCATGCCAGCTCGCCCGGCTCCGCCCGGGCGGTAAACCCCCCTTTCGAACCGGACTCAACGCCGGGCCGCCCAGGGGCGGGCGGTCCACCGGACGAGAGGGACCAGACCCATGAGTTCCGTTCTGCAACCGGTCACACCAGTACCGGAACCGGCGTCACCACCACAGCCCATCGAGAAATACCGGCCGGTCACCTCCTACCTCGCCATCGCTCCGCCCGTGAGCGTGGTGATCCCCGCCATGAACGAGGCGGAGAACCTTCCCTACGTCTTCAAGACCCTGCCCGGCTGGATCCACGAGGTGATCCTGGTCGACGGCAACTCCACCGACGCCACCGTCCGTGTCGCCGAGGAACTGTGGCCCGGCGTCAAGGTCGTGCCGCAGCAGGGCCGCGGCAAGGGCGACGCGCTGATCACCGGCTTCGAGGCGTGCAGCGGCGACATCATCGTCATGGTCGACGCGGACGGCTCCGCCGACGGCGGCGAGATCGTGAGTTACGTCTCCGCACTGGTCTCCGGCGCCGACTTCGCCAAGGGCTCGCGGTTCGCCAACGGCGGCGGCACCGACGACATGACGTTCGTGCGCCGGCTCGGCAACCGGGTGCTCTGCGCGATCGTCAACCGCAAGTTCGGCGCCCGCTACACCGACCTCTGCTACGGCTACAACGCGTTCTGGCGGCACTGCCTCGACAAGATCGACCTCGACTGCACCGGCTTCGAGATCGAGACCCTGATCAACATCAGAGTCGTCAAGGCGGGTCTGAGGGTGCAGGAGATACCCAGTCACGAGTACCTGCGCATCCACGGCGTCAGCAACTTACGCGCCGTGCGCGACGGCTTACGCGTGCTGCGGGTCATCCTCCGCGAACGCTCCAACCGCCGTGCGCTGCGCCGCCGTTCACCGCGCTCGCCCTTGCTGGACGCGGGCGGTACACCGTGATCCCGCTCGACATCTCGGTCGTGATCTGCGTCTACACCGAGGACCGCTGGGACGACTGCCTCGCCGCGGCCGGCTCGGTGCGGGCGCAGAGCCACCCGGCGCGCGAGATCCTCATGGTCGTCGACCACAACCCGGCGCTCCTGGAGCGGCTGGACCGGGAGTTCAAGGAGAGCGCCGACGTGCGGGTCCTGCCCAACGCGGGCCCGCGCGGCCTCTCCGCCGGCCGCAACACCGGCATCGCCGCGTCCCGGGGCGAGGTCATCGCCTTCCTCGACGACGACGCCGTCGCCGAACGCGACTGGCTGCGCCGCTTCGCCGACCCCTACAGCGACCCCCGGGTCCTCGCGGTCGGCGGGCGCTGCGAGCCGGTCTGGTCGTCCGGGCGGCGGCCCGACTGGTTCCCCGAGGAGTTCGACTGGGTCGTCGGCTGCTCCTACAAGGGCCTCGCGCCCGGCCGGGTCCGCGTCCGCAACATCCTCGGCGGCAACGCCTCCTTCCGCCGCACCGCCTTCGACCTCGTCGGCGGCTTCGCCAGCGGCATCGGCCGCGACGGCGGCACCCGCCCGATGGGCGGCGAGGAGACCGAACTCTGCATCCGCCTGGGCCGCGAGAGACCCGACGCGATCCTCCTCGTCGACGACAGAGCCGTCATCCACCACCAAGTCCCCGCCGCCCGCGAGCACTTCGCCTACTTCAGGACCCGCACCTACGCGGAGGGCCTGTCGAAGGCACTGGTGGCCCGCAGCGTCGGCACAGAGAAGGGCCTGGAGTCCGAACGCCGGTACACGACAAGGGTGTTGCCAGCCGGGGTGGTACGGGGTCTGCGTGATGCGTTACTGGCCCGCCCGGGTGGGGCGAGGCGCGCGGGAGCGATCGTGGCGGGGGTGCTGACGGCCGCGGGGGGTTACGCGGTGGGGGCGGTACGGGCCCGGCGCAACGGGACGACGTTCGCGGTGGTGCCGATCGAGGGGTACGAGGGTGGGGGTGGCCCAACTGAGGGCGCGGCGCAGGCCGTTGACGCCGACTCCTCAACTGAGGCCGAAGCCCGCCCAGTTGGCGAGGCCCCCGCATGACCGACGTCCGCGTCCCGATCCTCATGTACCACTCCATCTCCGCTCAACCCAACGCCGCCACAAGGGAGTTGTCGGTGTCCCCGGAGTCGTTCGCGCAGCAGCTCGCGCTGATCGCGGACCGCGGCCTGACCCCGCTCACCACCGCCGCGCTCGCCGCCCGCTGGCGCTCGGGCCGCCCGCTCCCGGCCCGCCCGGTCCTGATCACCTTCGACGACGGCTACGAGGGCGTCCACCGCCACGCCCTCCCGGCACTGGCCCAACACGCCTTCCCCGCAACCCTGTTCGTCTCCACCGGCTGGATCGACGGCCCGCACGGCACCGGCGCCGGCCTCGACACGATGCTGGACTGGCGGCAGATCCGCGAACTCGCCGCGGCGGACGTGGAGATCGGCGGCCACAGCCACTCCCACCCGCAGCTCGACCAGCTCGCCGACACCGCGCTCCACACCGAACTGGCCCGCTGCCGGGACCTGGTGGCCGCTGAACTCGGCGCGCCGCCGGTGTCGTTCGCGTATCCGTACGGCTACTCCAGCCGCCGGGTCCGCACGGCCGTACGCGAGCACGGCTTCGCCCAGGCGCTGGCCGTCGGCAACTCCCTGGCCCGCCGCGCCCAGGGCCCGTTCGCCCTGCGCCGGGTGACGGTCCGCCGCCGCACGGCCCTGCCGGAGTTCGAACGGCTCCTGGACGGCCGCTCGCTGACCCGGACGTTCGCGAGGGACCGGGCGCTGACGAAGGGGTACGCGGTGCTGCGGCGGACGCGGTGGGTGGGGAGGAGGGTGGTGGAGGGGTTGGGGTGAGGGTGGGCGCCCACGCCGGCTCGGGGGGAGGCGGGGTGGGGGCGGACGCTCGCTGCGACTCGGGGTGAGGCGGGGTGTGGGCCGGCGCCCGCTCCGACTCGGGGTGAGCTGGGGCCAAGGCCTGCTGCCCCACCCCGGCTCAAGGCGGCATATCCCCGCGGCACGACGCCCTTCGTACCCCCGCGACACGGCCACCGGAAACGGGGTGCGGCCGGCGCCCCCGTGCCGGATCATGGCGGCATGTCTGCCCAGGAACCGCACGACGCTCTGCCGATCCGGCTCACCGTCGACGACTCCGACTCCCCTTCCGACGTCGTGGACGCGCTGTTCCTCGGCCGGTTCGCGACGGGCGAGCAGCCGTACTCGCACGCGGTGAACATCGACCGCGTCCGCAGCGGCGCGACCCTGCTGCCACCCGACGCGAAGGTGCTGCGCGTCGCCCGCGACGACGACCGCAGCGCGACCCTCGCGGAGGGCGACGGCTGGACGATGCTGGTGTCCCGCTGGAACCGGGGCGCCGACGTCACCGTCACCGCGACCACCTCCGAACTCGCCGAACGCGTCCTGAGCGCGGCGACCGACGGCGCGGCGGACGAGCCCGAGCCGCAGCCGGAGAACGTGACCATGGGGTTCTGGTACGTCTCCCCGCGCCGGGGCCCGCACCGCACGACGCGGCAGATCTCCGCCGGTACGTGGGACGAGGTCCGTGCGAACTACACGGCGCCGGTCGCGGAGGCGATGGACGGCCTCATGAAGACGACGCCGCAGGACATCGCCGGCCGGCTGCTCCTGCTGCACGGGCCGCCGGGCACCGGCAAGACCTCCGCGCTGCGTACGCTGGCCCGCTCCTGGCGGGACTGGTGCCAGGTCGACTGCGTCCTGGACCCCGAGCGGCTGTTCTCCGACGTCGGCTATCTGATGGACATCGCGATCGGGGAGGACGACGCCGCCGGCAAGTCCCGCTGGCGGCTGCTCCTGCTGGAGGACTGCGACGAGCTGATCAGGGGCGAGGCGAAGCACACGGCGGGCCAGGCGCTGTCGCGGCTGCTGAACCTGACCGACGGGCTGCTGGGCCAGGGCCGCAACGTCCTGGTCGGCGTGACGACCAACGAGGACCTGGAACGCCTGCACCCAGCGGTGGTCCGCCCCGGCCGCTGCCTGGCCCGCATCGAGGTAGGCCCCCTGACCAGAACGGAATCGGTGACCTGGCTGGGCACGGAGAAGGGCATCGGCAGAGAGGGCGCGACACTGGCAGAGCTGTACGCCTTGAAGCGGGGCACGAGCCCGACATCACTGCCGGAGCCTAGGGGGAAGGCGGAGGAGGGGCTGTACCTGTAGCTCGGTCTCCGCGGAGGGGCTGCACTTGTAGCTCCGGTCTCCACGGAAGGGCTGCACTTGTAGCTCGGTCTCCGCGGAAGGGCTGCAACTTGTGGCTCCGGTCTCTACGGAAGGGGCTGCACTTGTGGCTCCGGTCTCCCCGGCCGCCGCCCTCCACTCCGCCGCCCCCCACTCCGCCGCCCCCCTCTCCGCCGGTCCTCACTCCGCCGCCCTCCACTCCGCCGGTCTCCCCAGCCGCCGCCCCCCACTCCACCGGCCCCCTCTCCCCGCCCCGACGGCGCCCAGCCACGACGCGGTGGCCCGGCGGTGCCGAAGCGCCCTCACCCCCGCTCCCCCAACCCCGCCCGCAGCGCATCCGACACCGCCGCCAGCGCCGTGCTCTCCCCGACCCCCAGCCGGCGCGCCCGCTCGGCGAACGCCTGGGCGGCGGCGGCCAGTTCGCGCATCGCGGCGGAGCCGGCCGCGGCGATGTACGTCCCGTTGCGGCCCCTCGTCTCGATCACCCCGTCCGCCTCCAGCGCGCGATACGCCTTGGCGACGGTGTTGGCGGCGAGGCCCAGCGACTCGGCCAGGCCCCGGACGGTGGGCAGCCGGTAGCCGACCGGGAGGACCCCCGCCCGGGCCTGCTCCGAGATCTGGGCGCGCACCTGCTCATAGGGCGCGCCCCCCTCACTGATGTCGATCTTCAAGGTCACCCTCCGATTCTTCCGCACCCCCGGGAAAATGGGAGGCGACTGTCCACAGCCCCGCCCTAATCTGCGCTCATATGACCATCACCGTGCGCGATCTGCGCCCCGAAGACCCCGCCGACCTGACCGCCTTCTGCGCGGTCCGCGAGGCCGCCCTCCCGTACCTCCTGTTCACCCCGGCCTCGGTCCGCCACGACGCCACCCACGCCCACCCGGACGCGAAGGCCCGCAAACTGCTGGCGGAGGCGGACGGCGACATCATCGGCACCGCCCAGATCGGCCTGGCCCACGACGCCCCGGAACCCGGCAAGGCGTACCTGAACGTATACGTGGACCCGGCCCACGAAGGCAGAGGCGCCGGCACGGCCCTGCGCCGCACGGCGGAGGAGTACCTGGCGGGACTCGGCGCGCACAGCCTCTACACCTGGGCCATGGACACCCCGCGCGACCTCGCGTACGCGGCCCACGCGGGCTACCGCCCCAGCCGCTCGGCGTACTTCCTGCGCCGCGACCTGACGACGTCCCCCCTCCCCCCGCTCCCGCCCCACCCCGGCGTGGAACTGCGCACGGCCGCCGCCTTCACGGCCGACCCGCTCCCCCTGTTCCTCCTGGACGCGGAGGTGACCGCGGACGAACCGGCCGACGTGGGCGCCGAGATGACCGACTACGAGGCGTGGCGGACGGAGAACTGGAACCACCCGCACCTGAACCGCGAACTCACCACGGTCGCCCTCATCGACGGCCGCCCGGTCGCCTTCAGCGTCGCCCACACCGACGGCGCCGGCCGCTACCTCTCGGCGATGACCGGCACCGCCCGCGCCCACCGCGGCAAGGGCCTGGCCGCCCTCACCAAGACGGCCTCCCTGCACCGCGCCCGCGAGTCCGGCTGCACGGTCGCGTTCACCGGCAACGACACGGAGAACGCCCCGATGCTCGCGGTCAACAAGCGGCTCGGGTACGACACCTGCGCGAAGGAGATCCGTCATGTCCGCGAACTCGACTGAGACACCGGCCGAGTTGGACATCGTCCTCGTCAAGTCCGGCCGCACGAAGATCCGTTACCCCGCCCGGCTCGTCTCGGACGACGGCACCCGTATCACCGTGACCGCCCCCTGGGCCGCCCCGGGCATCCGCGACTTCGGCTTCGTCACGTTCGAGCCCGGTGACGTCTTCACCGAGCACTACTGGCGCGACCTCCCCCACTGCCTTAAAGGCGTGGGAGGTGCCCCCAGTACGCGGTCAAGGAAGTCCGCGCCCCCTCCGGCGAATTGAAGGGCTGGTACTGCGACATCACGCGCCCGGCGGTCCGCTCCGGCGCCGAACTCGTCGTCGAGGACCTGGACCTGGACCTCTGGCGCTCCGCCGACGGCAAGGACGTACGCCGCCTGGACGAGGACGAGTTCACGGCGAGCGGCCTGCCGGAACGCGACCCGGAGGCGGCGGCAGCGGCGACGGCGGCCCTGGAGGAACTGGCGGCACGGGCGACGCGGGGGGACTGGGCGGAGCTGCTGAACTAGAGCACCCCCAGCCTCGTACCGCTCCTGGCCGGGGCCACCCCCAGCCCCAGCCCCGACCCGACCCCGCACCCCCGCCGAAGGCCCCCCTCACACCACCCCCACCACCGCATACCGCACATCCCCCACCGGCCCGCCCCACAACCCCTCGTCCCCCTCCAGCCGCTCCACCCGCGCCCGCGCCCCCGCCGCCTCCACCAGTTCCGCCACCCGCCCCTCGGGTATCCCGACCGGCGTGATCTCCCCCCAGACCCCCTCGACCAGCACCATCCGCCCGCCCGGCCGCAGCAGCCCGCGCCAGTTGCGCAGCGCCCGCGCGGGATCGGGCAGGGCCCACAGGACGTGCCGGACGAGGACGGTGTCGTAGCGCGCGTCCCCCACCGGAGGGGCCGTCGCGTCGCCGAGGAGGAAGTCCGCCGCGTGCCCGGCGAGCTTGGCGCGGGCCCGGTCCAGCATGGCCGGGGAGCGGTCGACGCCGGTCACGCGGTGGCCCCGCTCGGCGGCGAGGAGGGCCAGACTCCCCGTGCCGCACCCGAGGTCGAGGACGTCGGAGGGCGGGGCGGGCAGCCAGCCGTCCATCCGCGCGCCCCAGGCGGCCCGCACCTCCGGGTCGCCCAGTCCGTGATCCGCCGCCTCGTCGAAGGAGGCCGCGGCCAGGTCCCAGTCGACCCCGCCCGCCACCGCACCACCACGTCGTTCGCTCATGCCCACAGGGTGACACCCGGCACTGACAACGGGCCGCGACGGCGGGACGTGACAGCCGCCACTGACAGAAGCCGCCGGATGCGTCACTCTCCCCCAAAGGGGCACCGCCCCTGAAGGAGGCCGCCATGCGCCGCACGACCGTGCAGAAGCCCCTGAAGAAGACCGAGTCCCGCCGCGTCCGCGAGAAGTCCGAGGACCGCCCCGCCGCGCGCCCGGAGATCCGCCAGGACATCGCCCGCACGTGGTGGCCGGACGGCTGAGCGGCGCCCGGCCGTCACAGGTCCGCACCACTCAGCTGAACACCGACGCGCAGGTCGTCGGCGTGGCCGTCGCCGGATCGAGCGCGTTGGCCACCTCGTGGAACGCGATCCGGTCCGTCAGCCCGATCAGCGCGTGCTCGGACAGGTCGAGCGGGCACAGGTCCTGGAGCAGGACGTTCTTGACGTCGGGCCCGGTCAGGAACTGCGTCTGGTACGGCGTGACGACCTCGTCGTACTTCGTCGCGATGACCGTGTAGTGGACGCCGGGCACGGTGTCGCCGCCCGCGTTCAGCCTGGTCAGGAAGTCGGAGCCGACGATCTGCTGGGCCAGCGCCGGGGTGTTGGTGGTGAGCCACTTCGCGGCGCCGGGGAAGTAGGGCAGCAGGTTGGTGAGCCCGCTGAGCGTGGTGCCGTGGCTGCTGGGGGCGAGCGCGACGAGGGAGTTCACCTTGGCCGCGCCGCCGAGGAACTTGAGGTAGTAGCGGGGCATCATGCCGCCCTGCGAGTGCCCGACGAGGTCCGCTTTGGCGGCGCCGGTCGCGGCGAGCACCTTGTCGACGTAGGCGGAGAGTTGCGCGGCCGACTTGTCGATGGGGCCCAGGCCGTAGAAGACGGGGACGCCGTCCAACTGACCGTAGTCCAGGGCGAAGACGCAGTAGTCGCGTTTCTCCAGATAGGGGGCGAGTCCGAGCCAGTTGGTGGTCGAGCTGGCGAGGGTGCCGTGGACCAGGATGACCGGGCGGGGGTGCGCGGCGGAGGGCTTGCAGGAGAAGTCGTTCCACCCACTGCTGGAGGCGGAGTCGGCGGCTGCGGAGGAAGCCGGGACGACGGCGGCGATGGCCGTCAGCAGCAGGGCGACGAGGGGTCTGAGCAGGCGTTTCCAGGGCAGCATCGAGTGATCTCCTTGCGGCTCATGGGGGGATGCGCGATGACACTAGGCCCTGTGATCCGGATCACAAAGGATGCTGTTCACTTTTCAAGTTACGGACGGGTAGCCCCGATGTGAAGTTACGTGCCGGTAAAAAATCGCGCACGAGGAGAAGACTGGAAGATGTCCTAGTCCCGCCCGATCACCCTTGCCTCAAACGGAGTTCACCCGCGAGGCTGCTCCTCCTGCCGAGGCGCGGGCGCCGCCCCCTGCGCCCGCTCCAGGAACCGCAACAGCTCCACCGGAAACGGCAGCACCAGCGTCGAGTTCTTCTCCGCCGCCACCGCCACGACCGTCTGGAGCAGCCGCAGTTGCAGCGCGGCCGGCGTCGCCTCCATCTGCTGGGCCGCCTCCGCCAGCTTCTTCGACGCCTGGAGCTCCCCGTCCGCGTTGATGACCCGCGCCCGCCGCTCCCGGTCCGCCTCGGCCTGCCGGGCCATCGAGCGCTTCATCGTCTCCGGCAGCGAGACGTCCTTGATCTCGACCCGGTCGATCGTCACGCCCCACTCCACCGCCGGGCTGTCGATCATCAACTCCAGCCCCTGGTTGAGCTTTTCGCGGTTGGACAGCAGGTCGTCCAGCTCGCTCTTGCCGATGATCGAGCGCAGCGAGGTCTGCGCCATCTGCGAGACCGCGAACCGGTAGTCCTCGACCCGCACCACGGCCTCCGCCGGGGACGTCACCTTGAAATAGACGACGGCGTCGACGCGCACGGTCACGTTGTCCCGGGTGATCCCCTCCTGCCCGGGCACCGGCATCGTGACGATCTGGAGGTTGACCTTCCGCAGCCGGTCGACACCCGGCACGATCATGACGAGCCCGGGTCCGCGCACGTCGGGGCGGAGTTTCCCGAGCCGGAAGACGACCCCCCGTTCGTACTGTTTGACGACCCGCGCCGCCGCCGAGAAGTACACCGCCCCGGCCGCGAGCACCGCGACCCCCGCCGCCACCAGTTCCTCGACCATCGCGACCCCCAGGGTCCGCACCGTCGCCGCCTGTACGTCGAAGGTAACGCCGCGGGCGCGCCAGGGGGAGCCCTGTACCCGGCCGCGCTCCCCGTACAGCGAGAAGCCCCCGCCCACCCGGAGGTGTGCGGAGGCTCCCGGCGCCCGCGGTCCGGTGCACTCGGCCCGCAATGCGCATAAAGCGTCAGCTATACGGACAGACCATGCGCGGCCCTGCCCGCCGGACGGCTAGAGCAGGCTCACGCCGTACGCGCTCAGCGCCGCCGTGACCGGCTGGAAGAACGTCGTCCCGCCGGAGGTGCAGTTGCCGCTGCCGCCGGAGGTCAGCCCGTAGGCGATGCCGCTCAGCGAGTACAGCGGGCCGCCGGAGTCGCCGCCCTCGGCGCAGACGTTGGTCTGGATCATGCCGTAGACGATGTCGCCGCTGCCGTAGTTGACGGTCGCGTTCAGCCCGGTGACGGTGCCGCTGTGGATGCCCGTGGTCGAGCCGTCGCGGTAGACGGTGGTGCCGACGCTGGGGTTGCCCGCGCTGGTGATGGTCGTGTTGCCGGCCACCCGGGACTTGGCGATGGTGGTGTTGGTGTACCGCACCAGCGCGTAGTCCCTGGTCGGGAAGGTGTAGCTGGAGTTCGGGCCGAGGACGGTGCTCTGCCCGGAGTTGGAGTACCAGGTGGAGGCGACCTCGCCGCAGTGGCCGGCGGTGAGGAAGTAGTTGGTGCTGCCGCTGACCACGTTGAAGCCCAGCGAACACCGGTAGCCGCCGCCGTAGATGGCGTCGCCGCCGCCGATCAGCTTGTTGAACTTGCCCGGCGTGTACTTGATCGTCGCCGCGCCGCCCGCCGCGGTCTTGATCTGCGCGACCTCGGCCTTCGTCACCGTGCTGTCGACGGTGACGACGAGCCGGCCGCTCTCGGGGTCGACGGCCCAGGCCGTCCCGGCTATGTCGGCCTTGAGCACCGAGTTGCTCGCGCTCTGGAGTTCGGTCGCGCTGTACGTGCGGGCGTCGGCGGCGTTCGCGGCGGGAACGGCGAAGGCCGCCGCCGCCGTGAGACCGGTGACGACGGCGAGCAGACGGGTCCGTCTGGTGAAACCGGGGGTGGTGCGCTTGATCCTCACTTTTCGTTCCCTCCCAGGGGAATTGGGGGCCCGCGTGGGGTCGGGGCCCGTGAGGCGCAGCCAGGGCGGGGACACCCCGCGGCGGCTGGGGTGCATGTCCCTGACAAGCGCTGGTTGAGGAGTATTCGGCCGAACGGCCGGTAGGCGCAAGGGCACCTTTCGGCCTCGGCCCCTTGGGGAAAACACCGTGACCCCTGGGAGAAAACTGCCTGAAACGCCTTGCGTCAACGGCCCTTTCACGACCGGACGGCCGCGTCGGAGCACCCGCCCGGCGCGCGCCGTGACCGCCCGCCCCCGGCTCACACCACCGTGCGCTCCCCCGCCTCGACGGCGAACTCCAGCCGGTTCCCGGGCGGCGGGAACGGGCAGATGAACGCGTCGGAGAACGCGCACGGCGGCAGCTCGGCCCGGTTGAGGTCGACGCTCACCCGCCCCCGCGCGTCGGGCGCCCCGGTGTGCAGGAACCGGAACCGGTAACTGCTCACCCCGCTCGTCGCGTCCGCGAACACCGCCCACAGCCCGCCCCCGGCCCCGGTCCCCACCTTGAGCACGACCTCCCGCCCCTCGACGGCGAACGCGACCTCCCCGTCGAGCCCGAGCCCCCGCTCCCGCCCGTCCGCGTTCTCGACCCGCACGGTCCGCCCGCGCTCGTACGGCGTGAAGACCCCCTCGACCGCCCACCGGGGGTCGTACTCAGCGGCGTCGATCCCCCCGAACCCCCGCCTGGCCTCGGCGTCCGGGTCGTAGTCCCGCACCCCCCAGACCCCCTCGCGCTCCAGCACCACGAGCCGCCGCTCCCCCACCGAGACCCGGGCCCGCCCCGCCGCCCCCCGGTCCGCGTCCAGCCGTACGACGCCGCCGAACGGCTCCCCGTCGAGGAACAGCCCCTCGCCGGCGCCGGCCGTCAGCACGACCCCGGCGTCCTCGGCGAGCGCCCAGTGCCCCGGGGTGTCCGGAAGTCGCCCCTCGGGAAGGTCCTCCACCCAGTACGTCCCGGTGAGCGCGAGCGGCCCGTAAGGCCCCGACACCGTGTCCACCCGCCGCGCCCGCCACTGCCGCCACGCCTCAAGACCGCTCATGTCCGCCAGCCCTTCCCTGTACCGGTACGAAACCCCCGATGCCAACCACCCCCGCCACCCCCGTATTCCGCACGGAACAGGCCAAGCACACGGACACCGGCGCATACGGCACCGGCGCCCCTGTATACGACCCCGGCGGCCCCCTCTCCCCTCCGGCGCGCCGGTGACACGCCCCCCTCACGCCCCCTCGGCGACCGCGTACCGCGCGAGCCCCAGATGCTCCCGCAGCGTCCCGCCCGGATAGAACGTACGGAACAGCCCCCGGTGCTGGAGCAGCGCGACCGTCCCGTTGACGAGCCGTTCCAGGTCCCGGCGCGGCTCGACCGGCGTGAGGTGGAACCCGTCCACCGCGCCCTCCCGGTGCCAGCCGGCGATCAGCTCGGCGAGGTCGACGGGCCCGCCCCGGTACAGCGGCCCCCGTACGGTCGGCCGGGGTCCGCCCCCGCCGTGCCCGCGCTCGGCGGCCCGCTCCCCGTCCCCGAGGTCGATCAGCAGCCCGGCGAACACCCGCAGCGTGTCGGGGTCGCGGCCCGACTCGGCGGCCCGCAAAAGCAGTTGAGCCCGTACCTCGGCGGCCTCGCCCGGACTCACCGCGCGCACCAGCGCGACGTCCGCGTCCCGCGCGGCCCGCTCCCGGCCGCCGGGTTCGGTGGCGTCGACGACCTTCAGCGCCGGGCACACCGGCACGGGCGCCGTCTCCTCGGGCCGCCACCCGGCCCGCCCCCGGCTCACCCGGTCGAGCCCGCTCGCGACACCGGGCCCGCCGCACATCGCGACCAGCCCGATCCGCCGCGTCCCCGACGCCACCCGCGCGAGCACGGACCCCGCGTCGAACCCCGGCACCGCGTACGGGTCGCCGACGGTCACGAAGTCGAGCCCGCCCCGCTCGGCCAGCCCCACCAGCTCCAGATACGGCTCGGCCCCGGACTCCCCCGGCAGGTCGACGGCCGCCGCGAGATGCAGCAGCCTGCGCCGCCCGCTCATGACGGCGCCGCCGCACCACGCCCAGGGCCCGGCGGACAACAGGCCGGCAGAGAGGTGGACATGAGGCAGGCCGCGTCGTTCATCACTTGAACTCCCTTGCTGGATAACACAGTTGACCTTTCGCACCCGTACGGAACAGCTACGGGGAACGCTTTCACAACCGGACGCCGGACACCCAATTACGTTTCACTCAGCGATCCGAGGACCGCCCGCGCGGTCGCGTCGTTCTGCCGGAACGCCGGTCCCCCGGTCCGGGGCCGCGTGAACGCCCCCGGCGCCCGCCCGTCCGTGTAAGGCCCGAGCGCGAACAGCCGCCCGTACGGCCGCCCTTCGCGGTCCAGCACCCGTCCGTCGGCCCGGTCCACCCGCAGCAGTCCGTCCGCCGTCTCCCCGACCCCGCGCCCGATCAGCTCCCGCAGCAGCGCGTCCCGGGCCCGCCCCACGGCCGGCTCCGGGAGCCGCGCCTCGACCAGCGCCCGCGCCTCGACGACCGCGCCCGGCACATTGGGGCTCGTCCCCCTGAACACCCCGTCCTCGGCCCGGACTTGCATCTCGCCGCCGACGAACTTCAGCAGCCCGGCCCGCGACAGCGCGAGCATCTGCCGCAGCCGGGGTCCGGGCGGCCCGGACGCGAGATAGCTGAAGAAGCCGTGCCACCACCCGCCGACCCCGCCGAGCCGGATCAACTGCACGTACACGGACAGCAGCCCGAGGAACACGGCCTGGTCCTGGCTGTACGCCGGGTCGTGGGCGCGCGCCAAGTCCCCCTGGATGTAACCCCGCAGCCCGTCCTGGAACTCCTCGGCCGACCCGTACCGCACCCCCGCGAGCGGCCGGTCCAGCGCCCCGAGGTCGAGCCGGTCGGCGGGGTCGGGCACGGCGGCGGCGATCAGCGCCTGGAGATCGGAGCCGCTCCCGACGGCGTACTTCTCCTCGAACTCCGCCCAACTCCCTTGCGTACGTTCGGGATGCGCGGAGAACAGCCGGTGGTAGTGGGCGAACCCCAACTCCTTCTCCACCAGCGGCCACACGTCCCGCCGGAACTCGAACCCGCCTTCCCTGGCGAGGAGTTCATCGATCTGCGCGGGCCCGAGAAATCTCGGCAAGGGAGGCCGCTCGCCGCTCCACTCGTACCCGATCTTCGAGTGGTACGGCACCCCTCTGCGCGACCCGACGTACAGCACCGGCTCCCGCCCCGACGGCACGTACACGTCCCCGTCGTAGCGCCCCCCGCGCCCTTCGGTGAGCAGGACCATCAGATCGACGAAGGCCAGCCCGAAGCCGCGTACGAGGACCGGTTCACCGGCGGGCAGCGCGGACAAGTCGCTGTCGGCGGTGAAGTCGGGCGGCAGGTGCAGCAGCCCGTGTTCCTCGGCGTACGCCGCCAACGCGCGCTGTTCGTCGTCGAGTTCGGCGTCGAGGTGGCCGAGGGCGAGGACGACGAGATCGGCGTGCAGCGGTTCCGAGAGCCCCTCCAGCCAGACCTCCTGGCGTCCGTCGCGCGGGCCGGAGATGCGTAGCGCCCGGCGGGGGTGGTGGTGGACGCGTATCCCCGGAGGCAGGGCGGCGATCGCCCGGTCGTGGAACCAGGCGAGGTAGGTGCCCTGGAGCCGGCGGTCGGCGAAGAGGTCGCCGTCGACGCCGGCCCACTCGTGCAGGGTGGGTCCGGGGCGCACCGGGCCGGCCATGGTGACGGACTCGTCCGTGAACATGGTGATGTCCTCGGCGTGGGAGTTCATCCACAGCAGCGGGGACTGGGCGGCGCGCCAGATGCGTCCGGCGCCCGGCGGGTGCGGGTCGACGAGGTGGAGGTCGAGGGGTGAACCGTCGTACAGCTCGGGGGCGTTGGCGGCGATGCGTTCGAGGAGACCGGATCCGCGGGGACCGGCCCCGATGACGACCAAGCTGGAAGGCATGCGAAGGCTCCGTGGAGTATCGGTTCGCCTTCACACGGGGGCGCCGCGCGGCGCCGTCACGGCCGAGCCCCTCAGCAGGGCCGTACAGCGAGAGTACGGCGGCGTTTCCCCTCGCTGTCAAGGGCGTCCACACTGTGAGCGGTAGGTCTCATCTCGTTGACGTGACAACCGGAGACCTGTTCCACTTGGCCCATGCATCCGCAGCAGTGGCTGGTCAAGCGCTCCCACATCGACTTCGGTCGCGTGTGGTCCTGTTCCTGTTGAGCGACCCGCTGCCGCGCTTTCTCCCCCTTTCTCCGCCTTCACACCGGCGCCCCCCTCACTGACGTACCGTCACTCCTCTTCACCCGTACGCCCTATTCGTCACCCATCCGCCACAATGAATCATATTTCACTCACAGTCAGCAGCCGTACGCGCTAACACCCTTGGGGGGCTTGGCCTCTCGACGGATCGGCTGTGCACCAGTACCGTCACAAACCTCCCGCGCGGCGTCCATCCACTTGGCGCGACCTCCGCATCATGCACGACCATGGGGAATGCGGAAGCAAGCAGAACCGCTGTGAGAGGAGGCGTCCATGGGATCGGTGCGCAAGGCGAGTGCCTGGCTTGGCCTCGTCGACGACAACGATGACGAGCGTTACTACGACGACGACTACTCCGAGGGGTCCGACTCCGGCGAGGCCTGGGTCACCGACCCCCGGGTGAAGGTCGCCGCGGACACGGCCGAGGAGAAGGGCCGCCGGATCGGCACGGTCACCCCGGACAGCTTCCGGGACGCCCGCGCCATCGGCGAGATGTTCCGTGAGGGGGTCCCGGTCATCATGAACCTGACGGCGATGGAGGCGGCCGACGCCAAGCGCGTCGTCGACTTCGCCGCCGGTCTCATCTTCGGCCTGCGCGGCTCCATCGAGCGGGTCTCCACCCGCGTGTTCCTGCTCACCCCCGCCAACACGGAGATCGTGAACGGCGATTCCTCCAACCACCGCACGGACGGCTTCTTCAACCAGAGCTGAGGCAGGGCCGCTCACCGGCCCTGCCCCGCCATCTCCGGTGGGGGTCCGGGGGTCATCCCCCGGGAGGGCACAGCCAGGTCAGCGGAAGGCGTCGAGCCCGGTGAGCGCCTTGCCCAGCACCAACTGGTGCATCTCCACGGTGCCTTCGTAGGTCAGCACCGACTCCAGATTGCTCGCGTGCCGCATCACCGGGTACTCCAGCGAGATCCCGTTGGCCCCGAGGATCGTCCGCGCGGTACGGCAGATCTCGATCGCCTCCCGTACGTTGTTCAGCTTCCCGAAGCTGACCTGCTCGGGCCGCAGTCGACCGGCGTCCATCCGCCGCCCCAGATGGTGGGCGAGCAGGATCCCCTTGTGCAGTTCGACGGCCATGTCCGCCAACTTCGCCTGGGTGAGCTGGAATCCGCCGATCGGCCGCCCGAACTGCTCCCGGGTCCTCGCGTATTCGACGGCCGCCTCGAACGAGGCCCGCGCCGCTCCCATCGCGCCCCACACGATCCCGTACCGGGCGTGCGACAGACAGCTCAACGGCCCCCGCAGCCCCACCACTTCGGGCAGCGCCGCGTCCGCCGGCAACCGCACGTCGTCCAGCACCAGTTCACTGGTCACCGACGCCCGCAGCGACCACTTGTGCTTGATCTCCGGCGCGGCGAACCCGGGGGTGTCGGTGGGGACGACGAACCCCCGGATGCCCTCCTCGGTCTGCGCCCACACGACGGCGACCCCGGCGACGGACCCGTTGGTGATCCACATCTTCCGGCCGTTGAGCACCCAGTCGGAGCCGTCCCGCTTCGCCCGCGTCCGCATCGAGGCGGGGTCGGAGCCGTGGTCGGGTTCGGTGAGCCCGAAGCATCCGATGACGTGCCCGGACGCCATCGCGGGCAGCCACTGCCGCTTCTGCTCCTCGCTCCCGAACCGGTGGATGGCGTACATCGCGAGGGACCCCTGGACGGACACCAGCGAACGCACCCCGGAGTCCCCGGCCTCCAGCTCAAGACAGGCCAGCCCGTACTGCACAGCGCTGGCGCCCGCGCACCCGTACCCGGACAGGGACATCCCGAGCGCCCCGATCTTCCCGAGTTCCAGGGCGAGTTCGCGGATCTGCGGCAGCTCCCCGGCCTCGAACCACCCGGCGACATGGGGCAGCACGTTGTCCCCGACCCAGCGCCGCACGGTGTCCCGTACGGCGAGATCCTCATCGGTGAGCAGTTCATCGAGACCCAGCAGATCACGGGGGTCGAACGCGGCCACGGAAACCTCCGGCGTCAGCAGACCAACAGGAGCGGTAACACAACGAACTTACGTGGCAGGGGACTTCAGCGGCGAGGGAAGGGGACGTCCACCTCAGCGGGGGCGAGCGCGGCGCTCATCTCACCGGCGGGGGCGAGAGCAACCCCCGCGCCCTGCATCCCCTTCGGCAGCCGCAGCGCCATCACCGCCCCCAACAGCAACAGCCCCGCGCTCACCAGCAACGTGACATGCAGCCCGTGCACGAACGAATCCCGCGCCACCCGCCGCAGCACACCCCCGGCCGGCTCCCCCAGCCGCCCGGCCACCTCGTACGCCTCCCCCAGCGAATGCCCCGCAGCGGCCGACGCCTCCGCGGGCACCCCAGCGACCGCCGACACCCCAGGTTTATAAGCCGCGTTCATCACACTCCCGAGCAACGCGATCCCGATCCCGGCGCCCAGCTGGTACGACGTCTCCCCCATCGCGGCGGCCCCGCCCGCCTGTTCGGCGGGCGCCTCGCTCAGCATCGACTCGTACGCGGCGAACAGCGTCGTCTCCAGCCCGAACCCGAGCAGCACAAACCCGGCGAGCAGCAGCCCCGGCCGGTCGGCGTTGCCCATGGCGGTGAGGGTGAGGACGGCGGCGGCGGTCAGCACGAACCCGCCGCACACCATCCGCCGTGGCCCGACGGCCCGCAGCAGCCGGGCCCCGGCGAGCCCGGCGGCCATGGCGGCGAACGTCAGCGGCAGCAGCCGCAGCCCGGTCGCCAACGGCGAGAGCCCCAGCACGAGTTGCAGATACTGCGCGGCGATCAGCTCGAGCCCGACCAGCGCCAGCATGGCCAGCACGATGCACAGCACGGCCGTACCGAAGGCGGGCCGGGCGAACATCCGCAGATCGACGAGCGGACAGACCCGCCGCCGCTGCCGCCGCACGAAGAGCACCACCAGCACGGCCCCGAACAGCAGCGGTACGACGGTCAGCGGCCCGAACTCGCCGCCCCCGAGCCGCTTCACGCCGAGGACGCACCCGAAGAGCCCGCCGGCGGCCATGAGCGCGCCGACGACGTCCCAGGGCCCGTCGCCGCCCCCTTTGGACTCGGGCAGCAGCCACCGCCCGACCGGCAGACTGACCAGCATCAGCGGGATGTTGACGAGGAAGACCGACCCCCACCAGAAGTGTTCGAGGAGGAACCCGCCGAGCAGCGGACCGGCCGCCGCGCCGACGGCGGCGACCGCGCTCCAGATCCCTATCGCCAGCGCCCGCTCCCGCCGGTCGGGGAAGACCTGCCGCAGGATCGACAGGGTGGCCGGCATGATCATGGCCCCGCCGACCCCGAGCAGCGCCCGCGCCAGGATCAGCGTCTGCGCGCTGTCGGCGAGGGCGGCGAGCGCGGAGGCGACGCCGAAGATGCCGTAGCCGAACAGGAGGATGCGCCGCCGTCCGACCTTGTCGCCGAGGGTCCCGAAGAGGATCAGCAGGGAGGCGCAGACCAGGGGATACGTGTCGACGATCCACAGCAGCTCGATCGCCCCGGGCCTGAGGTCCTCGGTGACGGCGGGCACGGCGACGTGCAGGACGGTCGCGTCGACGGCGACGAGGAGGAGGCTCACGCACAGCACGACGAGGACGACCCAGCGGCGGGCGGCGGGGGGTCCGGCGGTCCTGGAGGGCGCGGCTGTGGCCGTGAGCGTCCCGGACATGTGCGTACCTCCCAGCTATTCGCGCGTTCGGCGGGTTCGCGGGGTGGGGACTCCCCGCGCCTTTGGCCGGGGAGGAGCGGTGTCCCTGGCCCGCGCGGACGAACGGCGAGTGGATCGCAGCGTACGCGAGTTCGTGGCCCGGTCACGTGGTGGACCTCTCAGACGCCACCTGGAACCCATGTGGCGTACACCACTCATCCGTAGGGGCCGGATAATCGAGCCCATGACCGACCGTGCGACGCGCGTCTCCCAGGGACTTCGCCGGGCCGCCCCCGCCCTCCTCGGCTTCGCGGCCGTCCGGGCGCTCGGCCTGCTCGCCCTGGCCGCGTGGAGCGGCGCGCGCGGCACGAACGCCTACCACTTGCTGACGGCCCGCTGGGACTCCCTGTGGTACGTCCGCGTCGCCGGCCTGGGCTACGGCTACGAGGTCCGCCTCCCGAACGGCGACGTCCACTCGAACCTCGCGTTCTTCCCCCTCCTGCCCTGGCTGGAGCGCGCCCTCCATGCCGCGACCGCGCTGTCGTACGCCGACGCCGGTTTCGTCGTGTCCCTGGTGTCCTCGCTCGCGGCGGCCTGGGGCGTCTTCGCGGTCGCCGACCTCTTGTACGGCTCGCGCGCGGCCGTGTGCGCGGTGCTGCTCTGGGCGGTGCTGCCGGTCGGGATCGTCCAGTCGATGGCGTACAGCGAGTCCTTGTTCACGGCGCTGGCGGCCTGGTCCCTGTACGCGGTGCTCACCGGGCGGTGGGTCGCGGCGGGCGTCCTGGCGGCGCTGGCGGGGCTGACCCGTCCGGTCGGGCTCGCGGTGGCGGCGGCGGTCTGGGCGGCGGGCCTCTCGGTACGGCCGGCCGGCGCGCGCGCCCTGGGTCTGCTCCTCGCGCCTCTGGGCACGGTCGGTTATGTCCTCTGGGTGGGTCGTCGCACCGGTGACGGTCTCCTCGGCTACCTCGACGTCCAGTCCGGCTGGCGCAACGGCTTCGACGGCGGCTGGGCCTTCGCCCGCTTCGTCGCCGCCAAGTTCACCTCCCCCCTGGGCGCCCTCGCGGGCCTGGCCCTGATCGCGGGCGTGGCCCTGCTGATCCGCCTCTACGTCATCTGCGTACGGCAGCGCCAGCCGCTGCCCCTGCTGGTCTACGGCGGTACTGTCCTGGTCCTCGCCCTGTGTGCGTCGAGCTACTTCGGCTCGAAACCGCGCCTGCTGATGCCCGCGTTCCCCCTGTTGTTCCCCCTCGCGCTGCGCCTGGCGCGGGCGCGTCCGGCGCGGTCGGCGCTGGTGGTGGCCGGGGTGGCGGTCGCGTCGGCGGTGTACGGGGCGTGGTGGCTGAACGGCTCGGGACCACCGTGACCGCGCCATGATCGACCCCGCCACGCTCAGTGAATTGCAGGCGACCAAACACCGAACGTATTCATAACCCCGTTAAAACCTGTACCCAGAATGATCAAAGGAATTGCCGGTACAGATGTCAGTCGATTTTGGATTCCAAAGGAATAAACGCCCGCCTGAGAGCAATCCCACATCACATCGTCATCACAAAGCCGTGGATTCGCGGGGGAAGCCAGCTCACTCGCTGTAACGTCGATTGGGTGCGTACCGAACGAAACCTCACCCGTCTGGACCGGGTGTTCGCGAGGCTGGACCGGGAGCCCGAACGCCCGGGCCACCTGAAATTGCCGCGGATGAGCCGCCACCGGGTCGCCCTGCTGACGGCGACCCTCGCCTTCTATCTGGCGATCGTGTGGCTCGTGGTGACCACCTCGTGGCTGGTCCGCCTGGACTGGCAGGTCATGTTCTTCCGGCCGTACCAGCAGTGGCCGTCGATCCACGCGTTCCTCGACTACTACGTCGTGCTGGGCCAGCGCGGCCCGACCGCCGTGATGGTCGCGGCCTGGCTGGGCTGGCGTTCGTGGCGTCAGCACACGCTGCGGCCCCTGCTCACGCTGGGCGCCTCGCTGCTGCTGCTGAACGCGACGGTCGGTGCCGCGAAGATCGGCATGGGCCGGCTCGGTCCGCACTACGCGACGGCGATCGGCTCCAACGAGATGGGCCTGGGCGGCGATATATTCCCCAGCGGCCACACCGCGAACGCGGTCGTGACCTGGGGGATCCTGGCGTATCTGGCGTCCACGCCGAGAGCGCGGCGCTGGCTGTCGGCGCTGTCGGCGGTCGTGTCGCTGGGCGTCGGGCTGACGACCGTCTATCTGGGGACGCACTGGCTGAGCGACGTGCTGCTGGGCTGGGCGGCGGGGCTGCTGGTCCTGCTGGCGCTGCCGTGGTGCGAGCCGCTGATCGCCCGCGCGGAGAGCGCGCTGCTCGATCTGCGCGACCGCTGGCGCACCTCCCGTACGGCTCCGGCGAAGCCCGCGCTGCCCGCGCCGGTCACCCTGCCGGTGTCGCTGGTCCGCCCCCGGCCCTCGGACCAGGACCAGGCGCCCGCCGCCCGCGAGGCGCTCCCCGTCCCGCGCGGCCAGAGACCCCCGCTCTACCTCGCGCCGGGCCCGCACGCCGCACGCTCCGAGCGCACCCCGGTCACCCCTCTCGGCAGCCGCCGCCCGCCGCCCCACCAGGACCGCCTGGCCCGCGGCACGACGGCCTCGGCGGCCCGCCCGCTGGGGAGTTGACGCCTGCGGGGGCCAGCGGGGCTAGCCCTTCCAGGCGCGGGTTACGCGGCCGTCGCGGACCTCGAAGTTGATACGTCCCGCCAGGTACTCCATGGTGACGATCGCGCCGGGCGGCAGTTTCCTGACGGTCGCCCAGCCCTGCTCGCGGGCCTGTCGCTCGGCCCGCGCGGCCTCCAGGCCGACGTAACTGTCCGGGTTGTCTCGGGGCTCCTGAGGCGGAGTCGGAATCGGTGCCATGGTCCCCAACCTAGGCCCCCGGGACACGCCCGGGAACCCGGGGTTCCCGTCTCAAGGATCACTCTGGTCACGCTTCTGTCACAGGATCACCGCGCATGTTTCGGCCGTTACCTGTCACACGTACGAGCGGTTCCGGACAACTTCCGAGCGCATTCGAACGTAATTCCCGAGCCGTCTGCGGAGTGGCCGGAAAAACCGGCGGAAAGCGGCCCCGGATTCCTTTCCGGAACCCCGCCGCATTCGTGTTCCGGGGCGCACGCGGCCATCTGACACCCCATAGAAAAAGCACCGGACCCCCACACGCCCCCCGTACGCCCCCTGTCGCGGCGCACGGGGGCGCGCGCATCATGGCGGGGTTCGTAGGGGCCCGCGTACGGCACGCGAAGGAGCGGCGATGGCGACGCAGACCATGGCGACGGACGTACCGCCGGTGCGCGGCGGGCGGATCGTCGTCGACTGGCTGACCACCACCGACCACAAGAAGATCGGCCACCTCTACCTCATCACGTCGTTCCTGTTCTTCCTGGCCGGCGGGGTGATGGCGCTGCTGATGCGGGCGGAACTCGCCCGCCCGGGGCTCCAGTTGATGGACAGCAACCAGTTCAACCAGCTGTTCACGATGCACGGCACGGTCATGCTGCTGCTGTTCGCGACGCCGAGCTTCGCCGGGTTCGCCAACGAGCTGATGCCGCTCCAGATCGGCTCGCCGGACGTCGCGTTCCCCCGGCTGAACATGCTGTCGTACTGGCTCTTCCTGTTCGGCGGGCTGATCGTGATGGGCTCGTTCCTCGTGCCCGACGGACCGGCCGCGTTCGGCTGGTTCGCCTACGCCCCGCTCAACAGCCCCGTCCACTCCCCCGGCCTCGGCCCCGACCTGTGGATCATGGGCCTCGCGCTCGCCGGGTTCGGGACGATCCTCGGCGCGGTCAACTTCGTGACGACGATCATCGGGATGCGGGCGCCCGGCATGACGATGTTCCGGATGCCGATCTTCACGTGGAACACCCTGTTCACGTCGATCCTCATCCTCATCGCGTTCCCGGTGCTCGCCGCCGCCCTGCTGGTCCTGGAGGCCGACCGGCGCTTCGGCAGCCACGTCTTCGACGCGGACGTCGGCGGCGCGCTGCTCTGGCAGCACCTCTTCTGGTTCTTCGGCCACCCCGAGGTCTACATCATCGCGCTGCCGTTCTTCGGGATCATCTCGGAGATCATCCCCGTCTTCTCCCGCAAGCCGATCTTCGGCTACACGACGCTGGTCGGCGCGACCCTGGCGATCACCGGCCTGTCCGTCGTCGTCTGGGCGCACCACATGTTCGTCACCGGCGCGGTCCTGCTGCCGTTCTTCTCCTTCGTGAGCTTCCTGATCGCCGTGCCGACGGGCGTGAAGTTCTTCAACTGGACCGGGACGATGATCAAGGGGTCCCTCTCCTTCGAGACGCCCATGCTCTGGGCGTCCGGCTTCCTCGTGACGTTCCTCTTCGGCGGCCTCACCGGCGTCCTCCTCGCCTCCCCGCCGCTGGACTTCCACGTCTCCGACAGCTACTTCGTGGTCGCCCACTTCCACTACGTCGTCTTCGGCACGGTCGTCTTCGCGATCTTCGGCGGCTTCTACTTCTGGTGGCCCAAGTTCACCGGCAAGATGCTCGACGAACGGCTCGGGAAGGTGCACTTCTGGGTGCTGTTCGTGGGCTTCCACACCACGTTCCTGGTCCAGCACTGGCTCGGCGCCGAGGGCATGCCGCGCCGCTACGCCGACTACCTCGCGGCGGACGGCTTCACCGCCCTCAACACCATCTCCACGATCGGCGCGTTCCTGCTGGGCATGTCGACGCTGCCGTTCCTCTACAACGTGTGGCGGACGGCGAAGTACGGGACGAAGGTCGACACCGACGACCCCTGGGGGTACGGGCGTTCACTGGAGTGGGCGACGTCCTGCCCGCCACCGCGGCACAACTTCGTGACCCTGCCGAGGATCCGCTCGGAGTCACCGGCGTTCGATCTCCATCATCCGGAGCATGCGGGGTAGTTGGGGGCGGGCGGGGCGGTTCGGCAGGGGGATGTTCAGCGGCGGGCGGGGGCGCGGCTCAGCGGCGGGCGGGGTGGGCGGCTCAGCAGCCGGGCGCGGGGGCGCCGAGGGTGCACAGGGTCCTCGCGGAGACCTTCCACACTCCGTCCTGCTCAACGGCCGTCCCCGGCAACGGGGTTCCCCCCTTGGCCAGCCGGTACGTCACCGAAGCCCGCGTCGCCGAGAGGAAGTTCACCTTCTCCACGGTCGCGTCCGCTCTGCTGCCGTCCAGTTCCTGGAGCGCGCCGGCCATCAACTTGCCGTGCTGGACGAGGGCTTGGCGGGCCGCCGGCTTGGTCGCGGGGGCGAAGAACGCCACCCAGTTGGCGCGGATCTGCCGCTCGGCCGCAGCGGGATCGGCGGGCGCCGTCGGAGAGGGGCTGCCGGAGGGGCGGGGCGCGACCTTGATCTCCTTGGGCTTGTCGTCGCCGCACGCGGAGAGCACGAGGAGAAGGGCGAGCGCGGCTGCGGCACCCCGGGCTCCGATCGCCGTACGTCTGACTCCTGTTGCCGTCATCTGACCACCAGCCAGCTCAGTCATCACCGGGATTGCAGGGCAGGGGCAGGGTATCGGGCGGGGCGGATCCGGACCGTACGTTCGTACGAATTCCCTTGCGGGGGCGGTCAGTTGGAGCGGTGCCTGCAAGTTGCGGCGGCGCCCGTAGGTTGCAGCCCGGCACGTCAGTTCAGCGGCGGCCCGAAGAAGGCCAGCGTCCGTGACCCCGTGTCCGGCAGCCGCAGCAGCGTCCCGGGATTGAGCCGCCCCGGATCGGCCCCGACGACCTCCTTGTTGAGCTGATAGAGCGCCTGCCACCCGCCCTTGACGCGGTACTTGACGGCGACGGCGGACAAGGTGTCCCCGGACTTCACCGTGTACATCCGCCCCTCCAGCCGGTACCGCTTCGAGCACTCCGGCCACGCACCCCACCCCTGCACCGCCAGCACCTCCTGGGCGACGGCGATCTGCTCCTCCCGGCTCGCGAGATCGGCGCGCGGCGCGTACCCCAGCCCCCCGAACTCCTCCCAGGTCGGCTGCCAGAACTGGAGCCCGCCGTAGAACCCGTTCCCGGTGTGCGCGTCCCACCGCCCACCGCTCTCACAGTCCGCGACACAGCTCCACGGCCACTGCTCCTCGGCACAGCCGTACGAGACCGGCGGCCCGCCGTCGGCCGACGGGGAGAACAGGGCAACGGCGAGCAGCAGACTGGCGAACATCGGCTCACCGTAGGCAGCACCCCCCACCCCTCACCCGATCCGCGCCCACAACGCCCGGGGCCCCACCCGGTCGGCGCACTGGGGGTACGCACCGGATGGGGCCGCGATCTGCCGGGCCGCCCGGCGGGGCGCCGAGCGAAATTCTCCGGGCCGCCCGACGGGATGCCGGACGGGGACTCCGGGCCACCCGGCGGGACACCGGGCGAAGTCTCCGGAGGCAGCCCGGCTGGGGTACCGAACTGCGTGCCCGGCGCTGGGACACCGGGCTGTGCTCTGGGGCCGCCCGGCCTCCGCGCCGGGCGAAGTCTCTGGGTGCCGGACTCTCCGGCCTAGGGCGGCGGCCCGGGTTCGCGACCCCGGGCCCGCCTCGTGCCGTACGGCGCCGACTCCCGTCGGCCCGCACCGTCTCGCGCCGGCGTTCAGCTCCGGTCGGCCCACCTCAGCCTGAGCGATCTCGCCTCAGCCTGAAAACCGACTCACCTCAGCCCGCGCCGGCTCAGCTCATGCCGGCCCACCTCCGCCGGCCACGCCGGACCCGCTCAGACCAGCAGCCGCTGCCCCGGCACGATCAGGTCCGGATCGCCGCCGATGACCGGCTTGTTGGCGGCGTAGATCCGCTCCCACGTGGTGCCGTGCCGCTCGGCGATGGCGCTGAGCGTGTCTCCGGAGCGGACCGTGTAGTTGGCGCCGGGCGTGGCGCGGACGGTGCCCCGGGAGGTGTTCGCCGTACGCTCCGGCGCCGCCTTGGGCGTCGCGGCGGACGAGTTGGTGTTCTTCCTGGTGCCGCTGCTGGGGCTCTTCTTGGTGGCGGAGCCCGACTTGGCGGACGGGGCCGAGGCGTCGGGCGCGCTGCCGTAGGCGCCGGCGCGGGCCGAGCAGACCGGCCAGGCGCCCCAGCCCTGGCCGCGCTGGACCTTGGTGGCGACCGCTATCTGCTGCTCGCGGGAGGCCTGGTCGGCCGTCGGCGCGTACGCCGTGCCGCCGTAGGCCCGCCAGGTCGACGGGGAGAACTGCAAGCCCCCGTGGTAGCCGTTGTGGGTGTTGATGTGCCAGTTGCCGCCGCTCTCGCACTGGGCGATGCGGTCCCACACCCCGCTGTCGGCCGCGGCGGCGTTGCCGCTCGCGGCCAGCAGCCCGAGCGGGGCCAGCAGTGCCGCCCCGGCGAGAGCCGCCGTCGTACGTGCCCGGCGGGCGGTGGTGTCAGTCACCGGCGCCTGGTCGTGCGTGTCGCGTGTGTTGTCGGCACACTCGGACATGAAGTTCCCTCTCTACGGACCCGGGTTCCCCCTGCTGGGCGGGACGCTATCCGCGAAGAGCCGTGGATATGGCGTTCCGCCCCCCGTGCGCCGACGTGATGCTTCCGCGCGCTGTCTGTCCCAGCGCGGCCGGCGAACGTTTCCCGGGTGGTGCTCGGTGCACCGGCGGAGGAATCTATGGACCCTGACGAGCCGTTAGCAACCAACTCCCTGTTTCCGCAGGCCAGTTGCCCGTTACCAGGGGTAACTTCGAGTTCCCGCAGGGGGGTTCGCACCCCCTTTTCCTGATTTATCGACCATAGGCCGAGACGCCCTGTGAGCCAGCTCACGGAACCAACCCCCGTAACCTCTCCGTTACTTGACCGGGAGTGTTCGATAGCGGACCTAAAGTGACCGACCGCGTCCGAGGGACGGGACACTCACGCGGGACACCGTGACTATGGCCACAGGACGCCCGTTGTCTCTGCGTGAGCCGGGGACCCACCCCGGCCGAGCCGGGGACGCCCCCGGCCGTGCCACCGCACCGCATCCCGAGGGAGCCACCCGTGCCGCGCATGCTCGACGTCAGCGACGAGGTACGCACCGAGATCGGCGACGAAGAAGCCGACCGGCTGCTCACCGGAGACAACGCCCCCGGCAGTTACGACTGCACGTCGTGCCGCGCCCCGGGCGACTCCGCGCAGGAGCGCACCAGCACCGTCCTGTTCATCGGCGACGAGACCGCCGTCCTCGCCTTCGCCCACGCCACCTGCCTGCCCTCCCAGGTCGTCCAGGTGACGGAGGACCAGCTCAAGGGCGCCGTCCGGTCCATCAACGGGGTCGGCGGCCCGGAGCCGCAGCCGCAGCAGGCCGTGCTCGGGGTGACCAGCGGGCTGATCCTGATCAACGGCGAGCTGCACCCCGCGCTGGTCGTCGAACCGACCGCCCCCATCGTGCGCCCCGGCAGCACGGGCCCGGGCGACGACTTCCTCGCCCTCCTCGTCGAGCAGGGCTTCACGCCGCTCGGCCAGATCAGCGAGGTCCCGCCGGTGCGCCACGGCTGGTCGGTGCTGCTCGCCGCGGGCCAGCTGCACGCGATCCTCCAGCCGGGCCCCAACGGCGTCCAGCCCGCCGCCTGGTGGCAGGCGCACCAGCCGCTCCAGGTCACCGACGGCTGGCGGGCCGCCGCCAACAAGAACCAGCAGGTCCTGATGTTCGCCGCGCCCGTCGGCTCCATCGGCCGCCAGCCCCGCGAGGACCTGCTGCGCGACGCCCTCGACAAGGCCGCCGCCAACGGCCGCCTCGTCGCCGCCGCCCTCCCCCTCGCCGGGACCTGACCGACCCACGGGGGAAACCCTTCACCAACTGGGTCGTTCTACGCTACGTGCACCCATACGACACCTCCCGCCGGCCGTCCTACTCGCTCCCCGAGAGTTCGGCCACCCCGATCTACGACGCGCTCTACGCCGAGTACGTCAAGTCCTTCCGGGCCCTGCCGGGCGACCGCAGCGGGGAGGACCAGCTGGAGTTCACCGCGTTCGGACACGGCCTCGGCCCCGGGTACGGCGGCTACGGCGGGTCGTACGCGCTCGCGCACGGCGGCGGGCTCGGCGGACTGAACGGCGGCTCGTACGGCGGGAGTTCGTACAGCGCCTACAGCGCGGGGGCGCAGAGCGCGCGCCAGCAGGGTCAGTGGCAGCGCGTGGGGACGCTGGGCCAGCAGCAGCCGGCGTACCCGTCGTACGGGACGTACCAGGGGATGCAGCCGGTCCCGGCCGCGCTCCCCCCGGCGCCGCGGCGGGGGTACTGAGAAGAGGGCGGCGCCCGACAGGCGCCGCCCTCTTCGTCGTACGGTCCTACTTCTTCTTGCCGCGCTTCTCGCGGACGCGGACCGAGAGGTGGAGCGGGGTGCCCTCGAAGCCGAACTCCTCGCGCAGGCGGCGTTCGATGAAGCGGCGGTAGCTGGCCTCGATGAAGCCGGAGGCGAAGAGCACGAAGCGCGGGGGCTTGGTGCCGGCCTGGGTGCCGAAGAGGATGCGGGGCTGCTTGCCGCCGCGGATCGGGTGCGGGTGGGCCGCGACCAGCTCGCCGAGGAAGGCGTTCAGCCGGCCCGTGGGCACCCGGGTCTCCCAGCCGGCCAGCGCGGTCTCGATCGCCGGGACCAGCTTCTCCATGTGCCGCCCGGTGCGCGCCGAGACGTTGACCCGCGGCGCCCAGGCGACCTGCCCGAACTCGGTCTCGATCTCCCGCTCCAGGTAGAAGCGGCGCTCCTCGTCGAGGGTGTCCCACTTGTTGTAGGCGATGACCAGCGCGCGCCCGGCCTCGACGGCCATGGTGACGATCCGCTGGTCCTGCACGGAGATCGACTCGGACGCGTCGATCAGGATGACCGCGACCTCCGCCTTCTCCAGCGCGGCGGCGGTGCGCAGCGAGGCGTAGTAGTCGGCGCCCTGCTGGAGGTGGACCCGCTTGCGGATACCGGCGGTGTCGACGAACTTCCAGGTCACGCCGCCGAGTTCGATCATCTCGTCGACCGGGTCACGGGTGGTGCCCGCGACCTCGTTGACGACGACCCGCTCCTCGCCGGCGACCTTGTTGAGCAGCGAGGACTTGCCGACGTTCGGCCGCCCGATCAGCGCGATCCGCCGGGGCCCGCCCGCGGCCGTGCCGAAGGACTGCTCCGGCGCCTCGGGCAGCGCCTCCAGGACGGCGTCCAGCATGTCGCCGGTGCCCCGCCCGTGCAGCGCGGACACCGGATGCGGCTCCCCGAGCCCGAGCGACCACAGATAGGCGGCGTCGGCCTCCCCGCTCTGCCCGTCGACCTTGTTGGCGGCCAGCACGACCGGCTTCCCGGCCTTGCGCAGCAGCCGTACGACGGCCTCGTCGGTGTCGGTCGCGCCGACCTTGGCGTCGACGACGAAGACGACGGCGTCGGCGGCCTCGATCGCGTACTCGGCCTGCGCGGCGACGGACGCGTCGATCCCGAGGACGTCCTGCTCCCAGCCGCCGGTGTCGACGACCTTGAACCGCCGCCCGGCCCACTCGGCCTCATAGGTGACCCGGTCGCGGGTCACACCCGGCTTGTCCTCGACGACGGCCTCGCGCCGCCCGATGATCCGGTTGACGAGCGTCGACTTGCCGACATTGGGCCGCCCGACGACGGCGAGCACGGGCAGCGGCCCGTGTCCCGCCTCTTCGATGGCCCCCTCGACGTCCTCGGCGTCGAAGCCCTCTTCCGCGGCAAGCTCCATGAACTCCGCGTACTCGGTGTCACCGAGCGCTCCGTGGTCGTGCTCGGAGTGGTTGTCGTCGTTCATGAAGTTCCGTACCTCGTTCATCGTGGTGATCGGTGGACGCCCGTCGGGGCGGCCACTACTCGGGGCGGCGGGGGCGCACAGGCGCGCCCTTCGGCCGGCCGCTCATCCGAGGTTATCCGGCGGCGTCGCTTTTCTCCGCCTCGATTGCCCCGCGCCCGGTGAAGCGCCGGGCGCCGTCCAGGTGCGCGGCGAGCTGCTTCTGGATGTGGACGGTGGCCTCGTCGAGCGCCTTACGGGTGCGCCGCCCGCTGCCGTCGCCCGCCAGGAAGGGGTCCCCGAACACGACATCGACCCGCGACCGCAGCGGCGGCACCCCCTTGAGGATCCTGCTGCGCCGCTCGGCGCTGCCCAGGACCGCGACGGGGACGATCGGCGCGTTCGCCCGTACGGCGAAGTAGGCGAGCCCGCCGCGGATCGCCGCGAAGTCGCCCTCGCCCCGGGTGCCCTCGGGGAAGATCCCGAGCACCCCGCCGTTCTCCAGCACCCCGAGCGCCTGCGTGACGGCGGTCCGGTCGGTCGTGGACCGGTCGACCTTCACCTGCCCGATGCCGAGCAGGAAGGGGTCGAGGGGCCCGATGAAGGCTTCCTTCTTGATGAGGAAGTGGGTGGGCCGGGGGGCCACACCCATGACCATCGGTCCGTCGATGTTGTGGGAGTGGTTGACGGCGAAGATGACGGGTCCGGTGGCCGGGACCTTCCAGGCGCCGAGGACACGGGGGTTCCAGAAGCCGTACATGAGCCCGACGCCGATACGGCGGCCGACTTCGGCGCCGCGCTCGGAGGGGGTTTTCCTGCCGGCGTCCGCTGAGGGGGCGGGGGTGCCTGCCTTCGGCCCGTCCGCTGAGGGGGCGGCGCTCACTTGGCGGCCCGCTTCTCCTCGACGAGCCGCACGACGTGCTCGATGACCTGCTCCAGCGTGAGCGCGGTGGTGTCCACCTCGACGGCGTCGTCGGCCTTGGCCAGCGGCGAGGTCTTGCGGCTGGAGTCGGCGGCGTCCCGCTTGATCAGCGCCTCGCGGGTGGCGGCGACGTCGGTGCCCTGGCCCAGCTCACCGCTGCGCCGGGCGGCGCGGGCCTCGGCGGAGGCGGTGAGGAAGATCTTGAGATCGGCGTCGGGAAGCACGGTCGTCCCGATGTCGCGCCCCTCGACGACGATGCCCTCCGCGGCGCCGGCGGCGATGGACCGCTGCAACTCGGTGATCCGCTCGCGCACCTCGGGCACCGCGCTCACGGCGCTGACCTTGGAGGTGACGTCCTGGGTCCGGATGGCGAGGGCGACGTCGACGCCGTCGACGCGGATGGTGGGGGCGGCGGGGTCGGTCCCGGAGAGGATCTCGGCCTTGCCGCAGACGGCGGCGACGGCGGAGGGGTCGTCGAGGTCGATCCCGTTGCTCACCATCCACCAGGTGATCGCCCGGTACTGCGCCCCCGTGTCCAGATACCGCAGCCCGAGCCGCCCGGCGACGGCCTTGGAAGTGCTCGACTTACCCGTACCGGAGGGCCCGTCAATGGCCACGACCACAGTCCCGGCAACGCCGTTTTCCACAGGGGAACACCTTCCTGGTGCACAGAGGCAGAGAGTTACGGCCCAGAGGGGCACTGGGTACAAGGTTACTGGGTGCCCCGTCCCAGCCCGTCCGGCGTTTGAGGACAAGGCCCGTCCAGGGCCGACAGCGGGGGCACGGGGGCGGCAGCCCCCGGAAAGGACGGGAAGGGCAGGGGCGGCGGGGGCGAAAACCCTACTGCCGCAGAGCCCACCCCCGCTCCCGCAGCGCAGCGCCCAGCACCCCCACAGCCTTCGGCTCCACCATCAACTGCACCAACCCGGCCTGCTGCCCCGTCGCATGCTCGATCCGCACATCCTCGATATTGACCCCCACCCGATCCGCATCGGCGAAGATCCGGGCCAACTGCCCCGGCTGGTCGTCGATCAGCACCGCCACCACCTCGTACACCCGCGGCGCGGCCCCATGCTTCCCCGGCACCCGCACCTGCCCCGCGTTCCCCCGCCGCAGCACATCGGAGATCCCCTCCGCCCCTTCCCGCCGCTTCTCCACGTCCCCCGACTGAAGCCCCCGCAAAGCCTCCACCGTCTCCTGGAGATCGGCGGCGACATCGGACAGCAGCTCGGCGACGGGACCGGGGTTGGCGGACAGGATGTCGATCCACATCCGCGGATCGGAGGCGGCGATCCGCGTCACATCCCGGATCCCCTGCCCGGAGAGCCGCACGGCGGCCTCCTCGGCGTGCTCCAGCCGCGCGGCGACCAGGCTGGACACGAGATGCGGCATGTGCGAGACGAGCGCGACGGCCCGGTCGTGCGCGTCGGCGTCCATGACGATCGGCACGGCCCGGCAGTGCGACACCAGCTCCAGCGCGAGGTTGAGCACCTCGGTGTCGGTGTCCCGGGTGGGCGTGAGCACCCAGGGCCGCCCCTCGAACAGCTCCGCGGACGCGGCGAGCGGCCCGGACTTCTCCCGCCCGGACATGGGATGCGTCCCGATGTACCGGGAGAGGTCGAGCCCGAGCGCTTCGAGCTCCCGCCGGGGCCCGCCCTTGACGCTGGCGACGTCGAGATAGCCGTACGCGAGGTCGCGGCGCATGGCGTCGGCGAGGACGGCGGCGACATGGGCGGGCGGGGCGGCGACGACCGCGAGGTCGACGCGCGCGGAGGGCGCCTCGTCGGTCCCGGCCCCGAGCGCCGCGGCCGTGCGCGCCTGCTCCGGGTCATGGTCGACGAGGTGGACGACGACCCCGCGCCGCGCGAGGGCGAGCGCGGCGGACGTGCCGATGAGTCCGGTGCCGATGACGAGCGCGGTCCTCATCGGGCGCCGCCCCTGCTGTGCCCGGCACTGTCCCTCCGGACCGCCCCCCTGACCGCTCGTTCCGCCACGCCACCGCTCCTCGACCGCTCGCTCGCTCCCGCACCGACACCCCCAGCCTAGTGAGGGGGTCTGACAACGGCGCGCGCCGCCCGCCCGCTGAGATGTCCGGCACCGGTCCGCGGCTTTGTGCCACTCCGTCCCGGTTACTTCTCCTTGCCCCGCTTCGGTGCCAGGATGACGCCCATGACCCTCCCCGCGACACGCCGCACGGTCCTGATGACGTCCCTGCTGACGACGGGCGCGGCGGCGCTCACGACGGCCTGCGGCGGCTCCGACGGCAGCAGTTCCTCCGACGCGTCCCCGACGGGCGCGGCGAACGGCACGCAGCTGGCGAAGACGAGTGACATCCCGGTGGGCGGCGGCAAGATCTTCCAGGAGCAGAAGATCGTCGTCACGCAGCCCACGAAGGGTGAGTTCAAGGCGTTCTCGGCGGTCTGCACCCATCAGGGCTGCACGGTCGGGACCGTCGCCGACGGCACCATCGAATGCCCTTGCCACCACAGCAAGTTCAGCATCACCGACGGCGCGGTCAAGGGCGGCCCGGCGCCCCGCCCGCTGCCGGCGAAGGAGATCACCGTGAAGGGCGACACGATCGACCTCACCTAGCCGCCGCCTGTCTCACGCGTCCCAGAGCGCCCCGAGGGTGACGAGTTCGGTCGCGTGCTCGACCCGGTCCGCCCACTCTCTGGGCCACGCGTCGGCCCCCGCGTACGCGCCCGCGAAGGCCCCGGCGAGGCAGGCGATGGAGTCGGAGTCGCCGCAGGAGCAGGCGGCGCGGCGCAGGGCGGTCACGGGTTCCTCGGGGAAGAGCAGGAAGCACAGCAGCCCGGTCGCCAGGGCCTCCTCGGCGATCCAGCCCTCCCCAGTGGCCAGGCAGGGGTCGGCCTCGGGGTCGGGGGCGCGCAGGGCGGCCTCCAGGCGGTCGAGGATCGCCAGGCACTCGTCCCACCCGCGCGCGATGTACTGCTCGGCGGAGGCGGCCTGGCTGCGGTTCCACAGGTCGCCGAGCCACGCGTGGTGGTAGCGGCTGCGCTGGGCGAGCGCGTAGGAGCGCAGCAGTCCCACCAGGTTCGCCGGTTCGGCGCCGCCCGCCAGGACGTGCACGGCGTGGGCGGTGAGGTCGGAGGCGGCGAGGCCGGTGGGGTGGCCGTGGGTGAGGGCGGCCTGCAACTGGGCGGCGCCCGCGCGCTGTTCGTCGCTGAGTCCGGGGGCGAGCCCTATAGGGGCGACGCGCATGTTGGCGCCGCATCCCTTGGAGCCGATCTGGCTGGCGTCCTGCCAGGGGAGTCCGGGCTGTTCCAGCCGCCCGCACGCCCTGAGGCAGGTCCCTCCGGGCGCCCTGTTGTTGTCGGGCGAGCGGTACCAGTCGAGGAACTCCCGGCGCACGAACTCCTCCAGGGCGCGCGGCCCGAGCACCCCGCGGTCCATGGCGGCGCGCAGCCCGCGCGCGAGGGAGAGGGTCATCTGGGTGTCGTCGGAGACGTACGCCTGGGCGGGCAGCCGCATCGCGCGCCAGGGGCCGAACTTGGCGATGATCGACGGGACGTCGTTGAACTCCGTCGGGAACCCGAGGGCGTCCCCCAGGGCGAGCCCGATGAGGGCCCCGGTGGCGGCGCGTTTGCGGACGGTGGTCGTGGAGCTCATGCGGTGGGTCCTTCCCCAGGCGGTCGTGTCGGCCTCAGCAGCGGCGGGTGGAGGGTCGTCGCGGTCCCCGCGCGGTAGAGCGCGGCGGGCTTGCCGCGGCCGCCCGTGAGCCGGGCGGCGGCCCCCGGGACCGGCTCGACGAAGCCGGGCGTGGCGAGGACCTTGCGGCGGAAGTTGGGCCGGTCGAGGGCGGTGCCCCACACGGTCTCGTAGGCCTGCTGGAGTTCCCCGAGGGTGAACTCGGGCGGGCAGAAGGCGGTGGCGAGGCAGGTGTACTCGAACTTGGCGCCGACCCGTTCCCGGGCGTCGGCGAGGATGCGGCCGTGGTCGAAGGCGAGGTCCCGCGCGCGGGCGTACGGCGTCCAGCGGGCGCGGGCCGCGTCGCCGCCGCCGCGGGGTTCGGGCGGGCCGGGGAGCAGGGCGGTGAAGGCGACGGAGACGACGCGCATCCGGGGGTCGCGGCCGGGGTCGCTGTAGGTGCGCAGCTGTTCGAGGTGGAGTCCGGAGACGTCGGTGAGGCCGGTCTCCTCGGCGAGTTCGCGGCGGGCGGCGGTCTCGGCGGACTCGGCGGGCAGCAGGAATCCGCCGGGCAGCGCCCAGCGGCCGGCGTAGGGCTGCTGTCCGCGTTCGACGAGCAGGACGTGCAGGGCGCCGGCGCGGACGGTGAGGACCGCGAGGTCGACGGTGACGGCGAAGGGCTCGTAGGCGTGCTTGTCGTACCCGCCCGCCCTGTCCGTCCCGGTCACCCGCCACCCCCTTTATGGTCGGCACGACCATTAGCCGCCCTGACCATAAACACCCGCCCCACTCGCCCGCAAGCCCTCAGGCGCCCCCAGGAGTGCCTTTTCGCGCACGCACGACGGCCGACCCCGGAGAGCCCGGGATCGGCCGTCAGAAAGCCGTACAGCCGCCTTCTAGAGGTCGACCTCCTTCATCAGCATGCCCACCTCGGTGTTCGACAGACGTCGCAGCCAGCCCGACTTCTGGTCGCCGAGGGTGATCGGCCCGAAGGAGGTGCGCACGAGCCGGTCGACGGGGAAGCCCGCCTCGGCGAGCATGCGGCGCACGATGTGCTTGCGGCCCTCGTGCAGGGTCACCTCGACCAGGTAGTTCTTGCCGGTCTGCTCGACGACCCGGAAGTGGTCGGCGCGCGCGAAGCCGTCCTCCAGCTGCACGCCGTCCTTGAGCCGCTTGCCCAGGTCGCGCGGGATCGGGCCGACGATGGCCGCGAGGTAGGTCTTCTTCACGCCGTACCGGGGGTGCGTCAGCCGGTGCGCCAGCTCGCCGTGGTTGGTGAGCAGGATGACGCCCTCGGACTCGGTGTCGAGCCGCCCCACGTGGAAGAGCCGCGTCTCCCGGTTGGTGACGTAGTGCCCGAGGCACTGCCGCCCCTCGGGATCCTCCATCGTGGAGACGACCCCGGCGGGCTTGTTCAGCGAGAAGAACTGGTACGACTGCGTCGCCACCGTCAGCCCGTCGACACGGACCTCGTCCTTCTCGGGGTCGACGCGCTTGCCCTGCTCCAGGACGATCTCGCCGTTGACCTCGACGCGCGCCTGCTCGATCAGCTCCTCGCAGGCCCGCCGGGAGCCGTAGCCCGCGCGCGCGAGGATCTTCTGGAGCCGCTCGCCCTCCTGCTCGGCGCCCGGGAACGTCTTGGGCGGCTTGACGTCCTTCTTGTCGGCGTACCGCTCCCTGTTGCGCTCCTCCGCGCGGGCCTCGTACTCGCGCGAGGTGCCCGGCGCGGTACGGCCGGTGCGCTGCTGCTGGCCCTGCTTGGGGCCGCCCTTCGCACCGCCGCGCGCGGAGGCGCCGCGACCGGACTTCGGGCCGTCCGGGGTGGCCCCGGGACCGACGTCGTAGCGGCGCTCCTCGGGGCGGGGCTTGCGGGGCCGGCCGGCCTGGCCGCCCTGCTTCTGGTCCCTGTCGTTGCCGGCGCCGCGGTGGTTACCGCGCCCGCCGCTCTTGCCGCTGCCGCTGCTTCGCATCAAAGTTCCGTCGTCGTCGTTTGTTCGTCGTCAGGCCCCGGGACGCCGTCATCGGGGGCGTCCGGATCGAACGACGGAACGCCCTCCTGCGTCTCGGCCTCGATCGCCTCCGCCTCCGGGAGGAAGGGCGCGAGTTCCGGAAGCTCGTCCAGACCGCGCAGGCCCATCCGCTCCAGGAAGTAGTTCGTCGTCCCGTACAGGATCGCACCTGTTTCGGGTTCCGTGCCCGCCTCCTCCACCAGACCGCGCTGCGACAGGGTGCGCATCACGCCGTCGCAGTTCACCCCGCGCACCGCCGAGACCCGGCTGCGGCTGACCGGCTGGCGGTAGGCGACGACCGCCAGGGTCTCCAGGGCCGCCTGGGTGAGCCGGGCCTGCTGGCCGTCCAGGACGAAGCCCTCCACGGCCGGCGCGTAGGCGGGCCGGGTGTAGAAGCGCCAGCCCCCGGCGACGGCCCGCAGCTCGAAGCCGCGGCGCTGCGCGGTGTACTCGTCGGCCAGTTCCCTGAGGGCGTCCGCGATCTGCCGCCGGGGCCGCTGGAGGATCTTCGCGAGGTGCTCCTCCGTGGCCGGCTCGTCGACGACCATGAGGACGGCCTCCAGGGCGGGCTTCAGCTCCAGTTGTGCGACGTCCCCGCTCACACCGTCTCCTCCGTGCTCTTGTCGAACTCGTCGGTGACGGCGGCCCCGTCCCCGTCCCCGCCGGTCCACCGCACGAGCAGCTCGCCCAGCGCGGTCTCCTGCTCCAGCTCCACGGCCTTGTCCCGGTACAGCTCCAGCAGCGCGAGGAAGCGGGCGACGACGGTCAGGGTGTCGCCGTCGACGTCCTCGATCAGCGCCCGGAAGTCGGCCTCGCCCAGCTCCTTGAGCCGCGCGACGACGACCAGGGCCTGTTCCCGGACGCTGACCAGGGGCGCGTGGATGTGCTCGACGTACACCTGGGGCCTGGGCCTGGGCTGCATCGCCTTCACGGCGAGCTTGGCGAACCCTCGCGCCCCGATGCTGATGACGACCTCGGGCAGCAGCTCCGCGTGGTGCGCCTCCAGGCCGACGGTCCGGGGATAGCGCCGGCCCTCCTTGTCCAGGCGGTGCTGGAAGATGTCGGCGATCTGCTTGTACGCCCGGTACTGGAGCAGCCGCGCGAACAGCAGGTCCCGCGCCTCCAGGAGCGCGAGGTCGGCCTCGTCCTCGACCTCGGCCGCCGGCAGCAGGCGGGCCGCCTTGAGGTCGAGCAGGGTGGCGGCGACGACCAGGAACTCGGTCGTCTGGTCGAGGTCCCAGTCGGGCCCCATCGCGCGGATGTGCGCCATGAACTCGTCGGTGACCTTCGACAGGGCGACCTCGGTGACGTCCAGCTTGTGCCTGGAGATCAGCTGGAGCAGCAGGTCGAACGGCCCCTCGAAATTGGCCAGCCGGACCGTGAAGACCCCGTCGGGAACCTCCCCAGAAGCCCCTGAAGCCCCCTCAGAGGGCCCCGGAGCCTCTCGTACGGCCTCGGCGGCCCCCGGAGTCTCCTCGGGCGCTCCAGGCCCCCTCCCGAGCGCGCGGCGGCGTGGGCCGGGGGCGCCGGGGGCGGAAGAGGGGTCAAACGCGGTCATAACCCCCGCAGGCTACCCCTACCGCCCCCGCAGCCGGCGGACGAGGATGCTCGCGTCACCGCGGGCCTCCAGATCGGCCAGGACGACCGCGACCGCCTCGCGGACGATGCGCCCGCGGTCGACGGCGAGTCCGTGTTCGCCCCGGAGCACCAGACGGGCGTGCTCCAGGTCCATCAGCTCCTCGGCGGAGACGTAGACGGTGATCTTCTCGTCGTGCCGCTCCCGGCCGCTGGGCCGCCGGTTGGCGGCGCGGCCCCGTTTGCCCGCGGAGGCAGAACCTTCCTGCGCCCCCGCGCCCCGGGCCCCGCGGCTGCGCGGTTCGTCCCCGTCGACCGGGTCGGCGTCGGCGGCGACGTGTTCGGCACCCTCGCCGTCCCCGCCGCGCGCGGGCACGGCGGGCGGGGCGTCCTCGGCGGACGCGGACTGCGCCGCGTCGCTCTCCCCGGCCTGCCCCGGTACCCGGCCCTCGCCGGGCCGCCGGGGCGAGGACGGCTGGAGCGCCGTTCCCCCTGTCGTGCGGAAGAGTTCGTCGGCCCCCGGCAGACTCACTCGGCGTGACACCGGGCGAGCACCTCCCTGGCGAGCTGGCGGTAGGCGGCGGCGCCGACGGAGTTGGAGGCGTACGTGGTGATCGGCTCGCCCGCGACCGTGGTCTCCGGGAAGCGGACGGTGCGGCCGATGACCGTGTGGTAGACGTGGTCGTCGAACGCCTCGACGACGCGCGCGAGGACCTCACGGCTGTGCACCGTGCGCGAGTCGTACATGGTCGCCAGGATGCCGTCCAGCTCCAGCTGGGGGTTGAGCCGCTCCTGGACCTTCTCGATGGTCTCGGTCAGCAGCGCCACACCGCGCAGCGCGAAGAACTCGCACTCCAGCGGGACGATCACCTTGTGGGCGGCCGTCAGCGCGTTGACCGTGAGCAGACCGAGCGAGGGCTGGCAGTCGATGACGATGTAGTCGTAGTCGTCCATCAGGGGCTTCAGCGCCCGCTGGAGGGTCGACTCGCGGGCGACCTCGGAGACCAGCTGGACCTCTGCCGCCGACAGGTCGATGTTGCTGGGCAGCAGGTCCATGTTGGGGACCGCGGTCTTCAGCAGGACCTCGTCGGCCGACATGCCCCGCTCCATGAGCAGGTTGTAGACGGTGAGGTCGAGCTCCATGGGGTTGACGCCGAGACCCACCGACAGCGCGCCCTGCGGGTCGAAGTCCACGAGCAGCACCCGCCGGCCGTACTCCGCGAGCGCGGCACCCAGGTTGATGGTCGACGTCGTCTTGCCGACGCCGCCCTTCTGGTTGCACATCGCGATGATCGTGGCGGGACCGTGCTGCGTGAGCGGTCCCGGGATCGGGAAGTACGGCAGCGGACGCCCGGTCGGGCCGACGCGCTCGCGGCGCTGGCGCGCCGCGTCGGGCGCGAGCGTGGCCGCGTACTCGGGGTCGGGCTCGTATTCGGCGTCGGGGTCGTAGAAGTGCCCCTCGGGCAGTTCGTCGTAGTCGGCGAGTTGGTTGTGGGGCGCGCCACTTCCGTCGCCGGCCATGGCGTTCACGTGATGGCCATCCATGCTCTGGTGTGCTGTCCGCAGGGTCTGCGGACTCTGGTGGGCTGCGAAGGTGCGCACAGCTACGGAGCCGACAGCCTCGAATCCCTGGGGGCCCTCGGCCCGTACAGGCATTCCTGGTTGACCACCCCCGGGAGAAAATGTCGACTCATTCACAAGTCGTCTTACCTCCTTGGTGACCAGGAAACTTCTAGACAAGGTCAGCGTGGCACCATGCCGACGGTTGGCGACTCTATGGCGTGTCGGCCGTTCGCAGCAACACAATCCGCCGGACCCGGCCGGATGTGTCGGCAAAGGAACATCTCGCTGTCAAGGGCGTAAGGCCGTCGCACAGCAGGTTTCACCGGTGCGCGAATCGGTCGAACGGTTATGTTCGAGGCGAGTTGACCGAGTATCGCAAAGTGACCATACACACATCCGGCCGGACCTTATGGGGCAAGGTCCGGCCGTGCGCGTGTCGTTGACGCTTCTTGTTGACGTATCGCCTTTATGAAACGGTGACTTGAGGCCCTGCGGCGCCTGCGGAGCGGGCCTCCCGCCCCAACTCCCGCTGTCAGAAGCCCAGGTCAGCCCAGCAGTGCGGCCAGTTCGACGTGCTCCAGGCCGTGCGCCTCGGCGACCTCGCGGTAAACCACCTTGCCGTCATGGGTGTTGAGCCCCTTGGCGAGCGCGGGGTCACGGCGCAGCGCCTCGGCCCAGCCGCGGTCGGCGAGCTCGACGATGTACGGGAGGGTCGCGTTGGTGAGCGCGTGGGTGGAGGTGTTGGGGACCGCGCCGGGCATGTTGGCGACGCAGTAGAAGACCGAGTCGTGGACGGTGAAGGTCGGCTCGGCATGGGTCGTCGGACGGGAGTCCTCGAAGCAGCCGCCCTGGTCGATCGCGATGTCGACAAGGACACTCCCGGGCTTCATCCGCGACACCAGCTCGTTGGTGACGAGCTTCGGCGCCTTGGCGCCCGGAATGAGGACGGCGCCGATGACGAGGTCGGCGTCCAGGACGGCCTTCTCCAGTTCGAAGGAGTTGGACATGATCGCGCGGACCTTGGTGCCGAACACCTTGTCGGCCTCGCGGAGCTTGTTGATGTCCTTGTCGAGCAGCGTGACGTGGAAGCCCATGCCGACGGCGATCTGCGTGGCGTTCCAGCCGGAGACCCCGCCGCCGATGACGACCGCCTTGGCGGGCTGGGTGCCGGGCACCCCGCCGGGCAGGACCCCGCGCCCGCCGGCCGAGCGCATCAGGTGGTAGGCGCCGACCTGGGGCGCGAGCCGTCCCGCGACCTCGGACATCGGTGCGAGCAACGGCAGCGCGCGGCCGGGCAGTTCGACCGTCTCGTACGCGATCGCGGTGGTCCCGGACGCCACCAGCGCGTCGGTGCACTCCTTGGAGGCGGCCAGGTGCAGGTAGGTGAAGAGGACCTGGTCCTTGCGCAGCCGGTGGTACTCCTCGGCGACCGGCTCCTTGACCTTCAGCAGCAGGTCGGCGGCGGCCCAGACCGCGTCGGCGGTCTCCAGGACGACGGCGCCGGCCGCGGCGTACTCCTCGTCCGCGATCGAGGAGCCGATGCCGGCCCCGCGCTCGACGACGACCTCATGGCCGTGGCGCACCAGTTCGTGCACGCCGGCCGGGGTGATGGCCACCCGGAACTCGTTGTTCTTGACCTCGCGGGGGATGCCGACCTTCACGTCGATCACGGTCCTTGGCTGGGGGGACGCGTACGGAGCCGCACACGTGGACGTATACCGGGATTTATCGCACAAGAAGGCGCGACACAGCCAGTCTAATGAAGGTGTTCCCGCTGTCTAGCCTTTCAAAGCATCATTCTTCGGAGGATGCACTACGGATTTCGTAGGTGTTAGCCGCGTGTTCCGCCTCGGAATCACGGGGAGCGCGCTTCTCCGCCAGCAATCGCTCGGCCGCCGTGCGGTGCACCCGGGCCGCCGCCGGGTCGCCGAGGTGCTCCAACGTGTCCGCGAGCCGCAGCTGAAGAGCCGCCTCCAGGCGCCCGTCCTCCGCGCGGCGCGCCCACTCCACCGCCTCCTGGCAGGTGCGCAGCGACTCCTCGGGCCGCCCCGCGTACTCCTGGACGCGCGCCAGCTCGCTCAACGCGCGCGCGTGGGCGGCCACATCGCCGTTCTTGCGGTGCCCCTTGGCCGCCGCCCGCCAGGACCGCTGGGCCTCGCCGTAGCGGCCCGCGTAGGTGTGCGCGGTGGCGATGCGGCCGTACAGCCGGGCGGCGTCGGGGCGCTCGTCGCGGGCCAGCCGCTGGGCCAGGGCGCGGCCGTACCAGTCGGCCGCGCGGTCGTAGTCCCCGAGCTCCAGATGGGCGCCGCCGATGGATTCCATCGCGCGGCCGGTCGCATAGGGGTCGTTCGCCTCACGGCCGGCGTCCAGCGCGGCCCGGTAGCGGACCAGGGCCTCCTCGGTACGGCCGGTGCGGGCGTCGACGTCGGCGAGGTTCAGCAGCGCGGCGGCGCGCTCGCGGGGCAGGTCGCGGCGTTCGGCGACGTCCAGGACGAGCTGGTGGACGCCGTACAGGTCGGGCGCGGCCTCCTGGGTGCCGACGTGCGCGACCATGGCGCGCACCAGCTGGGACATCAACCGGCGGGCCAGGGTGTCCAGTTCGCCGTCGGCGACCGCGAGGCGGGCCGAGGCGAGCAGGGCCGGGCGGCGCAGCCGCAGCCAGTCGGCGGCGGCGCGCGGGCCGGGGAAGCGCAGCGCGCGCGGCAGGCCCTGGAGGCGGGCGCGGGCCTGGGGGTTGTCGGTCTCGGTGATGGCCCGGCAGGACTGGAGCAGCCGTACCGTGCGCTCCAGCATCCGCGCGCGCGCCAGGTGCAGTTCGGCGGGGCGGTCGTGGGTCTCGGCGGCGGCCTTCAGCAGGGGGTGCAGACAGCCCGGGACGACGTACTGGGGCAGCGGCGAGGGGATGGGGTGCAGCAGGCCGAGGCCGGCCAGGTCGTCGAGGGTGGTGCGGGCGGCGCCGACCGAGCAGCCGGCCAGCGCGGAGGCGGTGTGCGGGTCGACGAGGCCGGCCGGGGCGAGGCTGAGCAGTCGCAGTATCCGCGCGGCCGGCGCGGGCAGCCCGGCGTGCACCAGCCGGAAGACCCGGCTCAGCGGGGTGCCGTCGTCGCCCTCGGCGTGCAGTTGCTTGGCGAGGTCGGCGACGGCCGCCGTCGGCCGCGCGGCGAGCCAGCCGCCGGCCAGGATCAGCGCGGCGGGCTGCCCGTGGCAGACCTCCACGAGCGCCTCGGCCGACCTCGGGTCGACGGTCACCCGCACCGACCCCGTCGACCTGGTCAGCAGCTCCAGCGCCGACTTGGTGTCGAGCCCACCGAGCGTGCAGGGGCGGACGTCGGAGATGCCGGTGAGGGGGCCCGAGGAGACGGCGACGACGAGACAGTCGGCGTTGTCGGGAAGCAGCGCGTCGACCTGTTCGGCGCCCGCCGCGTCGTCCAGGAGCAGCAGGGCGCGGCGGTCCGTGAACGCCTCGCGCAGGGCCGCCGACAGGTCGTCCTCGTCGGCGCCCGCCGGAGCCGGCACCCCCAGTTCGGCCAGCAGGTCGCGGGCGGCACTCTCGACCGGGACCGGGGTGCCGTCCGGCTCCGCGAGCCGCGCCCGCAGCACCCCGTCGGGGTAGCGTCCGGCGACCTGGCGGGCCAGCTCCTCGGCGAGTGCGCTGCGGCCGGATCCCGGGCGCCCGGCGATCAGCAGGACGCGCGCGCGGGGTGCTTTCTTGCCGACCAGCGTGTCCAGGCCCACCCGCTCGATGTCGGCCCGGAGTTCCTTCAACTCCCTGGTCCGGCCCAGGAATTGGCCCTCCGACGCAGCGAGTCCCGACAGCACGGCGCCGCCTGTGTCCACTGCCTGATCCGTCACGGGCCACGCTCCCGTCTCACCACGCGCGCTAGGCCCGCCGGAGCTCCGAACAGGCACGTCGAGAGCCTAGTTCACGCTCTGCAACCTTCCCTGCGGAGCACGACGGTGACGCTCCTTCAGGTCGCCCGATCGGATCAGGCGATGGTCACACCGCAGTCCCCCCGCCTCACGCCTCGAACGGCCGAGCCGGCCACTCCGCGTCCGCCGGGCGGAGCGCCTCAAGCCCCTCCCCCGCCCGGGCCGCCGCCAGCGACAGCACGCCCACCACGAGGCAGTTGTTGTGCAGCTCCCCCGCGAGCACCCCCCGGACCAGCTCGGCGACCGGCACGCGCGCGTACTCCATGTCGGCCTCCTCGTCCTCGACCTCGAAGCGGCTGCCCTCGGCCTCGGACAGACCCCGGGCGAGGAAGATACGCACGGCTTCGTCGCAGCCGCCGGGGGTGGTGTAGACGTCGGTGAGGACCCGCCAGTCCTCGGCCTTGACGTGGGCCTCCTCGTACAGTTCGCGCTGGGCGGCGTGCAAAGGGTTCTCGCCGGGGACGTCGAGCAGGCCGGCCGGGATCTCCCACAGCTTCTGGCGCACGGGGTGGCGGTACTGCTTGATGAGCAGGACGCGGTCCTCGTCGTCGAGCGCGAGGACGGCGACCGAACCGGGGTGGACCTGGTAGTCGCGGCGCACGACCGAGCCGTCGGGCATGACCACGTCGTCCGTGCGGACGGAGGTCTTGTTGCCGGTGAACGGGGTCGCCGTCGCCCGCGTCTCCCACTCCTGCGGGGTGTCCTTGATCGTCATCGCCCTTACCTCTTCCACGTGCGCAAACGAAAACCGGGGCGCCCCCGTTGAGCGGGAGGCACCCCGGCCACCGTACAACCGGCCGTGTTACTTCGAACTCTTCGCTTCCACCGCCGCCTTCACCAGGCCGGCGAACAGCGGGTGCGGCCGGGTCGGCCGGGAGCGCAGCTCCGGGTGGGCCTGGGTGGCGACCAGGTAGGGGTGGACGTCGCGCGGGTACTCGACGTACTCGACGAGCTTGCCGTCGGGAGAGGTGCCGGAGAACAGGATCCCGGCCTTCTTCTCCAGCTCCGCGCGGTAGGAGTTGTTGACCTCGTAGCGGTGGCGGTGCCGCTCCTCGACGTACTCCTTGCCGTCGTACACCTCGCGGACGATGGAGCCCTCGGCGAGCTTCGCCGGGTACATGCCCAGGCGCATCGTGCCGCCCATGTCGCCCTCGCCGGCGACGATGTCCAGCTGCTCGGCCATCGTGGAGATGACCGGGTGGGCCGTGGCCGCGTCGAACTCGGTGGAGTTGGCGTCGGGGATGTCCGCGAGGTTGCGGGCCGCCTCGATCACGATGCACTGGAGGCCCAGGCACAGGCCGAGGAGCGGGATCTTGTGCTCGCGGGCGTACTTGATGGCGCCGACCTTGCCGAGCACGCCGCGGTCGCCGAAGCCGCCGGGGATGCAGATGCCGTCCACGTCACCGAGCTGGGCGGCGGCACCCGCCGCGGTCTTGCAGTCGTCGGAGGTGACCCACTTGATCTTCACGCGCGCCTTGTTGGCGAACCCGCCCGCGCGCAGCGCCTCGGTGACCGAGAGGTAGGCGTCCGGAAGGTCGATGTACTTGCCGACCAGGGCGAGCGTGATCTCGTGGTCGGGGTTGTGGACGCGGTCCAGCAGGTCGTCCCACGTCGTCCAGTCCACGTCCCGGAACGGCAGGTCCAGCTTGCGGACGACGTACGCGTCCAGGCCCTCGCCGTGCACGGTCTTCGGGATGTCGTAGATCGAGCGGGCGTCGGGGCAGGCGACGACGGCGGACTCGTCGACGTCGCACATCAGGGAGATCTTGCGCTTGATCGCGGTCGGCACCTCGCGGTCGCAGCGCAGGACGATCGCGTCGGGCTGGATGCCGATGTTGCGCAGCGCGGCCACCGAGTGCTGGGTGGGCTTGGTCTTCAGCTCACCGGACGGGCCGATGTACGGAAGGAGCGAGATGTGGACCACGAACACGTTGTCCCGGCCGACCTCGTGCCGCACCTGGCGGACGGTCTCCAGGAACGGCAGCGACTCGATGTCGCCGACCGTGCCGCCGACCTCGGTGATGACGACGTCGACCGCGTCGGTCGCCATCCGGCGGATGCGGTGCTTGATCTCGTTGGTGATGTGCGGGATGACCTGCACGGTGTCGCCCAGGTACTCGCCCCGGCGCTCCTTGGCGATGACGGTGTTGTAGACCTGGCCGGTGGTGACGTTGGCCGAGCCGTCGAGGTCGCGGTCGAGGAAGCGCTCGTAGTGGCCGATGTCCAGGTCGGTCTCGGCGCCGTCGTTCGTGACGAACACCTCACCGTGCTGGAAGGGGTTCATCGTGCCGGGGTCGACGTTCAGGTACGGGTCGAGCTTCTGCATCACGACGCGCAGGCCACGGGCCTTCAGCAGCATGCCGAGGCTGGAGGCGGTCAGGCCCTTGCCGAGCGAGGAGGCGACGCCCCCGGTGACGAAGATGTGCTTGGTCGTCGTGGCTGTGCCGTTTCGAAAAGCAGGCGGCTGCATGGCCAAGAGGGGGCTCCCGTGGTCGCGGTCTGGGGGTCGCTGCGGTTCGGGGGTTTCGTGACCTCCGGTCCACGGGCTACCAGCGTATCAGCGCCTCAGAGGGACGGCGTCCGGGCACGCTCCGCGCCCGAGGCGACACGGAGGCGTACCGCGCGCCCCCGCGCGCGCCACCCGCCGATCCTTTCTTTGGCGTGTGTTTGCACGATCCTTGACGCCGCTTTCACCCTGACTCACCCATTCGGCCGATGCGCGTTGCCGCGAGCGGCACACAGATCATCTACGTGAGTCGTATCCTGCTCAGACACTCACTGCCGAGCCCTCCCGCGCACCACGGCACACCCCCGCCCGTAGGTACCGGAACAACGAGCGCTCGTCAGTTCGTTGAGCGAAATATGCCGTTTCGCCGCCGGTGGGACGGATGCTTTGCTTCACACCGCTCAACGACATGCACAAACACCGACCCCTTGACCGCGTCACCCCCGCCTGGGGGGTGCCGTGGCCGTTCTACTGGAGTTGCACGTGGCCGGGCGCATCGAAGACTACGCACTCATCGGAGACATGCAGACCGCCGCTTTGGTCTGCCGGGACGGCACAGTCGACTGGCTGTGCCTGCCCCGCTTCGACTCCCATGCCATCTTCGCGGGCCTGCTCGGCACGGAGGACCACGGCTTCTGGCGCCTGGGCCCCGCGTACACCGGCGACAGCGCGCCCCCCGCGACCCGGCGCACCTACCGGGGCGACTCCCTGATCCTGGAGTCGGAGTGGGACACCCAGCGCGGCACGGTGCGGGTCACCGACTTCATGCCCCCGCGTGACGGCGCCCCCCAGCTGATCCGCATCGTCGAGGGCGTCTCCGGCCGCGTGCCGATGCGCTCCACCCTGCGCATGCGCTTCTCCTACGGCCGCATCGTCCCCTGGGTGCACAAGCACGAGGGCCGTACGGTCGCCGTGGCCGGCCCCGACTCGGTGTGGTTCGACACCACCGCCGAGACCTACGGCAAGCAGCTGACGACGTACTCGGACTTCACCGTCGCCCCCGGTGACCGGATCGCCTTCACCATCTCCTGGCAGCCCTCCCACAAGGAGCCCCCGGCCCTCCCCGAGCCGGAGGCGTCCCTGGAGGCCACCGAGGAGTTCTGGCGCGAGTGGGTGGAGCACTGCACCTACCACGGCCCCTACCGCGAGGCCGTCGTCCGCTCCCTGATCACGCTGAAGGCCCTCACCTACGCCCCCACCGGCGGCATCGTCGCCGCGCCGACCACCTCCCTGCCGGAGGACATCGGCGGGGTGCGCAACTGGGACTACCGCTACACCTGGCTGCGCGACGCCGCGATCACGCTCTCCTCGCTGCTGCGCACCGGCTACCGCGAGGAGGCCCGCGCCTGGCGCGAGTGGCTGCTGCGCGCGGTCGCGGGCGACCCCGAGAACCTCCAGATCATGTACGGCATCGCGGGCGAACGCGAGCTGGGCGAGGCCGAACTGGACTGGCTGCCCGGGTACGAGAACTCCGCCCCGGTCCGCGTCGGCAACGGCGCCGCCCACCAGCTCCAGCTCGACGTCTACGGCGAGGTCACCGAGGCCCTGCACCTCGGCCACATGACCGGCCTCGCCCGCAACGACTACGCCTCCCTCCTCCAGCTGAAGCTGATCCGCTACCTGGAGACCCACTGGGACGAGCCCGACGAGGGCATCTGGGAGGTCCGCGGCCCGCGCCGGCACTTCGTCCACTCCAAGGTCATGGCCTGGGTCGCCGTCGACCGCACGATCAAGCTCATCGAGTCCGGCGACGCCGACGGCCCCCTGGAGCGCTGGCGCGAACTGCGCGACGACATCCACCGGGACGTCTGCGAGAAGGGCTACGACAAGGAACGCAACACGTTCACCCAGTCCTACGGCTCGAAGGAACTGGACGCCTCCCTCCTGCTGATCCCCCAGATGGGCTTCCTGCCCCCCGACGACAAGCGCGTCATCGGCACCATCGAGGCGATCCAGCGCGAACTGTCCACCTCGGACGGCTTCATCCTGCGCTACCCGACCTCCGGCGGCGACGACAACGTCGACGGCCTCCCCGGCGACGAAGGGGCCTTCCTGGCCTGCTCGTTCTGGATGGCCGACGACCTCGCGATGATCGGCCGCGTCGACGAGGCGAGGAAACTCTTCGAGAAGCTCCTCTCCCTGCGCAACGACCTGGGCCTCCTCGCCGAGGAGTGGGACCCCCGCCTGCAACGCCAGGTCGGCAACTTCCCCCAGGCCTTCAGCCACGTCCCCCTGATCGACACTGCCCTGCGGCTGACGGCGTCGGGGGCGTACGGCGGCTAGGCCGGCTGTGGGATCCCAGATCCCGCGTCCAATTCCGCGTCGTGATGTCCACGGCGGGTCCAATTGGACAGGGTGACGGGATCCATGCCTCGTAGCCGACGGATTCCCCATTCCGTGTACCCCGGCATGCCCGCCGCCGTAAGCGATGGCACGTTGGGCATGCCAGCTGCGTTCGGCAGCCGGGAGGGCTGCCCGAAGAACGCGGGGTCGGGCTTGATGGCAGTCGATGATTTGCCCAGTTCAGTGACGGTGAGCGTCCGTCAGCGCGGTGGGAATGCGGTGGCGGATCTGGACTGGGCTGACGCTCCGCTGTCGCTTCTCGCGGGTGCCGTGCCGTGGCGGACGTTCCGCTGGTACGCGGGGCAGAAGCACTACTCGGGGACGTACTGGTCGGCGACGGTCGCCGACCACGTGATCTACGAGTCGAGGTTGGAGCTGGGGCGGCTGCTGTTCGCCGACTTCGCCAGGGATGTGCGGCAGATCGTCGCCCAGCCGTTCCTGCTCCAGGCGGAGGTCGACGGTAAGGTCCGCAGGCACATCCCGGACTATCTATTGCTGACCGACAGCGGTCCGCTGGTCGTGGACGTCAAGCCGCGGCACCGGCTGACGAAGCCCGAGGTCGCCGTCACGTTCGCCTGGACGCGCAAGGCAGTGGAAGCCCGCGGTTGGCGCTACGAGGTGTGGTGCGAGCCGGATCCGTATGTCCTGGAGAACATCCGGTTCCTGGCCGGCTACCGGCGGGACTGGCTGTTCGATGGCGCGCTTCTGGATGAGCTCCGTGCGCAGGGACTGTCGGGCAGGTCGCTCGGGGAGGTTTTCCTGCTGCTGCCGGGGCGTCCTCGTCCGCTGGTGAAGTCCGCGGTTCTGCACCTGCTCTGGAGCGGGCACGTGTCCACCGATCTGGAGCGTCCGCTAAGCGCCGGGCACGTGCTGTGGGTGGCGGCGTGAGCGGGGCTGCGGCTCGACTCGGCGTCGGGAGCCGCTTGCGGTTGGACGGCGAGAGCGTCGAAGTCGTGGAGTTCGCGAGCCTGGTGACCGGGATGGAGGTCGTGCTTCGGGACGGCCGCGGCCGGTTGCTGCGGATGAGCGTGCGGGAACTGCTGACCTCGGAGCGGGCAGTGGTCGTCCCCACCGGCCCGAGCAGTCTCGCCGATGCCCGCGACCTGGCTGCCGTGGTGCTCGACCGGCTGACGAAGGGGGAGCGGAAGGAGGTCCTCAAGCGGGCCGAGCACGTGCGGGAGGTGTTGACCGGCTTCCGTTCGGGCAGCGGGGAACTGCCCCGACCTGGCGAACCGAAGCCGCAGTACGGCCAGGGGGTTTCCAGAGGTGAGCGGGCTGCAGCGAAGGCCGCCGAGCTGGGGGTCAACGAACGAACCATCCGCCGGTGGGTGAAGGACTTCCTGGAGAGCGGCGAAGCGGGTCTTGCTCCGCGCAGGGCTCCGGCGGACGGCGGGTTGCGCAACGCCGATCCGCGGTGGGTCGAGACAGCGGAGGCAGTCCTCGATGAGTACCAGGACGAGTCGACGCCCTCCATCAAAGTGGTGCTGGAGCGGGTGGAGGCCCGTCTGCCGGTCGCCTTCCCGGACGAGGTGGTGCCGGTCCCGAAGCGGACGGCCGCTTACCGGTGGATGCAGGAGCTGGAACGGCGAAAGCCGACGTTCCGGCTGAGCGCGAAGCGCAACCGGGACATCGCCGACCGCCCGAAAGGGGTGCACGGGAAGCTTCGGCCGACACGGCCGGGTGAGTACCTGCTGATGGACACCACCCGGCTGGACGTGTTCGCACTGGACCCAGTCACTCTGACGTGGGTGCAGGCGGAGCTGACGGTCGCGATGGACTGGTACACCCGGTGCATCTGCGGGATTCGGGTGACCCCGGTGTCGACGAAGGCCGTCGACGCGGCGGCGGTGCTGTTCCAGACCTACCGGCCCCGTCCCGTCCCGGCGGCCTGGCCCGTGGGGGCGGCCTGGCCCGATCACGGGGTTCCCCGGCAGGTCCTGGTCGAGACGGAGGCGATCCACGGGCCCGTCACCGGGGCGGTCGGCCCGGCACTGGCCCCGGAGACGCTCGTGTTGGACCACGGGAAGATCTACGTGTCAGCCCACCTGACGAGCGTTTGCCGGCGGCTGGGGATCTCGATCCAGCCGGCCCGCCTGCGAACGGGCCGGGACAAGGGTCCGATCGAGCGCTTCTTCCGCACTCTGCGCGAGGACCTGCTGCAGCGGCTTCCCGGCTACAAGGGGCCGGACATCCACTCCCGCGGGCTCAATCCGGAGAAGGACGCCTTCTTCTTCCTCCACGAACTTGAAGCGATCATCCGCGAGTGGGCGGCGCTGGCCTACCACCACAAACCGCACACCGGGCTGCTCGACCCGCACCTTTCGGCTCTGAGGCTGTCCCCGGCGAAGATGTTCGAGCACGGACTCGCCAGGGCCGGCTACATCGAGGTGCCCAGCAGCCCTGATCTGGCCTACGAGTTCCTGGACGTCACGCGGCGGACCGTCCAGAGCTACGGTGTCGAGATCGAGCGCCGGCGCTACAACGGCCCGGCGCTGGACGGCCTGCGCGACATGGTCAACAACGGGGTCGAGCTGGAGCAACGGCGCTGGGACTTCTTCGCCGACCCGGACGACATCAACCAGATCTACTTCCGGGACCGGGAACGCAAGTGGCACGCGTTGCGGTGGGAGCACGCCGCCGGGCAGGACATGCCGCTGAGCGTCGAGGCGCTGCAGTTCGCCCGGCGCCTGGCAGCACAGAAATACACCTACCCGAACGACCGGCTCGCCCTGTCCCTCCTGCTGGAGCGGTGGGACCTGGGCCTGGGGAACTCGCTGGCCGAACGCAGGATGGCCCTTCGCCTCTCCCGCGAGCAGGTGGCCCTGCCCCTGCCTGCGACGCAGGAACCGGTCAGCGGGCTGCCGTCTGTCGCCCGGGTCCTGTCCTTGCCCGACCAGCCCATCCAGCCTGCGATCGAGTCGACCGCCGAGCCCGTGGCAGGCGACGACGACGCGGACGGCCTGGAGGAACTGGCCGAGGACATCGACTTCTACGCAACCGCTCTGAGGGACACCGATGACGATGACGAGTAGCTCCCGCGGCGGCCGAGACGATGGCGCCGATCTGCGGTCCAAGCTGGACCGCCTCACGCTCTCCCGCAAAGAGGGCTTCCAGCGCATGGCGGAAGCACCACGGCGGGCAAAGCCCGAACAGTTGTCCCGTCGACAGCTCAAGCAGTTGGCCGACTCAGCCCTGGGCGAGTACAACCGCGACCGCCGCAAGTGGCACGCGAACCTCGGTCCCCTTCAGACACCGCAGCTCAAAGCCCTGCACGAGGACCTGTGGGACATCTTCGACAGCAACGAGCAGGACGGAGACAAAGTCAAGGGCGCCATCGCGCTCGACGCCTTTCCCGGGCTGGGGAAGACCACCGCGGTGCTCGCGTTCGCCCGCAGGCTCCACCGCCGGATCATCAAGGAACAGGGCCGCTACACCGACGAGGGGCACGAGCGCTGGCCCGTCTGCCGGGTCGGGCTGACCAGCAACACCGGCATGCGGGACTTCAACCGGGCCATCTTGGAGTACTACGGCCACCCGGGCCGGTTCCGGGGCACCGCCGCCGACTTCGGCTTCCGGGCCCTGGACTCGGTGCTCTCCTCGGAGACCCAGCTGCTGATCGTCGACGACCTCCACTTCCTGAAGTGGAGGAACAGGACTGGGATCGAGGTCAGCAATCACTTCAAGTACATCGCCAACGAGTTCCCGGTCACCTTGCTGTTCATCGGAGTCGGCCTGGAGCGGCAGGGCCTGTTCAGCGAGGGCTGCAGCGACGACGCCGTGGCCCTGGCGCAGACCGGACGCCGCACCACGCCATTGGGCCTGGCCGCGTTCTCGATTACTTCCGAGGCAGGCCGCATCGGCTGGCGCAGCATCCTGCTGGCGATCGAGGAGCGCGTAGTCCTCGCCGACAAGCACCCCGGGATGATCGCTGACGAACTCTCCGATTACCTCTTCGCCCGCAGCGGCGGGCACATCGGCTCGCTCATGACCTTGATCAACCGAGGTTGCCAGCGCGCGGTCCGCACCGGTGCCGAACGCCTGGACAAGCCGCTGCTGGACAAAGTGAAGGGCGACGCCGCCTCGGAGAAGCAACGCGAAGAGCTCCAGCAGGCATTCGACGAGGGCCGACTGACCAGCAGGCCCTCGAAGGAGGAGTCGTGAACGATGCCCGCACGCTCGCGATCCGCGTCCTCCCGATGCCCGGCGAGAGCATCGACAGCTGGCTGGAAGCCCTCGCCCGACGCTCACGCACCCCCCTTCCCGGCCTCCTGGATGCGCTCGGTCTGAAGACCGATGCACGATTCGACCGCACCCACACCCTCCTCGGCCTTCCCCCCGAGAAGCTCCGCCCTTTGGAGAAGATGGCAGGACTGCCAACGGGCTGGCTCGACCGAACGGTCATCGCGCCCGAGATTTTCGGCCGCTTCGTACCCCACTGGCGATTCTGCCCGCAGTGCCTGTGTGAGTCCCACGGACGAGGGCTGACGAACTGGTGGCTGCCCTGGGCATTCGCCTGCACCCGACACAGCGCCGTCCTGCAGGCCCTCTGCCCGTCTTGCCGCAAGGAGCCGCGCGAGCGCGGGCCCAGGTCACTGGGGGTGATCCAGCCCGGGCACTGCATGCGGCAAACCGACCGCAGGAGCCTCTGCGGGGCCGACCTCACTGCCGTCGAATCCAACCGCCTGGAACAGACGCACCCTCTACTCCAGGCACAACGGGCCCTCGACCGCATCAGCATCGACCAGACCACGGCCGCAGACACCACCTTCAAGCACGTCGACCACTGTCTGACCGACCTGGCCGACTCGCTCACTGCGGAAGACTTCCAGGAACTGGGCAGCACGTTCGAGGACTCCTGGAAGCGGTTGTTCCACAACTCCGCAGCGTCCTTCACCGAGTACGGAATCTGGCGGCTGCGCGAACGAGGAAGGGAGATCCTCACCCCGGAGTTTCTGCACGAGCGGTACGTGAAGAACCGCACCCCTCTACGCGAACTCGCCGAATCCTTCTCCCTGCCGCGCGCGTATGTGATCAAGAGAGCCAAGGAACTTGGCGTTCCCGTCTATCGCGGCAATCGCCCGCATATCTTCGACGACGACTGGCTGCGCGACCAGTACGTCACGCATCACCGCTCCTCCATCGAGATCGCGCGAGAGACCGGAGCCGACAACGGTTCGGTCCTGCGGCGCCTGGCGGGCCTCGGCATCCCGCGTCGCATCGCAGGGAACAAGGGGCTGCACCGCTACCAACAGCAGCCCGCCGACCACTCGCTTCCCACCTCGATCCGCCGCGGCATTGAGGAGGCAGCGAACGGCTGGCTCGGTCTTCGCCGGTTCCAGATCCTCATGGCCTTCCCCTCCATGACGACAGCAGCCGACTACCTCGGCATCCAGCCCAGCCGCCTCTGCGATCAGATGAAGAAGCTAGAAGAGGCCCTCAGCGTCCAACTTTTCGAACGCTCAGTCCGCCACAGCCCGCAGCGCCCGACCATCCACGGAGAACGGCTCCTGCAGGAACTCATAGAACCGAAAGTTCAACACCTCATGGGCAAGGCCCTCGAAGAACGGATAAAGGATCTACCCCGGCGCGAAGACCTCGACGCTGCAGCGGCCGTCTTCGACGGCCAGGGAACCGCCCTCACACCCTTGCACCCCCACGAACCGACACCCCGGCCCCTACGCATCCCCGCCGCGATGGTCCCGCTTCTCCAGCACCTCTTCGAGATGTCGGAGAAATCCACCTACGAGAGCCAGATCCACTCGGCCACCGGCTTCACCCGAGCCGCTCTCCACCGACACCTGAAGACGTTGCGCACCAGCGGCTGGCTCCACAGCCGACATGAAACCCGAGAAGAACGAGGCACCCCCGGCCGATGCCGCACCTTCTACTGGCTCACTGCCGCCGCGCGCCAGATCCCGCTCAGCGAGATCGTCGCCACCTCAGCCAACCAACGGAGGAAAAGGACATCTCAGCAGGACGGAGCCATGGACACGTCGACAGAACCACACAGAACACCTGCAGGCCAAGGCCACCCGAGTGGACGAGGCCAACTGGAACCCACACCGGCGTAGGCCGAGGTCAGGACAGGTCCCGCTGCCGGGCCGGCCGGGGCGGGATCGGTCCGCCGGCCCGGTAGCGTCGCCGTATGGACAGCCCCGTGAACGGCCCCCTGAGCGGCCCCGTCGAGTTCGAGCGCACCGGCATCACCGTGCGGCGGGCGCTGGAGCTGCCGGGGCTGCGGGGCGGGCTGCCGGAGGTGCTGGCGGGCGCGGACCGGCTGGAGCGGGCCGTGCGGTGGGTGCACGCGGGCGAGGTCCCGCACATCGCCTCGCTGCTGAAGGGCGGCGAACTGCTCCTGACCACCGGGTACGGCCTCGGCACCCGCCCCGCCGAACAGCGCGCGTTCGTCCGCACGCTGGCCGAGCGGGGCATCGCGGCGCTGGTCATCGAACTGGGCCCGCGGTTCACCCGGCTGCCCGCCGCCCTCGTCGACACCGCCCGTACGACCGGGCTGCCGCTGGTACAGCTCCATCGCGAGGTGCCGTTCGTGACGGTCACCGAGGAGATCCACACCGAGATCGTCAACGGGCACTACGCGCTGCTCCAGCGCGCGGAGGAGGTGCACCGGCGGTGCACGCAGGCGCTGCTGGGCGGCGGGGGCATCCCTCAAGTGCTGCGCATCCTGGCCGACTTCAGCGGTAATCCGGTGTTCCTGGAGACGGTCGAGGGGCAGTTGCTGTACGCCGCCGGGGCGGGGTCCGAGGGGGCCGATCCGCTTCAGGTGTGGGAGGGGCTGCGGGGGGCGCGGAAGGAGGCGCCTTCGGGGGCGGTGGTGGTGGATGTGCCCGGGGACATGAGCGCCGGTTCTCCAGGGAACGCCGGTTCACCGGGGAGCGCGGGTCCTGCGCGCGCCCGGCTCGCGCTCCTTCCCGTGCGCTCCCCGCTCGCCCCCGTACACCGGATGGCGGCGGAGCGGGCGGCCGGGATTCTCGCGGTCGTCCTCATGCAGGCGCGCCAGGAGGAGGAGCTGGCCGCGCGCGGGCGGGGGGACTTCCTCACGGACCTCGCGGAGGGCCGGATCGCCGCCGAGGACGCCCCGGCGCAGGCACGCGTCCTCGGGTTCAAGCCGGGCGCGGGCCCGCTGCTGCCGGTGGTGATGCGGCTGGGCGACCCCGGCCGCTGGGCGCTGCTCGCCCGCGCGCTGGCGGAGGAGCTGGCGTCGGCGGGCGTCCCGGTCCTGCTCGGGGTGCGGCCGGTCGAGGGCCGGGTCCTGGTCCTGCTGGGCCTGCGCACGGAGCAGGAGCGCGCGACGGTCGCGGACCGGGTCGCGGCGGCGCTGCGCGCGGGCGTGGACCGCACCGGCGCACGCCGTCCGGGCGCGCGGGCGCCGGTCGTGGTCGTCGGGGTGGCGGGCGGCTGGCCGGCGGCGTCGGCGGGCCTGCGGCACGCGGCGGAGACGGCGACGGCGGCCGAGGGCCTGCCCGACCGGCCCTGGTACGACGCCCGCCGCCTCGACATCGACCTCCTGCTGTGGCGGCTGCGCGACCACCCCGACCTGTCGGCCTTCGTGGACCGCGCGCTCGGCGCCCTGCAAGCGCACGACCGCCGCGCGAAGCCCCCGCTCCTGCCCACCCTGGAGACGTACTTGGCCCACGCGGGCCGCAAGGCGGAGACGGCCCGCGAACTCCACCTCAACCGGCAGACCCTGTACAACCGCCTCGCGCGGATCGGCGAGTTGCTGGGGACGGACCTCGAAGACCCGGAGACGGTACTGGCGTTGAGCCTGGCGCTGCGGGCGCGCCGGCACGTGCGCTAGCGCCGGCCGCTTCTCCGGAGAGCCCCTTTCAAGGAACCCCCTTCAGAGAAGGCCCGTCAGCCGATCGGCCGAAGCTGCGTCAACTCGTCGTACACACTCAGCACTTGCGCCACCGTCTCGTCCTCCGTCGGCCAGGTCGCCGCCTGCCTCACCCCCGACTCCCGCAGCCGCTCCCGGCGTTCGGGGTCGCCGAGCAGGCGCAGGACGGCGGCGGCGAGGGCGACCGGGTCGCCGGACGGGATCAACTCGGCGGCGTCGCCGACCAGTTCGCGGACTCCGCCGGTCGCGGGGGCGACCAGCGGCACCCCGGCGTGCAGCGCCTCCTGGGCCAGGACCGAGCGGGACTCGTCGGCGGCCGGGAGGAGGGCGAGGTCGGCGGCGGTGAGGAGTTCGGGGAGGTCGTCGCGGCGCCCCACCAGCCGTACGGGCAGGCCCTCTTGCTCGATGCGCAGCTGCAAGTCGGCGCGCAGCGGCCCCTCTCCGGCGATGACGGCGAGCGGGAGCGGGTCGAGGCGGCGCCAGGAGCGGGCGGCGTCGAGGAGGACGTCGTAGCCGCGGTGGCGGTCGAGGGGGCCGGCGGTGAGGAGCAACGGGCGTTCGGTGGCGCCGAGTTCGGCGCGGACCTTGGGGCCCGGCGGTTCGGCGGCGAGGGATGGGCGGCGGCCGGGGAGGGCGCAGGCGGCGAGACGGGCGTCGCGGGCGCCGGTGGAGCGGGCGCGGTCGACGAGTTCGGAGGTCGCGCCGAGGACGATCGTCGCCGCCTTCACCACCCGCCGCTCCAGCAGGCGCAGCAGATGGGCCCGGGCGCCTTCCGCGCGGGCCCGGTTGTGCCAGGTCACGACCAGCGGGGTGCGCCGGCCGCCGAGGGCGAGGGCGGCGCGGAAGGAGGCGTGCAGCCCGTGCGCGTGGACGAGGTCGGCGTCCGCGCAGGCCGCCCGCAGCGCCGCGACGGACCCGGGGTCGCTGCTGCGCGGCACGGGTGCGTGATCGGCGCCGGCGCCGGAGAAGTCGTAGGCGTGTTCGGCGTCAGCGGGGGCGCACACCGTCACCCGTACGCCCCGTGCGACGAGCCCCTCGGTCAGGGAGCGCACATGGGCGCTGCTCCCGGCGTCGCCGCCGCCCAGCACCTGCACGGTGCGCAGCGGCGCCTGGCCCTGGGACGAAGGGCTGCTCACGTGGCTCACGCGGCCGGGGCTCCTGAGTTCGGCTTCGGCGGGGGACGGGCACGAGGAAACGTACCGAAGGAGGAGCCGGTGGCGTGGACCGCACACGTTCCTCCGTCCCTCCAGGTCTCCCGCCAAGGATGCCAGCACGCACGGGTGTTCCGCCCCACCCGACAACCCGGACCCCGCCCCGCCCGCCCTGCTGTCACCCACACGAGTGAGGGCGGGGGGTTACGGGGGAACGGATGTACGGGACGCTGTACGAAGAGAAACCCGTTACGCGTCCCCCCGGGCCGTCGCCAGCAGCTCCTCCGCGTGCGCCCGGGCCGTCTCGGAGTCCTCCTGCCCGGCGAGCATCCGCGACAGCTCGCGCACCCGTTCCTCCCCCTCCAGGACCTTCACCCCGGAGCGGGTGACCGACCCGTCGTCGGTCTTCTCGACCAGCAACTGCCGGTCGGCGAACGCCGCGACCTGCGGGAGATGGGTGACGACGATGACCTGGGCCGTCTTCGCGAGCTTCGCCAGGCGCCGCCCGATCTCGACCGCCGCCTTGCCGCCGACACCCGCGTCGACCTCGTCGAAGAGGTACGTCGGGACGGGGTCGGTGCCCGCGAAGACGACCTCCACCGCGAGCATCACGCGCGACAGCTCACCGCCGGAGGCGCCCTTGGCGATCGGCCGGGCCGGAGCGCCCGGGTGCGGGGCGAGGAGGAGTTCGACCTCGTCGGCGCCCGCGGGCCCGTACGCGACCGTACGCCCGTTCACCTCGACGCCCGCCGCGTCCTCGGTCTGCCGGATCGCGAAGGACACGCGCGCGTGCGGCATCGCCAGGGACGCGAGTTCGGCGGTGACGGCGGCGGCGAAGCGTTCGGCGGCCTCGGTGCGGGCGTCGGTCAACGCCTGGGCCAGCGCGCCGAGTTCGCCGCGCAGGGCGTCCCGCTCGGCCGTCAGCTCGTCGATCCGCTCGTCGTCGGAGTCCAGCTCGGTCAGCCGCGCCGCGCTCGTCTGCGCCCACTCCAGCACGGCGTTCACGTCGGCGCCGTACTTGCGGGTCAGCGCCGTCAGCGCCGCCCGGCGTTCCTCCACCGCCGCGAGCCGCAGCGGGTCGGCGTCCAAGTCGTCGGCGTATCCGGCGAGTTCGCCCGCGACGTCGCCGAGGAGGATGCCCAGCTCGCCGATCCGGTCGGCGAGGGCGGCCAGCGCGGGGTCGTAGGAGCGCACCGCCTCCAGGGCGCGCTGGGCGCCCGCCACGAGGGTCGTCGCGTCGATGCCCTCCGGGTCCTCGGGGTGGCCGGCGAGGGCGGCGTGCGAGACGGCCGCCGCCGACGACAGCGCCTCCGCGTGCCCGAGCCGCTCCGCCTCCTCCGCCAGCTCCGCGTCCTCGCCGGCGCGCGGTTCGACGGCCGCGATCTCGTCGAGGCCGTAGCGCAGCATGTCGGCCTCCTGGGCCCGCTCACGCGCGCGCGTGGTGATCTCGTCCAGCTCCTGGACCACCGCCCGCAGCCGCCGGTAGGCCCCGCCGTACCCGGCGAGCGGCCCTGCGACCGCGTCCCCCGCGTACCGGTCCAGCGCCTGCCGCTGCCGCGTCAGCTTCAGCAGCCCCTGCTGATCGGTCTGCCCGTGCACGGCCGCCAGTTCGTCGGCGAGCTCGGCCAGCACCCCGACGGGCACGCTCCGCCCCCCGACATGCGCCCGCGACCGCCCCTCGGCGGACACGGTACGGCTGATCAGCAGCGCCCCGTCGTCCAGTTCGGCCCCGGCCTCCTCGGCCCGTACGACGACGGCGGCGCCCGGCGGCAGCGAGATCCGCCCCTCGACGACCGCCCGTTCGGCACCGATCCGCACCAGCGCCGGATCGGCCCGCCCACCGAGCAGCAGCCCCAGGCTGGTGACCACCATGGTCTTGCCCGCACCCGTCTCACCGGTCACGGCGGTGAACCCGGGCGACAGTTCGACGACCGCGTCGTCGATGACTCCGAGGGACCGTATCCGCATCTCTTCCAGCACGCAGAAGACCATACGAGGTGGGGCGGGAGAAGCGCGAGGCGCCCTTGTCACCCGGACGGGCGGAACTCTCCTCGGTGCCGGGCGGAACTCTTCAGTGCCGGGCGGAACTTTTCAGTGCGGCGCCCCCCGCCACCCGGAAACGGGCAACGCGAACTTCGCCACCAGCCGATCAGTGAACGAAGCATGATGCAGCCGGGCCAGCCGTACCGGCACCGCCCCGCGCCGGACCTCCACCCGGGCCCCGGGCGGCAGTTCGACCGTCCGCCGCCCGTCGCACCACAGCACCCCCGGCGGGATGTGCGGCAGCACCTCCACGGCCAGCACCGAGTCCGGCGACGTGACCAGCGGCTTGGCGAACAGCGCGTGCGCGCTGATCGGCACCATCAGCAGCGCCTCCACCTCGGGCCACACCACGGGCCCCCCGGCGGAGAAGGCGTACGCGGTGGACCCGGTGGGCGTGGACAGGCAGATCCCGTCGCACCCGAACCCGGTGACCGGCCGCCCGTCGATCTCCAGCACGACCTCGAGCAGCTTCTCGGCCCCGGCCTTCTGGACCGCCGCCTCGTTCAGCGCCCAGTCGGTGTGGACGATGTCCCCGTTGCTGTGGACGACCACATCGACGGTCATCCGCTCCTCGACCTCGTACGCCTTGGTGACGACCCGGTCGACGACCTTGTCGAGGTCGTCCCGCTCGGCCTCCGCGAGGAACCCCACGCTCCCGAGGTTGACGCCGAGCATCGGCACCCCGGACGCGCGGGCGAACTCGGCGCCGCGCAGCAGCGTCCCGTCCCCGCCGAGGACGATCAGCAGCTCACACCCTTCGAGACACTGCGGCGTCGCCTCGGAGACCAGCTCGACCTGCTCGGGCAACGGCAGGTCACGGGCCTCGTACTCCAGCACCCGGACCTTGATCCCGGACCGCACCAGACCCTTGACGACCAGCTCGGCGCTGCGGATGGCCGCGGGCCGTCCGGTGTGCGCGAGCAGGAAAACAGTACGAGCTGAGTTCTGTGTCAACGCGGCCCCTCCGCCACTGCACGGTCAACGTCGGCCGGGTCCAGAGCGGGCGCTCCGGCGCGCAGCCACAGAAAGTATTCGACATTCCCCGACGGTCCGGGCAACGGGCTGGCTGTGACCCCGTTCACCCCGAGCCCCAGCTCGGCGGCGCGCGCGGCGACCCCGCACACCGCCTCGGCGCGCAGCGCGGGGCTGCGCACGACGCCCCCGCTGCCGAGCCGCTCCTTCCCCACCTCGAACTGCGGCTTGACCATCATCACCAGATCCGCGTCCGGCTTCGTGCACCGCTTCAGGGCGGGCAGCACCAGCCCGAGCGGGATGAAGGACAAGTCCCCCACGACAAGATCCACAGGCTCCCCATCGATCGCTTCAAGCGTCAACTCGCGTACGTTCGTACGGTCCTTGACGGTGACGCGTTCATCGCTCCGGAGAGACCAGGCGAGTTGTCCGTATCCGACGTCGACGGCGACGACGCGCGCCGCCCCCGCGCGCAGCAGCACATCGGTGAACCCCCCGGTCGACGCCCCGGCGTCGAGCGCGCGCCGCCCGGCGACGACGAGCCCCCGCGGCCCGAACACCTCCAGCGCGCCCGCGAGTTTGTGCCCGCCGCGGGAGACGTACTCGGGGTCGCTGTCGTCGGTCTGCACGACGATCGCGGCGGCCGTCTCCACCTGCGTGGCCGCCTTCGTGGCGACGGCCTTGCCGACGCTCACCCGCCCCGCCTCGATGAGCTGGCTCGCGTGCTCCCGCGACCGCGCGAGCTTGCGCCGTACCAACTCGGCGTCCAGACGGCGCCGTGCGACTCCTGCCACTGTGGGTTGCTCCTCCTACCTGGTCCTACCTGATCTACGACGACGGGGGCCCAGGAGTTCCCGGGCGGGCGTCGAGCGCGGTGAGCGCGTCGCGCAGCCCCCGGTGCACATCCTCGTACACGGCGAGGTGTCCCTCGGCCGCGAGGTGCGCGGTCTCGGCGAGCCGGGCGAGGTGGGCGTCGACCTCGGGGTTCCCGGTGGGTCCTTCGGCTGCGTCGTTCATGCCCCCGACGCTACCGCGAACCCCTGACAACGGCCGCGAACCCCCGGTGTACCGTCGCTCCCGATGGCCACGATCGAAGAGTGCCGCACGGCACTGGAACAGCTCTCGCGGAACATGGGCGGCGCCGAGGGCGACGTCCGCGCGGCGACCGCGATGGAGCGCACGGTGAGCTGCCGCATAACCGACCTCGACGTCACCTTCACCGGCCGGATGACCGGCGGGCGCATCGAGGTCGACGACGTACGCCCCGGCCCGCCGGCCGAGAAGGCGCAGATACGGCTGACGATGACCGGGGACGACCTCGTCGCCCTGGTCGCCGGGGAGCTGAACTTCGCGCAGTCCTGGGCGGCGGGGCGGGTACGGCTGGAGGCGGGGCTGCGGGACCTGTTCAGCCTCAGGAAGCTGCTGTAGCGCTCCGGGCGGGCGCCTTCTTCAGGAAGCCGCTGTGGCGCTCTCGGCGGGCGCCTTCCTCGCGCGGGACTTGCGGGCGGCCGGCACCACCAGCGGCGTGCCCGTCTCGGGATCGTCGATGATCTGGCAGCGCAGCCCGAACACCTCCTCGACGAGGCCGGCGGTGACGATGTCCTTGGGGGCGCCCTGCGCGATCAGCTCGCCGTCCTTGAGGGCGATGAGGTGGGTGGCGTAGCGGGCGGCGTGGTTGAGGTCGTGCAGGACGGCGACCAGGGTGCGGCCCTGCTCCTCGTGGAGCTGCGCGCACAGGTCGAGGACGTCTATCTGGTGCTGGATGTCGAGGTACGTCGTCGGCTCGTCGAGCAGCAGCAGCGGGGTCTGCTGGGCCAGCGCCATCGCGATCCACACCCGCTGCCGCTGCCCGCCGGACAGCTCGTCGACGTACCGGTCCCCGAGCCCGTCCACCCCGGTCTGCCGCATCGACTCCTGGACGACTCTCTCGTCCTCCGTCGACCACTGGCGCAGGATGCCCTGGTGGGGGTAGCGCCCGCGGCCGACGAGGTCGGCGACGGTGATGCCGTCCGGCGCGATGGACGACTGCGGGAGCAGCCCGAGGGTGCGGGCGACCTTCTTCGCCGGCATCGACTGGATGACCTGCCCGTCCAGCAGCACCCTTCCGGCCTGCGGCTTCAGCATCCGCGACAGCGCCCGCAGCAGCGTGGACTTGCCGCACGCGTTGGGTCCGACGATCACCGTGAAGGAGTGGTCGGGGATCTCCACCGACAGCTGCTCGGCGATGACCCGCTGGTCGTAGGCGAGGGTGACGTTCTCGGCGGACAGGCGGTTCACGGTGCTCCTTGGGGGGTTGGGGTGTGCCGAGTCGGGGGCGGGGGCAGAGGCGGTAGCCGGGGCGAGGGCGTCGGCCGAAGTTGGCGCGCTGTTGCGGTCATACGATCCGCTCATATCCGTCCCGCCTTCCGCTCGGTCACCAGCAGCCACAGCAGGTAGCCCCCGCCGAGCACCCCGGTGACCACGCCGACCGGCAACTGCCCGTCCCCGAACGCCCGTTGGGACGCCCAGTCGGCGGTGACGAGGAGCGCCGCGCCCATGCAGAGGGCCGGTACGAGGTTGGGCCCCGGCGAGCGGGTGAGCCGCCGGGCGAGCTGCGGAGCGGTGAGCGCGACGAACCCGACGGGCCCGGCGGCGGCCGTCGCCGACGCCGTCAGCAGCACCGCCGCCACCAGCGACAGCATCCGCACCCGCTCCACCCGCACCCCGAGCGCGTGCGAGACGTCGTCCCCCATCTCCATCATCCGCAGCCCCCGCGCGTTGGCGAGCACGACCGGCACCAGCACACAGGCGAGCCCGAGCAGCGGCCACACCTGCTTCCAGCCCCGCCCGTCGAGCGTCCCGGTCATCCATACGACGGCCCGCGCGGCGTCGGAGATGTCCGCCTTGGTGATGAGGTAGCCGTTGACGGCGGTCGCGACGGCGGAGACGCCGATGCCGACCAGGACGAGCCGGTAGCCGTGCACGCCCCGCTTCCACGCGAGCAGATAGATCAGCAGCCCGGTGGCGAGACCGCCGGCCAGCGCGCCGACGGTGACCTGGGCGGCGGAGCCGGAGAACAGCACGATCATCACCAGCGCCCCGGACGTCGCCCCCTGGCTGAGCCCGAGCACGTCGGGGCTGCCCAGCGGATTGCGGGACACGGCCTGGAAGAGCGCGCCGCCGAGCCCGAGACAGGCACCGACGAGCAGCCCGACCAGGACCCGCGGCAGCCGCAGCTCGTTGACGATGAACTCCTGGCCCGGATTCCCGTCCCCGGACAGGACTTTGAGCACGTCGGCGGCGGGGATCGGGAAGTCGCCGGTCCCGATGAGGACGACGCTCGCGGCGAGCGCGGCCAGGAGCAGGAGGAGGGTGACGGTCAGGGCGCGGGGGTCGAAGCGCAGAGAGAGGCCTCGGGTGCGCAGGGTGCGGGTGCGGGGGCGGGCCGGGGACTTGAGCTGGGCCGGGCGCTTCGGCTGGGGCTTCTGGTTCGTCGTCACAGCTGCGCCGTCCTCCGCCGTCGTACGAGAAAGATGAAGACCGGGCCGCCGACGATCGCGGTGACGATGCCGACCTGGACCTCGGAGGGGCGGGCCACGACCCGGCCCGCGACGTCGGAGGCGAGCAGCAGGACCGGCGCGAGGACAGCCGCGTACGGCAGGATCCAGCGCAGGTCGGGGCCGGTGAAGGAGCGCACGGCGTGCGGCACCATCAGGCCGACGAACGCGATCGGACCGCAGGCCGCGGTGGCCGCCCCGCACAGCAGGGTCGCCGCCAGCATCGACAGCGCGCGGGTGCGGTTGAGGTGGGCGCCGAGCGCCTTGGCGGTGTCGTCGCCCATGGCCACCGCGTTCAGCGGGCGGGCGAGGGCGAGCGCCAGGAGGGCGCCGACGGCGAGGAACGGCAGGACCTGGAGGATCGTCTCGGTCCGCGCGGAGGAGAGCGAGCCGACGGTCCAGAACCGCATCCGGGCCAGCGCCGCGTCGTCCATGATCATGACGGCTTGGAGGTAGCCGTAGAGCGCGGCGGTGACCGCCGTGCCGGCGAGCGCGAGGCGGACCGGGGTCGCGCCGCGGCTGCCGCCGAGGAACCACACCAGCGCGCCGACCGCCGCCGCGCCCACGAAGGCGAACCACACATACCCGCTCAGGCTCGTGACGCCGAAGAACGAGATGGCGGTGACGACGGCGGCCGAGGCGCCGGCGTTGATCCCGAGCAGCCCCGGGTCGGCCAGCGGATTGCGGGTCAGCGCCTGGAGGACGGCCCCCGAGAGCCCGAGCGCGGCGCCGGCCAGCAGGCCGAGCCAGGTCCGCGCGAGCCGGTCGGCGACGACGACGTCCGCGTAGTCGCCGGTGTCCTGGAACAGGCCGTGCCACACCTGCCCGAGCGACAGCTCTTTCGCCCCGACGGCGATGCTCGCGACGGCGACCGCCGCGAGGAGCACCACCGCCAGGAGCAGCCCGGCGGTACGTATCCCCCGCCGGTTCGGGGGCGCGGGGGGTGCCTCCGCGCGCTGTTCGGGAGCACTGTCGACCAACACGGAGGTTAGGTTAGCCTACCCTGCTATGCGGGTTGAGGGGGCTGACCTGGGGAGTCTTGCCGGCGGGGCCAAAAGGCTTGCTCCGTAAGGGAGTTCAGCTGCGAGGCCGCTCCGGAACCTGCTCAGAGCCCGAGCCGCGCCAGCGCCTTCCCCCCGTCCAGCTCGCACGCCCCCTCCCCGGCCGCCGTCCACGCCGCCGCGCACAGCGCCCGCAGGCCGTCCAGGACGTCGCCGTCGCCGGCCAGCTCCAGCTCGGTGCCGGCGGTGGCGGTCCAGCCCCCGCAGCGGAAGCCGTCCCCGGCGGGCACGACCTCCGGCTGGCCGGTGAGCAGCCCGCGCAGGTCCCGGTCCACGTAGGTCGGCCGGTGCTGCGGCGGCGCGGCCAGGAGCTGGGCGCCGTCGGTGACCCCGGTGAGCACGAGGATCGAGTCCACTCCCCCGTTGAACGCCCCCTCGATGTCCGTGTCCAGCCGGTCCCCCACGACCAACGGCCGCTCCGCCCCCGTCCGCAGGATCGTCTCGCGATGCATCGGCGGCAACGGCTTCCCCGCGACCTGCGGCTCGGCCCCGGTCGCGATGCGTACGACCGCGACGGCCGCCCCGTTGCCCGGCGCGATCCCGCGCCCGCTGGGGATCGTCAGATCGGTGTTCGACGCGAACCAGGGCACCCCGCGCGCGATGGCGTACGAGGCCTCCGCGAACCGGCCCCAGGGCAGGTCCGGGCCGCCGAACCCCTGGACGACGGCCGCCGGGTCGTCGTCCGCCGAGTCGACCGGGACCAGACCCCGCTCGCGCAGCGCGACCCGCAGCCCCTCCCCGCCGATCACCAGCACGCGCGCGCCCACGGGGACCTGCTCGCTGATCAGCCGGGCGACGGCCTGCGCGGACGTGATGACGTCGGCCGCCTCCGTCGGTATCCCCAGCTCGCTCAGGTGATCCGCCACCGTGTCCGGCGTACGCAGCGCGTTGTTCGTCACGTACGCCAGGCGCATACCCCGCGCGCGGGCCGTCTCCAGCGACTCGACGGCGTGCGCGATCGCGTCGCCGCCCGCGTACACCACCCCGTCGAGATCCAGCAGCGCCGTGTCGTACGCCTCGACCAAGGCCCGCTCACTGCTCCCCGGAACCCTCCGCACACCCTGCCCCATGCCGCATCGCTCCTCGTTCGCCGACCGTTGCCCCGATCATCCCTCATGGCACTGACACACGTACGATGCCCTGATGAACACAGCAGGTCACTCGCAGGCAACGGCGCCCCGAGGCCTGGAACTCACCCCGTTCCGAGGCCTGCGCTACGACCCCGACCGGGTCGGCGGACTCGCCGCGGTCACCTCACCGCCGTACGACGTCGTCGTCCGCCCCGACGGCCTGCACGAGCTGCACGCCTCGGACCCCCACAACATCGTCCGGCTGATCCTGCCGCAGGCCACCACCCCGGACGCCCGCAACGCACAGGCCGCCGAGACCCTGCGCACCTGGCTCGCCGAGGGCATCCTGGCCCCCGACCCGGAGCCCGCGCTGTACGTGTACGAGCAGCGGCACGACGACGGCATGCTCCAGCGGGGCCTCATCGGCACCCTGCGGGTGAGCGAGCCGGACGAGGGGATCGTGCTGCCCCACGAGGACGTCATGCCGCACGTCGTCGCCGACCGCGCGGCCCTGATGCGCGCCACCAGCGCCAACCTGGAACCCCTCCTGCTCACCTACCGGGGCGACGGCACGACGGCCGGGCTCATCGAGGAGACGGCGGCCCGCCCGCCCCTGCTGGCGACGACCACGGACGACGGCTACCGCCACCGCCTGTGGTCCCTCACCGACCCCGCCGACCAGGCCCGCGTCCGCAAGGACCTCGCCCGCCACCAGGCCCTCATCGCCGACGGCCACCACCGCTGGGCCACCTACCGGCGGCTGCGCGCGGAACACCCCTCGCCGAGCGCCTGGGACCTCGGCCTGGTCCTCCTCGTGGACACCGCCCGCTACCCGCTGCGCGTCCGCGCGATCCACCGCTACCTCCCCGGGCTCCCCCTGGCCGACGCTCTGGCGTCCCTGGAGGGCCACTTCCGCCTACAGCGCCTGGACGTCCCTCTGGCGTCTGCCCTGGAGACGCTCGCGGACGCGGCCTGCGCCGGCAACGCCTACCTCCTCGCGGGCGACGGCGCCTTCCACCTCGCCGACCGCCCCGACCCCGGCCTGCTGTCCCGCACGGTCCCCGAGGACCGCCCGCAGGCCTGGCGCACCCTGGACGCGACGGTCCTGCACGCGGCCCTGCTGCGGCACCTCTGGCACATCCCCGAGGACGATCCGAGCCGCGTCGCCTACATCCACGACACCGCCGCGACCGTCCTCAAGGCCGAGCGGGACGGGGGGACGGCGGTGCTGATGCATCCCGTGCGCGAGGAGGTCGTGCGGGAGCTGGCGCGGCAAGGGGTGACGATGCCGCGCAAGTCGACGTCGTTCGGGCCGAAACCGGCTTCGGGGTTGGTGCTGCGGGCGCTGGAGATCTAGGGGCGTGTCCCTAGGAGCACGCAGATCCTAGGAGCACGCAAAAAGGGCCCCTCCTTAGGAGGGGCCCTTTCAGTTCATACGATCACTCGTCGTCGGAGGCCTTCGGTTCGGCCTTCTTCTCGACGGGGGCGTCAGCCTTGTCGACGTTCTCCGCGTCAGCCTTGTCGACGATCTGGTCGTCATCCTGGACGTCGGTTTCATCGTCGACCTGGACGTCAGCCTCGTCGTCGTCAGCCTGGACGTCGGCCTTGTCGTCGGCCTTGTTCTCGACGGGGGCGTCGGCCTCAGGGGTGTCGGCTTCGGCCGTGTCGTTCTCGTCGTCCTCGAAGGCGTCCACGAACTCCACGCCGTCCAGTTCGGCCAGCCGGTCGGAGGCGTCGGTGGTGCTGTCCCGGTCCGCCTCGACGGCCTTGGCGAACCACTCGCGCGCCTCGTCACGCCGGTCGGCCGCGAGAAGGGCGTCCGCGTAGGCGTAGCGCAGCCGCGCGGTCCACGGCTGCACCGAGTGGGAGGCCAGCTCGGGGCTCTGGAGGGTGACGATGGCCGCGTCGAGCTGGCCGAGGTCACGCCGGGCGCCGGCGGCGACGAGCCGCATCTCGACCTGGCTCGCCTTGTCCAACTTGTTGACCTCGGGGGCGCCGGCCATGTCCAGCGCCTTCTCCGGCCGCCCGAGCCCGCGCTCGCAGTCGGCCATGACCGGCCACAGCTCCACGTTCCCGGTCATCCGCCGCGCCGCCCGGAACTCCGCGAGCGCCTCGCCGTACTTCTGGTTGGCGTACGCCGCGAACCCGGCCGCCTCCCGCACGGCGGCCACACGCGACGCCAGCCGCAGCGCCACCTTGGAGTAGCCGTACGCCCTCTCGGGCTCCTCGTCGATCAGCCGCGCGACCATCACGAGGTTGCGCGCGACGTCCTCGGCGAGGGTCTTCGGCAGGCTCAGCAGCTCCTGGCGGACGTCCTTGTCGATCTCGTCGCCGGTGACGTCCTCGGGGATCGGGAGGCGCTTGATGGGCTCGCGGTCACGGTCGTCACGGCGGTCGCGGTCGTCACGGCCTCGGTAGCCGCCACGGTCGTTGTCCCGGCGGAAGCCGCCTCGGTCGCCGTCCCTGCGGTCGTCACGGCGGGGGCCGCTGTAGCCGCCGCCGCCGTAGCCGCCACCGGGACGGCCGCCTCGGTCGTCGCGACGGTCGTCACGGCGGGGGGCACCGCCGCCGCTGTAGCCGCCACGGTCGTTGTCGCGGCGGGGGCCGCTGCTGTAGCCGCCCCGGTCGTTGCCGCCTCGGTCGTCCCTGCGGTCGTCGCGGCGGTCGTTGTCGCGGCGGAAGGCGGGGCGGTCGTCGCGGCGGTCGTTGCCGCCGCGGTCGTCGCGGCGGGGGCCGCTGTAGCCGCCGCCGGGGCGGCCGCCTCGGTCGTCACGGCGGGGTGCGCCGCCGCCGTAGCCGCCTCGGTCGTCCCTGCGGTCGTCGCGCCGGTCGTTGTCGCGGCGGTCGTCGCGCTGGAAGGAGGGACGGGGACCACGGTCGCGGTCGTCGCGGCGCGGGCCGCCGTAGCCACCACGGTCGTTGTCACGGCGGGGGCCACCGCTGTAACCGCCCCGGTCGCTGCCGCCACGATCGTCACGGCGGTCGTTGTCACGGCGGAAGGGCGGACGGTCGTCCCTGCGGTCGTCACGGCGGTCATCGCGCCGGTCGTTGTCACGGCGCGGGCCGCCGCTGTAGCCGCCCCGGCCGCTGTCGCGGTTGTCGCGGTCATCGCGGCGGAAGGGGGGGCGGTCGTCGCGGCGGTCGTTGCCGCCGCGGTCGTCGCGGCGGGGGCCGCTGTAGCCGCCGCCGGGGCGGCCGCCTCGGTCGTCACGGCGGGGTGCGCCGCCGCCGTAGCCGCCTCGGTCGTCCCTGCGGTCGTCGCGCCGGTCGTTGTCACGGCGGTCGTCGCGCTGGAAGGAGGGGCGGGGGCCACGGTCACGGTCGTCGCGGCGCGGACCGCCGTAGCCACCACGGTCGTTGTCACGGCGGGGGCCACCGCTGTAACCGCCACGGTCGTTGCCGCCACGATCGTCACGGCGGTCGTTGTCACGGCGCGGACCTCCGCTGCCGTAACCGCCCCGGCCGGCGCCGCGGTCGTCACGGCCGCCCCGGTCGTCACGGCGGAAGGAGGGCCGGTCGTCGCGACGGAAGCCACCACGATCACCGCGGTCACCACTGTCCCGCCGGCGCTGGTCGCGGTCCGGTCGGTCGTCGGGAGAGTTGGTGGACATGGGGTGACTCCTGTCTTAGGTACCGCAAGCATTGTAAAAACAAAAGGACCCCTGGTCCCAGCTGAACGCTGGGACCAGGGGTCCTCCAAAGATTGTTCGGCGGCGTCCTACTCTCCCACAGGGTCCCCCCTGCAGTACCATCGGCGCTGTGAGGCTTAGCTTC